>NZ_JBGAHF010000016.1:0-102083 GCF_044226305.1 Nocardioides sp. | reverse complement strand
GATCGCGGTGATGACCAGCCGTGCCTTCGACATGCCCGGACGGTGGCGGCGGGTGCAGTCGTGCCCGGGTCACCACGCCGGACCCCGGTGTCCGGGATGTCTTGAGAGATCAGTCCGGGATGTCCTGAAGGATCACACCTACAGGCGCGCAGGACACGCACGGCCCCTGACGCGGAGTCGGGGGGTCGTTTGCCTGGGGCCGGTCTTCGGCGCAGGACACACCGTGGGTCGTCTCTTGGACACCACGTGGGCCCGTCGCGGAGGTCGACGTCGACGCACGGATGCGGGGGATTGCGCCGGGGGAGCTCGGCGTCACGATCGCTCCATGTGACGGCATCCACCCCACAGACCGGTCGCAGCGGGATCGAGTTCGATCCGCCCGACTCCGGCACGGCGGTCCGACGTCGGCGTCCCCGAAACCGGCAGTCCAGGGCCGACGCCGGTAACGGCTAGGAAGCGCCTTACCATCACGCAGATCCACTGAGTGAGAAGAGAAATCCCTGTGCCACATCTCGAGGCGATCACCATGCACGGCCGACAGCCGGCCGAGCTCGCGCGCTTCTGGTCCGACCTGCTCGACCTTCCCATCGACCCCTCCGATGCGGCCGCGATCGAGCAGGGAACGCTCGGCGCGACCGAGGCGGTCCTGCTCGGGCGCCGCGATTCCTTGCACGTGTGGGTGAGCCCGGCCGAGGAGCTCGCGCCGCCCGGCGGACGGGTCCACCTCGACGTGGCCCTCGACGGGCCTGAGGACCTCGACCGCCTGGCTGCGCTCGGCGCCGAGCCGCGGTGGGCCGATCCAGCCGGCCGCTGGCGGGTCTACGCCGACCCCGAGGGCAACCTCTTCTGCGCGGTGACCCCCTGGGACCGCACGCCGACCTCCACCTGACCGGACGACGCCGGACCGCCAGCGTTACCAGGGAGCGCCGTCGAGCCGGGTTCGCAGCCATCGCAGGCATGCGTCGGCCTGGGCGAGCTGGAACCGTCGGATGGTCGGCATCTCCGGCCGCGCCGGCTGACGGCCCTGCCAGGAGAAGTAGCCGGCGAGGCCGGCCACGGTCGCCGTCACCGCGTCCGGGTCGGCGGCGGCCAGCACCGGGGTGCGGTTCAGCAGCTCCTCGGGGTCGTGGTCGCCGAAGACCGCTGCATTGAGCACCAGGGTGAGGCTGTCGACCCAGGGCGCCCCGAGCGACGCCCACGGCCAGTCCACCACGACGACCCTGTCGTCGGTGAGCAGCAGGTTGTCGGCGCGGACGTCGCTGTGCACGAGCGCCACGCCGTCCATCGCCTCGAGGCTGTTGCGGCCGAGGTCGGCCAGCTCGGGCAGCCGGTCGATCGCCCACCGGTCGAGGTCGGTCGGCACGTCGGCGGCAAGTGTGTCCCAGCGACTGAAGTCTCCGGCCACGGCTTCGACGAGGCGCGGCAGGTCAGGCAGCGGTGATGGCGAGAGCCGCACGGCCATCTCGCCGAGAGCGGCGAGGCAGCGGGTCAGGTCCTCGACCGTCCACGGCATCCGCGGAGAGTGGCCATCGACATCGGCGAAGGCGAGCGCAACCCAGTCGCCGTCGTCGTACCCGCAGAGCAGGCGTGGGGAGAAGCCCGCATCGGGCAGGGCCCCGGTCACTGCGAGCTCGCGGCGGTGGATCGGTGGTGAGTCCGGGTTCACCTCCGTGCCCACGGCCTTGACGAAGGCGCGGCGGCCGTCGGCGAGCACCACGCGGTCAGCGCTGCCTGGCGAGAACCCGCCCGGCTGGCTCTGCGCCGAGACCACGGTCGACCCGAGCTGGTCCTCGATGCCGGCGCGAACGACGGCGGGGACCTGGTGCCACTGCACGCGAGAGCCCCCCACTGCCGCGGGCGGCGAGCTGACGACGGAAGGGTCGGGCGCCGTGGTCATGTGGCCAGCCTGGAGGACTCGTGCGCGTCGGACAAGCGGCAAGGACGACGCGGGTTCCGGTGGACGCGCTGTCATAGGTCAGGCCAGCAGGTGTCTGTTGGCGAGGGTGAAGTCCAGGAAGCTGCGGGCCGCCGCCGACGAGTGCCCCTTGCGGGGCCAGACCACGATCGAGGTGCGGTGCAGCGTCGGCCTGAGCTGGACGAGGTGCACCACGGGCCCCGGGCTGAGGAGGGATGACCGGGGGAGGATGGTCACTCCGAGGCCGGCGGCGACGAAGGCTCTCGCAGCGCTCATCTCGCCGGTCTCGAGCGCGATGCGGGGCGCGAACCCGGCCTCGGCGCAGGCTTGGAGGATCTGGTCGCGGACCGCGGAGCCTGGTCGGTGCAGGACGAAGGGTTCCTCGGCGAGCTCGCTGAGGCGAACGTGCCTGCGTTGAGCCAGGCTGTGGGTGCTGGCGACGGCGAGCTCGTAGGGCTCGGTGATGAAGGCTTCGCACTCGAGCCCGGACATGTTGACGTGGGCCCGCTGGACGACCATCGCCAGGTCGAGGGTGCCGGTGCGCACCGACTCGAGCATGCCGTCGGAGACGATCTCGTTGATCGCGACGTCCACGGCCGGGTAGGCGCTCCTGAAGGCGGCCAACAAGTCGGGGAGGCGGACCTCCATCGACTGCCAGGCGCCCAGCCGCACCCGCCCGGTGACCTGGCCGACGTAGCTGCGCACCTCGTCCACGGCGACCTCGAGCTCGCGGAGCGTCCGTTCTGCTCCGCGTTCGAGCACCTGTCCGGGCGTGGTGAGGGACACCCCTCGACTGTGTCGCTCGAACAGCGTGACTCCCAGTTCTCGCTCGAGCTGGATGATGGCCTGGCTCAGTGCGGGTTGCGCGATGTGCAGGTCCTCCGCAGCGCGGGTGAAGTGCAGACGCCGGGCGACGGCGAGGAAGTATCGCAGCTGCCGGGAGTCGACCATAATCTCAGCCTATCGAAGTCAGTCCTAACAAGACTTGGACTCGATAGTGGCTCCGACGCCACCCTCGGTGCATGACCTTCACGCCAACGCGGCCCGAGCCCGGCGCCGACCGCGCCTCGTCCTACGTGTTGATCGTGAGCTACACCGCCCCACTGCGCGCCGTGGACGCCGCGATGCCGGCGCACCGCCGCTTCCTCGACGAGCACTTCGCCACCGGCGAGTTCCTCGCCTCCGGGCCACGCGAACCCCGCATCGGAGGCGTCATCCTCGCTCGCTTCAGCAGCCGCGCACGACTGACCGAGGTCGTCGGCGCCGACCCGTTCGTGCGCCAGGACCTGGCCAGCTACGAGGTCATCGCCTTCCACCCCACGCGCGGCCCCTTCGCTCTCCCGATGAGCGACCCCACCGCCTCCATCCCCGGCCCCTGACCGCGGCGCGACCAGCTCGACCGCGACGCCAGGAAGCCGACCACCCGCGCCACCGAGACCAAGGAGCACGTGGCATGAACGCGCCCAACCCCGTCCACACCCCGACCGTGACCACCACGACGGCCGACGCCGTCACCACCACCCTCGCCGGGCGCAGGAAGCACCTCGCCCTGATCGCCATGCTGTTCGCGGTGTCGATGACGTTCATCGACCAGACGATCGTCGCGATCGCCTCGCCCGCCATCCAGGACCAGCTCGACCTCACCCGGACCGGCTCCCAGTGGGTCGTCAACGCCTACCTGCTGGCGCTCGCCGCGGCGTTCGCCCTCGGCGGCCGCCTGGCCGACGTGATGGGGCCGCGCCGGATGGTCGTCCTCGGCATCACCGGTTTCGCGGTCTCCTCTGCCCTGTGCGGCGCCACGCCGCACGGCGCGCTGGCCGGGGCGTGGATCATCACCTTCCGCGTGGTCCAGGGCATCTCGGGCGCGGTCATGATCCCTGCCGCCCTCGCCGTGGTGGTCGCCGCGTTCCCCGTCGCCGAGCGCGGACGGGCGCTGGCCATCTTCTTCGGGGTCAGCGGTGCCCTGACCTCGGTCGGGCCGATCGCCGGCGGCTTCCTGACCCAGTGGACCTGGCGGGGGATCTTCTGGATCAACGTGCCGATCGGGATCCTCGCGCTCGTCCTCACGGCGTTCGCCCAGATCCCCAGCACCCGCCGGTCAGAGCGGATCGATGGACGTGGCGCCGCGCTCGTCGCCGTCGGCATGGGGTTGTCGGTGCTCGGCTTCGAGCAGGCCCAGACGTGGGGCTGGGCGAGCCCGGCCACGTGGGGTTGCATCCTGGGAGGTGTCACCGTGCTGCTCGTGTTCGCCGTGGTCGAGCTGCGGACGGCGTCGCCGCTGATCCAGATGCGGGTCTTCGCCCACCGCGAGTTCGTCATCGACAACATCGTCCTGTTCCTCTCCATGATCGCGTTCGTCCCCGTGTTCTTCTTCGCCAGCGTCTACGCGCAGGTCTCCCTGGGGTACGACGCGAACCAGGCCGGCCTCTACCTCCTCGTGCTCTTCGGCGGCTTCGCGCCCGCCGCGCAGGTCGGCGGTCGGATGCTCGACAGGGCCGGCGCCCGGCGCCCGATGATCCTCGGCAGCGCCCTCGCCGCCGCCGGGTTCGCGCTGTGGGCCTCCCGGCTCCACGAGTACTCCCTCGGCGCTCAGTGGCCGTTCATCATGATGGCCGGCGCGGGCATCGGCCTGCTGCTCGGCCCGGCCAGCACCGACGCGGTCAACCGCTCGATCGGTGCGTCGTACGGTGAGGTCACCGGCATCACCTAGACCGTCCGCAACTACGCGGCCAGCCTCGGCTTCGCGGTCCTCGGCACCGTGCTCACCACCGTGCTCACCGGGCGTCTGACCGGCTCCCTGACCGACCTCGGCGTCCCGCACGGGCAGGCCGTCTCCGTCGCGCACGACGCTGCCCGCGGTGGCGTGGCGAGTGCCGGCACCCTTCCGCCGGCCATCGCCGACCACCTTCACGCGGCAGTCGCGCACGACTTCGCCACCGCGACGCAAGCCGTCCTCTACGGCATGGCGATCGCCCTCGCCCTCTGCTTCGTCGGTGCCGTCAACTATCCCCGTCGCTCCCTCTGACGCCACCCACCATCCGAAGGGACGGTCACGAACCCCACACCGACGGAGTCCGACGTGAGCGGTGGCGGGGTCCTTCGGACCGCTGCCATGCTCGACCGGGATCGGTGCGCCCCCATGACCCCCATGGCCACCACCACCTGGGCCTTCGAGGTGTGACGCGAGTCGACCCTGCTCGATCGAGGACCACGGCGTGGACCACCCTGGCGCCGACCAGGGGCCGTCGCCGTCGCCGCGCCGTCCGAGACTCAGGTCCGCCGGTCGGGGAGCGTGATGTCGACGTAGACGTCGAAGCCGGGGACCTCGACGAACCCGAGGCGCTCGTAGATCCGCGCCGCGTCGTCCGTGTTCGGGTGCAGGTGCGCGAGCCGGTCCGGGCCGGCCTGGGCGACGAGCCAGGCGGAGAGTCGGGCGGCGATGCCGCGGCGGCGGTACGCCGGGTCGACGCCGATCCCGGCGACGTAGACCGCCGGGCCGGCGAGTCCGTCCGATCGGACGGCGTACCCGGTGCCGGCCGGGACGCCGTCCCAGGTCGCGATCGCGACGGTGACCTGGTCGCTGCCGAGGAGCGGACCGATCCACGGCCGCTGCCCGTCGGCGTCGCCGCCGAACCCGGACACGTCTAGCCGGGCGACCGTCCCGAGGTCTCCGGGCGCGGCGGTCGACACCTCGACCCGGTCGTCCGCTGCCGGTGGCACGAGCCGGTCGACCGGCATCGCCATCAGCCGCTTGCCGAAGAGCCGGCGGCCGGCGCGCCAGGGCGCGCCGGCGGGGACGCGGGCGCCCCTCGGGACGCCGACGTCGTCGTACCAGCGGACCAGCTCCGCGACGTCGACCAGGCCCGGGTCGAGGACGTCGACGTTGTTGTACTGCGGGTGGGGCAGTCCGCTCGCCATCAGGAGACCGCCGGGGACCCGGGCGACCCGGCCGCGCCCGTGCTCGGCGTGGATCGAACCGATGACCTGCCAGGCGTCACCGTGGGCGAGACGTGCCTGCCGGGTCAGCGACTCCATGTCCTACTCCTGTCGGGCCTGGGAGAACCGCCGAAGATCCTCCTGGGTCCGCGCGGACCTGTCGAGCACGTCCCCAGATGTGCTGGTCTCTCAGGCGTTGCCGAGGACGGTCTCGAGGTCGATCTCGATCTGGACCTCCTTGGAGACCAGCACGCCGCCGGCCTCGAGGGCGACGTTCCAGGTGACGCCGAAGTCCTCGCGGTTGACCCGGGTGCGCGCCGAGAACACCGCCCGGTCGCCGCCCCACGGGTCGCGTGCGTGGCCCTCGAAGGCGACCTCGAGGGGCACGGCGCGGGTCACGCCGTGGATGGTGAGGTCGCCGAGGACGGTGCCTCGGTCGCCGTTCCACACGACCTTCGTGCTCCGGAAGGTCGCCTGGGGGAACCGCTCGACGTCGAACAGCTCCGCCGACCTCAGGTGGTCGTCCCGCGTCGGGTTCCCGGACGCGACCGACGCCATGTCGATCGTGACCTCGACGCGCGAGTCCTCGATGTCCTCGGCGATGACCACGGCGCCGGTGACGCCGGCGAAGCGCCCCCGCACCTTCGTGACCATGAAGTGGCGGCCGACGAACGAGACGTCGGCGTGGCCGGGGTCGATCTCCCAGGTGCCGGGAGCGGGCAGGACGTGGCCGCGGACGGTGCGGGTCGGGCTGGTGACGGTGGTCATGGGAATCCTCCAGATAAAAGTGTGTGTGCACGCACATTCTTTGTCCGGAGGACGAAGCTTGTCAAGTGTGTGCGTGAGCACATTTCCCGATCTCGCTCGGGAGTCAGGCCTCCTCGGCCGCCAGGACCTTGCCGAGGGCGCGCGCGAGCACCCGGACCTCGTCCTCCTCGAGGTGGGCGAGGAAGTGCTGCTCGATCGCGGCCAGGTACACGGGAGCGGCCTTGCGCAGCCGCCGGCGTCCTTCCGGCGTGATCGCCGCGAACGAGGACCGGCGGTCGTCGGGATTCGCCTGGCGCTCGACCAGCCCGGCCTGCTCCAGCTCGGTCACCACGCGGCTGACCCGCTCCCGGCTGACGACAGCCCGCCGACCGAGCTCCGACATCCGCAGGCGACGCTCCGGCGCGGCGTTCGTCACCAGGAGGACGTCGTACCAGGTGAGCGGCAGGCCGGTCGGCTGGAGCGCACGCTCGAGCCGGGGCACGACCGCCGCGTGGGTGCGCAGGAGCGCGGCCCAGGCGGCGACGCGCTCGGTCTCGTCGGCCATGCGGACATGCTAGAGGAACGTGCGCGCGCACGTTCGTGACCGCGGGGACCTCAGGTCAGCGAGCGGTCGTCGGCCGGGCCGGAGCGGATGCCGCCGTAGATCCCGCGGCGCACGATCCACGGCTGCAGGACCGTGTCGATCGACCAGGCCGGGAAGCGGAAGACGCCGCCTCGCGGCGTGAAGACCTCGAGCCCGTTGGGCTGGAAGCCCAGCACGGAGCCCCACCGCCGGCGCGCCGGCCGGAAGGTGCGGAGCGGTCGGCCGGCCAGCTCGGCCCGGATGTTGCGGGCCAGCAGCCGGTCGGCCCGGTTGCGCGCCGAGGACCGCAGCGGGTCGGTCGCGGCGACGTCGCCGATCGCGAAGACGCCGTCCTGGCCGACCACGCGCAGGTCCGGCCCGACCCGCACGAAGCCGTGCTCGTCGAGCACCTCGGCGGGGAGCCACGCGGTGTTCGGCGTGACGCGGCCGACCGCCCACACGGTGGCGTCGGCGTACGCCGGCGGCTGGCCGGTCGTCCAGCGGACCGGCTCGTCGGTGATCCGGTCGCACGCGAAGCCGGCGGGGACCTCGGCGCGGTGGCCCGGGTGGAGCCCGACGCCGCGGTCGAGGAGCCGGCGCTCGACCCGGGACCAGACACCGCGGTGATGGTGGGGCAGCGCGCGCTCACCGGGGTAGTACAGGTCGACCCGCTTGTCCGGCCACGTGGAGGCCAGGTTCGCGGCCGTGTTGACGGCGGCCGCCCCGCCGCCGACCACCGTGATCGTGCCGGCAGCGGCGAGCCGCCGGTGCGCGTCGCGGATGCCGGCGTCCACCTCGGCGGTCGACTGCAGGTCGGGCCGGCGCCAGAAGCCGTTGGTGACCCCCGTCGAGACGACGAGCACGTCGAACGTCTCCTCGAGCGGTGTGCCGTCGGCGCCGTCGACGCGGACGCGGCGCGCGTCGAGGTCGACCCCCGTGATCGTGCCGTGGACGGTCCGCACCCGCTGCAGCCGCCGGTAGCGGTCGAACCCGATGTAGTAGTCGCGCGCCCAGGTCTCCGGCCGGGTCAGCCGCAGGCCGAGCTCCTGGCCGCTGACGAGCGCCGGCTTGGTCGAGATGCCGACGACGTCGACGTGGCGGTTCAGGTGCAGGGCGGTCAGCAGCCCGGTGTCGCCGAGCCCGGCGACGACCACCCGAGGTCGGCTCACGCGCGGGTCCGTCGCGGCGGCCGCGGCACCAGGCGGGGCACACGGTCGATGACGTCCTGGTAGCTCGGCCGGCGCTCGAGGCTGCGCTCCTCCATCATCGGGATGCTCGCGCCGAGGAACATCGCAAGCATGGCGAGGACGCCGACGAACAGCCACCACGCGTCGGCCGGCACGGTCGCGACGCCGAAGAGGGCCAGGGCGAACCAGAAGCCGATCTCGCCGAGGTAGTTGGGGTGCCGCGACCAGCCCCACAGCCCGCGGTCCATCACCGCGCCCGGCTGGCGGTCGCGGACGAAGCGACGCATCTGCGTGTCGGCCGCGAGCTCGAGTGCCACCGCGCCGAGACCGAGCACGAGGGCGAGCACGTCGAGCCAGCCGACGTCGCGCCCGGTCCGGGTGACGGCGACGTACACCGGCAGCATGCCCAGGAAGACCTGGATCGTCGGGAACAGGTGGATCCCGAACAGGTCGGCGAGCAGACCCCAGCGTCCGGCCCGCTCGCGCAGCATCGGGTAGCGCCAGTCCTCGTGCTCGAGGCCCGGCCAGCCGACGACCCAGTTCGCGGTCAGCCGCACGGCCCAGACCACGACGACCGTCATCACCATCCACGCGCGGACGTCGTCGACGCCGAGGCCTCCCGCCGCCCACCAATAGCCCGCGAGCAGCGGTGGGACCACGCTCCAGTACGCGTCGTAGAAGCTCGAGTTGTGGTGGTACCGGCTGAAGCCGAAGATCACCAGGGTGGCCAGCAGGTCGGCCACCAGGGCGTCGAGCCACAGCGACGAGCTCCAGCCCCAGGCCAGCCAGGCGCACGCGACGGCGAGGGCGGCCAGGTAGGCCACGCAGATGCGCGTCAGCGACGCAGCCTTGGTCATGGGGCCTGAACCTAGGTCACGTCAAGGTGTGCGCGTCGGAGATCTTGACCAACGAGCGGGCCGTGAGCCCGGGCTGGTCCTGCTCGACCCGCGCCGCGAGCGCGAGGAACACCTCGGCGGTGGTGAGGGCGTCCCCGAGAGCCTGGTGCGGCGTGTGCGCGCCCAGGCCGAGGGTGGCGGCCGCCCACTCGATGTCCGGCTCGTAGCCCGTCCCGCTGGGGGCGAGGTCCGTCGCGCGGAGCAGCGCCGCGGTGTCGACGGCGGCGGGCTTGCCGCGCCGACCGGCCAGCCGCACCGGCGCTCGCAGGAACGCCAGCTCGACCCAGGCTGCGTGGGCGACGAGCACGCACCCGTCGAGCTGGGCGGCGATCGTGCCGGCGACGTCCGCCAGGCCGGGAGCGGCGTCGAGGTCCTCCTGCCGCAGCCCGTGCACGGTCATCGCGTCGACGCGGATCGGCCGGTCCGGCTTGACGTCGACCGAGACCCGGCTGCTCCAGCGCAGCCGTCCGTCCCGGACGAGCACGCTGCCGAACGAGACCACGGTGTCACGGCGCAGGTCGAGGCCCGTCGTCTCGACGTCCACCACGCGGTAGTCGACCTCTCGCCACGGCACGTCCAGGTCGGGCACCCGGAGCGGTGGCCTCAACAGCCGGGTCACGGGGACAACCGGCCGGCCCAGGTGCTCGCGATCTCGTCCTGGACCGCCGAGATCGTGCGGAAGGTCTCGCGCAGGTGCCGACGGGTCAGGGTGTCGAGCTCGCGGGGGTTGACGTAGGTGGAGGCGGTGGTCCCGGCCGCGATCGCGGTCAGGTCGCGCTCGAGCAGCAGCTCGTAGGTCTGCTCGAACGCCGCCACCAGGGAGTCGGCCTCGTCCACGGACAGCAACCCGGCCGCCTGACCACGTCGGAGCCGGTCCACGGTGCCACCCCTCGTGTCGCCGGTCACCACCGCGACCCAGCGGCCGATCGCAGCGACCGGCAGCAGACCGCCGCGCTTGAGGTCGAGCTCCCCGCGGTGCCGGCCGCGGTGGTCGACGACGAAGTCCCGGACGAAGCCGCTGGGTGGCTTCACCGCGGTCGACTCCCGGACGAACAGGCTGAGGAAGTCGCGGTTCGGCCGGCGCAGCCGCAGGGCGTCGGTCACCGTCCGGCCCAGGCTGACCTCGGTGAGCGGTCGGCTGTCGATCACGATCGACGACAGCAGCAGCGCCTGGGGCGCCGTCGGGTCACCGAGCCAGCGGGACACGGCGGCCGACCACCGCTCGCGGGAGCGGCCGAAGAGCGGGTTGACCGCGTTCGCGCCGTTCGGGCACCGGGCGAACCCGCAGGACTCCAGGTCGGTGAGGAGCGCCTCGGCCCGCTCGACGTGCTGGGCCCGCTCCTCGTCGTCGACGTCGTCGGGCCACACCATCGCCGTGTCCACGTCCGAGCTCGGCAGCGGCTCGCGCCGGGCCAGGGACCCGAGCACGATGAGGGACGGCGGGTGCTCGAGCCGGTCGAGGCCGTGGAAGGTCACGAGCTTGCGGACCATGCTGTCGACGATCGCCGCCTGGAGGCTGCCGACCTGCGCGGCCGGCACGCCGGCGGCAGCGAGCTCGACGAGCGTCGGCCGCACCAGCGCGGTCGCCGTACGGAGCTCCTCGACCGTGTCGGACGCCTCGATCTGGGACCGGACCAGCAGCGGGTTGCGGATGTCCGCCGAGGCGAAGTCGACGGCCCGCAGGATGCCGGACGGGGTCCCGGCCGGGTCGAGGACCAGCAGGTGGTGCACGCCGCGGTCGATCATCCGGGAGAAGGCCGCCGCCTGGGAGAACTCGTCGCTCACGCCGAGCGCGGGGAACGTCGCCAGCGCGCCGACCGGCTCGGCCGGCGAGACCTCGCCGGTGGCGACGCGCCTGCGGAAGTCGTGGTCGGTGACGATGCCCCACTCGTCGCCGCGTCGCACCAGGGCGCCCGAGTGGCCGGCCTCGGTGATCCGTCGGGCGACCTCCGCGACCGGCTCGTCGTGACCGGCCCAGACGACGGGGCGCATCAGCGACCGCGCCGTCCCGGGTGCTTCGTCGAGCGCGCCGCTGCCGGTCAGCCGCTGGCGGCTGACCATCGTGCCGAAGTGGGAGAAGCGCAGCCGGCTCGCGTCCTTCACCACCCGCCGCGGGTCCGGGAGTCGCAGGCACAGGCAGCCCTCGAGGGCGCGCACGGAGAGCGCCGGCGCCAGCCCGGTCAGCACCGAGATGTGGCCGAAGGTGTCACCCGGCCCGAGGTGGTCCACGACCCGGCCGCGGTCGATCACCTCGACCGCGCCGCTGCGCACCACCCACATGTGGTCGAGGGGTGCCTGGTCGGCCCGGACGATCATCGTCCCCGCCGCGAAGTACTCGACCTCGAGCTCCTCGATCAGCCGCTCGAGGTCGTCGGAGCCCAGCGCGTCGTACGGCGGCTGGCTGCCGAGGAAGTCGGCGTACTCCTTCATGGCCACATCCTCCACGGCCGCGGGCGGCGCCGATGGACTTCTGCGTTCGTCCGCCGAGGCCCGGGGTGCTCGGTTACCGTCCGGGCGACGACCGACCGCCGAGGTGGGGGGCTGACCGTGCTGGTGCTGTTCCTGGGTGCCGCGGTGCTCGCGATCCTCGTGGGGCTGGTGCTCGGCAGGGTCGTCCGGCGGCAGAACCGCGGCGGTCCGGTGGACGGGGCCGCTCGTGAGTGGATCAACGTCGAGGACCTGACTGGGCCGGCGATCACGCTCGCGGCCCTGCTGCTGGCCTTCATGCTCGTGCAGACCCACTCGTCCTTCCAGCGGGCGGAGCAGCAGGCGGCGAGCGAGGCCGCGACCGTGCTCGCCGAGCACCAGGCGACGGCGTTCCTCGGCGAGCCGGACCGGACGGCCGTCCGGACCGACCTGGTCTGCTACTCGCGGGCCGTCGTCGAGCGCGAGTGGCCGGCGATGGCCGACGGGCACGCCGACCCGATCACCACGCGGTGGGAGGAGCAGCTGCGGGCCGACCTCGCCGCGGCGGCCGCGCGCGACGACGCGCGGCTCGGCGTCTCCGGCCTGGTGGACCTCGAGGTGTCCCGCGCGACCAGCCGTCGCGAGCGGATCTCCGAGGTCGCGCCGGCGGTCCCCGCTGCGGTCAGCTGGCTGATCGAGCTGACCGCCCTGTCGATCCTGGTGCTGCTCTGCGTCTTCACCTGGCACCTGCGCCCCCTCGTGCGGACGATCCTGGTCGGCACCGTCGTCGTGCTCGTGCTGATGGTCGTGGCCGGGGTGCGCGAGCTGGACACGCCGTTCAGCGGGTTCGTGAGGCTCGACCCCTCGGCCATGCAGGCGACGCAGACCGAGATCGCCGAGACGGCGGCCGCGGGCGGGGCCGCCCTGCCCTGCGACCGGACCGGCGAGCCGGTCGCGGGGGTCGGCTCGTAGGCGCGGAACAGCGGAGGACGTTCGTCCCTACCCGGGTACATGACTTGGCTGGGATCTTGGGTACGGTGCCAACACCGGGCTAGCGGATCGAAGGATGTGCCGTTCATGGTCGACGTGGAGAAGGTTCTCGACGAAGCAGGCTTGAAGAATCCCTACGTGCGCGAGTACGTCGCGCACTGGGCCGACATCACCGGTGCAGACCGGGTCGAGGTCGTCAGCGCTGACGACGACGCACGGCTGCTCCAGGAGGCGGTCGACGCGGGCGAGCTGCTGCCCGCCGGCGAGGGCTTGTACTACTCGCGCAGCTACTACAAGGACACCGCGCGCTCCGAGGAGCGCACGATCGTGGCCACGAGCAACCCGGCGGACAAGGGCGTCTACAACAACTGGCGCCCGGCCTCGGAGATGAAGCCGATGCTCCTCGAGCGGATGCGCGGCGCCTCCGTGGGCAAGACGATGTACGTCATCCCCTACCTCATGTCGCCTCCCGGCTCGCCCCTCGAGGCGTACGCCGCGGGTGTCGAGCTGACGGACACGCGCACCGTCGCGCTGCACATGATCCGGATGTCGCGGGTCGGCGTGCAGTACGTCGACAACCTGGCCGACCCCGACCACTTCGTGCGAGCCGTCCACGTGACCGGCGACCTCGAGAACCTCGGGCAGGGCACACCGGACGACCAGCGCTACTTCGTGACCGTCGCGGACGAGCGGACGATCCTGCACTTCGGGTCGTCGTACGGCGGCAACGCCCTGCTCGGCAAGATCGCGCACGGCCTGCGTCAGGCCTGCTACGACGGGTGGGCGTCCAAGGCCTTCCTCGCCGAGCAGTTCATGCTGCTGGGCATCACCGACAAGGTGACCGGCGAGAAGTACAACATCTGCGGTGGCTTCCCGAGCGCCTCGGGCAAGACGAACCTCGCGATGACGCTGGCGCCGGACGCCCTGGGCGACCGCTACGTCGTCGAGTTCTACGGTGACGACATCGCCTGGCTGTGGGTGAACCCCGACGACGGCAAGATCTACGGGATGAACCCGGAGTTCGGCGTCTTCGGCGTCGCCAAGGACACCAACGCCAAGACCAACCCGGGCGCGCTGGACTCGATCCAGCCGGGCAGCGGAGCGATCTTCACCAACGTCGCGTACAACGCCGACACCCACGAGGTGTGGTGGGAGGGCAAGACCCCGGAGCGGCCCGCCGACGTCACCGGGTGGACCGACTGGAAGGGCGAGGTCATCGCGGACCGCAAGCCCGAGGACGTCGACGCTCCCTGGGCGCACCCGAACAGCCGCTTCACGACGACCCTCGCGAACGTCCCGAACGTCGCGAAGGACTTCGAGGACCCCGCCGGCGTGCGGATCGACGCGATCATCTTCGGCGGTCGCACCAGCGACCGTGAGCCGCTGGTCCGCGGGATCCGCGACCTGGCCGAGGGCGTGTACGACGGCCTGACGCTCGGCGCCGAGGCGACCTTCGCCGCCGAGGGTGTCGACGGCCAGCTGCGCTACGACCCGATGTCGATGCGGCCGTTCATGGCGTACGGCGAGGGCGACTACGCCCGGCACTGGCTGGACATCGTCGGCGCGTCGTCCGACCAGCCGATCTTCGCCCACGTCAACTGGTTCCAGCGCGACCCCGCGGACGGCCACTTCCGCTGGCCCGGCTACCGCGAGAACCTGCGGGCGCTGCTCTGGCTGATCCAGCTGAAGAAGGGCGAGGTCACCGGCCGGGAGACGCCGGTCGGCATCCTGCCGCTCGCCGAGGAGCTCCACCTCGAGGGCCTCGAGATCGAGCAGGAGGACCTCGACGTCCTGCTGACCATCGACAACGAGCGCTGGCGTCAGGAGATGGGCTTCCGCGAGGCGCACCTCAAGCAGTTCGACAACCTCCCCGAGGAGATCTGGGAGGCGCACCGTCGGGTCGCCGCCGCGCTGGAGGCCGACGCGGGCTGACCGCACCACCACGAACGCCCTGTCCAGGTGAGCTGGACAGGGCGTTCTGCGTCGGGGGACGTCCTAGGCTGTGCCCATGAAGACCAGGCTGAGCTGCCCGTGCGGTGAGGTGATCCGCGCCCAGGACGAGGACGAGCTCGTCGAGCTGACCCAGGCGCACCTCGCCGAGGCGCACCCGGGGATGGAGTACGGCCGCGACGAGATCCTCTTCATCGCGACCTGACCCGGTGCGGGCCGCTCAGGTCTCCATCGCCTCGGGCAGGCCGACCGTCCCGGCCTCCTCGCCGAGCAGGAACGCGTAGCTGAAGCCGGCGACCAGGCCGCCGACGACCGGCGCCAGGATGAACAGCCACAGCTGGGCGATCGCGTCCGAGCCGGCGAAGAGCCCGACCCCGATGGAGCGGGCCGGGTTCACCGAGGTGTTGGTGACCGGGATGCTGATCAGGTGGATCAGGGTGAGCGAGAGCCCGATCGCCAGCGGCGCCAGGCCCTTGGGTGCGCGGGTGTCGGTCGCCCCGAGGATGACCCACAGGAAGACCGCGGTGAGCAGGACCTCGATCACCAGGCAGGCGAGCAGGTCGTAGCCCATCGGCGAGCGGTCGCCGTACCCGTTGGAGGCGAAGCCGCTGTCGACGGCCGAGAATCCGTCGAGACCGTTGGCGATCACCAGCAGCACGGCGCCGGCACTGACGCCCGCCACGACCTGGGTGATGATGTACGTCGGGGTGTCCTTCCAGGCGAACCGCCCGCAGGCGGCGGCACCCAGCGTGACGGCCGGGTTGAAGTGGCCGCCGGAGATGTGGCCGACGGCGTAGGCCATGGTGAGCACGGTCAGGCCGAAGGCGAACGCGACGCCGAGCCATCCGACGCCGACCTCGGAGTTGGTCGTCGCCAGGACGGCCGTGCCGCACCCGCCGAAGACGAGGACGAACGTGCCGAGGAACTCGGCAGCGAGCTTCTTGCTGGTGCTGGGGGTGTCAGCCACGCCAGACCTCCTGAGTCCGCGGCCCGGAAGGGCCGAACCGTGACCAGTGTGGCGACCGGCGGGGCCGAGGTGGGGGACCTGCGGCGCTGCGGCGCGGGTGGTGTCGCGGGGGACCCTGGCCCCCCGCCGAGGTCAGGCGGGCGCCGGCGCCGTGCTCCCGCGGACGACCAGCGACGTCGGCAGCAGCACCGCGGCCGGCGGGCCGCCGGCCATCACCTCGGCGATCGCGGCGACCGCCTCGCGCCCCTTGGTGCCCACCTCCTGGTGCACCGTCGTCAGGGGCGGCCGGCTGGCCGCGGCCAGCACGCTGTCGTCGAAGCCGACCACCGAGAGCTCGTCGGGCACCCGGATCCCGAGGTGCTCGGCGGCCCGGATCGTGGCCAGCGCGAAGGCGTCGGAGAAGCACAGCACCCCCGTGGGGCGGTCCGGCCGGTCCAGGAGAGTGAGCGCCGCGTCGTACGCCGCCTCGGCCGGTGCGTAGGGCGTCGTGACCGTGACCGCCTCGGCACCGGCCGGGTCGAGGGCGTCGTGCCAGCCCAGCATCCGCTCGCGGGCGGGGTGGTTGGCGGCGTCGGGGTCCGACTCGAGCTGGACGATGCCGAGCCGGCGGTGGCCGAGGTCGACGAGGTGCTGGGCGGCCTGCCGGGCGCCGCCGCGGTCGTCGACGTTGACCGAGGCGACGCCCTCGCGGACGTTGTGGTCGACGACGACGACCGGGACGCGGCGACGCTCGAGCCAGGCGATGTCGGGGGTCGTGGGGTCGCAGATGTAGACCAGCGCCCCGTCCACCGCGACGTCCCGGGCAGGGACGAAGCGGTCGTCGGACGACGCCGGGAGCAGGGTGAGCGCCATCCCGCGCTCGGAGAGCGCGTCGGACACCGACGCCAGGAACGCTGCGGAGACGGCGTCCTCGAACGCCTCGCTCAGGCTGCCGTTGATCAACAGCCCGACCGAGCCGGTGCGCCCGCGGGCGAGCGCACGGGCGGCCGGGTCCGGACCGACGTAGCCGAGCTCGTCGGCCGCCGCCAGGATCTTGGCCCGCAGCTCGGCGGAGAGCTGGTCGGGTCGCGAGAACGCGTTGGACACCGTCATCCGGCTGACGCCGACGCGGTCCGCGATCGACTGGAGGGTCACCTTGGCCATAGGCGACCCAGTATGGGCCGTGGCGGCGTCGCTCACCCGGCCTGGCAGGCCCGGGCGGGACGCGGGCGCGGCTCGACGCGGCGGGCGAGGGCCCGCAGCGCGACCGCCGACCGGGTGCGGACGCCGGCCAGCCGGGCCGGGCGCGGAGCGGGGTCGGGCAGGACGGGGGCGTCGGGGCGGGCGCTGCCGGCACTGGCGCGGGCGGCGCGGACCGCGAGGTTCGCGGCGATGGGGTCGAACGTCATGGCTCCTCCTCGGGTCGGTTCTTGACCGGTACAGTACGCTGGATCTCTGTACCGGTCAAGAGGGGTAGCTCGCCGACCTGTCCGGTGGTCCCGGACGACCCGCCGCCTCAGCCCGCCGGTGCCACCGACGGCACGTGGGTGATCGGGTCCCAGGTGAAGACGTAGGTCCCGCCGCCCGGGGGCACGGTGAGGGCGAGGTTGCCGCCGCCGGCCGCGCCGCCCGCGCCGTAGTTGACGTTCCACGAGTCGTCGATCGCGACCTTCCAGTCGTAGGAGCCGGCCGGCAGCTCGAAGGTCCCGTGCCAGAGCCCGTCGGTGGTGTCGAAGGCGAGGTGGGTCGCGGCGCAGCCCGGCTGCCAGTCGTCGGGGCACCCCATCTCCTTCTGGAGGCTGCCGGCCACCGTCACCGAGCTGACGCTCGGCTCCGGAGCCCCGACCGTGACCTCGACCGGTGCGCTGACGACGTCCGGCGTGCCCGGCTCGTGCAGGATCGCGCGGTACCGGATCGTGGTGCCCCGGTCGACGTCGGAGACGTCGTCGGTGACCGTGTACGCCGGCGCGGAGCTGTCGGTGCCGAGCTCGGTCCAGTGGCCACCCGCGACGCTGCGCTGGAAGGTGACCTCCTGGAGCGGGCGCTCGGGGTCGACGGCGGCGGTCACCGTCACCGGGTAGACGTCGCTGACCTTGCTGGTCGGCGAGGTGATGCTCACCTGGTCGGCGGGCACCCGGACCGTGCGCACCCCGGACCCACGGGTGTGGCCGGCGTTGTCGAGCACCGCGGCCCGGTAGGCGACCCGGTCGCCCGGCTCGAGCCCGGCGGTGGTGTCGTCGAAGACCTGGTAGGGCCGGGAGTCGTCGACGCCGACGGTCTGCCAGCGGCCGTGGGCCCCGACGCGGCGCTGGAAGGTCACCTCGGAGAACGAGCTGCCGCCGACCGACGCCTGCACGTGCATCCGGCCGTGGGCGATCGGCGACGGCCTCGGCTGGGCCAGCCGGACCGACGGTGCGTGCTTCGAGAGCGGCATCGCCGCCGTCGAGGTGTAGACGGCCGCGCCGAGCCCCGGGAGCGACACGCTGAGCCGGCGGGCCCCGTCGCTGTTGAGCATCAGCGGCCCGGTGCCGTAGACGCGGCGGAACTTCTGCTTCGCGAAGTACGTCGGCACGGCGGCCGACGCGGTGTCCTCGCTGTTGTTGAGCACCACGACGTACTCCTTGCGGCGCTCGCGGTCGATGCGCGAGAACGCGAAGATCCCCGAGCCCCGGGACGCGTAGCGCACCTGCTCGGCGCCGTTGCGCAGCGCCGGGTGCTTCGCGGTGACGGCCGCCAGGCGCTGGATCGTGCGGTAGAGCGGGTGGTCGGTGACGAAGTTGTCGTCGGCGCCGGTGTTGTCGGTGCCGATCTGGTCGTCGGCCCGGTACTCGGGCACCTGGCTGGCGAACATCGTCTGCCGCGCGAGCTGGTCTCCGCCGGCGCCGATGAAGCCCTGCTCGTCGCCGTAGTAGACGACCGGCTGCCCCCGCGAGAGGTAGAGCAGGGTGTGCGCGAGCTCGTCACGGGCGAGCAGCTCGCTGTCGTCCGCGTCCGGGTTGTCGGTCTTCAGGAAGTAGCCGATCCGGCCCATGTCGTGGTTGCCGAGGAAGGTCGGCAGCTCGTAGACGTTCGAGTCGCGGTCGGTGTACCAGTCGTCGTTCGTGAAGAACGACGCGAGCTGCTGGTTGTCCGCGCTCTTGCTCGCGAAGCCGCGTGCCGCGGCCTGGAACGGGAAGTCGAGGACCGCCTGCATCTTGTCGTGGGTCGTGTAGTGCGACGTGAACGCCTTGGTCTTCGCGTCGCTGCCGTCGAGCGCGACCTCGCCGAACATGAAGAAGTCGGGGTCGCCCTGGTCCGCGGCCGCCTGCTGGAGGGCCGGGCCGAACTGCTGCCAGAACTCGTCGTTGACGTGCTTCATCGTGTCGATGCGGAAGCCGTCGATGCCGAAGTCGTCGACCCACTTCTTGTAGATGTCGATCATCCCGTTGACGACCTCGGGCTTCTCGGTGAAGAGGTCGTCGAGGCCGAAGAAGTCGCCGTACTGGCTGTCCTCACCGGTGAAGGTCGTGTTGCCGCGGTTGTGGTAGTTCGAGACGTCGTTGAGCCAGGCCGGGACCTTCAGGTCCTGCTCGTCGGGCTGCAGCACCGGCACGTAGGGGAAGGAGGTCGCCGGGTCGAGGTCGGGGAAGTCCGCGGTGCCGGCGTAGTCGCGGTCGTCGAAGGGGTTGCCCTCGGCGTCCTCGTAGGGGACCGCGTCCTTGGAGATGTACGCGGTCCGGTCGCCCGCGGTGTAGCCGATCACGTCGGCGGTGTGGTTGGTGATGATGTCGAAGAAGACCTTGATGCCGCGGTCGTGGGCGGCGGCGACGAGGTCGGTGAGGTCCTGGTTGCTGCCCAGGTGCGGGTCGACCTGCGTGAAGTCGGTGATCCAGTAGCCGTGGTAGCCGGCCGATGGACCGTCCTCGAGCTGCACCGGCTTGTTCTTGAAGATCGGCGTCAGCCAGATCGCGTCGGTGCCGAGGCCCTCGATGTAGTCGAGCTGCCCGCGCAGGCCCTGCAGGTCGCCGCCGTTGTAAAAGGCCTTGCTGGCCGCGTCGAAGCCGGTCGTGTTGCGGTCGCCGGTCAGCCCGCCCCGGTCGTTGCCGGTGTCGCCGTTGGCGAAGCGGTCGCCCATGACGAAGTAGAAGTCCTGGTCGCTCAGCCCGGGGCGCGGCGCGTGCCGCGCCCAGCCGGCCGTGGATCCACCACCGTGGCCGTCGGCGGCCTGGGCGGGGACGGCGGAGATGGTGAGTGCGATGGCGGCCGCGGCCACCAGTGGCGCGGCAAGTCGAAGACGCATGACGTCCCTCCCGAGAACGTGGACGTGATCGTGATCGCGATCACAGCGATGCTGCAACCTAGCGCGTGAGCAGGTAGTCGCGCAGCCCGGCGTCCGCGGCGTCGAGGAGGGCGGCCAGGTCCGCGTCCGGGTCGGCCAGCCAGGCCTCGTACGCCGACACGGCGGTCGCCAGGCTGACGCTGCCGACGGTGCGGGGCAGGAGGTCGTCGGGCGCGAGGCCGAGCCGGGCGGCGACGTGCTCGGCGATGACGCCGCGCCAGGCGGCGTACCGCAGTGCCGAGTGTGCCTGGAGCGCCGGCGTCCGCAGGATCAGCCGCATCCGGTCGCGGTGGCTCGGCTCGGCGTCGGCCGGGAACTCGTTGAAGCGCTGGACCCCGCGGTGCACGGCCTCGTGCAGCGGCAGGTCGGCCGGCATCGACGCGAGGATCTCGCGGAAGCCGTCGAGGGTGCGGTCGAACTGGCCCCACGGGATGTCGTTCTTCGACTCGAAGTAGCGGAAGAGGGTGCGCCGCCCCACGCCGACCTCGGCGGCGATGTCGCCCATGGTGACCGCCTCGAAGCCGCGGTCAGCGAAGAGCCGGAAGGCGGCGCGCTCGATCTCGGCGTGGCTGGTCACGACGGGGCGGCCGCGGCTGCTCATGTCCTGGAGGCCCTTCTTTTTGGCGCCGGGTGCCATTAGTGTGGCCCGGACCACATCCGATGTCGAGGAGGCCCGACATGTTGCCCGAGAACCCCCAGACCGAGACCCACGACGACGAGCTCGCGACCGAGGACCTGATCGAGGAGGTCTCGATCGACGGCATGTGCGGCGTCTACTGAGGTGTCGGCCATGAGGCTCGACGAGCCCTGGACGCTGTCCCCGTCGGTGGCGCTGCGACCGGAGCCGTTCGGGGCGCTCGCCTACCACTTCGGGAACCGGAAGCTGGTCTTCCTCAAGACCCCGGCGCTGGTCGAGGTCGTCCGGGGGCTCGCGTCCGCGGGCGACGTCCGCACCGCCCTGGTCGCGGCCGGTGTCGCGGAGGGGTCGTGGCCGGCGTACCTGGCCGCGCTGGACGGGCTGGCCGCCTCGGACATGCTCCTGCGACGTGAAGGCGAGGCGGCGGCATGAGGCTGGTCGAGCACTTCGAGTCCGGGCTGGACGCACCGATCTGCCTGACGTGGGAGCTGACCTACGCGTGCAACCTGGAGTGCGCCCACTGCCTGTCGTCCTCGGGCCGGCGTGACCCGCGGGAGCTGAGCACCGAGCAGTGCGAGGCGGTGATCGACGAGCTGCAGCGGATGCAGGTCTTCTACGTGAACATCGGCGGTGGCGAGCCGACGATCCGTCCGGACTTCTGGCACCTGCTCGAGTACGCCGTGGACCACCAGGTCGGCGTGAAGTTCTCCACCAACGGCGTGCGGATCACTCCCGAGCGTGCGGCGTTCCTGGCCTCGCCGGCGTGCGGCGGGTACGTCGACGTGCAGATCTCGATCGACGGCGCGACCGCCGAGGTCAACGACCACGTGCGCGGGCCGGGCTCCTACGACACCGCGATCGCGGCGCTGGCGAACCTGCGCGACGCCGGGTTCACCGACGCCAAGATCAGCGTGGTCTGCACCCGGCAGAACATCGGTCAGCTCGACGAGTTCCAGGCGCTGGCCGACGAGTACGGCGCCACGCTGCGGCTGACCCGGCTGCGGCCCTCGGGCCGCGGCGCGGACGTGTGGGACGAGCTGCACCCGCTGCCCCACCAGCAGCGCGAGCTCTACGACTGGCTGATGGCCAAGGGCGAGGGCGTGCTGACCGGTGACTCGTTCTTCCACCTCGCCGGCTTCGGGGAGTCGCTGCCCGGGCTCAACCTCTGCGGTGCGGGCCGGGTGGTCTGCCTGATCGACCCGGTCGGCGACGTCTACGCCTGCCCGTTCGCGATCCACGAGGAGTTCCTGGCCGGCAACCTGCTGGCCGACGGCGGCTTCGGGAACGTGTGGCGGACCTCGCCGCTGTTCGCCGAGCTGCGCTCCCCGCAGACCGGAGGCGCCTGCACGAAGTGCGCCCACTACGACTCCTGCCGGGGCGGCTGCATGGCGGCCAAGTTCTTCACCGGCCTGCCGCTGGACGGCCCCGACCCCGAGTGCGTGCAGGGGTACGCCGAGCCGGCGCTGGCCGGCGCGCGCACGGTCCCGGCCGCCAGCCAGGACCACTCCAAGGTGACCCCGACGCGCAACCAGCCGGTGATGCTCCAGCTGCTCCGTCATCCACCGGCCCGGCCGCCCGTGAACGACTGCGCCGAGAACCCGCTCGCCGGGTTCGTCCCCGACCGGCTGACGGCGAGGAACTGATGGCGAAGCTGGAGAACCCCTGGAAGCAGAACCCGTGGTTCGAGTCGGTGGCGGTGGCGCAGCGGCGGGCGCGGAAGCGGTTGCCGCGGCCGTTGTACGACGCGCTGCTGGCGGGGTCGGAGCGCGGTCAGACGGTGTCGGAGAACCAGGCGGCGTTCGCGCAGCTGGGGGTGCTGCCGCACGTGGCGGGCCAGCACGCGGACCGGTCGATGAGCCGGGTGGTGCTGGGCCAGGAGGTCTCGCTGCCGGTGCTGATCTCCCCGACCGGGGTGCAGGCGGTGCACCCCGACGGTGAGGTCGCGGTCGCGCGCGCCGCGAACGCACGGGGGACCTTGATGGGCCTGTCGAACTTCGCGTCCAAGCCGGTCGAGGAGGTCGTCGAGGCCTGTCCGCGGACGCTGTTCCAGATGTACTGGACCGGGGACCGCGAGGTGATGGTGCACCGGATGGAGCGGGCGGCCAAGGCCGGTGCGATCGGGCTGATCGCCACGCTGGACTGGTCGTTCTCGATGGGTCGGGACTGGGGGTCCCCGGAGATCCCGGAGAAGATGGACCTCAAGGCGATGGTGCGGCTGGCGCCGTCGGTGGCGACCAAGCCGCGGTGGCTGCGGCAGTTCGGGCCGCGGCACCTGCCGGACCTGACCGCCCCGAACCTCGCGCCACCGCTCGCCGGTGGTGGGCTGGGTCCGGCGCCGACGTTCTTCGGCGCCTACTACGAGTGGATGACCACCCCGCCGCCGTCGTGGGCCGACGTGGCGTGGATGCGCGAGCAGTGGGCCGGGATCTCCGGGACCCCGTTCGTGCTCAAGGGCGTGGCCCGGGTCGACGACGCGAAGCGGGCGGTGGACGCGGGGGTGGACGCGATCTCGGTGTCCAACCACGGTGGGAACAACCTGGACGGCACCCCGGCCGCGATCCGGCTGCTGCACCCGATCGCGACCAGCGTGGGGGACCAGGTCGAGGTGCTGATGGACGGCGGGGTCCGGCGTGGCTCGGACGTCGTCAAGGCGCTGGCGCTCGGCGCCCGGGCGGTGCTGATCGGCCGGGCCTACCTGTGGGGGCTGGCCGCGAACGGCCAGGCCGGGGTGGAGAACGTCCTCGACGTCCTGCGCGGCGGAATCGACTCCGCCCTCCTCGGGCTCGGGGTCTCCTCGGTCGACGAGCTCACCCCCGAGACCCTCATCGTCCCCGACGGCTTCCACGTCTCATGACCGACCTGGCCCGGGCGACGAGCGCCGAGGCCGCCGGCGCGAGGCTGGTGCTGGTGCCGGTGGGCTCGGTCGAGCAGCACGGGCCGCACCTGCCCCTCGACACCGACACCGTCATCGCCGAGGCGGTCGCGCGCGGCGTCGCGGAGCAGCTGCCCGGCACCTGGGTCGCGCCCGCGCTGTCCTACGGGTCGAGCGGTGAGCACCAGTCGTTCCCGGGCACCGCCTCCATCGGGACCGAGGCGCTCGCCCACGTGGTCGTCGAGCTCGTGCGCTCGCTGCGCACCTGGGCCGACCGGGTCGTGCTGGTCAACGCCCACGGCGGCAACCTGGCCGCGCTCGACGCCTCGGACGAGGTCGTGTGGGTCCCGTGCCGCACCGAGTCGGTCGACCTGCACGCCGGTCTCACCGAGACCTCGCTGATGCTCCACCTGCGCCCGGAGTCCGTCCGGCTCGAGCTGGCCGAGGCGGGCAACACCCAACCGTTGAGCGAGATCCTCCCCGCGATGATGGCCGGAGGCATCGCCGCGGTGTCACCGAACGGCGTGCTCGGGGACCCGGCCGGCGCCAGCGCCGCGGAGGGTGAGCGGGTGCTGAAGGCGATGGTCGCCGACGTGCTGGAGCGGCTGTGACCACCCGCGTCGCCCTCGTCACCGGCGCCGCGGGCGGCATCGGGTCGGCCACGGTCACGCACCTCGCCGGGCAGGGGTACGCCGTCGTGGGCGTCGACCTGCGCGACGCCGCGACCTCGGAGTCCGTGGCCCACGTCGTCGGCGACGTCCGGGACCGCGCGGTCCTCGACCGGGCGGTGGCGACCGCGGTCGACCGGTGGGGCCGGCTCGACGCGGCGGTCGCCGCGGCCGCGGTGATCGACGGGGGGCAGCCGCTCTGGGAGGCGCCCGAGGAGCAGCTGACCGAGCTGCTCGACGTCGACGTCCGCGGCGTCTGGAACACCGCGGCCGCTGCCGTGCCGGCCATGCTCGACGGGCCGGACCCGAGCGGCTGCCGCTTCGTCGCGGTGGCCTCGGCAGCCGGCACCCACGGCCTGTTCCACCTGGCGGCCTACTCCGCCGCCAAGCACGCGGTCGTCGGCCTCGTGAAGGGGCTGGCGGCGGACCTGGTCGCCACCGGCGTCACCGCGGTCGCCGTCTCGCCCGGCTCGACGCGCACCGCGATGCTCGACGCGACGGCCGAGCTCTACGGCGTCCCCGACCCGGTCGTCTTCACCTCCAACCAGCTGCTGCGCCGGGTGCTCGAGCCGGCCGAGGTGGCCGCCACGATCGCCTTCTGCTGCTCGGTCGACGGCGGGCTGCTCAACGGCAGCGTCGTGCACGCGGACGGCGGGTTCCGCCCGTGAGGGCGCGCCTGCGGCCCGGGCTGCGCCGCGGCGACGTGCTGGTCGGCGGCTCGCCGATGCGGGTGGTCCGGCTCAAGCCGGCGGCGCTCGCCGTGCTCGACGGGGACGTGGTGCCCGAGGGCGAGCTGGCCCGGCGGCTGCTCGACGCCGGCGTCGCGGACCCGGTGCTCGAGGACGTCGCGCCGCTCGACCCGGCCGACCTCACCGTCGTGCTGCCGGTGCACGGCCGCGCCGACGAGCTCGACCGGGCGCTCGAGGCGCTCCGCCCGCTGCGCTGCGTGGTGGTCGACGACGCGTCGCCGGTCCCGCTCGCCCCCGTCGCGCCCCACGCCGAGGTGCTCCGCCTCGACGAGAACGTCGGTCCCGCGGGGGCGCGCAACGCCGGGCTGGCGACGGTGCGGACGCCGTACGTCGCCTTCGTCGACTGCGACGTCACCGTCTCCGCCGAGACCCTCACCCGGCTCGGCCGGCACTTCGCCGACCCCGGGGTCGCGATGGTCGCGCCCCGCATCCTCGGTCGCGCACGGTCGGAGCGGCCGCGCTGGTTCGAGCGGTACGACGAGGAGGCGTCCTCGCTCGGGCTGGGGGCCACCGGCTGCTCGGTGCGCCCGGGGGCGGCGGTCGCCTGGCTGCCGAGCGCGTGCCTGGTCGCGCGGACCGACCGGCTCGGGTCCGGCTTCGACCCGACGATGCGGGTGGGCGAGGACGTCGACCTGGTGTGGCGGCTGGTCGACGCGGGCGAGACGGTCCGCTACGACCCGTCCGAGGTCGCGCACCACGATGCCCGGGCCACGCTGCGGGGCTGGCTCGGCCGCAAGTACGTCTACGGCACCGGCGGCGCCCCGCTTGCCACCCGGCACGGCGACAAGGTGGCGACCGCCGTGCTGTCGCCAGCGATGGCGGTCGGTGCGGCGGCGCTGCTCCTGCACCGGCGCTGGTCGGTGCCGGTCGCGCTGGTCTGCGTGGCGCGCGGCGTGCAGGTGCTTCGACGGACGCTGCCCGACGTGCCCGACCGCGACCTCCTCGCCGTCGGCCTGGCCGGGCGCGGCCTGTGGTGGTCGGTGCGCCAGGAGTCCGCACTCCTGCTGCGGCACTGGTGGCCGGCGGTCGCCGCCGCCGCGCTCGTGTCCCGGCCGGTGCGCCGGGCCGTGGTCGGCGCCGTGGTCGTCGACGTGGTGGTCGCGCAGGTCGAGCGGCCCGGGCTGGACCCGGTGCTCGGCCTCGCCGGGCGACGCCTCGACGACCTCGCCTACGGCGCCGGCCTGTGGGCCGGCGCGCTCCGGGCCCGGTCGCTGCGGGCGGTGCTCCCGATCAGCGCGCGCGGTGCAGCGCGGCGCCGACCGTCCGGTCCAGCGACCGGCCGATCACCATCCGCTGGATCTGGTTGGTCCCCTCGAAGATCTGCATGACCTTCGCCTCGCGCATGTAGCGCTCCACGGGGAAGTCCCGGGTGTAGCCGTAGCCGCCGAGCACCTGGACGGCGTCGGTGGTCACCTTCATGGCGTTGTCGGTGGCGACCAGCTTGGCGACCGACGCCTCGCGGCCGTAGGGGAGGCCGAGGTCCTTCAGGCGTGCGGCGTGCAGCATCGTGGCGCGGGCGCTCTGCACGGCCGCCTCCATGTCGGCCAGCACGAAGGCGAGGCCCTGGTGGTCGATGATCCGCTCGCCGAAGGTCTCGCGGCTCTTCGCGTAGGCGACGGCGTGGTCGAGGGCGCCCTGGGCGAGGCCGGTCGCGACCGCGGCGATGCCGAGGCGCCCGGCGTCCAGGCCGGCGAGGGCGATCCGCAGCCCCTGCCCCTCCTCGCCGAGCAGCCGGTCGCCGTCGATGCGGACGTCGTCGAAGCGCATCGTGGCCGTGGCGGAGCCGGTCAGGCCCATCTTGTGCTCGGGCGGGTCGGCGACCAGGCCCGGTGCGTCGGCGGGGACCAGGAAGCAGGAGATGTCGCCGCGGCCGTCGCCGGTGCGTGCCATCACCTTGTAGAAGTCGGCGTGGCCGCCGTGGGTGGTCCAGGCCTTGGCGCCGCTGATGACCCAGTCGTCCCCGTCGCGGCGGGCGCGGGTGCGCATCGCCGCCGGGTCGGAGCCGGCGTGCGGCTCGGAGAGGCAGTAGGCCCCGAGCAGCTCGCCGCCGAGCATGTCGGGCAGCCAGCGCTGCCACTGCTCCTCGGTCCCGGCGGTGGCGAGGCCGAAGCAGGACAGGGCGTGCACGGAGACGCCGACGCCGACGCTGGCCCAGACCGAGCCGATCTCCTCCAGCACCTGGAGGTACACCTCGTAGGGCAGCCCGCCGCCGCCGTACTGCTCGGGGTAGGGCAGCCCGAGCAGCCCGGCTCGGCCCAGGGTGCGGAAGACCTCGCGCGGGAAGGTCTCGGTGCGCTCGGCCTCGGCGACCAGCGGAGCGAGCTCGTGGGTGGCGAGATCGCGGACCAGGCCGATCAGGTCGACGGCCTCCTCGGACGGCAGCAGGCGGGTGGCGGGCATGGGCACCACAGTAGGTCGCGCCGCGGGCGGAGCAGATCGAGGCCCGGTCCGGTGCCGAGCACCCGCTCGTGCGGTGACCTCAAGTCGGTTCCCAGTGAGCATCAAGTGCGGGCGGCGAAGGTCTCCTCGTCGCCGGCGACCGCCGGCAGGAGAGGAATCCATGCCCGTCTCATCCGGCTTCCGCGGCAGCGTCGCCGCCCTGGCCGCCACTGCCGCCGTCACCCTGGTCGTCCCGCTCGCCACCGTCGCGCCCGCCGCGGACGCGGCGTCGGCGAAGCGCCCCGACCTGACCGTCGTGCAGGCGGCCACGACCGCCACCTCGGTCGCCGAGGGCGACACGCTGACCGTCCGCCACGCCGTGCGCAACAAGGGGAGGGCCGGGGCGGGCGCCTCCACCACCCGCTTCTACCTCTCCACCGACGTCGCCCGGAGCCTCGCCGACCGTGAGCAGAGCCGCACGAACCCGCGCACCTCCGTGCTCGACGTCCTGCTGACCGGGACGCGTGCCGTGCCCGCCGTCGGCGCCGGCCGCACCTCGACGCTGACCACCACGAAGGTCACCGTGCCGGTCGGCACGCCGGCCGGCCGGTACGACGTCCTGGTCTGCGCCGACGACGGCGGCGCCGTCAGCGAGTCCGACGAGGCGCACAACTGCGCGCCGGCGGCGAAGCCGGTCACCGTGCAGGCCGCGCCGGGCTCGGCGGACCTGCGCCTGGAGAGCTTCGCCGACACCTACCCGTGGCCCGAGGACGAGGACGACGCGGTCAGCTGGATGTCCATCTTCTGCAGCAGCAGCTACCCCGTGCAGCCGATGACGCTCCCCGCCGCCGTCGCCAGCGTGCGGAAGGGGCTCGCCGACAAGGCGGGCGCGGACGCCCTGGACGAGCTCGACCGGTCGGGTCTGGCGGACACCGCGGTGGAGGCGCAGCAGCTCGCCGCGGCCGCGACCCTGGACGAGTCGCCCGGCCTCGCGATGGCGGCGCTGCTGCGGGCCCACGAGCTGCGGCCGGCCGACGCCGGCAACCTGGTCAACGCCGCGGCGCTGGCCACGTCCATCGGCATGCCCAACGAGGCCATCGCCTTCCTGGACGCCGCCGCGGTGCGGTCCTTCCCCCGCCCCGCGCTCGGCATCTCCCAGCAGGCGATCGCGATGGTCGTGCGCGGCCAGGCGCTGCTCATGACCGGTCGCAACGCGGACGCGGCGCGGATGTTCACGGCGGCCAAG
The DNA here is from genome assembly GCF_044226305.1 of Nocardioides sp. GTDB lineage: Bacteria > Actinomycetota > Actinomycetes > Propionibacteriales > Nocardioidaceae > Nocardioides. The sequence continues at coordinate 73,658 of NZ_JBGAHF010000016.1, read as the reverse complement.
GCTCGCGAGCCGATGCTCTCCGAGGCCGACGCCGGCCTCGCCAACGTCAAGGCGTGCGGCGGCGACAAGGCGGCCGCGGCACGCTACGTCCGCGCGAGCCGGCAGCGTAGCCAGGTCCCCGACCCCACGCCGCCGACCGGGCCCGAGGACCGTCCCGACCCGGAGATCGACCTCTCCCAGGGCGTGTCGAGCCAGCTGCGCCAGCTGCCGATCGCGACCACCCCGGCCCAGGGCGTGGCGATGGACGACGTCTACAAGGACCTCCAGCAGGAGCTCGGGCAGGAGGTCGTCGCCCACGTCGACGAGGAGAGCGCGCTCCAGCAGCACCTGCGCGACACCGACGACGCGCGGACCGACGCGGAGAAGGACCGCCGGGACTCGATCCTGCGGCTGGTCTACCAGACGCATGAGGACCCGGACCTCCGGTCCGCCTGGTCGCACATCGAGGACGAGGTCGACGGGCTCACCGAGCAGCGCGAAGGGTTCTTCGGCGGCGGCACCGGCGAGGCGCCGTACACCTACGGCACGCTCGCCGACGACGCCTGGGACACCTGCGACGGCTCGACGGACCCGAACTGCTGGATCAAGACGATGAACGCGACCTGCCGCCCGAAGCTGACGAGCGCCCACCAGGAGTGGCGCTTGCGCCTGCAGGACCTGCGGTCGTCGCTGACCTCCTACTTCGCGACCTGGTCGAAGCGCACCAGCGGCTACGCCTCGAACCTGCTCGACGAGGAGGCCAACCGGCTGGCCCTGCTGACGATCGAGGAGCAGGAGACGAACTACTACGCCATCGTCGTCCAGTCCGCCCGGGCCTGGACGCACCTCGAGAACCTCTACGAGAAGGAGTGCGTCACCCCGCTGGACACCGAGGCGCTGGACACGCCGGGCGCCACCGGCGCCGAGAGCAACGGCGCGTGCCCCGCCCCGCTGAAGGCGATGAGCTTCGTGCTGGCCGCCGGTCCGACGTCGCTCAAGGTGAACTGCGAGCAGGTCCAGCAGGAGCTCTCGGCCGAGGTGCTGCCCCTGGTGAGCGCGTTCGTCGAGGTCACCTACGACTTCCGCGCGGGGACCGTGACCGTGGTCGCCGGGAGCAAGGGCGGCGGCAAGGTCGGTGACGTCGTCGAGGCCGGGTTCAAGTCCGGCATCTACCTGACGATGGACGCCAAGAACGGCGGGCTGAACGACGTCGGGTGGCGGGTCGGGCCGAGCGCGACGGTCGGGCACGGCCCGGTCGAGGTCGGCGTCTACAACGACGAGATGGACCTGTCCTTCATCTCCGCACCACCGGCACGCTGAGCCCGGCCCCGGGCACCGCGACGGCGCCGGTCCACCACCTGGGCCGGCGCCGTCGCGCGCGGGCGCGACTGAGAAGGTGTCCTCCATGAGTGCGCTGCCCGAGTCCCTCGCCGGCAAGACCGTCGCCGTCCTCGGCGGCACCGGACCCCAGGGCAGGGGGCTGGCGCGGCGCTTCGCCGCGGCCGGCATCCCCGTCGTGATCGGGAGCCGGAGCCAGGAGCGGGCGCAGAGCACCGCGGCCGACCTCGCGGAGGCGACCGGCGGCGACGTCACCGGCGCCGAGAACGAGGAGGCGGCCTCGCGCGGTGACATCGTCGTCGCCGCCGTCCCGTGGGAGGGGCACGGCGAGCTCCTCGCCGCCCTGACCGCGCAGCTGGCCGGCAAGGTGGTCGTCGACTGCGTCAACCCGCTCGGCTTCGACAAGCAGGGCGCCTACGCGCTGCCGGTCGAGGAGGGCTCCGCCGCGCAGCAGGCGCAGGGGCTGCTGCCCGACTCGACGGTCGTCGGTGCCTTCCACAACGTCAGCGCGGTCAAGCTCGAGGACCCCGAGGTCGTCGAGGTCGACACCGACGTGCTCGTCCTCGGCGACGTCCGGGAGGCCACCGACCTGGTCCAGGACCTCGCCGGCGTGATCCCCGGGGTGCGCGGCGTCTTCGGCGGCCGGCTCCGCAACGCCCACCAGGTCGAGGCGCTGACCGCCAACCTGATCTCCGTCAACCGGCGCTACCAGGCGCACGCCGGCATCCGAGTCACCGACATCTGAGGGTCGCCTCACCTCCTGTGCGGGAGATCACCCCGCCTGGAACGGTCCAACCCGGAACATAATTCGGTCTGCCGCCCTTATACGAGTAGTTTTTTCGGTCGGAGCCGGTCGGCTCTGACACCTACATCGTCCGTCCACGACGCGGTCGTCGCACCCACCGGTGCGGCGGCCGTGTCGCTCGTCCGCGCAGTCGCGCTGGAAAGCCAAGGAAGCAGTGCACCTCGATCTCGCCACCCTCGTGGGCCTGGCCGGCACCCTGCTGGCCGCGGGCTACACGGTCCCGCAGTTCCGCAAGCTGCGCCGGATGACCACCGCGACCGGCGTCAGCGTCGCCGCGCTGGCCAGCTCGACGATCAGCGGCGTCGCGTGGACCGTGTTCGGCGTGGTCGAGGACGACGTGTGGGTGGCCCTCCCGGCCGCGGTCGCCGTCCCGGCGACCGCCGGTGCGCTCCTCCTCGCGTGGTTCCGCGGCGGCTCCCGCGACCGGCTCTGGCTGCCGGTCGTGTGGCTCGTGGTCGTCTCGACGGCCGGCCTCGCGTCGTTCTGGGTCGGCTCCGGCCCGGCGACCGTCGTCCTCGGCTGCTCGGTCGCGCTGTTGGTGACGCCCGCCGCGATGACGGCCTGGCGCAGCCGCGACGTCGCCGCGATCGCGGCCTCGGCCTGGGCGCTGATGATCGTCGACGCCCTCCTCGCCGGCGCCTACGGCGTCCTGGCCGACATCGACGCGAACCTGATCTACGCCGCCGTCGCCACCACCGGCTCCCTGGCGATCCTGCTCCGCGTCAGCATCCCCGACCACGTGCACGCCCGCCTGGTCCGCCTGCCGGACGGCATCGACCCCGACGTCACCCGCGACGAGCTGAGCCTGGCCGCCTGAGCCACCGCCTTGTCCCTGTCTGAGAGGCTGCGGGCATGAATGTCCCGGGTGGCGGCACGGCCAAGCGGATCGTGCTCGAGATCGTCGGCTGGGTCCTGGTGGTCGCCGGCATCGCAGGGCTGATCCTCCCCGGACCCGGGCTGCTGATGATCGCGGCCGGCCTGGTCATCTTGTCCCAGGAGTACGAGTGGGCCGAGAAGCGGGTGGAGCCGATCAAGCGGCGCGCGCTCCGCGGGGCCGCCGAGGGTGTCGAGACCAACCTGCGGGTCGCCATCTCGGTGGTCTTCGCGCTGGGCCTGCTCGCCTGTGGCCTGCTCTGGATCTGGAACCCGCCGGAGCCGGGCTGGTGGCCGCTGCCCAGCTGGCTGTGGCTGCCCGGTGGTCCGCCGACGGGGGTCACCCAGGTCGCCTCGTCCTTCATCGCGGTCGGGCTCATCGTCTGGAGCTTCCGCCGCTACCGGGTGCGCGGTGAGGCGCCTCCGGACTGAGGAGAGGGACCGAGGAGAGGGACTGAGGAGAGATCGTGAGCGAGCCCTGGGTGATGACGCTGCTCCTCGCGGCCGTCATGCTCTTCACCCCGGTCGCCGACCAGGTCAAGGTGCCCCAGCCGGTGCTGTTGACGATCTTCGGCGTGGGGGTCGGCCTCGTCCCCGCCACCGCGCCGCTCGACTTCGATCCCGAGCTCATCTTGCCGGTCGTGCTCCCTCCGCTCCTGTTCGCCGCCACCCAGCGCACCACGGCGACCGAGTTCCGCGAGCAGGCCCGACCGGTCCTGGTCCTCGCAGTCGGGCTCACCGTGGCCACTGCTGCCGTCGTGGCCGTGGTGGCCCATCGCGTCGGCGTCCCCTGGGCTGCGGCCTGGGTCCTCGGCGCGATCGTCTCGCCTCCGGACCCGGTCGCAGCGACCGCCGTAGCGCGCCGTCTGCGCCTGCCGCACCGCCTGGTGACGATCCTCGAGGGCGAGGGCATGTTCAACGACGCCACCGCCCTCGTGATGTACCACGTCGCGCTGGTCGCCGTGGTGGCCGGTGACTTCTCTGCGCTCGACGCCGGCGTCGAGCTGGTCGCGGCCGTCGTCGTCGGGGTCGGGGCGGGATTGGCGCTCGGCTGGGTCGTCACCTGGCTGCTCGCCCACGTGCAGGAGGCCTACACCGAGACGACGATCACCGTCGTCGCGCCGTTCGTGGCCTACCTCGGTGCCGAGCGCCTCGGCGGCAGCGGCGTGCTCGCCGTCCTCGTGCTCGGCCTGTACCTCCGCAACGCCGCCCACGAGGCCACCACGTCGCGAGGCTGGCTGCTCGGTCGCTCGGTCTGGTCCTACGCCGACTTCCTGATCACGAGCATGGCCTTCGCGGTCCTGGGTTTCGAGCTGTCCGCCGTGACCCGCACGGTCGTCGTCACTCGGGACATCGTCGTGGTCGGTACGGCCGTGATCCTCACCGTCGTGCTCTTCCGGATCGCCTGGATGTTCCCCGTCACCTGGTGGGCTCGACGGGTGCGGGCCGGCGGCTCGATGCCGACGGACTGGCGGGAGACGACGGTGGTCGCCTGGTCCGGCATGCGAGGTGTGGTGACGGTGGCGACGGCGCTCGCGCTGCCGATGGCCACGACCGCTGGGGCCCCGCTTCCCGATCGCGACCTGCTGCTGGTCACTGCGCTCGCGTGCGTCCTCGTCACCCTGGTCCTGCAGGGCCTGACGCTCTCACCGCTCACCCGTCGGCTGGGGGTGGCGTCCGAGGTCGACCACGCGAGCGAGGTCGCGGCGCTCCGGGTCCGGGCCGCGGACGCCGCGCTCGACCACGTGCGCGGCGACACCGGGGCGCGAGAGGATGTCCGCCGAGCGGCCGAGCTCCAGTACGCCGGGTACCTCGAGGCCCAGCGGGCGATGGCGGACGCTCGTCGGTCGGAGATGGCGGACGACGCGGCGGAGGAGCTCGACGAGCTGCTGGGGCGCGCCACCGCGGTGGAGCGGCGCCTCGTCCTCGACGAGCGTCGCCTCGGACGTGTGTCGGCGGGGACCGCTGACGAGGTGTTGCGGGACATCGAGTCGCGCTCGGTCCGCGACATCGGCTGACAGCCGGGGTGCGCCGCCGCTCAGGGGGAAGCGGCGGCGCACCGGGTCGGGGCGCCGAGCGATCAGGCCACCCGCTGCCTCAGCGGCAGTCCCCCGACCAGGTCACAGATCGGCAGCGGCAGGCCGAGCTCGCAGACCGGGTCGAGGATCGTGCCCGGGTCCGGCGGGACGGTGCCGCCGTTGGCGGCGTCGCAGATGGCCTGCGGCAGACCGGCATCGCAGAGCGCCTGGATCGGGCTCTCCCCGCCAGGGCCGGGCGGGTTCGTCGCGGCGTCGCAGATGGCCTGCGGCAGACCGGCGTCGCAGAGCGCCTGGATCGGGCTGTCGGCTCCGGGCGTCGGGATCGGCAGCGTGGCGAAGGCGTCGCAGATCGCCTGGGGCAGGCCGGCGTCGCAGGCGGGCTGGAGCGGGTTGGTGTCGCCACCGCCGCCACCGCCGCCGCCACCGCCGCCGCCACCGCCGCCGCCACCGCCGCCACCGCCGCCACCGCCCTGCTGGGACTGGCACTTCCTCAGCGCGGCCTTGGCCTTGGCCAGATGCCGCTTCGCGGCCCGTTGGTGGCGCTTGGCCTTCTGCAGCTTCTTGTCCGCGGCGTGCTTCGCCCGGTGCCCGTGGGCGTGCCGCTTCGCCTTCTTGGCCTTGGCCACCTGGTGGTTGGCCTTGCGCACGTCGTTGCGGGCGTGTGCGACGCGCGACTGCTCCGCGGCGCACGAGGCCGAGCCGACCTGGCTGGATGTCGACGACGGGGTCGAGGGTGCGGACGCGATGGCGGTGCCTCCGGTGAGGCTGACCGCGACCGTGACGCACCCGGCGAGGACCAGCCTCGCAGTGCTCTTGAACATGTGTCCCTCCCTGGTCCGGTGCCAAGAGGCGTTCCCGCGTAGCAGAGCCACCAACCGGAGGTCTGGACCAGTGTCGGCGCGCCGAGGGTACGGTCGTGGGCATCGTGACTCGGTGGCCGGCAGCAACCAGGCGAGCCGGGCAGGGCGTGGTTGCCGTGCTCCTCGTGGCGGCTCCGTTCGCAGCTGCCCTGCTGGCGATCGACCATGCGCCGCCGGCGCAGGTCGAGGTCGCGGGTCAGCGGGTCTACGTCCGTCCGGTGCTCGGACAGGACAGCAGCCGGCTGTTCGACGGAGCCCTGGTCACCCCCGACCACCGTCGGGTGGCGCGCGTCGACGTCGGGGTCGACGTCGACGCGAACTGGAACGCCATCGTCCCGAGCGACAAGCGGACCCGGCGCTATCTCGCAGGGCTGTGGGAGAACCCGGAGCCGGCGGTCCACCTCATCGAGTCGGCGACCAGGCGCCACCTGCTCGTCTGGGGCGCGACCGGGTTCGTGGCCGGCGCCCTGGCGATCGGATCGGTGCTGGTGCTGCTGCGCGTCCGCCGCCGCCGGCTCGCCGGCTACACCGTCGAGCAGGCGGCCTTGGTCGAGGCCCACAACCGGAGGCTGCGCCGCACGCTGACCGTTGCCGGGCTCCTCCTCGTCGTGCTCGTCGACGCGGCCGGACTCCGGGTCTACGTTCGCCACGACCACCGGGCGATCGCGGCCGATCCGCAGTTCGCGGGCACGGGCCTGGAGGGCGCCCAGGTCAAGGGTCTGCTCGCCGACGTGCTCCCGTTCCTCTCGGTCCTGCGGCCTCGGTCCGCGTTCTACGACGAGGTCTCGGACAACCTGGAGCAGGCCATCGCCTCGCAGCCGTCGGTCGCCGGGGACGAGGACGAGGTCGTCTTCGTGCTCGCCGAGGACTTCGAGGACGTGAACGGGATGGCCCGTCAGGTCGGCCGGGCGGCGACCCTCCTCGACGCGGACTTCATCGCCCTCAGCGGGGACCTGACGTTCGCCGGCAAGGCGATCGAGACCTACCTGCTCGACACGCTCGACTTCTACGCCGAGGGCAGGCCGGTCTACCTCGCGCCGGGGCTCCACGACACCAGGTCGATCATCGACGCCGCGACCGCTCGCGGCTGGCACGTCGCCGACGGCACCACCCAGACCGTGGCCGGTCTCCGCCTCCTGAGCGTTCCCGACCCCCGGGTGTCCACCGTCGGCAACTTCGGCGCCGGCACCGTCCTCCGGGATACCGACGTGGACGTCGACGACGCGGTCGCCGATGCCGTCAGCACCGCGTGCGAGGACGAGCCCGACTTCGTGCTCGTCCACGACCATCTGCTCGGCCGCCGCATCGCCGAGGCCGGGTGCCAGCGGATCGCCGTCCTCGACGGGCGGTCCTACGAGTTCATCGGTCCGACCCAGGTCCGCACCGCGTCGGGATCGGTGACGACGGAGCTGACGACCGGAAGTGCCGGTGGGCACGTGGACACGCGGCCCGACCCGGGCGTCATCCAGCACCCGGCGCGCTTCGCGGTGCTGTTCTTCCGGCCGGACACCGGAGGGACCACGTACTCGGTGATCACGGTGGCACCCGACGCGTCGGTGACCATGACCCCGCGGGTGCCGCTGTCCACGGCGTTCTCCGCGTCCGGCGGGTGAGCGTCAGCTCGTCGGCGCGGACCCCAGCGTGACCGTCGCGCTGTGGGTCGTGCCGGTGCTGTCGGTCCAGCGCAGCGACGTCCGGTCGCCCGGCTCGTGGGCCGCCATCGCCGTCCGCAGCGTCGCCAGCGACGTCACCCGGGCCGCACCGACGCGGGTCAGCACGTCGCCGGCCGCCAGGCCGGCGCGGTCGGCGGCGGTGCCGTCCTGGACCTGCACGACGCCCACGCCGTCGCCTGTTCCGGTCTCGTCCACCGCGACGCCCAGGTACGCCGACGGGCCGATCTCGACGTCGCCGGATTCGGTCCCGGACTCGATCTGGTCGGCCACGGCCAGCGCGTCGTCGATCGGGACCGCGTAGGACTCGGCGGTCGACGCGGACCGGCTGCCGCCGGACGCGGCGGTGGTGATGCCGACGACCTCGCCCTCGTCGTCGAGCAGGGCGCCCCCGGAGTAGCCGCCGACGACGTAGGCGTCCGTCTCGATCAGCCCGGTGAGCCGCTCGCCGGCGACCGAGCCGCTGGAGGAGGTCGTGATCGCCTGGTCGAGGGCGACGACGTCACCGGACGACGCGGACAGGTGGCCCTGCCCCTCGGCGTTCCCGATGGCGGTCACGGTGTCGCCGACGGCCGGGTCCCCGTCGTCGTCGAGCACGACGGTGGCGAGGTCGGAGACGCCGTCCAGGCGCAGCAGCGCGACGTCGGCCTGCTGGTCGTGGCCGACCACGGTGGCGTCGTACGTCGTCCCGTCGGTCGCGATCGTCACGCGGACCGAGGTCGAGCCCTCCACGACGTGGTAGTTGGTCAGGACCAGGCCCGCGGGGTCGATCACCAGGCCGGTGCCGGCCGCCTCGCCGTCGGTCAGCGTCGTGTCGACGAGGACGACACCCTGCGACTCGGTGTCGTCGGCGTCGGTGGAGGTGGCGCCCGAGGTGTCGTCCCGGTCCGGCGGGACGGCCTGCCGGCCCGACGTGCCCCAGCCCGGCGGCTGGACCTGGGCGGTCGTCGACGGCGGGGCGGGGTCGTCGTGGGTCAGCAGCCAGGTGGCGGGCACGGCCACCGACGCGGCGAGCAGGCCGCCGGCGGCCGCGCCCACCAGGGTCGACCGCCACCGCGTCGGCGCGGCGGCGGCCGGGGGGTACGGCGGCCCGGGGGTGTCGTGGTCGTGGGGGTGCATTCCCCCACTGGACTGCCGCGACCTGCTGAGGGGCTCGGAGCCGGCTGTGCGTCCCCTGTGGGCCGGCGGCTCACTCGCCCCTGGTGGCCAGCGCCCGGCCGATCCCGCGGGCCGCGACCTGCAGCGCGCCGACCAGTCGCGGCCGGTCCCGTCCCAGCGACGGCACCACCATGCCGAGCGCCGCGACCACCTCGGCGCCGGCTCGCACCGGCACCGCGACCGAGCAACCGCCGAGGCTCATCTCCTCGACGGTGGTGGCGTAGCCGTCCCGGTGCACCCGGGCGAGCTGGCGGCGCAGCAGGCCCGGCTGGGTGATCGTGTACGGCGTCACGCGGGTCAGGTGGGCCAGCACCTCCTGCTGCACCTCCGGTGGCGCGTGCGCGAGCAGCACCTTGCCGACGCCGGTGGCGTGCAGCGGCAGGCGGGACCCGATGGTGCTCACGATCGGCACGGACGCGTGCCCCGACAGCCGGTCGAGGTAGAGCACCTCGGTGCCGTCGCGCACGGCCAGGTGCACGGTGGCGAGGGTGGCGCCGTACAGGTCGTGGAGGTACGGCGACGCCAGCTGCCGCAGCCCCGTCTGCACCGGCGCGAGCAGACCGAGGTCCCACATCCGCCGGCCGACCACGTAGTCACCGGCCGGGGTGCGGGCGAGCGCGCCCCATGCCACGAGCTCGCCGACGAGCCGGTGCGCGGTCGGCAGCGGGAGGTCGGCGCGCCGGGCGAGCTCGGTGAGGGTCAGCCGGCGGTGGTGCTCGTCGAACGCGCCGAGCAGCGCGAGCGCCCGTGCGGTGACGGTGGCCCCCGGGACGGAGGTGTTGCCGGCCATCGGCCTATTGTTCCACTGACCGGAAGCCACCGGTCGGTCCGGCCCGTCGTGGTGCCTACCGTCTGCCGGGTGACGGAGACCAGCTCGGACGCGGCCGTGGCGTCGCAGGCCGAGATCAGCGCGGAGATCGCGGCGATCGGCGCGGCGTACGCCGCCTCGGGCAGCGTCGAGACCGCCCCGCGCCTCGACTACCCGCCGTACCGCTCCAGCATCCTGCGGCACCCGACCAAGGACCTGCACCAGGCCGACCCCGAGGGCGTCGAGCTGTGGTCGCCGGTCTTCGGCGAGCAGGACGTCGACCCGCTCGAGGCGGACCTGACCGTCCAGCGGCGTGGCGAGCCCATCGGCGAGCGGATGACGGTCACCGGCCGGGTGCTCGACGGCGAGGGGCGGCCGGTCCGCCACCAGCTCGTGGAGATCTGGCAGGCGAACGCCGGCGGCCGCTACGTCCACCAGCGCGACCAGCACCCCGCGCCGCTCGACCCGGCCTTCACCGGCGTCGGGCGCTGCCTCACCGACGCCGACGGCCGGTACCGGTTCACGACGATCAAGCCCGGGCCGTACCCGTGGCGCAACCACCGCAACGCGTGGCGCCCGGCGCACATCCACTTCTCGGTCTTCGGGCGCCAGCTCACCCAGCGGCTGGTGACCCAGATGTACTTCCCGGGCGACCCGCTCTTCGCGCTCGACCCGATCTACCAGGCGATCACCGACCAGGCCGCGCGCGACCGGCTGGTCGCGACCTACGACCACGACGTCACCACGCCCGAGTGGGCGACCGGCTACCGCTGGGACCTCGTCCTGACCGGCTCGCACCGCACCCCCCTCGAAGGAGACGTCGAGTGACCGACCGGGCCGCGCTCGCACCGACCCCCGGCCAGACCGTCGGGCCGTTCTTCGGCTTCGCGCTGCCCTTCGACGGCGACCACGAGCTCGTCCCGCCGACCGCTCCCGGGGCGGTCCGGCTGCACGGCCGCGTGCTCGACGGGAACGGCGACCCCGTCCCGGACGCCCTGCTGGAGCTGTGGCAGGCCGACCCCGACGGCCGCGTCCCCCGCGAGCCCGGGTCGCTGCGCCGCGACCGGCACGCCTTCACCGGCTGGGGTCGGGCGGCGACGGACCGCACCGGGCACTACCGGTTCTCGACGGTCGTCCCCGGTCCGGTGACGACCGGCGGGGCGCCGTACGTCGCGCTGGTCGTGCTCGCGCGCGGGCTGCTGGACCGGCTGCACACCCGCGCGTACCTCCCGGTCGGGCCGGGCGACGGGACGGCCGCGCTCGCCCGGGACCCGCTGCTCGCGTCCGTCGACGCCGATCGCCGGCACACGCTCGTCGCCCGGCCCGACAAGCACGGATTCGTCTTCGACGTGCTTCTCCAGGGCGCCGACGAGACGGTCTTCCTCGCGTACCCGCCACACTGAGGACATGGCGGACCTGTTCTGGCCGGGGGACGAGCGCGCCGGCGACCACTTCACCCAGCAGGACTTCGTGGGCGCGATGCTGGCCGTCGAGGCCGCGTGGCTCGGTCGTGAGGTGCCGGTGCCCGTCGTGGCCGACGACCTCGCCCGCGCCGCCGAGGCGGGCGGCAACCCGGTGATCCCGCTGGTCGAGGCGCTGCGCCGCGACGAGCCGGACGCACACCGCGGGCTCACCAGCCAGGACGTCCTGGACTCGGCGCTGATGCGGATGGCCGGGTCCGCGGTGGCGGACCTGCGCGCCGACCTGGCGGTGCTCGTGGACCGGCTCGCGGAGCTCGCCGCGCGGCACCGGGACACCGCGATGGTGGCGCGGACGCTGACCCAGCACGCCGTGCCGACGACCTTCGGTTTCCGGGTCGCGGCGTGGCTGACCGCGGTGCTCGACGCCGACGACGACCTGGCCCGGCTCGCCTTCCCCCAGCAGCTCGGCGGCGCGGCCGGCACCCGCGCGGCGATGGTCGAGCTCGGACGGCAGGTGCCGCCGGACGTCCCGCGCTGGCACACGACGCGCGCGCCGGTCACCCGGCTCGGGGACGCGCTCGCCGGCTGCACCGATGCGTGCGCCCGGATCGCCAACGACGTGCTCGTGATGTCGCGTCCGGAGGTCGCCGAGCTGGCCGAGGGGGTCGGTGGCGGCTCGTCGACGATGCCGGGCAAGGCCAACCCCACCCTGTCGGTGCTGGTCCGCCGGGCCGCGCTGACCACGCCGCAGCTCGCCGCGACCCTGCACCTCGCCGCCGCGCAGCAGGTCGACGACCGCGCCGACGGCGGCTGGCACGCCGAGTGGGCGACGCTGCGCGACCTGGTGCGGCGCACGCTCGTGGCCGCCTCCCAGACCCTGGACCTGGTGAGCGGCCTCCGCGTCGACACCGAGCGGATGGCCGCGACCCTGGCCGCCGCTGGCGACGCCGTGCTCGCCGAGCAGCGCACCATGGCCGAGGCGGCCGGGCACGAGCCGGCGCCGTCGTACCTCGGCGACGCAGGAGCGTACGTCGACGCCGTGGTCGCCCGGGCCCGGCGATCGCCCCACGACCCGACCCCCGAGGAGCAGCGTTGATCCCGAGCATCACCGTCGTCCGGATGACCGGCGCGCAGCACCGCGAGGAGCTGCCGCTCCTCGTGCTCGGCCCCTCGCTCGGCACGTCCGCGGTCGCGCTGTGGAGCGCGTGCGCCGCCGGGCTCGCGGACGCGTTCGACGTCGTCGCGTGGGACCTGCCCGGGCACGGCCACAACCGGGGCGTCCCGGAGGAGCCGTTCACGATCGCGGAGCTGGCGAGCGGCGTGCTGCACGTGGTCGACGACGTGCTGACCCAGCGCGGCGAGCCCGGTGCCCCGTTCCTGTACGCCGGCGACTCGGTCGGCGGCGCGGTCGGGCTGGAGCTGCTGCTCGCGAGCCCGGGCCGGGTCGCGGCCGCGGTGCTGCTCTGCACCGGAGCGCGGATCGGCACCCGGGAGGGCTGGGCCGAGCGGATCGAGCAGGTCCGCGCGTCCGGCACCTCGTCGCTGGTGACCTCCTCCGCCCAGCGGTGGTTCGGGTCCGGCTTCCTGGAGCGGCAGCCCGAACGGGGTTCGGCGCTGCTGCACGCGCTGCAGGACGCGGACGACGAGGGTTACGCCCAGGTCTGCGGCGCGCTCGCGGCCTTCGACGTGCGCGACCGGCTCGGGCGGATCACCGCACCGGTGCTGGCGGTCGCCGGTGCGGAGGACGAGGTCACGCCGACGGCCGGCCTGCGCGAGATCGCCGACGGCGTCCGCGACGGCCGCCTCGTCGAGCTGGACGACGTCGCCCACCTGGCACCGGCCGAGGCCCCGGATGCCGTCGCCCGCCTGCTCCGCGCGCACTTCCTGGGCGAGCACCTCCCGGAGGAGACCGCCGGCCCGGGATCGAGCGGGTCCGCCGGGATGCGGGTCCGCCGCGAGGTCCTCGGCGACGAGCACGTCGACCGGGCGGTCGCCGGCACCACCGACTTCACCCGCGACTTCCAGGAGCTGATCACCGCCTACGCATGGGGCGAGATCTGGACGCGGCCCGGCCTCGACCGGCGCAGCCGCTCGATGATCACGCTGACCGCGCTCGTCGCCCGGGGCCACCACGAGGAGCTCGCGATGCACCTGCGCGCCGCTCTGCGCAACGGCGTCACGGTCGAGGAGGTCAAGGAGGTGCTCCTGCAGTCCGCGATCTACTGCGGCGTCCCGGACGCCAACACGGCGTTCCGGATCGCCCAGCAGGTGCTGACCGAGGAGGGCGCGCTCTAGGAGCTCAGCCCACGCAGCGCGCGACGACCTCGGCCACCCGGCGTACGGCCGGGGAGTCGTCGGCGGTCCGCGTGGCGACCGCGAGGTCGACCGTCGGCGCGTGGGTCAGGGCGACGTAGGCGACACCCTCGAGCCCGAGGCTGCGCACCGGCTCGGGCACCAGCGCGACACCGAGCCCGGCGGCCACGAACACCACCAGGGTCGCTGTCTCGGCCACCTCGACCGCCGGTGCCGGCTCGAACCCGGCGGCGGCGCACGCCGCCAGCACCCGGTCGTGGATCGAGGAGCGGTGGCCCGACGGGTGCATGACGAACGGCTCGCCGGCGAGGCTGCCCAGCGCGATGCGCCGGCGGCCGGCGAGGCGGTGCTGCGCGGGCAGCACGGCGACCAGCCGCTCGGATCGCAGGGTGCGCACCGCCAGGTCGGGCCGGTCGACCGGGTCGGGCCGCAGCAGCGCGACGTCGTAGGTGCGGTCGGCGAGCCCGGCGGCCAGCTGCGGGGTCAGCAGCTCGCCCCGCAGCACGAGCTCGAGGTCGGGGAGCTCCCGGCGTACCTCGCGCGCCACCCGCGGCAGGACGTCGTACGTCGCCGTGCCGATGAACCCGACCGACACCCGGCCCGCGTGGCCGGAGGCGACGAGCGCCATGTCGTCGTGCGCGCGTCCGACGTCGGCGAGCACGGTGCGCGCGTGGTCGGCGAAGCGGGTGCCGGCCTCGGTCAGCTCGACCCGCCGGGTGGTGCGGGTGACGAGGGTGACCCCCGAGCTCGCGCTCGAGCTGCTTGACCTGCTGGGACAGCGCCGGCTGCGCGAGGTGCAGACGGGCCGCGGCGCGGCCGAAGTGCCGCTCCTCGGCGAGCGCCGCGAACGACCGGAGGTGCCGCAGTTCCATGCGCTGAGGTTATCAATCAAGTCGGATTCAGTATTGGAGACGATCACTGGTCCGGGCCTAGGCTCGGGGCATGAGCTCTGCGTTCGTGTACGCCGTCGCCCGCACGCCGTTCGGCCGGTTCGGCGGTGCCCTGGCCGACGTCCGACCCGACGACCTCGCTGCCGTCGCGGTGCAGGGCGTCCTGGCCCAGGCGCCCGACCTGGACCCGGCCGCGATCGGCGACGTCGCATGGGGCTGCGCCAACCAGGCAGGGGAGGACAACCGCAACGTCGGCCGGATGGCGGTGCTGCTCGCCGGGCTGCCCGTGACGGTCCCGGCGACCACCGTCAACCGGCTGTGCGGCTCGTCGCTGGACGCGGCGATCGTCGGGTCCCGGGTCATCGAGACCGGCGACGCCGACGTCGTGCTCACCGGTGGCGTCGAGTCGATGACGCGCGCGCCGTGGGTGCTGCCGAAGCCGTCCCGGGCCTTCCCGGCCGGCAACGTCACCGCGGTGTCGACGACCCTCGGGTGGCGGCTGGTCAACGAGAACATGCCGGCGGAGTGGACGGTCTCGCTCGGCGAGTCCAACGAGGTGCTGGGGGAGAAGTTCTCGATCTCCCGGGAGCGTCAGGACGAGTTCGCCGCCCGCTCGCACGTGCTCGCCCACGCCGCCTGGGAGGCCGGGTTCTACGACGACCTCGTCGTCCCGGTGCCCGGGGTCGACCTCGCCCGTGACGAGGGCATCCGGCCGGGATCGACCACCGAGAAGCTCGCGGGCCTGAAGCCGTCGTTCCGCCCCGACGGGACGATCACCGCCGGCAACGCGTCACCGCTCAACGACGGGGCGTCCGCCGTGCTGCTCGGCTCGGAGGGCGCGGCCGCGACGATCGGGCGGGACCCGCTGGCGCGGGTCGCCGGCCGCGGGGTGGCCGCGGTCGAGCCCCCGATGTTCGGCTACGCCCCCGTCGAGGCCGCCGAGCTCGCGCTCGTGCGGGCCGGCATCACCTGGGCGGACGTCTCCGCCGTCGAGCTCAACGAGGCCTTCGCCGTGCAGTCGATCGCCTGCGTCGACTCGTGGGACGTCGACCCCGAGATCGTCAACGCCAAGGGCGGGGCGATCGCGATCGGGCACCCGCTCGGTGCGTCCGGCGGCCGCATCCTCGGCACGCTCGCCGCCCGGCTGCGCGAGTCAGGCGACCGGTACGGCGTCGCGGCGATCTGCATCGGCGTCGGCCAGGCCCTCGCCGTCGTCCTCGAGAACGTGTCGTGACCGCCTCCATCTGTGCCACGCCCGCGGAGGCGGTCGCGGGCATCGAGGACGGGTCGACCGTGCTGGTCGGCGGGTTCGGGATGGCCGGGATGCCGGTGCAGCTCATCGACGCGCTGATCGAGCAGGGCGCGGGCGACCTGACCGTCGTGTCCAACAACGCCGGCAACGGCGACACCGGCCTGGCCGCGCTGCTGGCCCGGGGGCGGGTGCGCAAGGTGATCTGCTCGTTCCCCCGCCAGCACGACTCCTGGGTCTTCGACGGCCTCTACCGCGAGGGCCGGGTCGAGCTCGAGCTGGTGCCCCAGGGCAACCTCGCCGAGCGGATGCGCGCCGCCGGGGCCGGGATCGGCGCCTTCTACTGCCCGACCGGCGTCGGGACCCCGCTCGCCGAGGGCAAGGAGACCCGTGAGATCGACGGCCGTACCTACCTGCTCGAGCACCCGATCAAGGGCGACGTGGCCCTCATCGGCGCCCACCGTGCCGACCGGATGGGCAACCTCGTCTACCGCAAGACCGCCCGCAACTTCGGGCCCGTGATGGCGACCGCGGCCCGCACGGTCGTCGCGCAGGTGAGCGAGGTCGTCGAGGTCGGCGCGCTCGACCCCGAGGCGGTGGTGACGCCGTCCATCTACGTCGACCGGGTCGTCGAGGTGGGGAGCGTGACGGGGTGAGCGGCCTGTCGAAGCAGGAGATGGCGGCGGTCGTCGCCCGGGACATCCCACCCGGCTCCTACGTGAACCTCGGGATCGGCCAGCCCACGCTGGTCGCCGACCACCTCCCGCCCGGCTCGGGCGTCGTGCTGCACACCGAGAACGGGATGCTCAACATGGGTCCCGCCGCCAGCGGTGACGACGTCGACCCCGACCTGACGAACGCCGGCAAGCAGCCGGTGACCGAGCTGCCCGGGGCGTCGTACTTCCACCACGCCGACTCGTTCGCCATGATGCGCGGCGGCCACCTCGACGTGTGCGTGCTCGGCGCGTTCCAGGTCTCGGCCGGCGGCGACCTCGCCAACTGGCACACCGGCGAGCCGGACGCGATCCCCGCCGTCGGCGGCGCCATGGACCTCGCGATCGGCGCCGAGAGGGTCTTCGTGATGATGACGCTCCTCGCCAAGGACGGCACGCCCAAGCTGGTCCCCGACTGCACCTACCCGCTCACCGGCGTCGGTTGCGTCGACCGGGTCTACACCGACCTCGCCACCTTCGAGATCACCCCCGACGGCGTCGTGGTGCGCGAGACCTTCGGGACGTCGTACGACGAGCTCGCCAAGCGGCTGGCGGTCCCGCTGCTGCGGGGCTGACGGTCGGTGGCTGTCGGCAGCTCGCCGTGGTCTCGGGTTGCGACCGACATGGCAGCGACGCGGGGCGGCGGGCGTCTGGTTGCGGCTGGTTCCGGGCTCACGGTTGGCGGTGTTGCGGTGGTCGAGCAGCGAGCGCGAGCGAGCGTCGTCGAGACCCCGGGAGGCAAGGCAGGGCGGTGCTGTCGGCAGCTCGCGGTCCGCTCGGGTTGCGACCGACAGGCAGCAACGCGGGTACGGCGGGCGCCGGGTCACGGTCGCCTCCCGGCTCACGGGTGGTGGCACCGGTGGTCGAGCAGCGAGCGCCAGCGAGTGTCGTCGAGACCCCAGAAGGTGCGCAGGGCGGCGACCAACGAACACCGCCGGCAGCTCGCGGTCCGCTCGGGTTGCGACCGACATGGCAGCAACGACGGATACGGCAGGACTCCGGGTCGCGGTTCCTGCCCGGCTCGCGGTCGCCTAATCCGGTGGTCGAGCAGCGAGCGCTAGCGAGGGTCGTCGAGACCCCAGAAGGTGCGCAGGGCGGTGGCTGTCGGCATCTCGCCGTCCGCTGGGGTTGCGACCGACAGGCAGCGACGCGGGGCGGCCGGCGTCCGGTTGCGGCTGGTTCCCGGCTCACGGTCGGTGGTCGAGCAGCGAGCGCCAGCGAGCGTCGTCGAGACCCCAGAAGTGGAGGCAGGGCGGCGACCAACGAGCACCGCCGGCTCGGCACGAATTCTTTACCTTCGAATTGCTCAGATCCCTGTGGATACAGGGGATTCTCGCCTCTGACTGTCGGTGGCGAGTGCTTGAGTAGACCCATGACCAGCACCGCCGCCGAGCTTGGCGCCGCGACCGCCGTCGCAGTTGCGGCGCCGGATGCGGAGTTGGTGCTGACCGCTGCGGCGGCGACTCGGGAGGCGATCGCGGACCTGGAGGTCCAGCAGCTGATCCAGGCCTGCGACTGGGTCGCGCTGCACCCGGGCGAGGAGGTGGACACCTCGATCGAGTTCGGGATGCGGGACCTGCAGATCGCCGGCGACGGTGCCCCGACCGTCGACGAGGCCGCGGTGGCGGAGTTCGCGCTCGCGGTCGGCCGGACCACCGACTCGGGCCGGCACCTGCTGGGGGACGCGGTCGAGCTGCGGTACCGGCTCCCGCGGCTGTGGGGACGCATGGTGGCCGGTGAGGTGGCGGTGTGGAAGGCGAGGAAGGTGGCCCAGGCCACCACGTCGCTGCCGGCGGATGCTGCGGCGACCGTCGATGCCCGGTTGGCGTGGTGTGCGCACCGGTGCTCGTTCGCGGAGATCGAGCGGCAGGTCGAGAAGGCCCGCGCCGAGCACGACCCGGACGCCGCCGAGGAACGCCGGGTCGCGGCGTTGGAGCGACGCCGCTTCGACATCGACCTCGACCACGCCACCCCCGACGGGCTCGTCCACGTCGAAGGAGAGCTCGACCTGGCGGACGCGGTCGCGCTGGAGGAGCAGATCCGGGCGAAGGCCGCGACCCTGGACCTCGACCTGCCGCTGGACGTCCGCCGGGCCATGGCCGCGGGCCTCCTCGGCACCAGCGACACCGAGGGCAGGCAGGTCCGGGAGGTCGTGGTCTACGCCCACACCCGTCCCGGGCAGTCGACCGTCGACGTCGACAACACCCGCTCCTCGATCACCCCCGAGCACCTGAAGGACTGGTGCCAGGCCGCCGGCACCAAGGTCACCATCCGGCCCGTCATCGACCTGAACGCCGAGCTGTCCACCGACTGCTACGAGCCCACCGAGCTCATGAAGGAACAGATCGGGCTGCGGGACCGGCAGTGCTGCTTCCCCGGCTGCACCCGCCCCGCCCGGCGCTGCGACAGCGAGCACCAGGTGCCCTGGCCCGAAGGCCCCACCGCCTCGTCCAACCTCGCACCCGCCTGCCGGACCCACCACCGGCTCAAGACCCACGCCGGCTGGGACTACCAGCGGGTGACCGGGGTCGGGTTCGTGTGGACCACCCCCATGGGCCGCACCTACGTCAGCCCGTTCGTCACGGAGCCGCCGCTCGAGCCTGCTGCGCGACATATCTGCTGACCAGGACCCCGCCGACCACGGCCGGCGGGGCCACACCCATGTCCGGACTGGCGACGCCATCCACCACGTCTCCTGCAGCCCGGGGGAAATGGGCCGCAGCCGGCGTCCTCCTGCTGTCAGCATCAGGTCCATGACCGAGATCCGGATCGAGCCGGTGGACGAGCGGGACAGCAGCTGGGAGGACGGCCGGCCGCGGTTCCGCGTCTACCTGTTCCACAGCGGTGAGTCGTCCACCCACGGCTCGACCAGCACCTACGACGTCACGGGCGCCGACGTGCTCCAGGTGGTCGACTGGGCGCAGCGGCAGGCGGGTGACGAGCGCACGTACGCCGTCGCCCTGGTCCGCGACGATCGCGACGAGGAGCGCCGGAACCCCGGCCACGGCCGCGGGCTGGTCTGGCTGGTGGGCATGGACGGGAACGACACGCCGTGGGATCCGGACGAGGAGGACCGGCAGCGCCGGATGCTGAGCCGGCGCCGGGAGCCGGTCCGGCTGCCGCCGTCCGACCGGATGCCGACGGTCCCGCCCGGCGGCTGAGGCCGCTCAGGGCAGCAGGCGGCGGGCGCCGACGTACTCGCCGCCGAAGGGCGGCGTCGAGGTGGGCACGGTCTGCACGACCTGCCCGGTCCCGGGGGCGTGGACCATCCGGGAGTGCCCGACGCTCATCGCGACGTGGTGCACGGGGTTGCCGAAGAAGAGCAAGTCGCCGCTGCGCGGCCGCTCCACCGCGCGGCCTGCGGCCGCCTGTGCGGAGGCGTCGCGGGGGATCCGGATGCCGTGGACCCGGTAGGTGAGCCAGGTCAGCCCGGAGCAGTCGACGCCGAAGCCCGAGGCGCCGGCCCAGAGGTAGTCCAGGCCCGTGAACGACGTGGCCACGGCGACGAGGCTCGGGCGGGTCGGTGCGACGGCGGGTGCGTCCCGGTCGTGGAGCACGACGGCCGATCGGGCGATTCGGCGTACGGCGCCGTCCGGGAGGTGGACCTCCGCGAAGCGGCGGGAGGTCCCGGCCAGCGGGAGCCGGGTACCGAGGCTCACCCGCAGGAGCGGGCTCGCGGCCTGGTCGTCGGTGCGCAACCACGCGGTCCGTTCGACGACGGTCGCGACGCGCTCGGTCCGGACCGGCCGGACGGCGGTCAGCTGTCGGCGCGGGACCCAGCCCGGGTAGCCGCGGGCGTCGAGCGGCGTCGGCTGGTCGGGGACCACGACCTTCGCCCAGTGCGGCCGCAGCCGGACGACCCGGACCCGGTCGCCCAGCAGGGCCTGGGTGTCGGCCCGCCCGTTGAGGGCGCGGCGTTCCTCGGTCGTGAGGTTCGCGAGCCACCTCTCGATGTGGACCGGCCGGGTCAGCGCCGGAGCGTCGACGGGGCGAGGTGCGTCCGGGGATCGCCACAGGGTCGCGACGCTGACCGCCACCTGGGCCAGTCGCCCGGCTCGGAGCTCAGGGGCCGCCGCCCGGACGACGGGAGCGGACGCCGTGGCGGCGACGTCGGGCGGGCGCGTGGCTGTGGTCCCGCTCCCGCAGGCGGTGACCACGAGCACGGTGAGCGCCCCAGCGAGCGTCGCGGTGAGCCGCGTCGTCCTCGTGGCCATGCCTCCAGCCTGCGCCTCGTCCCGGCCTCAGGACAGGGTCGAAGGGCCGGACACGCCGACGGTCAGCGGCGGTCGTGGCGCACGCGGCGCCGGAGCTGCCAGATCCGCATCGTCCCGACGATGGCGGCGAGCGTGATGCCCGCGGCGGCTGCGACCAGCAGGGCGACCGACAGGGGTGCCTGGCCGTCCCAGACCAGGAACGAGATCTGGACGTCCTGGGTGTTCTGGGCGATGAAGACCACGAGGAGGAGCAGCAGGACGGCGGCGACCACCACGCCCGCCCACGCGCCGCTGGTCCGCGACCCGCGCAGCGGGTCCTTCTGGTGCACGGGTGCATCGGTCGACGGGGCCTCGGCCGACGGTGCCTCGGTCGTCGGGTCGGTCCTCGGGTCGTGCGACTGGCTCATGCTCCTGAGGTACCCGTGCCGGCCGTTGTTCAGTCCGCTGCGGACGGTGCGTCGTCGGGCTCGCCGGTCCCCGACGAATCGGCTGCCGGGACAGCGGAGGAGGAGTACCTTCGTGCCTGCCGATCCGGGGTCGGTGGTCGGCCCCTCCGGGAGGATGACGATGGTCGAGGAGGGCGCGGCTCCGGTCGCCATGTTCTGGGAGATGACCGGGATCGACACCTCCGACAGCGAGGCGATCGAGACGATCGCGTCGGAGCTGCTGCCGCGCATCGAGGAGAGGGACGGGTGCCTCGGCACCCACCTCCTGATCGACCGCGAGCGTTCGGTCCTCTGCGGGATCACGTTCTGGGTCGACGCCGAACGGCGCGACGCCGTGTCCGGAGCGCGCGCGAGCTATGCGAGCGCGGCGATGTCGATGCTGTCCGCCGAGGCGATCACCTTCCGCGGCTACGAGGTGCTGGCCAGCAGGCCGCCGGTCAGTCCGGGATGGCCGGCGCGGACCCCGTCTTGAACAGCGTCGACAGGTAGATGACCACGGGGACGTCGCCGGCGTTCTTCGCGTGGTGGACCTCGCCCTGCTCCTCGACCAGCCACTGCCCGGGTCGCACCCGCGCCGTGTCGCCCGGTCCGAGGGTGCGGATCACGGTGGGGTCGTTGCCGGGGCCCTTCATCAGGGTCGCCGACTTCGTCTCGACGGTGTAGGTGAGCACGCCCTCGGCGACGTACCCGAGCTGGGAGCCGGGGTGGTGGTGCGGTGCCAGGACGGAGCCGGGCATCACGATGACGCGGCTGAGGCCGAGTGTGCGGTGCGGCGCCCCGGTCGGCGCGGGCACCTCGGCGAGCGACTGGCGGGTGACGGTGACCGGGTCGTCGGCGGCCGTCGCTGAGACCGCGACGCCGGCGCCGAAGCCGGCGGCGACGAGGGCGAGACCGGCACCGGGCAGGAGGAGACGCTTCATGCCTCAGCACCCTAGGAACGACCGGTACGCCGCCGCAGCCGATCGGCGAAGGCCGGGTGCCGGTCAGCCGGTGGGCAGCCGCACGACGACCGTCGTCCCGGCGCCCTCGTCGGAGGCGATGGAGACGTCGCCGTCGTGCGCTGCGATCACGGCGGCGACGACGGCCAGTCCCAGCCCGAGGCCCTGGGCGGCCACGGTCCGCGCGGTCGCGCACCGGAAGAACCGCTGGAACAGGTGCTGCTGCTCGGCCCGCGGGATCCCCATCCCGCTGTCGGTCACCTCGAGGACCTGGTCGGTGCCCTCGCGGCGCACCTCGACGAGCACCGGCTCCTCGTCGTGGGAGAACTTCAGGGCGTTGTCGACGAGGCCGCGGACCACCCCGACGAGGCGGGGTGCGTCGCCGAGGACCGTGGACTCCTCGTCGCGGACGACGACGTCGACCCGGTCGCGCACGTCGACGGCGAGCTGGTCGAGCGCGGTCCCGACCACGTCGCTCAGGGCGACCGGCGAGCGGTCCGGCCGGAAGGTGCCGCTGTCCACCTGCGAGAGGAGCAGCAGGTCCTCGACCTGGAGCTGCAGCCGCTTGGCGTTGCGGTCGACCCGGTCGACGACCTTGCGCTGGGCCGCGGTCAGCTCGCCGACCTCGTCCTCCAGCAGCACGTCGGTGTAGCCCAGGATGTTCGTCAGCGGCGTCCGCAGCTCGTGGCTGACGGTGGTGATGAAGTCGTTGCGCACCTCGTCGAGGACCTGGAGCCGGTTCACCGCCTCCCGCTCGGACTCGAGGGCGGCCTCGAGGTGCTGCTGCGCGCGGCGTTCGTCGGTGACGTTCTGCGGGTGCAGCAGGAAGCCGGTCATCCGGCCCACGCCGTCGTGCATCGGGCTCACGGTGACCGACGCCGTGATGAGGGTGCCGTCGCCGCGCAGCAGCTGCCAGTCGCGGCGCTCGCGGCGCAGGCCGTGGCGCACGGCGCCCAGCACGGCCTCGGTCGGGTGCGCGTCACCGAGGGCGTCGCAGCGCGCGGCCAGGTCGACGGGGTCGTGCAGGCGGGTGCACGACTGGCCGACGAGCTCCTCGCTGGCCCGGCCGAGCATGCGCTCGGCGCCCGGGCTGACGAAGGTGATCGCGCCGACGGTGTCGGTGCTGATGAAGGCGAGGCCGCTGTCGGCGTCGAGCACCGTGGCGAGCAGACCCTGGGCGAGCCGCTCCTCGGTGAGGTCGGTCCCGGTGAGGAGCACCCGCCCCGGCTCCGGTCCGTCGTGGAGGACCCGCGTCGCCCACGCGATCGAACGGCGACGGCCGTCCTTGGTCACCCAGTCGACGACGACGGGTGCCGGCCGTGGCCGCCGGCGCGAGAACGCGGCGGCGACACCGTCGCGGTGCTCCTCGGCGACCAGCACCGTCCACACCGGCTTGCCGACGACCTCGTCGGCGCGGTAGCCGCTGACCCGCTCGGCCTCGGAGCCGAAGTGCAGCACCCGGCCCCGCCGGTCGGTCAGCAGGGCCAGCGAGCACTCGGCGCCCCAGGCACGTGCGAACGCGTCCTGGTCGGTCCGCTTCCCTCGCCGGCCCACGGCTCAGGCCGCCCGCGTCCGGGGGACGGGCGTCGAGCGCGCGTCCAGCCGGGCCAGGACCAGGGCGCCGAGGCCCTCGCCGTTGAGCTCGGCGAGCAGCCGCAGCGACTGCGGGTCGAACCCGTCGTGCTCGGTGGTCGGCTCCGCGAAGTCGGTCGCGCCGAACTCGGCGCACAGGGCCAGGGCGAGCGCCGTGGCTCCGTTCGCCTCCGCCCACCGCCACAGGGCGGCCGGCTCGAGGTGTCCGCGCCGGATCCGGTTCACGAGGGGGCGCACGACCGGGCGCGGGAACGCGCCGGCGAGGAGCATCTCGAGGTCGGCCACCGTGGCCCGCTCCGCGTGCCGGTGCAGCACCCGGCGCCGGCGCCGCAGGCGGGTCTCCGGGCCTCGTCCGGAGGGGCCGGCGGCGAGGCCACCGGCCAGCACCACCACCCCCACGAGGACGAGCTCGATCATCATGTGTCCACGGTGCTCCGCTGCTGGTCCCGAGCGGCAGAGGCGAAGGTGGCGACTGCTTCTAGTACGTCGGTGCTACTCCCCGCGGTGGACCGTGATCGCGCCGGGGTCCGGACCACGTCGCGGGAGCCAGAAGCGCAGGAACGTGCGGTCCCGGTCGCGCTCCAGGCTGCACCACCCGCCGCACATCGCGGCGCGGTCCAGCATGCTCGCCACGCCGCGGTGGCCGGGCGCCGACGGCGCCGCGTCGTCGGTCGGGAACCCCACGCCGTCGTCGGCGACCGCGAGGGCGAGCCCGTCCGGGTCGGGAGCGAGCAGCACCTGGACCCAGGTCGCGTCGGCGTGCCGGACGACGTTGCGCAGCGCCTCCTTGAGGATCCGCGCCGCCTGGCCACGCAGCACCGGCGGCAGGTCGAGCAGTGCCGGGTCCTCGCCGTCGGGGCACGCCGACCAGTCGATCTCCACGTCCCGCACGACCAGGTCGCCGACCGGCACCCCTCCGAGCACCTCGCTCACCACGTCGAGGAGCGCCGTCGACGTGCTCACCGGCTCGAGCTCGAAGAGCAGGGCGCGCAGCCCGGCCATCACGCGGTCGAGCTCGGACTCGATGTCGCGGCACGCGGCGTCGAGGCCCGGCTGGCCGACCTCCCGGAGCTGGTGCGCGAGCAGACCGACCCGCAACTGCAGGGCCGCGAGTGCCTGCACCGAGTCGTCGTGCACGTCGTCGGCGATCCGGCGCCGCTCCTCGTCCTGGGCGTCCAGCAGCCGCCGGAACAGGTCGATGCGCTGGGTGTTGACGCGGCGCAGCCGGTCGCGCTGCGACAGCCGGTCGAGGGCGAGGGAGAGGTTGGCCGCCATCGTCTCGAGCACGGCACGCACCGACGGGTCGTCGAGCACCGCGCCCGCCGACCGGACCACGACCCGGAGCAGCACGTCGCCGTCCCCGAGGATCGGCAGCACGGCGACCCGGTCGTCCGCGTCGGCTGCCCGGCCGACGTACGGCGTGGTGCGGTCGCCCGCAGCGGCGAGGGCGGCAGCCACCCGGGGGGACAGGGCCGCGTCCTCGGAGCGCACGACCGTGACGGCGGCGTGCTCGTGGACCCGGTCGAAGGCGACGAGCCCCTTCTCCAGCAGCTCGCCGTGGTCGGTGGCGCGGGCGGCGGCGTCGTTGAGCTGGGCCATCGCCAGGTGGGCCCGCGCCAGCTGCCGGGCGTAGCGCTCGGCCTCGATCCGCGCGGTGATGTCGACGATCCCGACGACTGCGACGTCGCCCTCCGCGGTCGTCACCGGGGTGACCGCGACCTCGACGGCGAAGGTGGACCCGTCCTGGCGTCGGGCCCACAGGTCGATGCCGCCGCTGTTCGACCGGGCGGCCGGCTCCTCGGCCCACGACGCCCGCAGGTCCTGGTACTGCTCGAGGTGCTCGCGAGGGATGAGCATCTCGATCTCCGCTCCCACCAGGTCCTCGCGCGGGTACCCGAACGCCTCGACGGCCGCCGGGTTCGCGTAGCGGACCACGGCATCGTCGTCGACCGTGATGAACGGCGAGGATGCGCTGTCGAGCACGGCGACGAGGGCGTCGCTGTCGAACAGGTCGGAGCCGGGCACGAGATCCCCCAGGAGAGAGTGTCCGGATGCTAGTCCCAATGGGGGGGGCGGATGGGCCCGGACCGCAGTAGGTTGAGTCCACTGGTTGCTCGACAGCAACGACAACTGACGAACTCGCTCGGGAGGTGAGCTCGGGGTGCCAGGCCGCACGGGGGGCCGAAAGCACGACTGTGGGAAGTGGCGGGCGGCGACATCGCCGACCCGGACGTCGTCGACGCGGTGATGCGCGAGGCGCTGCCGCGGGTCGAGCGGCTCCCCGGCTACCTCGGCAGCTACCTCTTCGTCGACCGGGAGCGTCCCGCGATGCTGGGCGTGACCTTCTGGGAGGACGAGGACGCACTCGCCGGTGCGGTGGCCGTGGGCAACCACAACGCCGGTGCGGTGATGGCGATGACCTCGGCGGAGTCGGTCCAGATGTGGAGCTGCGACCTGGTGCACAGCCGGCCTCCCGACCCGGCGGCACTGCTCCGGGACGAGGGCCCGTGACCGGGACCACGGCGGTCCGGGTGGTCGTGGTCGACGACCACGAGGTGCTCGCGGACGCGCTGACCCAGGTGCTGTCGGCCGAGCCCGACATCGAGGTCGTCGGGACGGCCAACGACCTGGCCACCGCCCGTGTGCTGCTGGCCGACGCCGCCCTCGAGGTCGACGTCCTGCTGCTCGACCACCGGCTCCCCGACGGCGAGGGCGTGGCGGCGATCCCCGACCTCCACCGGCTGCAGCCCGAGGCCGCGATCGTCGTGCTCACCGCCATGACCGCCGACAGCGTGCTGCTCGCCGCGATCGAGAACGGCGCCGCGGGCTTCATCTCCAAGACCCACGGCGTGGGCGAGGTGACCGCCGCGGTCCGGTCGGCCGCCCACGGCGAGTCGGTCATCTCCCCGGAGCTGCTGGTCCGGCTGCTCCCGCGGATGCGCCACGAGGTCGAGCCGGCGCCGGAGACCGAGCTGACGGCGCGGGAGACCGAGGTGCTCGGCCACCTGGCCGAGGGCCTGTCGAACGCGGCGATCGCCGAGCGGATGGACGTCAGCGTCCACACGGTCCGCAACCACCTGGCCAACCTGTCGGCCAAGCTCGGCGCCCACTCCCGCCTCGAGGTGCTCTCGATCGCGATCAAGCAGGGCCTGCTCGACCGGGGCTGACGCGGGAGCGGCCCGACCGTGTCCCCGCCAGCCCGTAGGGTGCCGCCGATGACACTTCAGCTGCACCGCGCCGCGCGCACCGACGTGCTCGCGGACCGGCTGGGGGACCTGCTCTCCACGCCGCTCGACGACCCGTTCGCCGAGGAGGTCGTCGTGGTGCCCGCGAAGGGGGTCGAGCGCTGGCTCACGCAACGGCTCAGCCACCGGCTGGGCACCGGCCCCCGCGGTGGTGACGGGGTCTGCGCGGGCGTGCGCTTCCTCAGCCCGCCCTCCCTGGTGTCGCTGCTGCTCGGCCGCGAGCGCGACGACCCGTGGGACCCCGAACGCCTCGTCTGGCCGCTGCTCGCCACGATCGACGACAGCCTCGGCGAGCCGTGGTGCGCGACGCTGGCCGCACACCTGGGGCACGGCCTGCCGGGAGCCGACGGCGAGGTCAGGCGCAACCGCCGCTACTCGGTGGCCCTGCGGCTGGCGGGCCTGTTCGCGTCGTACGCCCGGCAGCGGCCGGCCCTGGTCACCGCCTGGCGCGAGGGCGACGACGGCGACCTCCCCTCCGACCTGCGCTGGCAGGCCGAGCTGTGGCGCCGGGTGCTGCCGCAGGTCGCCGCCCCGCCGCCCGACCTCCGGCACGCCGAGACCTGTCGGGCCCTGGCCGAGGGAGGGGCCGCGCTGCCGCTGCCCGGCCGGCTGTCCCTGTTCGGGCACACCCGCGTCCCGGCCACGGAGGTCGAGCTGCTCGCCGCGCTGGGCGCGCACCGCGACGTGCACCTCTTCCTGCCGCAGCCCTCCCCGGACCTCTGGGACGCGCTCGCCGACCTCGGTGGGGTGGTCGCGCGCGAGGACGACACCTCCGCCGAGCGGGTCGGGCACCCGCTGCTCGCCTCGCTCGGCCGTGACGCCCGCGAGCTGCGCCGGACCCTCGTCGGCGTCCCGTCCGACCTCGTCCCGGCCGACCTCCCGCCGGCCGACACCCTGCTCGGGTGGCTCCAGGCCGACCTGCGCGCCAACCACGCCCCGTCGTACGACGAGCGCGCCGGTCGGCACCTCGCCGAGGGCGACCGCACCCTCCAGGTGCACGCCT
This sequence comes from Nocardioides sp., assembly GCF_044226305.1. Lineage (GTDB taxonomy): Bacteria > Actinomycetota > Actinomycetes > Propionibacteriales > Nocardioidaceae > Nocardioides. The sequence goes on along the minus strand of NZ_JBGAHF010000016.1, from coordinate 46,103 downwards.
GCCACGGGCCGGCGCGTCAGGTCGACGTGCTCCGCGAGGTGCTCGTGGGCATGCTGGAGGACTCAGCGACGACCGAGCGGCCCCTCGAGCCACGCGACATCCTCGTGATGTGCCCGGACATCGAGACCTACGCCCCGCTGATCTCCGCGGGCTTCGGGCTCGCAGCACCCCGGCCACCGGCCGCCGGTCACCCGGCCCACCTCCTGCGCGTCAAGCTCGCCGACCGGGCGCTCTCGAGCACCAACCCGCTGCTGGCGGTCGCGAGCACGCTGCTCGAGCTCTCGGGTGGTCGGGTGACCGCCTCCGAAGTGCTCGACCTCGCCTCGACCGAGCCGTGCCGTCGGCGGTTCGGCCTCACCGACGACGACCTCGACCGGGTCAGCCGCTGGGTGGCGCGGGCCGGGGTGCGGTGGGGCCTGGACGAGCAGTCGCGGGCGGCGTTCCAGATGGAGCGGTTCGCCCACAACACCTGGCGCGCCGGCCTCGACCGGATCCTGCTGGGCGTCGCGATGAGCGGCGACGACCACCACCACCTCGGCCGGGGACTGCCGCTCGACGACGTCGCCAGCAACGAGATCGACCTGGCCGGGCGGCTGGCCGAGCTGCTCGCCCGTCTCGACACCTGCCTGAGCGGCCTGACGTCCGCCCGCACGGTCGCGGAGTGGACGGACTGCCTGCGCGCCGGCGTGCGGGACCTCACCGACGTGGCGGACGACGATGCGTGGCAGCTGCCGCAGCTCGAGCGTGAGCTGGCCCGTGCGGCGACCTCCGCGCACGAGGGCGACATCGAGCTGCGGCTCGCCGACGTGCGGGCGTTGCTGCAGTCCCGGCTGGCCGGCCGTCCCACGCGGGCGAACTTCCGCACCGGCACCCTCACCGTCTGCACGATGGTGCCGATGCGCTCGGTGCCGCACCGGGTCGTCTGCCTCGTCGGCCTCGACGACGGCGTGTTCCCCCGCGCCGGGGCGGTCGACGGCGACGACGTGCTCGCCCGCCGACCGCTCACCGGCGAGCGCGACGCCCGCAGCGAGGACCGGCAGCTCCTCCTCGACGCGATCATGGCCGCGACCGAGCACCTCGTCATCACCTACACCGGTGCCGACGAGCAGTCGGGGGCGAGGCGGCCGCCTGCCGTACCTCTCGGCGAGATCCTGGACGCCGCCGACCGGACGACGGCGGAGCCGGTGCGCGACCGGGTGCTGGTCCGGCACCCGTTGCAGCCCTACGACGCCCGCAACTTCGACCCAGCCCGGCCGTTCAGCTTCGACGCCGCTGCGCTGGCCGGCGCCCGGTCGGCCTGGGGCGTGCGGCACCGGCCGCCGCCGATGCTGGCCGCCGCGCTGCCCCCGCGACCGCGGGAGGACGTGTCGCTGGCCGACCTCAAGGCGTTCCTCGGCCACCCGGTCCGGACGTTCCTGCGCGAGCGGCTCGACGTCGCGACGCCCTTCGAGCCCGACGACCTGGCGGACGCGATCCCGGTGACGCTGGACTCGCTCGAGAAGTGGCAGATCGGTGACCGCCTGCTCCGCGAGCTGCTCGCCGGGCACGACCCGGTCGCCGTGATGACCGCCGAGCAGCTCAGCGGCACGCTCCCGCCCGGCCTGCTGGGCACCCTGGCGTTCGACGAGGTGGTCCGGGAGTGCCAGCGGCTCTGGGTGCGCACGGCCGACCTCCGGTCCGGCGAGCGCCGCTCGGTCGACGTCGACGTCGACCTCGGGGACGGCCGGCGGCTGACGGGCACGGTGTCGGGGGTGCACGGCAACCGGGTCGTGTCGCTCGGCTACTCACGGCTCGGCGCCCGCCAGCGGCTGCTGACGTGGGTCGACCTGCTGGCGCTGGCCGCCGACCGTCCCGACGAGCACTGGACCGGCCACGCCGTCGGCCGCGAGCGGGCCGGGCCGAAACGGGCGCTCTCCGGGCCGCTCGACCACCGCGCCGTCGACCGGCTGCGCGACCTGGTCGCGCTGCGCGACCGGGGGCTCTGCGAGCCGCTGCCGGTGCCGGTCAAGACCGGCGCCGCCTGGGCGGAGGCGCACGCGCGCGGACTGATGGGTGAGGACACCCCGCCCGACGTCGCCGCCCGCCGCGAGTGGGAGACCGACCCCTTCAACGCGTTCGGCATCGAGGGCGAGGACGCCGACCCGCACCACCAGCGCATCTGGGGTGCCCGCGCGCCGCTGGAGGTGCTGGTGGAGGCCGGGCTCGGGGAGCACGCCTGGCGGATCTGGGAGCCGCTGCTCACCGGCGGCGAGAGGGTGGGGCCGCTGTGAGTGCTCCCGCGACCCGCGAGCCGACGCCGTTCGACATCCGCGACCCGCTGCCCACCGGCACCGTGCTCCTCGAGGCGAGTGCCGGCACCGGCAAGACCTGGACCATCGGCGCCCTGGTGACCCGCTACGTCGCCGAGGGGCACGCCCGGCTCGAGCAGATGCTGGTGGTGACCTTCGGTCGCGCCGCCAGCCAGGAGCTGCGGGAGCGGGTCCGGGCCCAGCTCGTCGACGCCGAGCGGGTCCTGTCCGACGACCCGGTCGCGACCGGGGTCGAGGACTCCGAGCTGGTCGCGATGCTGAGGGCGTGGCCGGCCGAGGAGCGCCGGCTCGGTCACCGCCGGGTCACCGAGGCGCTGGCCGGCTTCGACGCGGCGACCATCGCGACCACCCACCAGTTCTGCTCCATGGTCCTCGACTCGCTCGGCGTCGCGGGCGACTCCGACTCACGCGCCCGGCTGGTCGAGGACCTCGACGACCTGGTGAAGGAGACCGTCGACGACCTCTACCTGCGGGCCTTCGCGTTCGACGAGGAGCCGCCGGTGTTCAGCCACACCGAGGCGCTCGCGATCGCCCGCGCCGCCGTCAGCGACCCCCAGGCCCGGCTCGAGCCCGCGGGCGAGGACCGGGCGACCGCCGCGGGCCGCCGGGTCGCCTTCGCCGAGGCCGTCCGCACCCAGCTCGACCGGCGCAAGCGCCGGCTCGGCATCCTGTCCTACGACGACCTGCTCACCCAGCTGCGCGACGCGCTGGCCGACTCCGACGGCCCGGCCGCGCACCGGATGCGGGCCCGCTGGAGCATCGTGCTGGTCGACGAGTTCCAGGACACCGACCCGGTCCAGTGGGAGGTCCTGCGCCGGGCCTTCGCCGGGCACGCCACGATGGTCCTGATCGGCGACCCGAAGCAGGCCATCTACGCCTTCCGCGGCGGTGACGTCGCGACCTACCTCGACGCGGCGGCGTCGGCGACCACCCAGCAGACGCTCGCGGTCAACTGGCGCAGCGACGCCCCGCTCCTCGAGTCGTTCCAGCGGCTGCTGGCCGGGGCCGCGCTCGGGGACGAGCGGATCGTCGTGCGCGACGTCGCGGCCCACCACGACGGGAGCCGGCTCGCGGGCCTGCCGGCGCCCGCGCCGTTCCGGGTGCGGGTGGTGCGCCGCGACCAGTTCCGGCGCGGCGGCAGCGCCGTGCTCACCGTCGGCCAGGTGCGTCCCCACGTCGCGCGCGACCTCGCGCTCGACGTACGCCGGCTGCTCGCCTCCGGAGCGACCTTCTGCGGCGAGCCGCTGCAACCGAAGGACGTGGCGGTCATCAGCTACCGGCACGCGGACCTCGCGGAGGTCCGCGAGGCGCTGCTCGCCGTGGGGGTCCCCGCGGTCATCGCCGGTGGCGGCAGCGTCTTCGCGACGCCGGCGGCGGTCGAGTGGCTGACCCTGCTGGAGGCGCTCGAGCAGCCGCACCGCAGCGGCCGGGTCCGGTCGGCGGCGCTCACCTGCTTCCTCGGCCACACCGCCGCCGACCTCGACGCCCGCGGCGAGGACCTGACCGACGAGGTGGCCGACACGCTGCGCGGCTGGGTGGAGCTGTTCACGAGCCGGGGGATCGCGGCGGTGCTCGAGGCCGCGAACGTCGCCGGGCTGCCGGCCCGGGTCCTGGCGGAGGTCGGCGGCGACCGGCGGCTCACCGACCTGCGCCACATCGGCGAGGCCCTGCACGAGGTCACGCTCACCGACCACCACGGACTGGTCTCGCTGCTCACCTGGCTGCGCGAGCAGGTCGCCGAGGGCCGCGCGGGTCGCGGGTTCGAGCGCACCCGGCGGTTGGACTCCGACGCGGCCGCGGTCCAGCTGGTCACGATCCACGCCAGCAAGGGGCTCGAGTACCCCGTCGTCTACGTCCCAGCGCTCGCCGACCGGTTCGTGCCCAAGCCGACCCGGCCGCTCTTCCACGACGACGCCGGCCGGCGCTGCCTGAACGTGGGCGGTGGCGGCGCCGGGTGGGCCGACCACTGCCGGCGCTGGGCCGACGAGGAGGCCGGCGAGTGGTTGCGGCTGCTGTACGTCGCGATGACCCGGGCGCAGTCGCAGGTCGTCGCCTGGTGGGCGCCGACCAAGAACGCCGTCGCCTCGCCCCTGCACCGGGTGCTGATGCGCGACACCACGACCAGCGAGGTGCCGGCCACCCCACCGGTGCCGGACGACGACGAGGTCGTCGCGCTCTTCGCCGACTGGCGCGACCGGGGCGGCCCGGTCCCCGAGGCGGCGATCCACGCGGACCCCGGCGCCGACCCGCCGCGGCCGGACCCGCCCGGGCTCGCCGCGCGCTCCTTCACCCGACAGGTGGACACCGAGTGGCGGCGGGCGTCGTACTCCTCGCTGAGCCGGCTGGAGGTCACGACCGGCGTGGCGGGCGCGGTGACCAGCGAGCCCGAGGTCGGCGCCAAGGACGACGAGCCGGACCTCGATCCGGTCGAGCCCGGGCCCGAGCCGGGGGCGGCGGCGCTCCCGGGCGACGTCCCGTCGCCGATGGCCGGGCTGCCGGTCGGCGCGACCTTCGGCTCGCTCGTGCACGCGGTGCTCGAGCACACCGACCCGGACGCGCCCGACCTGCGCGAGGAGCTGCTCGCGCACGTCGACGACCAGCTCGGCTGGTGGCCGGTCGCCCTCGACCGCGAGGAGCTCGCGGACGCGCTGGTCGCCGTCTGCGACTCGCCCCTCGGTCCGCTGGCGGGCACCACGCTGCGGCAGGTGCCGCTGGCCGACCGGCTGCGCGAGATGGAGTTCGAGCTCCCGCTCGGCGGCCGCACCCTGGCCGACCTGGGTCCGCTGCTCGAGCGGCACCTGCCCCCCGGCGACCCGGTGCGGGCGTACGCCGACCGGCTGGCCGGTCCGCTCGGCGAGCAGACCCTGCGTGGCTACCTCACCGGCTCGGTCGACGTCGTGCTCCGGCTGCGCACGCCGGACGGTCCGCGCTACCTGGTGGTGGACTACAAGACCAACTGGCTCGGCCCGACCGACGAGCCGCTGACCGCGCACAGCTACCGACCCGAGGCGCTCGACGCCGCGATGGGGCACTCCGACTACCCGCTCCAGGCGTTGCTCTACGCCGCGGTGCTGCACCGCTTCCTGCGCTGGCGACAGCCCGGCTACGACCCCGAGCGGCACCTCGGCGGCGTCCTCTACCTCTACCTGCGCGGCATGTGCGGCGCCGCCACCCCGCTCGTGGACGGCGCGCCCTGCGGGGTGTGGGCCTGGCGCCCGCCGGTCGCGCTGGTCGAGGAGCTCTCCGACCTCCTGGACGGTGCGGCGTGACGGAGCTCTTCGAGCCGGTCGGCGACCACGACTGGCGGATCGCCACCACCGCGACCGGGCTGCTCGCGGACTTCAACCGGGCCGGCCTGCTCACCTCCTCCGACCTCCACGTCGCGACCCGGGTCGGGGCGCTCGGGCAGGAGACCGACGAGCGGGTGCTGCTGGCGGTGGCGCTGGCGGTCCGGGCGGTGCGCCGCGGCTCGGTGTGCCTCGACCTCGACGCCGTGCGCGAGACCGTGCCCGAGCTTGCCTGGCCCGACGACTGGGCGGCGGCGGTCGCGGCGTCGCCCCTGGTCGCCGCCGGGGTGCTGCGCTGGGACCTCGGGCTGCTCTACCTCGACCGCTACCACCGGCTCGAGACCCAGGTCCACGACGACCTCGAGGCCCGGCTCGCGCTCGACTCCCCGGTCGTCGACGAGGAGCGGCTGGAGGCGGCGCTCGCCAAGGTCCGCGCCGGCCACTTCAGCGCCGAGCAGGAGGAGGCGGTGGTCGCGGCCGTGCGCCGGCGTACCACCATCCTCACCGGCGGCCCGGGCACCGGGAAGACGACCACCGTCGCCCGCCTGCTCGCGCTGCTCGCCGACCAGGCCGACGGGCGCCTGACGATCGCCCTCGCCGCACCGACCGGCAAGGCCGCGACCCGGCTGCAGGAGGCCGTGGTGAGTGAGCTCGAGGTGGTCGCGCGGACCTGGCCCGAGGCTCCCAGGTTGGTCGGCCGCCTCGAGGGGCTCACCCTGCACCGGCTGCTGGGGTGGCGGCCCGACAACGCGACCCGCTTCCGGCACGACCGGTCCAACCGCCTCAAGCACGACGTGGTCGTGGTCGACGAGTCCTCGATGGTCGAGCTCACGATGACCGGCCGGCTGCTGGAGGCGCTGCGCCCGGAGAGCCGCCTGGTGCTGGTCGGTGACCCGCGCCAGCTCACCTCGGTGGGAGCGGGCGCGGTGCTCAGCGACCTGGTCGCGGGCTACGCCGGCCGGTCCGACTCCCCGGTCGCCGCGCTCACCGAGAACTTCCGGTCCGAGGAGGACATCAAGGCGCTCGCGGAGGCCCTGCGCGAGGGCGACGCCGACGACGTGCTGGCCGTGCTGCGCGCGCCGTCCGCGCAGGTGTCGTTCGTCGAGGCGGTCGACGACGCCGAGGTCGAGCAGGTCCTCCGCCCCGACTCGGTCGCCGCGGCGCGTGCGATCTGGCGCGCCGCGGTGGACGAGGACCCCGGCCGGGCGCTGGCCGAGCTCGACCGCTACCGCCTGCTCTGCGCCCACCGCGAGGGGCCCTACGGCGTGCGTCGCTGGAACCACCTCGTCGAGCGCTGGCTGGCCGAGGACCCCGAGGTCGACCTGCTCGGGCCCGGCGCCGGCGGCCCCTGGTACGTCGGGCGGCCGCTGCTGGTGACCAGCAACGACTACGCGCTCGACGTCTACAACGGCGAGACGGGCGTCGTCGTCCGGCGCGACGGTCGGGCGCGCGCCTTCGTCGCCGGCTCGGAACGGCTCAAGGAGTTCGCGCCGGGCCGGCTCGACGCCGTCGAGACCATGCACGCGATGACGATCCACAAGAGCCAGGGCAGCCAGGCCGACCGGGTGACGGTCCTGCTGCCCGAGGAGGGCTCGCGGCTGCTGACGCTCGAGCTGTTCTACACCGCCGTCACGCGGGCCCGGCACCACGTGCGGGTGGTCGGCAGCGAGGCCGCCGTGCGGGCCGCGGTCGGCACCCGCGCCCAGCGCGCCACGGGCCTGCGCCGGCGCCTATCCGGAGAGTGAGCACGGGAAACGTCGCCGCAACCCGACCCGGCTAGGGTCGACGGCATGCCGTACCTCCTGCGCGTGGAGCTGCCCGACGTCCCGGGGTCGTTGGGACGAGTGGCGACCGCCATCGGTATGGCCGGCGGCGACATCGAGGCGATCGAGATCGTGGAGAAGCGCCACGACGACGGCGTGGCCGTCGACGACGTGCTGCTCGAGACTGCGCCGAACGCGATGCCGGACTCGATCGTCTCGGCCTGCAACGCGCTCGACGGCGTCCGCGTCGTCTGGATCAGCCGGTACGCCGCGGGCGGGAACCTCTTCCTCGACCTCGAGGCCGTCGAGGAGCTGACCGCCGCTCCCGACGGCGCGCTGGACCGCCTCATCGACCTCCTGCCGGTGACGTTCCGGGCCGACTGGGCGGCCCGGCTCTCGAAGAACGACGGCGTCGTCTACTCGACCGCGGCCGCGCCGCGCGAGCTCGCCTGGGTGCGCGTCGAGCGCGCCGAGAAGCTCGAGTCCGAGGACGAGAACGCCGTCCAGTGCGCCGCCCGGCTCAACAAGACCGACATCGTGATGATCGGCCGCCGGGGCGGCCCGGAGTTCCTCGACTCCGAGGTCGCGCGGCTCGGCCACCTGGTCGGGCTCGCGATGTCGATCTCCCGGGCAGCCGCCAAGGCGGCCGCCGGGGGCTGAGCCCGCGATGGGTCAGGCGACCGACTTGATCCGGGTGACGAAGACCGAGCCGAGGATCGCTGCGGCGAACGCGCTCGCGTAGACGACGAAGTAGCCGACCGAGAACGCGTCCCCGTGGGTCTCGGTGGCGCCGCCGGCCGCGTCCACCGCGATGAGCAGGACGCCGGCGATGATCGGGGCGAACACCTGGGGCAGCGCGTTGGCGATGTTGATGACGCCGAGGTCCCGGGCCCGGTCCTCGGCGCCGGGCAGCACCTGGGTGATGAGGGCGAAGTCGACCGCCGTGTAGATGCCGTAGCCGATGCCCAGCAGGACCGCTGCGGCGACCGCGGCCGGCCAGGTCTGGACGACCGCGAGCAGCAGCGTCGCGACCGCGCCGACGACGCCGGACCAGATCACGAAGACCTTCCGCCGCCCGACCCGGTCGCTCCAGATCCCGAACACCACGGCGGTCGCCATCAGGATCGCGCCGTAGATCGCGGTCAGCAGGAACACCCGGTCGTCGGCGTCGTCCTTGGCGATCCCCACGGCGTCCTGGAGGTAGTAGAGGAGGTAGAGCAGCCCGAGGGAGTTGCCGAGGTTGACCAGGAAGCGGGTGATCCAGGCCCAGGCGAAGTCCGGGTACTCGCGCGGTGAGACCCAGAACCCGCGGAGGAACGCGCCCCAGTCGAACGCAGCCGGCCGCTCCTCGGGGCTGAGCGCCAGGTCTCGCGAGCCCAGGGAGTAGGGGACCGTCAGGACCAGCAGCACGACCGCGATGACGACGTACCCCGCGGCGATGCTGCCGGTGGCGGACGCGATGCCGGTGCCGCCGACGACGCCGAGGGTCTGGGCCACGGCGAGGATGCCGCCGACCCGGCCCCGGGTGCGGACCGGCACCTGGTCGGGGACGGTCGCGGTGACCGCCGCCAGCATCGCGTTGAGCGCGGCCTGCACGCCGCACCAGGCGACGGCCATCACGACCACGTTCTCCGCCACGGAGAGCAGCAGCAGGGACAGCGCGCCGCCGAGCGCACCGCCGACCACCCAGGGCAGGCGCCGACCGGCCCGGAGCGTGGTGCGGTCGGAGAACGCGCCGAAGACCGGGTTGCAGATGACCGAGGTGAGGGCACCGACGCCCAGGACGACCGCGAGGATCTCCTTCTTGTTCGCCGCGTCGATCGCCTCGGCCTGCTGCGCGAGCAGCACCTGGATGGGTCCGAAGAACCCCGCCCACAGTCCGATGCTGGCCAGCGTGAGTGACGCGACCCAGCGCGCGGGCGGGCTCGTGGTCGGCTCGGCCAGCGCGGATCGGCGCGGTGCCGACACCGGTGGCAGGTCGGTCGTCACCCGGGCAGGATGGCAGACCTCAGCAGCCGACGCCGGTGATGTCGCCGTTCTGCTCCAGTCCACCGTCGGCATGGAAGCCGTAGGCCGAGCAGTAGTAGAAGCTGAGGTTCGCGTCGCGGTCGAGACGGACCGTCCGCCAGTCCCCGCCGCCGGCCGGCTCGAGGTAGCGGAACGACGGGGCGAGCAGCGCCTTCGCGGGTGCGTGCTGGAGGTAGTGGCCCAGCCAGCGCTGGACGTAGACGCTGGTGAGAGCCTGGCCGTAGCGGCTGGCCGGCAGCACGAGCGGGATGTCGGTGTACTCCAGGTGCGTGGACGCCCGCGGCACCACGAGCATCGAGTCGACCCCGGCGGCCCGCCAGGCGTCGTACCCGGTCGCGCGCTCGCGGTGCGGGTCGGGGCCGTCGGGGCTCGGGCTCGGCGTGAGCGAGCTGCCGCCGGCGAGGGTCCAGGGGGTGACGGTGAAGCCGTACTCCGACTGCACCGCGAGCGCCGGCACGGTCGGGACGTTGCCGGTGCCGTCGAGGGCGCCGCCCGAGCCGGGTCCGGCGAGCTTGTCGAGCGCGACCACCGCCGCGACGCGGTCGTCGGTGCCCTGCACCTTCGAGACCGCCGCCGCGCCCATCGAGTGCCCGATGATCGCGATCCGCGTGGTGCGGCCCGGGGTGAAGGGGTGGGGGTCGGGGGAGAGGTCGAGGCTGCGCCGGTACGGGTTGCGCCGCGAGGTGAAGAAGTCGAGGGCGTCCTCGGTGCCGACCACGAAGTTCGAGAGCTGCTGCGAGGGGACGCCCGGGCAGCCGAGCATCTCGCCGTCCTCGGGTGCCGCGAACGGGTTGCAGAAGGGCAGCGCGTCCTGGTGCAGCGGCGAGTCCTGGTGGGGGAGCGTCTCGCTCGTGCCCTGGCTCTGGACGTCGTAGGTGAGCACGACGTAGCCGCGCTCGGCCAGGTCCTCGGCCAGCCACTCGTACATGCCCTCGGAGCCCTGCACCGAGCCCTCGGTGATGACCACGCCGGGGTACGGCGGACGCAGGCGGCGGCCGGTGTAGGGGTCGTGCGCCCCGGGGAGCGGCCGCCAGACGTGGCCCTGCAGCAGGGCGCCGTACCTGTTCGTGAAGGACACCGGCCGGGCCTCGCCGCGGGTGCCGACCCACCCGGCTCGCAGCGGGTTGCCGACGTTCCAGCCGGGGAAGACGTTCCCGGGCGTGATGGCGGGGTGGCCGGGCCTGGCCGCCTGCGCGAGCAGCTGGGCGACGCCCCGCTCGGTCGCCGCCTGCACCAGGGCCGGCAGGTACGCCGGGTTCTGCAGCTGACCACCCGGGCCGGTGATCCGGCCGTAGGCGTCGGCGATGTTCTGTGCGTCGCGGGCGGTGTACGCCGGATCGCCGGGCGCGGGGCCGTCAGGGCCGGCGCCGTCTGCGGGTGCGGCCAGTGCGGCGGCCGCCACCGCGGCGGTGGTCACGGCTGCCAGGAGGACCCGGTGGACTGCTCGCATGCGCGGTCAACGAGCGACCGCGCACGCGGGTGACGGGGTCAGTCCGTGCGCTCGAGCAGGAAGACGGGGATCTCCCGGTCGGTCTTCTCCTGGTACTCGGCGTACGGCGAATACTGCGCCACCGCGCGCTCCCACCACTCGGCGCGCTCGGCGCCCTCCGCGACGCGGACCGAGTAGGTGTGCTTCTCGGCCCCGTCCTGGAGGTCGACCTCGGGGTGCTCGACGAAGTTGTAGTACCAGGTCGGGTGCTCCGGGGCGCCGCCCTTGGACGCGACCGCGGCGTAGACGCCGTCGTGCTCGACGCGCATCACCGGGTTCTTGCGCAGCTTGCCGGACTTGGCGCCCTTCGACGTGATCACGACGATCGGCCACTCCGGCTTGCCGCGGAGGATGTTCGCCCGCTGGCCGTTCGAGGCCTCGAACTCCTCGACCTGGTCGCGGACCCACTGCTCGGGGCTGGGCTCGTACTCGCCTTCAAGTGTCATGTCGGGAGAATGCCCGCTGGTCCGGCCGCTATTCCGTCGGCGATACGGTCAGGTCCATGAGCGCGATCGACGGGGTCTCCGAGATCTTCGAGGCCGGCGCCTGGGACGTGGTCCCCGGCTTCGAGGACCTGACCGACCTCACCTACCACCGGGCCCGCGCGCACGGCACGGTCCGGGTGGCGTTCGACCGGCCCGACGTGCTGAACGCGTTCCGGCCGCACACGGTCGACGAGCTGCTCCGGGTCCTCGAGCACGCACGCTCGTCCGGCGACGTCGGGTGCGTGATCCTCACCGGCAACGGGCCGAGCGCGAAGAACGGCAAGTGGGCGTTCTGCACCGGAGGCGACCAGCGGATCCGCGGCCGCGCCGGCTACCAGTACGCCGAGGGCGAGACCGCCGACACGGTCGACAAGGCGAAGATGGCGCGGCTGCACATCCTCGAGGTCCAGCGGCTGATCCGGTTCATGCCGAAGATCGTCATCTGCGTGGTCCCGGGCTGGACGGCCGGCGGCGGCCACAGCCTGCACGTCGTGTGCGACCTGACCCTGGCCAGCGCCGAGGAGGCGCGGTTCAAGCAGACCGACGCGGACGTCGGCTCCTTCGACGGCGGGTTCGGGTCGGCGTACCTCGCCCGCCAGGTCGGCCAGAAGTTCGCGCGCGAGATCTTCTTCCTCGGCCAGGAGTACTCCGCGGAGGACGGTGTCCGGATGGGCACCGTCAACCGCGCCGTCCCGCACGCCGAGCTCGAGAGGGTCGCCCTGGAGTGGGGGCGGCTCGTCAACGGCAAGTCGCCGACCGCGCAGCGGATGCTGAAGTACTCCTTCAACCTCATCGACGACGGCCTGGTCGGCCAGCAGCTCTTCGCCGGCGAGACCACCCGGCTGGCCTACATGACCGACGAGGCCCAGGAGGGCCGCGACCAGTTCCTCGAGAAGCGCGAGCCGGACTGGTCGCCGTTCCCCTGGTACTACTGAGCGGCGGTCGGCCGGGAGGCCCGGGCGCAGACTGGGTGCCGTGACCCTGGACATCGTCGTCGCCGCCGGCCCGCTGCTCGACGACTGGCGGTCGATCCACAACATGATCATCCCGACCGACCCGCTGTCGGCCGCCGACGTCGCCGAGCGAGCCGGTCGCCACCGGTTGACCCTGGCGTACGTGTCCGGGGAGCTCGTCGGCAACGCCACCGTGCGCCCGCCGTCGGGACCCGATGCCGTCGCCACCGTGATCGTCCGGGTCCTGCCCGAGCACCGCCGCCGGGGTCACGGCACGGCCTACCTCGACGCCGAGCTCGCCGAAGCGCGGTCCGCCGGCGCCCGGCGGATCGAGACCGTGGTCCTGGAGTCGAACACCGACGGCCTGGCGTTCGCCCTGGCCCACGGGTTCGTCGAGCACGACCGCTACCTCCTCGACGGCGACGCCGTCGCGTTCATCGACCTGCACCTGCGCGCTGAAAGCCCTTGACGATCGAACAGACGTTCGGATAAGATCAGTCATGGCGTTCTCGGGGATCGATGTCGACACGGTCGACGGATCGCGCCTGGACGAGTGCGGGTTGGTCGACGCGATCCGGTCGCTGGAGGAGCTGAAGGCGCGGGCGAGCGCGGCCCAGGCCCGGCTCGCCCGCGAGCTCGACGCTCAGGTCCGCGACCGGCACCGGTCCCGGGGTGTTCCGAGTGCCCAGCGCGGCCGGGACGTGGCGGGACTGGTCGGGTTCGCGCGGCGCGAGTCGCCGTCGCGAGCCTCGCGGTTCCTCGGCCTCGCCCGGGCCCTCGTGGACCTGCCGCACACCGAGGCCGCGATGCGGGCCGGCGCCCTGTCCGAGTGGCGTGCGGTGCTCGTCGCCCGGGAGACCGCGTGCCTCGTGCCGGCCGACCGCGCGCGGGTGGACGAGCAGATCTGCGCCCGGCGCACCGACGGGACGTTCCCGTTCGACGGCTGGGGTGACCGGCGCCTGGTCGCCGAGACCATGAAGCAGGTCGCGGACGCCGACCCGGCCGCGGTGGTCGAGCGGCGAGCGCGGGCCGAGGCGGACCGTGGCGTCAGCCTGCGGCCGGCGCCGGACGTGATGGCCCGCCTGTCCGCACTGCTCCCGGCCGCCCAGGGAGTGGCGGTGTGGGCCACCCTGAGCCGGGTGGCCGACGAGGCGCGCGCTGCGGGAGATCCGCGCAGCCGCCGGCAGGTCATGGCCGACACGCTCGTCGAGCGCATCACCGGGCAGGCCACCGCGGACGGCGTCCGGGTCGCCGTCCACCTCGTCGTCTCCGACGAGACCCTGCTGGGCGGCGGCACCGCGCCTGCCTGGCTGCACGACTTCGGCACGGTCAGCGCCGAGGCGGCCGACGACCTCGTCCGGCGCGCCGTGGCGGACGCCCGCGCCGCCCTGCGTCGGCTCTACGCCTCGCCGTCGACCGGCGCGCTCGTCGCGATGGACTCCGTCGCCCGCGAGTTCCCCGACGGCCTCGCGACCTTCCTCGACCTGCGCGACCGCACCTGCCGGACGGCGTGGTGCGACGCGCCGGTCCGCCACCACGACCACGTCGTCGCCCACGCGGACGGCGGGAGCACCTCCGGAGTCAACGGACAAGGGCTGTGCGAACAGTGCAACTACGTCAAGGAGGCGCCGGGCTGGAGCGCCCGACCGGCGACCGGACCACCAGGAGCTCCGCACATCGTCGAGACGCGGCTACCGACCGGCCATGTCGTCGCGACGACCGCGCCGGCCGCGCCGCCGCCGAGCCGGCACGCGACCTTGCGCCTCGAGACCCGCCTCGCCGACCTGATCGTCGAGTGGGCGGCCTGACTGGGTGTCCTGATGCCAGGATCGAGCGGCGAGCACCTCACCGCCTCGGCGACCGGCTGGCCCCACGTAGTGCATAGTCGCCTCACGAAGCGCGCGGATCGCGGCAGATGACCGGATCTCAGGCGGCGGTGCGCTGTCCACCTTCTCGCGGAGTAGATCGGTGGACAGCCCACCGGCGGTCGGCGCCGGCACGGGCCAGCGGTGAGTGTTCCACCAAACCCAACGCTTGAAAGGTGGCTCACCCACCGCTGCGTTGCGACATCCGCAACTCGGCAGATCCGGTGACAACGGCTCGCGGACCCGGACCCGGCGAACAGGGACACACCCAGGGAGCGGCGATCGCCGGACCACCCGTGGTCGCCGCCTCATCGCGTCGGGAGCGGCCCGAGGTCCGGCTTGATGTCGAGGACCGGCGTGCCGTCGATGGCCTCGAGGCCGTCGACGCGGAGCCGGCCGGGGCCGACCTCGAGCACGCGGACGGCGTGCAGGCCGATCGGGTTGGGGCGGTCCGACGAGCGGGTGCTGAAGACCCCCGTGAGTGGTCGGCCGGCGTCGTCACGCGGATGGACCGCGAGCGTACCGCGGTCGGCCTCGTGCAGCCAGGTGAGCACGACCAGGGCGTCGCCCTCACGCAGGTCGGCGGCTGCGGCAGCGACGTCCGGGCGCAGCTCGATGGTGCACGCCGGCGCCCCCTCGTCCCCCTGCCTGACGGCGTCCTCGACACGCGTGACCGGGGAGAGGACACGACCGACCGGGACAACGCTGAACTCGTCTTCCATGCGACCGACTCTGCACCGGGGTCGGCGACGAAGGAAGACCGCGCGACCGGAGCCGGCCGTGGCGTCGTGCCCGGCCTGACCTTCGACCTGACCTACGACCTGGCGAGCAGCATGCTGAGCGGGCGCGTGCCCACGAGGAGCCCGTGCCGGTCGTAGTAGGCGAACATGGCCAGCAGCCAGGGATGTGCCGCGCCGGGGTCGACCCGGCGCGCCCGGTGTCCGGACTCGGCGGCCAGCTCGGCCGGGCTGGCCACCCGCGAGGCGAGCTCGTACGTCGCGCCCACGTGCCCGTCCTCGGTGAGCACCACCGCCGCGGCCTCGCCGACCTCGGCCAGGTCGGCGAACCCGAACCGGGCATCGACGTCGTAGGGAACCTCGAGGTCCGAGGTCAGGTCGAAGTTCTGGAGGTACGCCCCCGGCTGCAGGATCGTCCACGCCGCGCCGGACCGGCGCACGAGGTCCTCGGACTCCGCCTTGCCGAGGTGGTGCGGCATCTGCGGGACGAACGGGGAGGCGACCGAGTGGTACGCGACGCGACGGACGCCGGCGGTGGCCATCGCCTCGAGGACGTCCGCGACGTAGTGGGGCTCGTCAGGATGCAGGTTCGGTGCGACCAGGTACACGGCGTCCGAGCCGGTGAGCGCGATCCCGAGGTGTGGCCACTCCGCCCGGCCGATCGCCACCGCGTCGACGCCGCGGCGGGCCAGGGCGGCGAGGACCGCGCGGCCGGTCTTCCCGTTGCCTCCGACGACGGCGACCCGCCGTACCGGTTCCTCCTGTGCGGTCACCATCGCCCCAGTGTGCCCGGGCCGATCGAGCTGCTCAGCCGACCGCGGCCACCGCCCGCGCCTCGAGCGCCCGCTCGCGGATGTCGGCGATCTGCTCGGGGGTGAAGACGCCGTTGACCCCGGAGATGGCGGCGAGCTTCATGCCGTGCTTGAGGCCGAGCCGGTAGATCTCCTTGACCTTCTCCCACTCGATGTTGCGCCCCACGGTGAACGTCTCGTAGCGCCCCTCCAGGGCGAGGACGACGGTCTCGGCCAGGCAGGCGTAGACGACGCCGGGCGGCAGTCCGATGTTCTTCATCTTGACGTCGCCGGGCAGCTCGATCTCGCCGGACTCGACCACGAGGACGTCAGGCCGCTTGGCCACGTCCTCGGCCGAGAGGTCCAGCGGCCTGGCCACGTCGGTGATCACGCACCCCGGCTTCACGTCCATGATGTCGAGCACCCGCTTGCCGGCGCCCGAGGTTGCGGTGACGATCACGTCCATGTCGGGGAGGTGCTCGTCCGGGGTGGCGGCGACGTGCACCGTCGCCCGGGGGTGCTCGAGCTCGATCTCGTGCTTGAGGGTCAGCAGCTTCGCGGTCTCGGGGGAGACCAGCCACAGCTCGTCGCTGGCGAGCGCGAGCAGCCGCGCGCACACCGAGCCGATCGCGCCGGTGGCCCCGACGACCATCGCCTTGCCCCGGAACCTGCCCTGCTCGTCGATCTCGGCGATCCCGAGCTGGCGGATTCCCTCGTGCGCGGCCCACAGCGCCCCCGAGGCGCTGTAGCTGTTGCCGGTGGTGACCGGCAGCGACGCCTTCTTCGCGACCGTCACCCCGGCATCGCCGACCACCTTGGTGAACGCCCCGAGGCCCATCACCTGGGCGCCGAGCTTGCGGGCCATGTCCGCGGCCTGGAGCAGGCGCGCGTAGGTGAACTCCGGGCTGTGCGCCATCAGCTCCTTCGGCGTCCCGCCGACGGTGATCAGCCAGCCCTCGGCCTCCGCGCCCGTGGGGGACGTGATGCCCGTGACGTGGCTGTAGGTGAAGGGCGGCGCGTAGGCGATCGCCTTCTCGATCACGTCCGTGACCACGCCCGGGGACACCCGCGTGATCGTGCCCAGCGGCTCGACCTTGTTGAAGAAGGTCTGCGACAGCGGGTGGATGACGAACGCGAACCGGCTCTTGCGCCGCCACCCGTTGGGGTAGAGCAGCCGCGGCTCGAGGCCGGCGCCGACGATCATGTCGAGGAGGTCGTCGTCGGTGAGCCGCCCGCCGCCGACCAGGGCCTGCATCATCGCCTCGAGGACAGCCGCCGTCACCGTGACGGGGAACGGCTGCGGCACGCTGTCGAGCACCATGTCCACGCCGCGGTCGCCGAGCTCGGAGAGCCGCTCGTCGGAGATCGCCGAGCTGATCAGGGTCTTGCCGGCGAGGTCCTCGAGCCCGAAGCCGACGAGCTCGTCGTAGGTCGCCACCACGACGTCGGCGTCCCGGGCGGCCTTGCGCGCGAGGGCGTGGCTGAGCCCGGTGCCGGGCGCCTGGATCTTCGCCTTCACGGACCCGGGCAGCTGGTGGACCGGCCACAGCGCGGACGCGACGGCCAGGCCGAGCAGCGGCCGGCTCGCCACCTTGGCGGGGAGGTCGAAGCGCAGCAGCGGGTCCGCGAACTCGATGTTGTCGGTGAACTCCCGGAGCAGCCGGGTGGTGCGGGCGTGGTTGAGGCCACCGAGCACCACCGTCCGCGCGTTCGACAGGTAGCCGGGCAGCTCCCCCTGGAGGTGCCGGATCGCCCACTCCTGCAGGACGTCGCCCAGCGCGTGGCCGTCGGTGACCGGCACCGCGGTCGTCGCCTGCCTGATCGCGTCGAGGGCGTCCAGCTCGCCGTCGTACAGGCCGACCGCGCGGGCCTCGCGCACGCCCGTCACCGCGATCGCGTCGGCCTCGCCGGCCCACTCCTCCACCAGCTCGCGGGCGGCGTCGATGTCGCCCGAGGTGCCGATCCGCACCAGCCGGAACGTGTGGTCCAGGAACGTGACGACCGCGTCGTAGTCGCGCTCGGGTCCGGTGAGGCTGACGTTGACGACGGTCAGCTGGGGGGTCGCGGACATGTCAGACCATCGCCTTCGAGGTGATCTCGCCGTGCTTCTTCATGAAGTCGACCAGGCGGTCGGCGTACTCCTCGAAGGGCGGGCAGCGCAGCCCGGTCTCCTCCAGGTCGGCCGTCGTGTTCTTGGTCGAGTACGTCGTGGGGCTGGCGAAGTAGTCGACGGCCTCGGCCGGGAGGCCGAAGAGCCGCTCCATGCCCGGGACCCGGTCGATGAGCGTGTGGGTGGGCTTGAGCGGCAGCGGCACCCACACGACCCGCTTCCCGAGCCGGGCGGCGAACCGGTCGACGACCTCGCGGACCGTCGGGGGGTGCGGGTCGGTGAGGGCGTAGGTGCGGCCCTCCGAGACCTCGAGGACCGACAGCTCGTCCATCGCGCCGACGACGAAGTCGCGCGGCACGAGGCAGACCCGGACGGTGTCGGGGTCGCCGACCTTCGGGACCACGGCGACCGGACCGAGCTGGCGGTCGAGGAAGCCGGCCAGGAAGTACGGGCCGTCGAACTTCTGGGTCTCGCCGGTCGTCGAGTCGCCGACGACGATGCCGGGCCGGTAGATGGTGGCGGGCAGCCCGGCGGCCATCGCGTCGCGGACCAGCTGCTCGGCGTCGTACTTGGTCGACTCGTAGTGGTTGCGGAACGGCTGGCCCATCGCCAGCACGTCCTCGGCGAACTCGCCGGCGTACCGGCCGCTGACGTAGCAGGTGCTGACGTACTGCAGGCGGGTCAGGCGGGGGAGTCCCCGGCACAGCGAGAGGACGTGGGCGGTGCCGTCGACGTTCACGCGATGGGCGACCTCCGGCGGGACCGCGAGGTCGTAGACGGCCGCGAGGTGCCACACCTCGGTGGTCTCCTCGAGCCGGGCCCGCGAGGTCGCGTTCAGGCCGAGGTCGGGTCGGGTGATGTCGCCGATGACCAGCTCGATCCGGTCGGCGACGTGCGGGTGCTCCCGCTCGAGCTCGGCGATCCGCCCTCGGGCGGTCGCGGCGTGCTGGGGCTGCACCAGGCAGACGGCGGTGGCGCCCTCGCGTCGGTCCAGCAGTCTCGGCAGCAGCGCCGAGCCCAGGAATCCCGGGAAGCCGGTCAGCAGCAACGTGTTCATCGTGGTCCACTCCATCGCCGGCGGCCGCGCGGACGTCGGACGGGCCCCGCCGGTCGGGCTCCGTCGACACCTCGACCGTAGGTGCGCGGCGGCCTCGCGGACGACGGGCGTTGGACCCTTGTTGACGGGACCCCAGGGACTTCCTGCCGACTAGGGTCGGTCGCGTGCACGAGGTCTCGGACGGTCCCGCCTGGGAGGGCGCCCGCAACCTGGCAGACCTCGGCGGGCTGCCCCGTGTCGCCGGCGGCAGCACCGCGCGCGGCCGGGTCTTCCGCTCGGCGGCTCCCGAGTGGATGACGAGCCAGGGGTGGGCGGCGGCCCGGGCGGCGGGCCTGACCACCGTCGTCGACCTGCGCAACGGCGTCGAGCGCCGTCGCCGCGACGTCCACCCGGTGCTGGAGCCGGACGCGATGGCGGGGGTGACCGTGGTCCACGCCCCGACCGAGGACCCCGACGACGCGGAGTTCCTCGCCGAGTGCGGACCGTGGCTCGACCACCCACGGTCGTGGGCGCCGAACCTGCGGTTCTACCCGGACAAGCTGGGTCGGGTCTTCGCCGCGCTCGCCGGGGCAGACGGCCCCGTGCTCGTCCACTGCGCGGGCGGCCGCGACCGCACCGGCATGGTCGGGTCGATGCTGCTGGCCCTGGCCGGCGTCACCCCGGACGGCGTCGTCGCCGCGTACGAGGCCGGCTTCCGCGGCGCCGCCGGGCACCGCGGGCACGGCCTGGCCTACGACCCCGGCACCGGCAGCTGGGTGACGGCGGCGGACGAGTCCTGGACGGAGGACGAGCTCGTGGCCGCGCTGGACGACCGGCGCCCGGTGCTGCTCGCGTGGCTCGCGGAGACGGACGTGGCCGCGTACCTCGCCGCGGCGGGCGTCACCGAGGCGGACCTGGCGCGGCTCGAGCGGCTGCTCGTCGACTGACCGCGCCCGCCAGGTCGGCGCCGCCGGAGGGCACGCGAGACGATGGGCCTTGGACCCTTCTTCCCGGGACCCCCGGCCGGGTAGCGTGCGTCGCGCCCGGCCGTCCACAGGGTGGACGGAAGTCCCGGACGTGACTCCGGTCACTGACAGGTGTCGAGTCGGACTGGTGAGGTGTCTCCGGTCGTCGTCGTCCCAGGAGGTCCTCGTGCGTATCGGTGTTCCGCGGGAGTCGCGTGCGGGCGAGACCCTGGTGGCCGCGACCGCCCAGACGGCCGGCCGGCTCGCGAAGCTCGGCTACGAGGTGGTCGTCGAGTCCGGTGCGGGGGTGGCGGCCAGCCAGCCCGACGAGACGTACGCCGACGCCGGGATCGCGGTGGGCAGCGCCGCGGAGGTGTGGTCCTCCGACGTGGTGATCAAGGTCGCCGCGCCGACCGACGACGAGATCGCGCGCCTGCGGCGCGGCGCCACGGTCGTCTCCTTGATGGCGCCGGCCCGCTCGCCGGAGCTGGTGGAGCGGCTGGTCGCCGCCGGGGTGACGGCGCTGGCGATGGACGCGGTGCCGCGGATCTCGCGCGCGCAGTCGATGGACGTGCTCTCCTCGATGGCCAACGTGGCCGGCTACCGCGCGGTCGTCGAGGCCGCGCACGCCTTCGGGCGGCAGTTCACCGGCCAGGTGACCGCGGCGGGCAAGATCCCGCCGGCCCGGGTGTTCGTGGTCGGGGCCGGCGTGGCCGGGCTCGCGGCCATCGGTGCGGCCGGGTCGATGGGCGCGGTGGTGCGGGCCTTCGACGTGCGCCCGGAGGTCGCCGAGCAGGTGGAGTCGATGGGCGCGGAGTTCGTGACCGTCGACATGCAGACCGAGGTCAGCTCCGACGGCTACGCCAAGGAGATGACGGCCGAGCAGGAGCAGGCGACCGCCGCGATGTACGACGAGGAGGCCCGTGCGGCCGACATCGTCATCACCACCGCGCTGATCCCGGGGCGCCCGGCGCCGCGGCTGCTCACCGAGGAGACCGTGGCCGGGATGCGGCCCGGCAGCGTCATCGTCGACATGGCGGCGGCCAACGGCGGCAACGTGCCGCTGACGGTCGCGGACCAGGAGGTCGTCACCGAGGGCGGTGTCCGGATCCTGGGGTACACCGATCTCGCGGGCCGGCTGCCCGCCCAGACCTCGCAGCTCTACGGCACTAACATCGTCAACCTGCTGACGTTGATGACCCCGGAGAAGGACGGCGAGCTGGCTCTCGACCTCGACGACGTCGTGGTGCGGGGCATCACGGTCGCCCACGAGGGCGCGTCGATGTGGCCGCCGCCGCCGGTGCAGGTCTCCGCCGCCCCGAAGCCCGCCGCGCCCGGGCCGCCGCCTGAGCCGGCGCCGCCGAAGAAGCACCGGCCGATGTGGCCGGTGTTCGCTGCGGTCTCGCTCCTGCTGTTCGTGGTCGCCTCGACCGCACCCGCACCGCTGCCCGAGCACTTCTTCGTGCTGACGTTGGCGATCGTGATCGGCTACTACGTGATCGGCAACGTCCACCACGCGCTGCACACCCCGTTGATGAGCGTCACCAACGCCATCTCCGGGATCATCGTCGTCGGCGCGATGCTGCAGCTCGGCGTCGACGACACCGCGGTCCGAGTCCTCGCGTTCGTCGCCGTGCTGCTCGCCAGCATCAACGTGTTCGGCGGGTTCGCCGTGACCCGCCGGATGCTCGGCATGTTCCGGAAGGCGGACCAGTGATGGGCCTGGGCATGGATGCGGTCAGCATCGCGGTCGGCGCCTACCTGGTCGCCTCCCTCCTGTTCGTCCTCAGCCTCGCGGGCCTGTCGCGCCACGAGAGCGCCCGCAACGGCGTCAGCTACGGCATCGCCGGCATGGCGCTGGCCCTGGTGGCCACCGTCGGGTTGCTGGTCGACACGACCGACGAGGCGCTGCCGCTGGTTCTGCTGGTCATCGCGGTGGCGATCGGCGCCACGATCGGCCTGTGGCGCGCGCGCGTGGTCGCGATGACCGGCATGCCCGAGCTGATCGCGCTGCTGCACTCCTTCGTCGGTCTCGCCGCGGTCCTCGTCGGGTGGAACGGCTACCTCTACGACGAGGGGCTGACCGGCTCGCTGGGCCGGATCCACGACGCCGAGGTGGTGATCGGTGTCTTCATCGGCGCGGTCACCTTCACCGGGTCGATCGTGGCCAACCTCAAGCTCTCCGCGCGGATCAAGTCCGCGCCACTGATGCTGCCCGGCAAGAACGCGATCAACCTCGGCGCCCTCGCGGCGTTCGCCGCCCTGACCGTGTGGTTCGTGGTGTCGCCGAGCCTGGGCGTGCTGGTCGCGGTGACCGCGGTCGCGCTCGCCCTCGGGTGGCACCTGGTCGCCTCGATCGGCGGCGGTGACATGCCGGTCGTGGTGTCGATGCTGAACAGCTACTCCGGCTGGGCGGCGGCGGCGTCCGGGTTCCTGCTCGACAACAACCTGCTGATCGTGACCGGTGCGCTGGTCGGGTCCTCCGGTGCCTACCTGTCCTACATCATGTGCGAGGCGATGAACCGGTCGTTCATCTCGGTGATCGCCGGAGGGTTCGGGATCGAGGCCGGCCCGTCGGGCGACACCGACTACGGCGAGCACCACGAGATCTCGGCCGACGAGGTCGCCGAGCTCCTCTCCGACGCCTCCAGCGTGATCATCACCCCCGGCTACGGGATGGCGGTCGCCCAGGCGCAGTACCCGGTCGCGGAGCTCACCAGCCGGCTGCGCGCCCGCGGGGTCGAGGTCCGCTTCGGCATCCACCCGGTGGCCGGCCGGCTCCCGGGGCACATGAACGTGCTGCTCGCCGAGGCCAAGGTGCCCTACGACATCGTCCTGGAGATGGACGAGATCAACGACGACTTCCCCCGGACCGACGTCGTCCTGGTCATCGGCGCCAACGACACCGTCAACCCCGCGGCCCTCGACGAGCCCGGCTCCCCGATCGCCGGCATGCCCGTGCTGCACGTGTGGGAGGCCCGCCACGTCATCGTCTTCAAGCGCTCGATGGCCGTGGGCTACGCGGGTGTGCAGAACCCGCTGTTCTTCAAGGACAACACCAGCATGCTCTTCGGCGACGCCAAGCAACGCGTCGAGGACATCATCCAGCAGCTCGCCGACCTCCCCGCCGGCGCCTCGCGCTAGCCGAGTCCTCACCGGCGCCCGCTGGTGCCATCTGCCAATCTGGTGTCATGGCACCACCGGCGGACGACTGGTTCGGCAAGGCCTTCTCGAAGGCGTGGAAGGACAAGGCCGAGGAGATCGGCCGCTTCAACCTGGCCATCTTCGGCAAGACCGGCGTCGGCAAGAGCACCCTGGTCAACGCGATCTTCGGCACCGAGATCGCGGCCACCGGCATCGGTGAGCCGGTCACGCGGTCCGAGCACCTCTACCTCCACCAGTCGGGCACGCTCGGCGTGCTCGACACCCGGGGGCTCGAGGTGGGTCGCGACAACGCGGCGCTCATCTCCGAGCTCAAGGACTACCTGCACGGGATGCGGCGCCGGCCGCTGACCGAGCAGATCCACGTCGCGTGGTACTGCGTCCGTGCCGGGGACCGGCGCTTCGAGCCGACGGAGGCCGAGTTCATCCGCGCCCTCCACGAGCTCGGGCTGCCGGTGATCCTGGTGCTGACCCAGGTGCCACGGGCCGGGACCCGGGTGCACCCCGACGCGGAGGCGCTCGCGGCCAGCATCGCCGCGCTCGACCTCCCGATCGTCGACGGCCTGATCCACTACACGATGGCGATGGCCGACGAGTTCACCGGGCAGACGGCGTACGGACTGCAGGAGCTCCTCGATGCCACCTTTCGCGGCGCGCCCTCGGGCGTGGCCCACGCGATCACGGCGGCTCAGCGCATCGATTTCGACCGCAAGCGCGACCGCGCGGAGGTGGCGATCAAGGCTGCCACGGGTGCGGCGACGACCGCCGGGGCCTCCCCCATCCCCTTCTCCGACGCCGCCATCCTCGTCCCCATCCAGCTGGCGATGATGGCCTCGATCGCGGTCACCTACGGCATCTCGGTCGAGCGGTCGACGGCCGCCTCGATCGCCGCGACCGCGGCCGCCACCACGGCGGGCCGCTCGCTGGTCGGCAACCTGATCAAGTTCGTGCCCGGCGCCGGCACGGCCGTGGCGGGCACCATCAACGCGACGATCGCCGGCACCTTCACCTACGCGATGGGTCACGCCTGGCTCCGGGTCTGCGAGCGGCTCGCGCGCGGCGAGCTCAGGATGGTCGGCGGCGCGCTCGACAGCGACAAGATCCACCGGGTCTTCCTCGACGAGTTCAAGGTCCAGGCGACCCGGCGCAAGATCCCGTGAGCACGCGCTGGGAGCGGATCGCCCGCGCCGGGGCCGGCGACGACTACGCGACGGTGTACGCCGAGCGGTTCCGTCGCCTGGCCGCCCGCGGCGGTGACGTCCACGGCGAGGCCGCGTTCGTCGCCGGCCTCGCGGCCCCGCCGGCGCGCGTCCTGGACGCCGGCTGCGGGACCGGCCGCGTCGCCGTCCGCCTGCACGAGCTGGGGTACGACGTGGTGGGGGTCGACGTCGACGAGCGGATGGTCGACGTGGCCCGTGCCGAGGCACCGCACCTGGACTGGCAGGTCGCGGACCTGGCGACCCTCGACCTGCGGGCGTCCTTCGACCTGGTCGTGGTGGCCGGCAACACGCTCCCGCTCCTCGAGGACGGCACCCTGCCGGCTGCCTGCGAGCGGCTCGGGGTGCACGCCGCGCCCGGCGGCGCCGTCGTCTGCGGCTTCGGCCTCGACGCCGACCACCTGCCCGGGGACTGCCCGGTGACGCCGCTGACGGACGTCGATGCGGCGATGGCGGCCGCCGGGCTGGCCGTCGAGGCGCACCACGGTGGTTGGGACGGTGCGCCCTTCGAGCCGGCCGCCGGCTACGTCGTCGCGGTCTACCGACGGACCGGGGGATGAGGGTCACCGTCCTGACCGGAGCGGGCATCTCGGCCGAGAGCGGGGTGCCGACCTTCCGCGGCTCCGACGGGCTGTGGGAGGGCCACCGCGTCGAGGAGGTGGCCACGCCGGAGGGCTACGAGCTGCAGCCCGATGTCGTCCACGGCTTCTACGACGCCCGCCGGGCCGCCCTCCACGTGGTGGAGCCCAACCCGGCGCACCACGCGCTGGCCCGGCTCGAGGAGGTCCTCGGCGAGGACCTCCTCGTCGTCACGCAGAACGTCGACGACCTGCACGAGCGCGCCGGCTCACAGCGGGTGATCCACATGCACGGCGAGCTGCGCTCGGCGCTGTGCGCCTACTGCGGGCACCGGACCCGCTGGGTCGACGGCCTCGGTCACCGCCCACCCTGCCCGGGGTGCGGCGCCCGCGACCTGCGGCCCGACGTGGTGTGGTTCGGTGAGGTCCCCTACCGCATGGGAGAGATCCGCGACGCGCTCGGTGCGACCGATCTGTTCGTCTCGGTCGGCACCTCCGGGGCGGTCTACCCGGCGGCGGACTTCGTGCGACACGCGCGCCGGCACGGCGCGCACACCCTCGAGCTGAACCTCGATGCGAGTGCGGGCGCCCACCTCTTCGCCGACACCCGGCACGGCCCGGCCTCGGAGCTGGTGCCGGCCTGGGTCGACGAGCTGCTGCGCCAGCACGCGTAGTCAGGGACTACTAGGCGGGACAGCCTGTTCGGGCGGAGCGGAGCGGGGGCTGCGGAGGGTACGGTGCGGCTGACGGTCGGCAGCGAGCCGACCCGGACCTGCGTGGAGGACCTGTGGCAAGGATCGGACTGGCAGTGGCAGGTCTCGGGGCCGTGGCGGTGATGACCGCCTGCGGTGGCAGCGACAGCGGCTTCGCGGACGAGTCGGCCGACGACATCGTCAAGGCGGCGAAGTCGGACATGGGCGACCTCACCTCGGTGAAGGTCTCCGGCGACATCACCTCCGGCGGCCAGGCGATCAGCCTCGACCTGCAGGCCGACGGCGACGGCAACTGCACCGGCACGATCGGGATCGGAGACGGCAAGGCCGAGCTGCTCGGCGTGGACGGGACGACCTGGATGAAGCCGGACGACGCGTTCTGGCAGTCCTTCGCCGGCGGCAGCGCCGACCAGATCATGTCGATGGTCGGCGACAAGTGGGTCGTCATCCCGGACACCGCCGACTCGCTGACGCAGTTCTGCAACGCCAACGACCTGCTCGACCAGATGCTCAAGGACGAGAACGACGGGTCGACCTACAAGAAGGCCGGGACCGACACGGTCGACGGGGACGACGTCGTCAAGATCGACAACGAGGACCCCGAGAACGGCAACTCGACCGGCTACGTGCTGGTCGACGACCCGCACTACCTCGTCAAGATCGAGAAGACCGACGGCGAGGACACCGGCACCGTGACGTTCTCCGACTTCGACGCCGACATCAGCGTCGAGGCGCCGGCCGAGGACGACCAGGTCGACCTCAACAACCTCACCGGCTGACGACCGCGCCCGCGTGCGCGGGCAGGGTGAGGGTGCCGGCCTCGAGGCCGACGCCCTCACCGGTCGCGAACAGCAGCCCGCCGGCCTCGACGGGCAGCTCGACGTCCGCGTCGCCGAAGTTCGCCACCACCAGCAGGTCGCCACGCCGCATCGTGAAGACGCGGCTGTCCTCGTCGGCGGTGCACGAGACCGAGAGGAACGACGGGTCGGTCAGCTCCGGCCGCTCGCGCCGGAGCCGGGCCAGCGCGCGGTAGACCTCGAGCAGCCGGGCGTGCCGCCCCGACGCCAGCTCGGTCCAGTCCAGGTTCGAGCGCTGGTAGGTCTCCGGGTGCTGAGGGTCCGGCACGACGTCGGGGTCCCACCCCATCTGCTCGAACTCGCGGATCCGCCCCTCGGCGGTCGCGGTGCCGAGCTCGGGCTCGGGGTGGGAGGTGAAGAACTGGAACGGCGAGGACGCCGCCCACTCCTCGCCCATGAACAGCATCGGGGTGAACGGCCCGCAGAGCGTCAGCATCGCCGCGCACCCGAGCTGGTGCTCGTCGAGGGCCTCGGTGAACCGGTCGCCCCGGGCCCGGTTGCCGATCTGGTCGTGGTTCTGGTTGCACACGACCAGGCGCCAGGCCGGCATCGCCCGCCGGTCGACGGGGAACCCGTGGTAGCGGCCGCGGAACGACGACCAGGTGCCGTCGTGGAAGAACCCCTGCTCGCAGACCTTCGCCAGCGCCGAGAGCGGCTCGAAGTCGGCGTAGTAGCCGGCGGTCTCGCCGGTGAGCGCGACGTGCAGCGCGTGGTGGAAGTCGTCGCTCCACTGCGCGTCCAGCCCGTAGCCGCCGGCCTCGCGCGGCCGCACCAGGCGGGTGTCGTTGAGGTCGGACTCGGCGATCAGGGTGAGCGGCCGGCGCTGGTACGCCGACAGCGCGGCCACCTCGACCGCCATCTCCTCCAGCAGGTGCTGGTGGCCGGAGTCGCTGAGGGCGTGCACGGCGTCGAGGCGCAGGCCGTCGACGTGGTAGTCCTCGAGCCACATCCGAACGTTGTCGAGGACGTAGCGGCGCACCTCGTCGGAGTCCGGGCCGTCGAGGTTCACCAGGTCGCCCCAGGTGTTGGCGCCGTCCTTGAGGTAGGGCCCGAACTCGGGCAGGTAGTTGCCCGACGGTCCGAGGTGGTTGTAGACGACGTCCTGGATCACGCCCAGGCCGGCGGCGTGGCAGCCGTCGACGAACCGGCGGTAGCCGTCCGGGCCGCCGTAGCCCTCGTGGACCGCGAACCAGGCGACGCCGTCGTACCCCCAGTTGTGGGTGCCGTTGAACGCGTTGACCGGCATCAGCTCGACGAGGTCGACGCCGATCTCGCGGAGGTGGTCGATCCTCCCGAGCGCGGCGTCGAAGGTGCCCTCCGGCGTGAACGTCCCGACGTGCAGCTCGTAGATCACCGACCCGGCGAGCTGGCGGCCGGTCCACCCAGCGTCGTTCCAGCGGTACGTCGCCGGGTCGTCGGTGCGGGACAGCTGGTGCACCCCGGCCGGCTGGCGGCGCGAGCGCGGATCCGGCCGCGGGGTGTCCTCGTCGTCGATGAGGTAGCCGTAGTCGACCGCCGCGCCGGCGACGTCGGGCGTGGGCTCGGCCGGTGTCCACCAGCCGTCGGCGCCCCGGGTCATCTCGACCGTCTCGCCGCCGATGACCACGCGGAGGCGGTCGGCGCGGGGCGCCCAGACGTCGAACGGTCCGCGTCCTGGCTTCACGCGTCCTCCCTCACCAGCAGGGCGACCGGCAGGTCGCGGAGCAGGTCGGCGAGCCGTGGCGAGGCGGGCGCGCCCGTGAGCGCGTCGTGCCACCTGCCTGGCGGCAGCGTGAGCGTGGTGTCGCCCCAGCCGCCCGCGGCCTCGAGCCCGACCGGGAGCCGGGTCGCGACCGTGATCGCGCCGCCGCGGTCGAACGCCAGCACGTGGCCGGCGGCGTCCCCCTCGGCGGCGACGGGGGTGTAGGACGTGAAGAGCTCGGGCCGGTCGCGGCGCAGGGTCAGCGCGGTGCAGGTGACGTGCAGCTTGTCGACCGCGTCGTCGCCGTCCTCCCCGGCCAGCACCGCGGCCCGGTGGTCGAAGTCGACCGGCCGGCGGTTGTCCGGGTCGACCAGCGACGTCTCCCACAGCTCGCTGCCCTGGTAGACGTCGGGCACGCCGGGGAGGGTGATCGCGAGCAGCTTCGCGGCGAGCGCGTTCGAGCGGCCGGGGGCGTCGACGCGGGCGGCGAGGTCGCCGAGCACCCGCTGCACGTCCGCCGACGTGAAGACCGTGTCGACTGCGGCGTGCACCGCGGCCTCGTAGGCCTCGTCGGGCTCGGTCCACGTGGTGCGGTCGCCGGCCTCGCGCATCGCCTTCTCGGCGTACCCGTGGAGGCGCTCCGGCAGGTCGGGGAGGTGGTCAGGCGTCCAGGCGCCGAGGACCGCCTGCCACAGCAGGGACCCGAAGGCCGGGTCGGGGACCGGCGCGAGCCGCAGGAGCTCGTCCAGCGCCGCCGCCCAGACGTCCGGGATCTCGGCGAGCACGGTGATCCGCGCCCGCACGTCCTCGCCGCGCTTGGTGTCGTGGGTCGACAGCGTCGTCATCGCGTGCGGCCAGTCCCGCTGTCGCACGGCCATCGCCTCGTGGAAGCCGTCGACGTCGAGCGAGAACACGCTCGGGTCGCCGCCGACCTCGTTGAGCGAGGTGAGGCGCGCCCAGCGGTAGAACGCGCAGTCCTCGACGCCCTTGGCCATCACCATGCCGCTGGTCTGCTGGAACCGCCGGGCCGGCTGGATCCACGGGTCGGCCAGCACCCGCTCGAGCAGGTCGACCGCACGGAAGTCCTCGAACTGCTGGCTCTGGATCCGAGCGGACTCGAGCGCCTCGTCGAGGTGCTGGCGCCCCTCGGGCAGGTAGGAGCGGTAGACCGGGAACGCCGCGAGCGTCCACGCGACGGCGTCCCGGAGCTCGCCCTCGGGCACCGAGTCGTCGGTGCGGCGGATCTCGCGCACGATCCGGCGGACCTCGGCGTTGAGGATGCCGTTGGCGACGCGGAGCTTCATCGCCTCGACGTACGACGGCCAGTGCAGCCAGCCTCCGCGGAGCCTGGTCTCGAGCGCATCGAGCGGCTTCTCGCCCGCCGGGTCGGTGAGGACCCGGTCGATGTGTGCGAGCGCGTCGTAGCCCGTGGTGCCCGCCGTCGCCCAGTCCCGCGGCAGCTCCTCGCCCGGCTCCAGGATCTTCTCGACCAGGACGTAGGCGCCGCCGGTCAGGTCGGCGAGGTCGTCGAGGTAGCGCCCCGGGAAGCGCAGGCCATCGGGGTGGTCGACGCGGAGCCCGTCGACGAGACCCTCCTCGAACCAGCGCCGGACCTCGGCGTGGCTCGCGGCGAACACCTCGGGGTCCTCCACCCGCACGGCCGCGAGGGTGTTGACCGCGAAGAACCGCCGGTAGTTGAGGTCGGTGTCGGCGCGCCGCCAGTTCACCAGCGCGTAGTGCTGCTCCTCGAGCGTGGTGGTGCCGGGCGCCATCGGGAAGCGCTGGTCGTGGTAGCGGACCTCGGGGCCGTCCGGGCCGTCCTCGATGCGGATCGAGCCCTCGTCACCGTCCCCGACGACCGGGACCAGGATGCGTCCGTCGCCGGCGGCCCAGTCGACGTCGAACGCCGTCGCGTGCTCGGACTCGCGGCCGAGCCGCAGGACGTCCCACCACCACGGGTTCTCGGCCGGGGTCGCGATCCCGACGTGGTTCGGGACGATGTCGACCAGCACGCCCATGCCGAGCCGACGGGCCTCGGCGGACAGCGCCGCGAGCCCCTCGGAGCCGCCGCGCTGCGGGTCGACGCGGTCGAACCCGACCACGTCGTACCCGTGCTGGCTGCCGGGCTCGGAGGGCAGGATCGGCGACAGGTAGACCCAGTCGACGCCGAGGTCGTGCAGGTACGGCAGCCGGCGGGCCGCCTCGAACAGGTCGAACTCGGGCGTGATCTGCAGCCGGTACGTCGACGCCGGGACGCGCATCGCCAGGCTCACTGCTTCCGGGCCTGGGCGACCGAGGCCGCGACCGAGTGGTCGGGCTCGACCTCGGGCTCGAGGCGCTCGCGCAGCACGACCATGCTGCGGTGCGGGAGCGTGAGCTTGCCGCCGGCCGGGAGGATCCCCGTGTCGTCGGCCGAGCCGCCGGTGTCGATCACGACCTCCCACGCGTCGGCGTACTCCTCGTTGGGCAGGGTGACCACGGCCTCGCCGTCGGCGTTGAAGTAGAGCAGGAAGTGGTCGTCGACGATCGTGCGGCCGCGGGCGTCGACGCTGGCGATGCCGTGGCCGTTGAGGTACATGCCGAGCGCCTGCGCGCCGCCGTTCCAGTCGGCGTCCTCCATCGGCCGGCCGTCGAGGTGCAGCCAGACGATGTCGTTGAGGCGGTCGCCGTCGCCACCGTCGGCGACCCGGACGGCGTCCCCGGTGAAGAACCGCTTGCGGTGGAAGGTCGGGTGCTCGCGTCGGAGCCGCGCCACCGCCGCGGTGAACTCGACCAGCGGCTGGTCGACGTCGTCCCAGTGCACCCAGCTGATCTCGGAGTCCTGGGCGTAGGTGTTGTTGTTGCCCTGCTGGGTGCGGCCGAGCTCGTCGCCGTGCAGCAGCATCGGCACGCCCTGGCTGAGCAGCAGCGTGGCGATGAAGTTGCGCTGGGCGCGGGCGCGGGCGCCGAGGATCTCCGGGTCGTCGGTCGGGCCCTCGACACCGTGGTTCCACGACCGGTTGTGGCTCTCGCCGTCGTTGTTGTCCTCGCCGTTCGCCTCGTTGTGCTTCTCGTCGTAGGACACCAGGTCGCGGAGCGTGAAGCCGTCGTGGGCGGTGATGAAGTTGATGCTCGCGACCGGGCGCCGGCCGGTGTGCTCGTAGAGGTCCGCCGAGCCGGCCAGTCGCGACGCGAACTCGCCGAGCGACGGCTCGCCGCGCCAGAAGTCGCGGACGGTGTCGCGGTACTTGCCGTTCCACTCGGTCCACTGCGGCGGGAAGCCGCCGACCTGGTAGCCGCCGGGGCCGATGTCCCAGGGCTCGGCGATCAGCTTGACCTGGCTGACGACCGGGTCCTGCTGCACGAGCTCGAAGAACGTCGACAGCCGGTCGACGTCGTAGAACTCGCGCGCCAGGGTCGAGGCGAGGTCGAACCGGAAGCCGTCGACGTGCATCTCGGTCACCCAGTAGCGCAGCGAGTCCATGATCAGCTGGAGCGAGTGCGGGTGCCGCACGTTGAGGCTGTTGCCGGTGCCGGTGTAGTCCATGTAGTAGCGCAGGTCGTCCTCGACCAGGCGGTAGTACGCCGCGTTGTCGATGCCCTTGAAGCTGAGCGTCGGGCCGAGGTGGTTGCCCTCGGCGGTGTGGTTGTAGACCACGTCGAGGATGACCTCGATGTCGGCCGCGTGCATGGCCTTGACCAGCGACTTGAACTCCTGCACCTGCTGGCCGAGCGCCTGCTCCTCGCGGGCGGCCACGGAGTAGTCCTCGTGCGGGGCGAAGAAGCCGAGGGTGTTGTAGCCCCAGTAGTTCCGCAGACCCTTGTCGAGCAGCACGCTGTCCTGCACGAACTGGTGCACCGGCATCAGCTCGATCGCGGTGATGCCGAGCTTGGTGAGGTGGTCGACGATCGCCGGGTGCGCGAGCCCGGCGTAGGTGCCGCGCATCTCCTCGGGCACCTCGGGGTGCAGCTGGGTGAGGCCCTTGACGTGGGCCTCGTAGATCACCGACTCGTTGTAGGGACGGTGCGGCCGGCGGTCGCCCTCCCAGTCGAAGAACGGGTTGATGACGACGCCGTGCGTCATGTGCGGCGCCGAGTCGTCGTCGTTGCGCGAGTCCTCGGCACCGAAGTTGTAGGAGAACAGCGCCTGGTCCCAGTCGATCTCGCCCGTCGTCGCCTTGGCGTAGGGGTCGAGCAGCAGCTTGTTGGGGTTGCAGCGCAGTCCCTTCTCGGGCTCCCAGGGTCCGTGCACCCGGTAGCCGTAGCGCTGCCCCGGCTGCACCGAGGGCAGGTAGCAGTGCCACACGTAGGCGTCGACCTCGGTCAGCTCGACCCGGGTCTCCTCCCCGGCGGCGTCGAAGAGGCACAGCTCCACCTTCTCGGCGACCTCGCTGAACAACGCGAAGTTCGTCCCGCTCCCGTCGAACGTCGCGCCCAACGGATACGGCTGTCCCGGCCAGCTCTCCACAGCACCCTCCACCTCGTCCACCCCCGGCTTTGATCGATCCAAGCACACCTGTACCCCGATCACCGCTGCCGCGAACACGGCCTTCGTCACGTCGACGCTAGAGGAACGACCGGGGGAACAAATGCGCCGTCCGCCCCGGTTGGGCCCTCGTGACGGTGAACGAGGTGTCCCGGGCCAGCGTCGGGCTGCGCAGCGACCGCGGGCCCGTGCTCCTCGCGGTGATGCTGAGCCTCGCGCTCGTGGCGATCGACTCCACGATCCTCGCCACCGCCGTCCCGGCCGTGGTCGAGGACCTGGGCGGGTTCACCCAGTTCCCGTGGCTGTTCTCGATCTACCTGCTGGCGCAGGCGGTCACCGTGCCGGTCTACTCCAAGCTCGCCGACCAGTTCGGGCGCAAGCCGGTGATGCTGGTCGGCATCGGGCTGTTCGTGCTCGGCTCGCTGCTGTGCGGCGTGGCCTGGAGCATGGGCGCCCTGATCGCCTTCCGCGCGGTCCAGGGGCTCGGCGCCGGCGCGGTCCAGCCGATGAGCATGACGATCGTCGGCGACATCTACTCCCTCGAGGAGCGGGCCAAGGTCCAGGGCTACGTCGCCGGGGTCTGGGCGATCGCCTCGGTGGTCGGCCCGACCCTGGGCGGGGTGTTCGCCGACTACGCCTCGTGGCGCTGGATCTTCCTCATCAACCTGCCGCTCGGCCTCGTCGCAGCGGCGATGATCTGGCGCAACCTCCACGAGCAGGTCGAGCGGCGCCGGCACCGGATCGACTACGCCGGGTCGCTGCTGCTCACCGCCGGCGGCGTGCTGCTCCTGCTGGCCCTGCTCGAGGGCGGGGTCCGCTGGGCGTGGGGCTCGCCCACCAGCGTGGGGCTCTTCCTGACCGCCGCGGTGCTGCTCGCCGGGTTCGTCCTGGCGGAGCGGCGGGCCGCCGAGCCGGTGCTGCCGCTCTGGCTGCTGCGGCACCGCGTGCTGGTCGCGGCGATGGCCGCGTCGCTGGTCGTCGGGGTGCTGATGATGGGCCTGACGACCTACATCCCGCTCTACGCCCAGAGCGTGCTCGGGTACGGCGCCGTCGCCGCCGGGTTCGCCCTCGCGGCGATGACCCTGGGCTGGCCGATCGCGGCGTCGAACTCCGGTCGCCTCTACCTCACCCTCGGGTTCCGCGCCACGATGCTGATCGGCGGCGTGATCGGCGCCGTGGGCGCGGCCCTGCTGCTCCTGATCGGCCCGCACAGCTCGCTGCTCACGCTCGCCGTGCCCTGCTTCGTGATGGGCATCGGCTTCGGGCTGGTCGCGAGCCCGTCGATCATCGCCGCCCAGTCCTCGGTGACCTGGCAGGACCGCGGCGTCGCCACCGGGTCCACGATGTTCGCCCGCTCGGTCGGCAGCGCCCTCGGGGTGGCCGTCTTCGGCGCGATCGTCAACCACGAGGTCGCGACCAGCCTCGGTCGCGGGGTCCCGAACGTCGCGGACCTCACCGCGTCGGTCCTCGAGCCCGCGATCCACGACGTCCTCCTCGCCTCGGCGATCGCCGCCGTCGCGCTACTGGGTGTGGGGGCGCTCATGCCGCGGCGGATCGAGGAGCCGCAGGAGGCGGGGCAGGACGCGTGAGCGCAGGCAACCCTTGCTTGCAGCCCTGCCCGCCGCGGGTTTGGATGCGGACATGACCGCCGGTGACATCGAGGCCCCGGTCGGCCCCCACGCCGACGAACCCCACCAGAACGGGCTGAAGAGCCGGCTCAACTGGCTGCGCGCCGCCGTCCTGGGTGCGAACGACGGGGTCGTGTCGACCGCCGGCATCGTGATCGGCGTCGCCGGCGCCACCAGCGACCGCACGGCGATCATGGTCGCGGGCGTCGCCGGCCTCGCCGCGGGTGCGATGAGCATGGCCGCGGGGGAGTACGTCTCGGTCAGCACCCAGCGCGACTCCGAGCTCGCCATCTTGGCCAAGGAGCGGCGCGAGCTGCGCGAGGAGCCGGAGGAGGAGCTCGCCGAGCTGACCGGCATCTACATGGAGAAGGGCCTCGACGAGGCCCTCGCCCTCGAGGTCGCGACGGCGCTCACCGCGCACGACGCGCTCGGAGCGCACGCCGAGGCCGAGCTCGGGATCGACCCCGACGACATCACCAGCCCGTGGCACGCCGCCTGGGCCTCGATGCTCGCCTTCACCGCCGGCGCCCTCCTCCCGCTGCTCACGATCCTGCTCGCGCCGGAGTCCGCGCGGATCTGGGTGACCGTCGCCGTCGTGGTCGTCACGCTCGCGCTCACCGGCTTCGTGAGCGCGCGGCTCGGCTACGCCCGCCCGGGCCGCGCGGTGCTGCGCAACGTCGCCGGCGGGGTGTTCGCGATGGCGGTCACCTACGGGATCGGCTCCGCGTTGGGCACCCAGATCGGCTGATGGCGGCCACCCTGCGGATGTTCGCGGCCCTGGTGCCGCCGCCCGAGGCCGTCGACCACCTCGACGGGTTCCTCGACGTACGACGGGCTGCCGCGCCGTACCGGTGGGCGACCCGGGAGCAGCTGCACCTCACCCTGGCGTTCCTGGCCGAGGTGGAGGAGCGGCGGCTCGACGACCTGATCGAGCGGCTGGCCCGTGCGGCGGCGCGCCGGACCGCGTTCGAGACGGCCGTGGCCGGCGGCGGCGCGTTCCCGAACGCCGGCCGGGCGCGGGTGCTGTGGGCCGGCCTCGACCTCGACGAGCCCGCGCGCACCGAGCTGGACCGGCTCGCGACCGGCTGCCGGGCAGCGGCCAACCGCGCCGGGATCGCCCTGGACGGGCAGCGGTTCCGGCCGCACGTCACCCTGGCACGCCTGGGCCGCCCGACCGAGGTCTCGGACTGGGTCCGGCTGCTCGACTCCTACGCCGGGCCGCGCTGGGTCGCGGACCGGGTGGTGCTGGTGGCGTCGTACCTCGGCGAGGGTGCAGGCGGGCGGCCGCGCTACGAGGAGCTGGAGTCGTTCGCGCTGACGCCCTCGGCCGGCTCCGGCAGCTGATCCCCGATCCGGCGCAGCGCCGCGACCAGACGGGCGTCCGGGTGGGCGGCCCCGCCGCGGAGCTCGGCCACGACCGCGTCGGGCAGGTCCTCGAGGCCGCGCACCTCCTGGTGGAGGCGCTCCATCGTCTCGTCGAGGGCGTAGGAGGTCTCCGCCGCCTCGCGCAGCCGGTCGAGCAGCTCGGCGGGCACGTCGTGGCGGTACTTGTAGTGGATCTTGTGCTCCAGGCTGGCCCAGAAGTCCATCGCGACCGTGCGGAACTGCACCTCGACCGTCACCGGGGTCGCCCCACCCGAGAGGAAGACCGGCACCTCGACGAGCGCGTGCAGGCTCCGGTAGCCGTTGGGCTTCGGGGTCGCGACGTAGTCGCGCACCTCGACCGTCGTGATGTCCGGCTGCTCGGTCAGCAGCTCGAAGACGCGGTAGACGTCGGAGGTGAAGCTGCAGACGACCCGCACGCCGGCGATGTCGGTGACCCGGTCCCGGACGGCGTCGAAGGACGGCCGCTCCTCGAGCGAGAGCCCCTTGCGCGCGATCTTCTCGAGCAGGCTCTCGGGCGTCTTCAGCCGGGCGGAGACGGTCTCGATCGGGTTGTAGTCGTGCAGGTGGGCGAACTCGTCGCGCAGGATGTTGAGCTTGGTGACGACCTCGTCCATGCCGAACCGGTGCTCGAGCAGGAAGCGCCGGAAGTCCTCGTCGGGCCGCTGCAGGTCGAGGCGCTGCCAGTCCGGACCCGGTCGGTCGCCGCTCGACTCCTCGCTCGGTCCGGTCACGACTCCACTGTACGAACCGGGCCGAACACGCGTGCCGAGGTCACGGGGATCACACGGGACGTTCCGGTCCGTGCCTCGTTGACCGGGCATGACCGACGACGACGAGCGCCTGGCCCGCCCCGACGGGCACCGCTACGACGCGCCCGAGTCCGACGAGAGCCGGGTCTCCAAGGAGTGGGCCTACGTCGCCCTCGGCCTGCTCGTGCTGGTGCTGCTGGTGCTCGTGGCCACCGGCACCGTGCAGATCTTCCCGGGCTGAGTGCGCGGAGGGCGGTCAGCCCACCACGCCGTACAACCGGTCGCCGGCGTCGCCGAGCCCCGGGACGATGTAGCCCTTGTCGTTGAGCCGCTCGTCCATCGCCGCGGTCACCACGGTGACCGGGACGTCGAGGCCCTCGAGGTCGCGCTCGAGGCGTGCGCAGCCCTCGGGCGCGGCGAGCAGGCAGATCGCGGTGATGTCGTCGGCGCCGCGGTCGGTGAGGAAGCGGATCGCGGCGGCCAGGGTGCCGCCGGTCGCGAGCATCGGGTCGAGCACGTAGCACTGCCGGCCGGACAGGTCGTCGGGCAGCCGCTCGGCGTACGTCGACGCCTCGAGCGTCTCCTCGTTGCGGATCATGCCGAGGAAGCCGACCTCGGCGGTCGGCAGCAGCCGCATCATCCCGTCGAGCATGCCGAGGCCGGCCCGCAGGATCGGCACGACCAGGGGCTTCGGCGACGCGAGCGAGACGCCGGTCGTCGGCGCGACCGGTGTGACGATCTCGTGGGGCGCCACCCGGACGTCGCGGGTCGCCTCGTAGGCGAGCAGGGTCACCAGCTCGTCGGCCAGGCGGCGGAAGGTCGGGGAGTCGGTCCGCTCGTCACGGAGGTGGGTCAGCTTGTGGGCCACGAGCGGGTGGTCGACGACGTGCGTGCGCATGCCCGAACCCTAGGGCACCCCGACCGCCCCCCACAGGGCCCGGGCAGGCACTTGGACCTCGCACCCGCAGGCCCAAAGGGGGTTGGCCGGGTGCCACCGGTCTGCCACTCTGGAGGGCGACCGGGACCGGAAGCAGGAGCAGCGAGCGGAGGTACGGCATGGCTGAGCAGACCGACGCGGTGGACTACGCCCTCGCCGCCTACCGCGAGGACGGCTCCTGGACCGTCGAGGAGCTCGTCCTCGACGTGCTCGAGGACGTCGACACCCTCGTCCACGCCCTGCGCCGCTTCCCCGGTGACGGGGGCGCGGTCGGGATGGTGGCGGTCGACGAGGACTTCTTCCTCATCGTGCGCGTCGCGGGCGCGAGCACGCGGGTGCTGCTCTCCGACTTCACCGCCGCGTCCGAGTGGGAGCTGGCCAGCTCGGCGGTGGACTTCCTCGGGCTCCCGCAGCCCGACGACGAGGACGAGGACGGCCCCGCCGGCGACCTCGACCTGCTCGGCGACCTCGGCATGAACGCGATGGACATGGGGGTGCTGCTCGACGACGTCGACCTCTACCCCGACGAGCTGCTGTCCGACGTCGCGCGCCGCCTCGGGTTCGGCAAGCTCTTCGACGACATCGTCGGCCTCACGTCCGCGTGAGCGACGAGCGGTGGGTCGGCCCGATGCGGGCCGCCCTCGCCGAGGCGCGCGCCGCGCTGGCGACCGGCGATGTCCCGATCGGCGCCGTCGTGCTCGGCCCGGACGGGGCACCGGTCGCGGCCGGCCGCAACGTGCGCGAGGCCGACCACGACCCGACCGGCCACGCCGAGGTGGTCGCGCTGCGCGCCGCGGCCGCCGCCCGCGGTGGGTGGCGGCTCGACGGCCACACCCTCGTGGTCACCCTCGAGCCGTGCACGATGTGCGCGGGCGCGGCCGTCCTGGCCCGGGTCGACCGGGTCGTCTTCGGTGCCTGGGACCCCAAGGCCGGCGCGGTCGGCAGCCTCTGGGACGTCGTGCGCGACCGCCGGCTCAACCACCGACCCGAGGTGGTGGCCGGCGTGCTGGCCGAGGAGTCGGCCGCGCTGCTCGAGGAGTTCTTCGCAGCGCAGCGCTGACAGCAGCGGCCCCTCAGAAGTAGATGTGCCGGGCTGCGAAGCCCGCCCTGACCGCGTCCGCCGCCTTCGGCCGTCGCGCGCGGGGAGGGCGCGTGCACTGCGAGGATGGCCGGGTGCGTCGTGTCGTGGGTGCCCTGCTCGCCGTGGCCGTCGCGCTGGTGCTCGCGGACTCGGCCGTGGTGACGCTCGCGCTGCCCGACATCCTCCGGAACCTGGACGCCTCCGTCGAGCAGGTGGCCTGGGTGCTGATCGCCTTCAACCTCGTGCTGGGGCTCGCCGCCGTACCCACGGCCGTCGTCTTCGGCCGGACCCAGCCACGGATCGTCGGCGCCGCCGGCATCGCCGTGTTCGCCGCCGCCTCGGCGTGGTGCGCGGTGGCGCCGTCGATCGAGGCGCTGATCGCGGCGCGGTGCGTCCAGGCGCTCGGAGGTGCGTTGGCGCTGGTCGGCTGCCTGGAGCTCCTGGTCGCGGTGCACGGCGAGCGCCGCGGCGTCGCGGCCTGGGTGACGGCCGGCGTGGTCGGCACGGCCATCGGGCCGTTCGCCGGCGGGCTGCTCACCCAGGCCTTCTCGTGGCAGGCGATCTTCGTGGTGCAGGTGCCGGTCGCCGTGCTCGCCGTGCCGGCCGCGATCGCCGTGGGATCCGTCCCCCTGCCGGCACCGGACCGGCACCGGCCCGCAGTCCGTCCGCTCCTGACCCTCGCGCTCCTGTCGGCGGCGCTCACCGCGGCGCTGTTCCTGCTGGTCCTGCTCCTGGTCGAGGGCTGGCGCAGGTCCCCGGGGGTCGCGGCCCTGGCCGTCTCGGTGGTGCCGCTCGCGGCTCTGGCCGCCCGCCCGGTCGCCCGGGTCCTGGGACCTCCGCCGGAGGTCGAGGTCGCCTCGGGCTGCTTCCTCATCGCGGGTGGGCTGGTCGGCCTCGCGATCCCGCCCTCGGCCGACCTGGTCTGGACGGTCGCGCCCCAGGCGCTGGTCGGACTCGGCCTCGGGCTGACGATCGACCGGCTCACCTCCCAGGCGATGGAGCTGCGCCTGCCGCGGATCCGCCACGCGGGGTGGACGATCAGTGCCCGCCACCTCGGGGTGGTCGTGGGGTTGGCGATCCTGACGCCGGTCTTCACCGGCGACCTCGAGGAGGCCCAGGTGCCCGCCCAGGAGGCGATCACCGCCCTGGTCCTCGATGCTCCGCTGCTGCCGGAGGACAGGGTCGCGGTCGCGCAGGCGCTCGGCCACGAGCTGGTGCAGCAGCGGGGTCGGGTGCCCGACCTGTCCGAGGCGTTCGCGACGGCGGACCTCGAGCCGGAGGAACGTCCCGCCGCCGCCCGGCTCGAGCGCGACCTCGACGCCCAGCTGGAGCGAGCGGCGACCTGGGCCTTCCGCGACTCGTTCCTCATCGGCGCCGGGCTCGCGGTGCTCGCCCTGCTGACCGTGGTCGTTCCCCGCAGGAGGACCCCATGACCGGTCTCTCCCGCCTGGTCGGCCTGCCGGCGCTCGCGATCGTCCTGGTGAGTGCCGTGCTCGGCGTGCAGGTCGCCTACGGAGGCGGCTCGTTCGAGCCTCTCGAGCCCGCCGACCCGTGCGCCGCCCGGACCGTCACCTCACGTGCCGACGGCATCGACGGCCTCACCGAGCGGCTCGTGCTGCTCGGGATCGACGGTGCGGCCTGCCGCCTCGGCGTCAGCCGCGAGGCGCTGACGCTGGAGCTCGCCCAGCCCGGCACCCGCACGGACGCCGAGATCGAGGCACTGCACGACGGCCTGCTCGACGCCGTCCGACGGATGGAGGGGGACGGCACCCTGCCGCCGGCGTCGGACCTGGTGGACGACGCGCTCGACAACGCCGACCTCAACCCCCTGCTCGAGGCCGCGATCCGGGCGCTCCCGGACCCGGTGGTCGACGCAGCGCTGAAGACCGACGACATCCTCACCCGCGCGATCGACGACCTCGACCTGCCCACCCTCCTGGCGAACCTCGACGACCAGGAGACCCTCGACCAGCAGGTCGAGGCGGCGGTCACCCAGGCCGTCGAGGAGTCGCTCGCCGCCCGGCTCGAGGGACTCCTGTGACGGCGCGCTCGACGTCGGGCTCGAGGTGGCGACCTGGCGGGCATCCACCGGGACGCCATGTCGGCTCGGTCGCCGGAGCCGCTGCGACCCGGCTAGCGGACGAAGCTGCCCTCGAGCGACATCCACTCCCGCCGCGACGGCTCCGGCACCCCGGCCTCGGCGAGGGCGGCGCCCAGCCGCGAGCTCAGGAACTCACCGGCCGCCTCCCGGGAGTCCCAGACCTCGAGGACCAGCAGACCGTCGGCGGTCGCGGCGCCGGTGTGTGCCGCCAGCCCGGGCGGCAGGCCGGTCCCTGCCGTCATGTCCACACCGAGGATCTCGTTGACCCGGTGGTACGCCTCGGCTCCGACACCGCGGAACTCCAGGATGAATGCCTCCGACATGAGCCCTCCTCGGGCCACGCCCACACCCGAGATCGGGACGCCTCGTCCCGCAGGCTCGGCAGCCGACTCTAGTTCAGCCGACCGGCGGAGGCGAGGCCTCGGACGCCGGCAGCGCCACCTCACCCCGGAGGTCGCCGAGGCCGCGGGCGACCAGCAGCCGGCCGGTGGTGAGCGGACGCCATTCCCCGTCCGCCCAGGTCCGCATGGCGCGCGGGTCGCAGGCGACGTCGACGGCGCGGCTCTCGCCGGCCGCCAGCGACACGGTCGTCCACCCGACCAGGCGGATCGGCTGGTCGTCCTCGGCCGGCTGCAGGTAGACCTGCACGACCTCGCGCGAGGCGCGCGCCGAGACGTTGGTCAGCCCGACGGTCAGCGTCGAGCCGGCGAGCGCGACCTCGCCGTACTCCCACTCGCCGTAGCCCAGGCCCCAGCCGAGCCAGTACGCCGGGGCGGGAGCCCGGCGGGCGGCGAACCCGCGGTAGCCGACGTGGACGCCCTCGTCGTAGACCAGCCGCCCGTCGGTCGGGACGACCTCCCACGCCGGTGACGCGCCGTCGGCGGCAGGGAACGAGGTGACCAGCCGTCCGGCCGGCTCGATGTCGCCGAGCAGCGCGGCGGCGACGGCGTGACCGCCCTCCTGGCCGGGCAGGCCGGCCCACAGGATCGCGTCGACCTGGTCGCGCCACGGCATCAGGACCGGGGTGGCGGCGTTGACGACGACGACCGTGCGGCGGGCCGCGGCCGCGACCGCGGTGACCAGCTCGTCCTGGCGGCCGGGCAGCGCGAGCGTCGACTTGTCGAAGGCCTCGGTCTCCTGCTCGTCGGTGAGCCCGACGACGACGACCGCGACGTCGGCGGCGGAGGCGGCGGCCACTGCCGCGGCGATCGCCTCGTCGTCGGTCGGTGGCGTCGGCTCGGCGACCAGCCCGAGGCCGGCCCAGCCGCCCAGGGTCAGGTCGGCGACCAGCTCGGTCGGCTGGTCGAGGACGACGTCGGTCTGCCAGCCGGGCGGGCGCAGGAAGTCGCCGCCGATGTCGGTGGACTCCGACTCCAGCGTGACGTCGTACGACGTCGCCCCGATCGTCACCGTCGCGGTTCCGACCCCGAGGAACCCGACCCGCATCGCGCCCGCCGGCACGACGGCCGACAGCGCGACCCGCGTGACCGGCTCGGCCAGCTCCTGGTCCGGCATGAACCCGACGGTGCGTGACTCCTCCGACACGGCGTCGGAGAGCAGCGCCCCGGACGGTCCGTACATCCGGACCCGCATGCCGGGCCCGCCGGTGACGGGGTCGGTGAGGACGCCGGGCAGCGCCGCCCGGGGCCGTCCACGCACGGCGACGCCGTCGACGACGCTCACGCCGTCCGTGGCCGCGGTCAGCCCGGCGGCGATGCTCACCTGGTGCGGTGCCCGCACCGCCGCCGAGCCGCCGCCCATGCAGGCGGTCTCGAGCGCCGGCCGGCCGACGAGCGCCACCGACGCGTCGCGGGTCAGCGGCAGGGCGCCGTCGTTGGCCAGCACGGTCATGCCCTCGGCGGCCAGCCGCGTCAGCTGCTCGCGCCGTACGTCGCCGCCCGGCTCGGGCAGGTCGGTGCGCCACGTGCGGGGCTCGTCGAGCGCCCCGACGCGGTCGGCCAGCCTCAGCAGCCGCCGGACGTGGTCGTCGACGACGGACTCCTCGACCTCGCCCGCCTCGACGGCTGCGACCAGCGCGGGTCCCCAGGGCCCGAACGGACCCGGCATCACCAGGTCCAGGCCGCCGTTCGCGGCCGGCCCGGCCGACTGCGTCGCGAACCAGTCCGACATCAGCAGGCCGGTCCAGCCCCATTCGCCCTTGAGGATCCCGTTGTTGATCGGGCCCTGCTCGGTCGCGGGGATGCCGTTGACGTTGTTGTAGGCGGCCATCAGCGACCACGGGTCGGCGTCCTCGACCGCGATCTCGAACGGCAGCAGGTAGAGCTCGCGCAGCGTCCGCTCGTCGACGACGCTGTCGACGCCGTGCCGGTCGGTCTCGGCCTCGTTGGCGACCAGGTGCTTCACGCAGGCCCCGATCCCCTGCGCCTGCAGGCCGGAGACGTACGCCGCGGCGAACCGGCCGGTCAGCAGTGGGTCCTCGGAGTAGGCCTCGAAGAGGCGCCCGCCCAGGGGGCTGCGGTGCAGGTTCACGGTCGGGCCGAGCACCACGTGGATGTGCTGGCGCTCCGCCTCCTCGGCGAGCAGCCGGCCGACCTCCTCGGCCGTCTCGGTGCGCCACGACGACGCGAGCAGCGTGGCGTTCGGGAACAGGCAGGTGAGCGGGCCGCCGGTGAAGTCCAGGCCGCGCACGCCCGTCGGACCGTCGGAGAACGCCATCGGCGCCAGGCCGACCGCGTCGTCGCCGTGCAGGGTGAACATCGAGGCACCGGTCAACAGCTCGACCTTGCCCTCCAGGGACAGGCGGGAGATGCGTTCGTCGAGCGTCGCGTCGTCCATGTCCTCACCCTGCCAGTCCGGAGGGTCGCGCACGTCCCCTACGACGAGGACGTGGACCGGTCGCCCGGAGCCGTTTCGTCCACCGCCCGGACGGAAATGCTGACCTCGTGCACGAGTGGAGAGGGCGGCTCACGCGCGAGGCGAGGCGGTTCCGCCTCGGGTGGCGCGGCGCCGTGCTCTGGTCGCTGCGCATCACCGTGGCGGCGGTCGCGAGCTACGTGGTCGCCGTCCTGATCTTCCCGGGCACCCAGCCGTTGCTGGCGCCGCTCACCGCGATGCTCGTCGTGCAGGTGACGCCCGTGTCGCTGCTGGCCAGCGGCCTGGACCGCGTGGTGGCGGTCGTGGTCGGGGTGGCGCTCGCGACCGCGTTCGCGGCCGTGGTGCCGCTGGAGTGGTGGAGCCTCGGCGTGCTGATCTTCGTGTCGATCACGATCGGCCAGGCGCTCCGGCTGCGGTCGAACCTCATCGAGGTCGCGATCAGCGGCATGCTCGTGCTCGGCGTGGGGGCGCTCGGCGCCG
Source organism: Nocardioides sp. (assembly GCF_044226305.1). GTDB lineage: Bacteria > Actinomycetota > Actinomycetes > Propionibacteriales > Nocardioidaceae > Nocardioides. Next base: position 2,415 of record NZ_JBGAHF010000016.1, on the reverse strand, counting down.
AGGCCGCCGCCGGCCAGCGGATCGCGGAGACGCTCGTCGGAGCCGCCGTCGGCATCGCCGCCAACCTGCTCTTCCCGCCCCGCATCCCGACCTCGGACGCCGGCCGTGAGATCGAGGGGCTGGCCGACGCGGTCAGCGACCTGCTGCGTCGCTCGGCCGACGCGCTCGAGCAGCTGGCGGGCGACCCGGACGCCGTCGCCCGAGCTGCGGCAGCGTGGCTCGGGGACGCACGGCGGATCACCCACCACGACGTGCCGCGGGTGGGCGCCGCGCTGCTGCGGGCCGAGCAGAGCCGCCGGCTCAACGTGCGCGCGGTGGGCACGCCAGACCTCGGGCCGGGCCTGCGACACGGGCTCGAGTCCCTCGAGCACACCGCCTTGTCGGTGCGCTCGATGTACCGCACCCTCGCCGACACGACGGCCGGCCGGCCCACGTGGGCCGACGGCACCTCGGACGTGCTGCTCGTCCTCGTCGAGACCTTCCGCGACCTCGCGGCCGCCGTGGACGCCTTCGGGGAGCTGGTCCGCCTCGAGGCGGCGCCGGCGGGGCAGGTCTCCTCGGCCGACTTCGGGGCGCTGCGGGCGGCGATGGCCGGGCTGCCCGAGGCGCGCGCCCGGCTCGAGGAGCTCGGCACGGCGGTGGACGACCCGGTCCTCGCCGAGCTCCAGGCGAGCGCGCTCGCCACGGTCAAGCGGGTCGAGCGCGAGCTGGACCTCGCGCAGCGCGTCCGCCGTCAGCTCGAGCTGCGACGACCGGTCCCGCCGCGGGTCCCGCTGCTCCACCACCCACCTCGTCGCCGGGCACCGGTGTTCCCGGAGGCGGGGCCGGACGCGGAGACCGTCCGGATGCCCCGGCTCGGGGAGGACGGGGCCGGGGACGAGTGAGCCGGCCCGATGGGCCGACCGCACCCCCGATCCGCTCCTGACCGGCCGGGACGGCAGCGCTGGGTACCGTGCCGGGGAGAACCCGACGTCCACCAGCCGACCCGCCGAGGAGCATCCCTGTGAAGCGGCACGTGCCCAAGCGTCACGACCTGGCCCCCCTGCTGAAGTTCAAGAAGCCGACGATGTCGCCGAAGCAGCGGCGGCTCGCGGCGGCGTTGACGGTCGAGGACCTGCGCCGGGTCGCCAAGCGGCGTACCCCGAGGGCGGCGTTCGACTACACCGACGGAGCCGCGGACGGGGAGGTGTCGCTGGCCCGGGCGCGGCAGGCGTTCGGGGACGTGGAGTTCCGTCCGGCGATCCTGCGTGACGTCTCGACCGTCGACACCTCCCGGGAGGTCCTCGGCCAGCGGGTCGCGCTGCCGTTCGGGATCGCACCGACCGGGTTCACCCGGATGATGCACGCCGAGGGCGAGATCGCCGGCGCGACCGCAGCCGCCGCGGCCGGCATCCCGTTCTCGCTCTCCACGATGGGCACCACCTCGATCGAGGACGTCGCCGCCGCCGCCCCGGCGTCGTCAGGGGCCCGGAACTGGTTCCAGCTCTACATGTGGAAGGACCGCGACCGGTCGATGGCGCTGGTCGACCGGGCCGCACAGGCCGGCTACGACACGCTGCTGGTCACCGTCGACGTCCCGGTCGCCGGGGCGCGGCTGCGCGACGTGCGCAACGGGATGACCATCCCCCCGACCCTGAGCCCGCGCACCGTGCTGAACGCGATCCCGCGCCCGGCGTGGTGGATCAACTTCCTCACCACCGAGCCCCTGGCGTTCGCCTCACTCGACGCCTGGTCGGGCACGGTGGCGGACCTGCTGGACACGATGTTCGACCCCACCGTCACCTACGACGACCTGGCCTGGATCAAGGACCAGTGGCCCGGCAAGGTCGTGGTCAAGGGCGTGCAGACCGTCGACGACGCCCGCCGGCTGGCCGACGCCGGCGTCGACGCCGTGCTGCTCTCCAACCACGGCGGCCGCCAGCTCGACCGCGCCCCGGTCCCCTTCCACCTGCTCCCCGAGGTCGTCACGGCGGTCGGTGAGCACCATCGCGGGGTCGAGGTGCACCTGGACACCGGGATCATGTCCGGCCAGGACATCGTCGCCGCCCTCGCCCACGGCGCCCACTTCACCCTCATCGGCCGCGCCTACCTCTACGGCCTGATGGCCGGCGGCCGCGACGGCGTCGACCGCACCATCGAGATCCTCCGCGGCCAGGTCGAACGCACCATGCGCCTGCTCGGCGTCACCACCCTCGACGAGCTCGAACCCGACCACGTCACCCAGCTGGTGCGGCTGGAGCCGCGCCGCCTCTGACGTGGTACTCAGCACGCCCACACATGGCTCCCCTCTGTGTCAAGACACCTTGGGGAGTGCGGGTTTAGGCTGGGTCCTGGCGGGTCCCGGAGTGGCTTGTCCGAAGTGCCGGTGTTGGGGTTGTGAGCCGGCCGCGCTGGAGTCAGAGTCGCTATCCCGTT
>NZ_JBGAHF010000037.1:0-11106 GCF_044226305.1 Nocardioides sp. | reverse complement strand
GGCTTCACCGCATGTCCCGCCCGCAGCCGCAACCAGATCTCGTCGACGTCCGCCGGCGACAACCGCTGATACCTCTGACGCGCCATCGCGACCTCCTCGAGTCAAGGAAGTGTTGCGACGACCCGTTGAGACCGCCCCGAGTTGCGGATGTCGCAACGCGGCGGTGGGTGAGCCACCTTTCAGGCGTTGGGTTTGGTGGAACACTCACCGCTGCCCCGTGTCGGCGCCGACCGCCGGTGGGCTGTCCACCGATCTACTCCGCGAGAAGGTGGACAGCGCACCGCCGCCTGAGATCCGGACATGCCGCGATCCGCGGACCTGCCGGGTCGGGGCGTGACCAGCGAGCCAGCGCTGACCCAGCTCGGGCTACTCGACCCGGAGACGCACGTCGAGGCCGGCCAGCTCGGTGCCGGTCTGCCACAGGTGGTGCCCGTCGCGGGTGTAGTCGACCCACATGCCGCGGACCACGACGGTCCCGGCCCGGTGCGGGGTGATCGTCATCATGATCGCGCGGTCGTCGTACAGGGCGTCCCCGAGCCGCAGCCGCTGGTCGTCGACCGGCTCGACCGACGTGCACGCGTCGTCGATGGAGTCCGCCAGCCCGTAGGGGCTGCGGACCTCACAGATCACGAAGTCGATGTCGGCGGCCGCGGTGTTGCGCGCCAGGTTGGGGCGAACGCTGTGCACGGTGATCGTCTCGTCGTCGCCGAACGCCTCGCCCATGTTGATCGACACCGGGTGCATCCGAGTGGCCTGCTGACGTGCCCCCACGCCGTTGCCATGACCCCCGAAGGCGTCCGGTTCGGTCCACCAGAAGGCGTAGGCCGCGACCCCACCGACCAGCACAGCGGTCGCCACGACGGCCACGAACCGACGACGCGGCCACCCGCGGGTCCGACGCTCGCCCCGGGCGCCATCGGTCGAGGTCGGTGCTGGGGCCTCTCCGGCCAGGTCCGTCCGGTTGCCGACGCCGTCGGCTCCCGACCGGCCCGCGTCGCTCATCACGCCTCCCGAGGCGAGGTCGTCCTGCGGTGGAGACCTCGCGTACAGCCAAGCACACCTGGACTCGAGGACGCGTCAGCGACGGGACCCAGGACACGCCTGGGAGGCGCGGCAGCTGGTGCGACCGAGGCGCGTGGCCCGGCCCCGGGAGACCCGGCTCGGCGTCGCGTCCGGTCAGACCGGGAGGCCCCGCCGGCGGAGCTGCTCCCGCAGGTCCTCGGCGGTCGTGAACACGATGGCGTCCATGCCGAGGTCGGCGGCGGCGTCGACGTTCAGCTGCTTGTCGTCGACGAAGACCAGGCGCTCCGCGGGCAGCCCGGTGCGGTCGATGGCGGCCCGGTAGGCGGCCGGGTCAGGCTTGGCCGCGCCGACCTCGCCCGAGACGACGACGTCGTCGAGGAGGGCGAGCACCTCGAACCGCTCCGGTGCGTGCGGATAGAGCTCGGCGGACCAGTTGGTCAGCCCGACCATCGGGACGCCGGCGGCGTGCAGGTCACGGACGACGTCGGCGGTGCCGGGGACCTCTCCGAGCAGCGAGCTCGTGAAGTGCTCACGGTAGGAGAGGGCGTGCCGCTCCCAGTGCGGGTGGGTCCGCCGCACCAGGGCCTCGGCCTCCTCCCACGTCCCGCCGGAGTCCGGTCCGTGGTTCCAGGCCATGAAGTCGAAGTCGTCGGCGGCGAAGAACCGGCGCGCCTCGTCCTCGCCGACCCCCGCCGCGACCGCCGCGACGGGGTCCCAGTCGATCAGCACGTTGCCGAGGTCGAGCACGACGCCGGCCGGGCGTGCGCCCGCCCGGCTCACGCCCAGCGCTCGGACGCGGGCACGAACTCCAGGGTGCGCTCGCCGGTGTAGATCTGCTTGGGCCGGGCGATCTTCTGCTCCTTGTCCTGCACCAGCTCCGACCACTGCGCCAGCCAGCCGGGGGTGCGGCCGATGGCGAACAGGACGGTGAACATCTCCGGCGGGAACTGGAAGGCCTCGTAGATGAGGCCGGAGTAGAAGTCGACGTTCGGGTACAGCTTGCGCTGGACGAAGTACTCGTCCTCGAGCGCGATCTTCTCCAGCTCCTGGGCGATCTCGAGCAGCGGGTTGACCCCGGTGACCTCGAAGACGTCGTCGCAGGCCTTCTTGATGATCTTGGCGCGCGGGTCGTAGTTCTTGTAGACCCGGTGGCCGAAGCCCATCAGCCGCTCGTTGCCGTCCTTCACGCCCTGGATGAACGCGGGGATGTTGTCCTTGGTGCCGATCCGGCGCAGCATCCGCAGCACGGCCTCGTTGGCCCCGCCGTGGAGGGGGCCGTAGAGGGCACCGACGCCCGCCGAGACCGCGGAGTACGGGTCGACCTGCGAGGAGCCGACGGAGCGGACCGCGTTGGTCGAGCAGTTCTGCTCGTGGTCGGCGTGCAGGATGAAGAGCACGTCGAGGGCCTTGACCAGGCGCTCGTCGGCCTCGAACTTCGACTCGCTCATCTTGAAGAGCATCGAGAGGAAGTTCGCGGTGTAGCTCAGGTCGTTGTCGGGGTAGACGTACGGCTTCCCCTGGGCGTGGCGGAAGGCCCAGGCGCCCAGCGTCGGCATCTTCGCGATCATCCGGACGATCTGGATGTGCCGGTTCTCGGCGTCGCTGATGTTGCGCGCGTCCGGGTAGAAGGTCGAGAGGGCCCCCACCGACGCCATCAGCATCCCCATCGGGTGTGCGTCGTAGCGGAAGCCCTGCATGAACGACTTCACGTTCTCGTGCACGAACGTGTGGAAGGTGATCTCGTGCACCCAGGTCTCGTACTGCTCCTTGGTGGGCAGCGCGCCGTGGATGAGGAGGTAGGCCACTTCGAGGAACGTGGACTTCTCGGCCAGCTGCTCGATCGGGTAGCCGCGGTACTCCAGGATGCCCTTGTCGCCGTCGATGTAGGTGACGGAGCTGCGACAGGAAGCGGTGTTGACGAAGCCGGGGTCGTAGACGGCCAGGCCGGGCGCGTCGTCCACCGACTTGATCTTGCCCAGATCCGCGGCCTTGATGGTGCCGTCGGTGATCGGGACCTCGTACTCCTGTCCGGTGCGGTTGTCTCGGACGGTGAGGGATTCAGTCACCCGCTCAACTTAGTCGGCGGCCGGGTGTCGTGCTAACCCTGTGTCCGAGGAGCGACGCGGGGCGGTCCCGGTGCGGCCCGGCCCGCCGGGCGCCGGACCAGCGTTTTGACCTGCGGGAACGGCGGCCCGTACTCTTGTCAGTCGCGCCTCCTGCCGCGCCCCGACCCGGCCACGGGATCAGGGTGCAGACCCGGAGAACGGCCCACCTGGTGGGCCCGGAGACCGGGCAGTGTTCGTCAGAAGGCGTGGCTCCACCACCCGGGACGGCACAGGGTCGCCCGGGCCCTACGAACGAAGGAAGTTCCTCCGTGCGCACGTACAGTCCCAAGCCCGGCGACATCACGCGTGAGTGGCTCGTCATCGACGCCACCGACGTCGTCCTCGGCCGGCTCGCGGTGCAGACCGCCAACCTCCTGCGCGGCAAGCACAAGGCCATCTTCGCCCCGCACGTCGACACCGGCGACTTCGTGATCATCGTCAACGCCGAGAAGGTCGCGCTGTCGGGTGACAAGAAGACCACCAAGATGTCCTACCGCCACTCGGGCTACCCGGGCGGCCTGTCGGCCACCCCGATCGGTGAGGTCCTGGACAAGGACGCCCGCAAGGCCATCGAGAAGGCGGTCTGGGGCATGCTCCCCAAGAACAAGCTCGGCCGTCAGATGCTGAAGAAGCTGAAGGTCTACTCCGGGCCCAACCACCCGCACCAGGCCCAGAAGGCCACGCCGTACGAGATCAAGCAGATCTCCCAGTAGTCGTCCGTCTGCACGAGCACCGAGAGAAGAGACTGAGAACACATGGCTGACACCAACGAGGTCGAGGAGACCTTCGAGGCCGACGAGCAGGGCATCGCGTACAGCTCGGAGAGCGCGCCGTCCGCCGACGCCCCGCTGCGTGCCGCGACCATCGCCCCCGCGGCTGCCACCGGCCGTCGCAAGGAGGCCGTCGCCCGCGTGCGGATCGTCCCCGGCACCGGCAAGTGGACCGTCAACGGTCGCGACCTGGACTCCTACTTCCCGAACAAGCTGCACCAGCAGGTCGTGAACGAGCCGTTCGCGAACCTCCAGCTGGAGGGCCGCTTCGACGTGATCGCCCGCATCCACGGCGGCGGCATCACCGGCCAGGCCGGCGCGCTGCGCCTCGGCGTGGCCCGCTGCCTCAACGCCATCGACGTGGAGGCCAACCGGCCGTCGCTGAAGAAGGCCGGCCTGCTGACCCGTGACGCCCGCGTCATCGAGCGCAAGAAGGCCGGACTGAAGAAGGCCCGCAAGGCGCCTCAGTTCTCGAAGCGCTAGCACCCGCGCATGCCGCGCATCTTCGGCACCGACGGGGTCCGGGGCCTGGCCAACGGTCATCTGACCGCTGAGCTGGCCCTGGACCTGTCCGTCGCCGCCGCCCGTGTCCTGGCGGACCGGGGCGAGTTCGAGGGCCACCGCCCGCTCGCCGTGGTCGGCCGGGACACGCGCATCTCGGGACAGTTCCTCGAGCACGCCGTCGTCGCCGGGCTCGCCTCGGCGGGCGTCGACGTGCTCCGCCTCCGGGTGCTGCCCACCCCGGCGGTCGCCTACCTCACCCAGGCCCTGGGCGCCGACCTCGGCGTCGTCATCAGCGCCTCGCACAACCCGATGCCCGACAACGGCATCAAGTTCCTCGCCCGCGGCGGGCTCAAGCTCGACGACGCGGTCGAGCGCGAGATCGAGCAGCACCTCGACGAGCCCTGGGATCGGCCGGTCGGCGGTGACGTCGGCCGCGTCACGCCGTACGACGCCCCCGTCGAGGAGTACGTCGAGCACCTGCTCTCGACGATCGACAAGCCGCTCTCCGGGCTCAAGGTCGTCCTCGACTGCGCCCACGGCGCGGCCTACGAGGCCGGGCCGGCCGCGCTGCGCGCCGCCGGTGCCGAGGTGATCGCGATCGGCGTCGACCCCGACGGCCTCAACATCAACGACGGCTGTGGCTCGACCCACCTCGGCCCCCTGCAGGCGGCCGTGCTCGAGCACGGCGCCGACGCCGGCTTCGCCCTCGACGGCGACGCCGACCGCTGCCTCGCGGTCGACCACGAGGGGGTCGCGGTCGACGGCGACCAGATCATGGCGATCCTGGCCGTCGGCATGGCCGAGCGCGGACACCTGGCCAAGAACACCGTCGTCGCCACCGTGATGAGCAACCTCGGGTTCGTGCAGGCGATGAAGGCCTCCGGCATCGGCGTGCGCCAGACCAAGGTCGGCGACCGCTACGTGCTCGAGGCGATGCGGGTGTCGGGCTACTCCCTCGGGGGCGAGCAGTCGGGCCACGTCATCATGAGCGAGCACGCCACGACCGGCGACGGCGTCCTCACCGCCCTGCACGTCCTGGAGCGGATGGCCGTGACGGGGCAGAGCCTCCAGCAGCTCGCCGCGGTCGTCAGCCGGCTGCCTCAGGTGCTCGTCAACGTCCCGGACGTCGACAAGTCCCGCGCCGACGACGACCCGGTCGTCGCCGCCGCCGTGGCCGAGGAGGAGGCCGCCCTCGGCGACTCCGGCCGGGTCCTGCTGCGGCCCTCCGGCACCGAGAACCTGGTGCGGGTGATGGTCGAGGCGGGCACCGAGGACGAGGCCCGCGCGGTCGCCGGACGGCTCGCGGACGTGGTCGAGCGCCAGCTGGCCCTCTGACGATGACGGTGGCCGGGCCCACCCTCGCGGTCGAGGGGCTCGCGAAGTCGTTCGGCGCGGTGCGCGCCGTCGACGACCTGACCTTCGCCGTGCGCCCGGGGGCCGTCACCGGCTTCCTCGGGCCGAACGGCGCCGGGAAGACCACCACGCTGCGGATGCTGCTCGGGCTGACCCGCCCGACCGCCGGGCGCGCGCTGGTGGCCGACCGGCCGTACGCCGAGCACCCGCTGCCCGCCCGGGTGGTCGGTGCCGCCCTGGAGGCCTCGAGCTTCCACCCCGGCCGCACCGGGCTGGCCCACCTCGAGGCGTACGCACCGCAGGTCGGCGTGTCGCGGGCGCGCTGCCACGACCTCATCGAGTTCGTCGGCCTCGCCGGCGCCGCGGACCGCCGGGTCGGCGGCTACTCGACTGGCATGCGCCAGCGGCTCGCGCTCGCGACCGCGCTCCTCGGCGACCCGCCCGCGATCGTCCTCGACGAGCCCACCAACGGGCTCGACCCGGAGGGCGTCGTCTGGCTGCGCCGGCTGCTGCGCGCCTACGCCGACGAGGGCCGCACCGTGCTGGTGTCGAGCCACGTGCTCGGCGAGGTGCAGCACACCGTCGACGACGTCGTGATCATCGCCCGCGGCCGGCTCGTGCACGCGTCGTCCCTCAGCGACCTCGCCGGCCTCGCCGCCCCCGAGACCTACCTCGAGGGCCCGGACCCCGCCGCGGCCGAGCGGCTCTGCTCCACCGGCGGCTGGGACGCCCGGCCGTCCGGACGCGGCCTGCTGGTGGCCGCCCCCGCGGCCGAGGTGGGCGCGGCCGCCTTCCGCGCCGGCGTCGAGCTGCACCAGCTGGCGAGCCGGGGCGGCGACCTCGAGGACGTCTTCCTGCGGCTCACCGCCGACCCGGAGGGAGCGCGATGAGGGCCGCCCTGGTCACGGAGTACCGCAAGCTCGTCACCACGCGGATGTGGTGGGTGCTGCTGCTCGCGCTCGCGGCGTACCTGGCCTTCATCGGCGCCGTGCTCGGCTTCTCCGTGGTCTTCGCGGGCACCGACCAGGGGACCGTCACGCTGGAGGGCGTCGACGCGGCCACGGCGATCTACAGCCTCACGAACGGCGTGGGCTACGTGTTCCCCCTGGTCATCGGCAGCCTGGCGATGACCACGGAGTTCCGGCACCGGACGATCACCCAGTCGCTGCTCGTGGAGCCTCGCCGCGGCGTGTTCCTCGGCGCCAAGCTGCTCGCGACGGTGCCGGTCGGCCTGCTCTACGGCGTCGTCGCGACCGTGGCGGTCGTCGCGGCGAGCGCGCCGTTCCTGGCGATCTGGGGCGACGGCGCCTTCCTCACCGACGGCAGCGTCGTCGAGGTGCTGGTGCTCGGCGTCGTCGTGACCGCGCTGTGGGCGGTCATCGGCGTCGCCTTCGGCAGCGTCGTGACCAACCAGGTCGCCGCGGTCGTGGGGATCCTCGCGTTCACCCAGCTCGTCGAGCCGGTGGCGCGGCTCGCCCTCGGTGCCTTCGGCGGGACCGACCAGATCGCCAGGTTCCTCCCCGGCGCCGCGGCCGACGGCATCATCGGGGCGAGCTACCTGACGTCGTACGGCGCCGGTGGTGCCGACCTGCTCCCGCGCTGGGCGGCGCTGCTGGTGCTGCTCGCGTACGCCGGCGGGCTGGCGCTCGTCGGCCGCTACACGACGCTGCGCCGCGACGTGGGCTGAGGGCCCCGCTCAGAGCTTGCGCAGCCGCACGTAGCGGACCGAGTGGTCGCGGTCCTTGCGCAGCACCAGCGTCGCGCGGGACCGGGTCGGCAGCACGTTCTGCGTCAGGTTCGGCCCGTTGATCGTGTCCCAGATCCGCTCCGCCTCGGCGACGGCCTCCTCGCGGGACAGCGCGCCGTACTTGGAGAAGTAGGAGTCGGGGTCGCGGAACGCGGTCTCGCGCAGCCGCAGGAACCGCTGGATGTACCAGTCGCGGATGTGGCCGGTGCCGGCGTCGACGTACACGGAGAAGTCGAAGAAGTCGCTCAGGGTCAGGCCGGTGCGGCCGTCCTCGCGCACCCGGGCCGGCTGGAGCACGTTGAGGCCCTCGATGATGACGATGTCGGGCCGCTTGACGACGACCTTCTCCTCGGGGAGCACGTCGTAGGTGAGGTGGGAGTAGACCGGCGCCTCGACCTCGTCGCGGCCGGACTTGATGTCCACCACGAAGCGCAGCAGCGCGCGCCGGTCGTAGGACTCGGGGAAGCCCTTGCGCTGGAGCAGCCCTCGGCGCTCGAGCTCGGCGTTCGGGTAGAGGAAGCCGTCGGTGGTCACCAGCGCGACGTTGGGGTGCTCGGGCCAGTGCGCGAGCATCTGCTGGAGCACCCGCGCGGTCGTGGACTTGCCGACCGCCACCGATCCCGCCAGCCCGATCACGAACGGCGTGCGGTGCGGCTGGATCTGGTGGAGGAAGGCCTCCTGGGCGCGGTAGAGCGTGCCCGCGGACCCGACGTACAGGCTCAGCAGCCGCGACAGCGGCAGGTAGATCTGCTGCACCTCGTCGAGGTCGAGCTGGTCGCCGAGACCTCGCAACCGTCGGATCTCCTCGGCGCTGAGCGGGTTCTCGACCTCGTGCGCGAGCGCCGCCCACGCTGAGCGGTCCAGCTCCAGGTACGGCGAGGACTCCTTGGCGTCGTCGGAGGTGTGGTGCACCTCGCCGTGCGAAGACATGGGCGCAAGTGTCGCAGGCACCCGTCGTTACAGTGACGCCCATGTGCGGCATCGTGGGTTACGTGGGTCACAGAGGTGCCCAGGAGGTGGTCGTCGAGGGCCTGCGCAGGCTCGAGTACCGGGGGTACGACTCGGCGGGGATCGCCCTGGTCACCGACGACGCGCTGGCGACCGAGAAGCGGGCGGGCAAGCTCGCGAACCTGGAGAAGGCGATCGTCGACGACGCCCTCCCCGCGGCCTCGGTCGGCATCGGCCACACCCGCTGGGCGACCCACGGTGCCCCCAACGACGTCAACGCGCACCCGCACACCGGGGAGGCGCGGCGCGTCGCGCTCGTGCACAACGGGATCATCGAGAACTTCGCCGAGCTGCGGGCCGAGCTCGAGGCGGGCGGCCACCAGCTGCTGTCCGAGACCGACACCGAGGTGACCGCCCAGCTGCTCGAGCTCGAGGTGCTCGCCGGTGCGGACCTGACGTCGGCGATGCTGGTGCTGGTCCGCCGCCTCGAGGGCGCGTTCACGCTCGTCGCCGTCGACGCGGAGGACCCCTCCCGCGTGGTCGCCGCACGCCGGAACTCCCCGCTGGTCGTCGGTCTCGGCGACGGCGAGACCTTCCTCGGCTCCGACGTGGCGGCCTTCATCGAGCACACCCGCGAGGCGCTCGAGCTCGGCCAGGACCAGGTCGTGACGATCACCCGCGACGGCGTCGAGGTGGCGAACTTCGACGGGACGCCGTCCACCGGTCGGCACTACCACGTCGACTGGGACCTCTCGGCCGCGGAGAAGGACGGCCACGACTGGTTCATGCGCAAGGAGATCTACGAGCAGCCGCGGGCCGTCGCGGACTCGTTGCTCGGCCGGCACACGACCACCGGCCAGCTCCAGCTCGACGAGATGCGGCTCTCCGACCAGGAGCTGCGCGACGTCGACAAGATCATCATCATCGCCTGCGGCACGTCGTTCTACGCGGGCATGGTCGCGAAGTACGCGATCGAGCACTGGTGCCGGATCCCGGTGGAGGTCGAGCTCGCGTCGGAGTTCCGCTACCGCGACCCGATCCTCGACTACTCCACGCTGGTCGTCGCGATCAGCCAGTCGGGGGAGACCGCCGACACCCTCCAGGCGATCCGGCACGCGCGGACGCAGCGCTCGAAGGTGCTGGCGATCTGCAACACGAACGGCTCGACGATCCCGCGCGAGTCCGACGCCGTCATCTACACGCACGCCGGCCCGGAGATCGGGGTCGCCTCCACCAAGGGCTTCCTGACCCAGCTGGTCGCCTGCTACCTGCTGGCCCTCTACCTCGCGCAGGTCAAGGGGACCCGCTACGGCGACGAGATCGCCCAGGTCATGCACCAGCTCGAGGCGATGCCCGACCGCATCCAGCAGGTGCTCGACGACGACGAGGCCGTCTACGCGCTGGCCCGCGAGCACGTGGAGACCCGGTCGGTGCTGTTCCTCGGCCGGCACGCCGGCTACCCCGTCGCGCTCGAGGGAGCGCTCAAGCTCAAGGAGCTCGCCTACCTGCACGCCGAGGGCTTCGCAGCCGGCGAGCTCAAGCACGGGCCGATCGCCCTCGTGGAGCCGGGGCTGCCGGTCCTCTGCGTCGTGCCGCCGGCCGGCCGGGACCAGCTCCGCGACAAGATGGTGAGCGGGATCCAGGAGGTCCGGGCGCGCGGGGCGCGCACGATCTGCCTGGTCGAGGAGGGCGACGACGCGATCACGCCGTACGCCGACGTGGTCATCCGGCTCCCGAAGGTCCCGGTGCTGCTGCAGCCGCTGGTGGCCGTCGTACCGCTCCAGCTGTTCGCCTGCGAGCTCGCGACGGTGATGGGCCACGACGTGGACCAGCCGCGCAACCTGGCGAAGTCCGTCACGGTGGAGTGACCGTGATCATCGGGGTGGGCATCGACGTGGTCGACGTCGCGCGGTTCGGCGAGTCGCTGGAGCGCACCCCGGGGCTCACGCCGCGGCTGTTCACGCCGTCCGAGGCGGAGCGGCCGCTCGCCTCGCTGGCCGCGCGGTTCGCCGCCAAGGAGGCGCTCGCGAAGGCGCTCGGCGCGCCCTCGGGCCTGCACTGGCACGACGCCGAGATCGTCTCGGAAACGACCGGCCGACCCGTCTTCGCCCTCCGCGGCTCGGTCGCCGCCCTCGCCGACTCCCTCGGCGTCGCCTCGGTCCACGTCTCGCTCTCCCACGACGCCGGCATCGCCTCGGCGATGGTGGTGCTGGAGGGGTAGTCGCGGGCTGGTGGTGCTGCAGGTTCACCATGGGACCCGGGCGAACCGGCACTCCCCACGGCGGGCAGGGCAGGGGAAGTGCAGGTTCGCCTGCAGACCATGGTGAACCTGAGTCGGGCCGGGCCGGGCCTGAGGCGGAGCAGGGCCGCTGTGCGTGCTGGTTCACCACGGGACCCGGTCGAACCGGCACTCCCCACGGCGGGCAGGGCAGGGGAAGTGCAGGTTCGCCTGCAGACCATGGTGAACCTGAGTCGGGCCGGGCCCGGCCTGAGCCGGGCCGGAGCCGGGCCGACCCCGCTAGCTGTACTGATCGGGCACGTTGGTCGAGATCGTGTGACGACACGATCTGAATGAGCTTGGAAGGCGAAGACCTCCGGGCGTGGAGTGGAGCTGTCTAAGAACCGGCTCCGCCACCTGGAGGTCTTCGTGTCCCAC
>NZ_JBGAHF010000015.1:0-108862 GCF_044226305.1 Nocardioides sp. | reverse complement strand
GGTGCCCCGACCGTCGACGAGGCGGCGGTGGCGGAGTTTGCCCTCGCGGTCGGCCGGACGACGGACTCGGGCCGGCACCTGCTGGGGGACGCGGTGGAGCTGCGGTACCGGCTCCCGCGGCTGTGGGCTCGGGTGGTGGCCGGTGAGGTGGCGGTGTGGAAGGCGAGGAAGGTCGCTCAGGCCACCACGTCGCTGCCGGCGGATGCTGCGGCGACCGTCGATGTCCGGTTGGCGTGGTGTGCGCACCGGTGCTCGTTCGCCGAGATCGAGCGGCAGGTCGAGAAGGCCCGCCTCGAGCACGACCCCGACGCCGCCGAGGAGCGCCGGGTCGCGGCGTTGGAGAAGCGCCGGTTCGACATCGACCTCGACCACGCCACCCCCGACGGGCTGGTGCACGTGGAGGGTGAGCTCGACCTGGCGGACGCGGTCGCGCTGGAGGAGCAGATCCGGGCGAAGGCCGCGACCCTGGACCTGCAGCTGCCGTTGGACGTGCGCCGGTCGATGGCTGCCGGCCGGCTCGGCGCCGGTGATGAGGACACCACCGAGGTGGTGGTCTACGCCCACATCCGTCCCGGGCAGTCGACCGTCGACGTCGACAACACGAGGTCCTCCATCACCCCCGAGCACCTGAAGGACTGGTGCCAACAGGCCGGCACCAAGGTCACCATCCGGCCCGTGATCGACCTGAACGCCGAGCTGACCACCGAGACCTACCGGCCGACCGAGCTCATGAAGGAACAGATCGGGCTGCGGGACCGGCAGTGCTGCTTTCCCGGCTGCACCCGACCCGTCCGCAGGTGCGACGCCGAGCACCAGGTCCCCTGGCCCGAAGGCCCCACCGCGTCCTCGAACCTCGCGCCCGCGTGTCGGACCCACCACCGCCTCAAGACCCACGCCTGCTGGGACTACCAGAGGGTCGCTGGGGTCGGGTTCGTGTGGACCACCCCGATGGGCCGCACCTACCTCAGCCCGTTCGTCACCGAACCACCGCCCGAGCCGGCCGCGCGACATATCTGCTGACCCGCACCCCGCCGACCACGGCCGGCGGGGTCACACCCATGTCCAGACCCCAGGCCCGGGTGGTCTGACCTGACCATGGCGTCCCACCGGTCAGATCCATAGCGTCGGCAGTTGGGGAACGCGCGGCCACACCCGGCCGCGCAGAAAAGGGGAATCCATCATGTTTCGTAGGACAGTGGGGGCCCGGACCGGGACCCGTCAGAGAGCACGGCGCGCGCTGGCCGTGCTCGCGGCGCTCGGCGCCGTCACGGCGAGCCTGGCGCTGAGCGCGCCGGCGGCCGAGGCGTCGGTCATCCCGAAGCAGGGGCCGTACCACGGTGTCGACCACGCTGGTCGGGCCGTGAGCTTCACGTTCGCCGGCAACCAGATGACGCACTTCACGGTGGGCGGCTACACCATCGGCGGCGCGCACGTCTCCAACGGCATGTGGCACGAGACCTGTCACAACGGCTACTGCACCAAGGGCAGCTGGACGAGCGACGGACACGTCAGCGGCTACTGGCGGCACGGGTCCGGGCACTGGGTGCACTGGACGGCCGGGCACCAGGCACCGACCGCGTACCACGGCCCCTACATGGGTAATGACAACCACGGGACGCGGATCCACTTCCGCTTCAGCGGGTCGCACGTCACCACGTTCGAGGTGGGCCACACGTCCTACGGCAACTTCGGCGTCAGCGGCGGCCGGTTCTCCGGTTGCCAGCACGGGATCTGCGTGCAGGGCCACTGGCAGGACGACTACACCGTGGCCGGCAGCTGGCGCCGCCACGACTCGAGCCACTGGATCGGCTGGACGGCCCACGCCTACGCCTCCTGAGGTCCGACCCGACGGCAACGTCGCTACCCGGCGGGGGACCGTGTCCCCCGCCGCGGTGGCAGCGGGACGAACATCGACGTGCGGGCGGCGTACTCGGGGTAGCCGGGCCGCTGCATCATGGTGCGCTCGAGCAGCTTCGCGCCGGTCACCCAGACGAGGAAGACCGTCATCGCGACCGGCGCCACGACCGTGAGGACGCCCGGCAGCCAGCCGGAGGCGAGGCTACCGACCAGCCAGATCCCCCACCACACGCAGGAGTCGCCGAAGTAGTTGGGGTGTCTGGTCCAGCCCCACAGGCCGCGGTCCATGACCGGTCCTCGGTCCGGGTCGCCCTTGTAGGCCGTGAGCTGGGCGTCGCCGACGGTCTCGAAGAACACGCCCACGGCCCAGACAGCGACGCCGAGCCAGACGACCCAGGGCAGGTCGACGTCCGAGAGCGCGGCGGCCTGGAGCGGCAGGGAGACCAGCCAGACGGCGGCGCCCTGCACGAGGAAGACCTTGCGCACGGCCACCTTCATGCCGACCTCGGGCAGCGAGCCGCCGAGGATCTCCGCGTAGCGCGGGTCCTCGCCGTGGCCCCGGGAGCGCGAGAAGATGTGCGAGGACAGCCGGGCTCCCCACACGCCGACCAGCGCGACCAGCAGCCAGCCCCGCCAGTCGCTCGCGATGATCGCGCACGCGACGGCGACGCCGACCAGGGCCAGCCCCCAGGCGACGTCGACGACCGAGACCCGACCGACCCGCGCCGCCACGACGGCGGTGGCGACCATGACGACGACCGCGACCGCCAGCGAGACGCCGGCGACGAGCGCCAGGTCGCTCACGCGGGCCGTTCCATGAGGATCTGGTCGACCCCCATCCGGCCGTCCCGGAAGGCCATCGACCCGCCGACGAGGTAGAGCCGCCAGACCCGCACGACCTCCTCGCCGACGAGCTCGGTCAGCCGGTCGACATTCGACTCGAAGTTCTCGAGCCAACCCGCGACGGTCTGCACGTAGTGCTCGCGCATCGCCTGCACGCCGCGCACCTCGAGGCCCCCGCGCTCGAGGAGCGCGACCGTGTCGCCCAGCGGCCGCATGTGCATGTCCGGCGCGATGAACGACTCGATGAACGGCCCGCCGCCCGGGTGCTTGCCCGGTCGCGACATCTGCTGGACGAGCACCCGTCCGCCGGGCCGCACCGCCCTACGCAGCACCGAGGCGTACGTCGGGTAGTTGCGCTCGCCCACGTGCTCCCCCATCTCGAGCGAGCCCACGGCGTCGAAGCCGGCCCCGTCGTCGGCGGCGCCGGGCACCTCGCGGTAGTCCTGGAGCCGGACCTCCACGCGGTCGGTGAGACCGCGGTCGGCGACCCGCTTCTCGATGAACGCCTGCTGCTGCGCCGAGATCGTCAAGCCGACCACCTGGGCGCCGTAGTGCTCGGCCGCGTGCAGCGACAGCGACCCCCAGCCGCACCCGACGTCGAGCATCCGCATGCCCGGCTCGAGACCGAGCTTGGTGCAGACCAGGTCGAGCTTGGCCGCCTGCGCCTCCTCGAGCGTCGTCGCCTCGTCGGCGAAGAAGGCGCAGGAGTAGGCCATCGAGGGGTCGAGCACGAGCTCGTAGAACTCGTTCGACAGGTCGTAGTGGTGGCTGATCGCCCGTCGGTCCCGCACCAACGAGTGCAGCCGACCGCGGACCCGGGCCTGCGAGGCCGGTGCCGGCGGCGGCGTCCCGAGCGCGCCGGTGCCCAGGGCGGCCGCGACCGCCCGCACCAGGTCCGGGATGCTCGGCCGGCGGGCGGTGAGGCCGCGCTCGCGCGCGACGTCGAAGGCGTGCGTCAGTGCGGTGTCCAGGTCGCCGTGGACCTCGAGCTCGCCGGTGACGTAGGCCTGGGCCGCGCCGAGCTCGCCCGGGCGCCACAGCAGCCGGCGCACGGCGTCGGGGGAGCGCAGCTCGACGACCGGTGCGTCGGCGGGGCCGGCCTCCGAGCCGTCCCAGGCGACAAGGCGGACCGGCAGCTCGCCGCCCACGAACGGCTCGACCGCCTCGGCGAGTGTGGTGGCGACCCCCGTCACGGCTCCCATCATGCCTCCCGGGCGAGCGTCAGCTGCTGCACATCGAGGTAACCGGCGGCGAACCCGGCCCGGGAGTAGCAGAGGTAGAAGTGCCACATCCGGAGGAACGTCTCGTCGAAGCCCAGTCCCCGCACGTCCGCGGAGCGGGCCAGGAACGCCTCGTCCCAGCGGCGCAGCGTCTCGGCGTAGTCGGGGCCGAAGGCCAGCCGGTCGACGACCCGCAGCGTGGTGTGCCGGGCGGTGACCTCGTCGATGACCTGTGCCGACGGCAGGAACCCGCCGGGGAAGATGTACTTGTTGATCCAGGTGTAGCTCCCGCGCGTCGCGAGCATCCGGTCGTGGGGCATGAGGATCGCCTGGACGGCGGCCCGGCCGCCCGGGGCGAGCACCCGGTCGAGGGTGCGGAAGTACGTCGGCCAGTACTCGTACCCGACCGCCTCGATCATCTCGACCGACAGCACCGCGTCGTAGGTGCCCTGGACCTCGCGGTAGTCGCACAGGTCGACCTCGACCCGGTCGGCGTGGCCGGCGGCGGCGATCCGCTCGCGGGCCAGCGCCTGCTGCTCGACCGAGAGGGTCACCGAGCGGACCGTGGCACCGCGGGCCGCGGCTCGGATCGCGAGCTCGCCCCAGCCGGTGCCGATCTCGAGGACCCGCGAGCCTGGACCGACCCCGGCCTGGTCGAGCAGCCGGTCGATCTTGCGTCGCTGGGCCTGGTGCAGGTCGCCGTGGTGGTCGCCGTCGAACCAGGCCGAGGAGTAGGTCAACGACTCGTCCAGGAACAGGCGGAACAGGTCGTTCGACAGGTCGTAGTGGTGGGCGATGAGGTCACGCGTGCGGTGCCGCGTGGTGCGGTGCGCGCGCGGTCGCCCGCGCAGGACCAGGCGGCGCATCCGCTGCAGCGGCTCGGGCACCAGGTCGGCGACGTTCGCGGCCAGCACCGTCAGGAACCCGGTCAGGTCCTCGGCGTCCCAGGCGCCGGTGAGGTAGGCCTCGCCGAAGCCGATCAGGCCGTCGCGGCCGAGCCGGGCGAAGAGCTCGTCGGGCCGGTGCACGACCATCAGGGGGCCGCCCTGGCCGTGCCGTTCGGTGGTCGAGGCGGTCGGGAGCTGGACGCTCACCGGGAGCCGGTCGACCGCGGCGAGGAACAGCCGCCGGGCAACGGCGGCGGAGACGGCCGTGCGCGGTCCTCCCGGCACGCGGTCGAGGCCGGGCCACGCCGACCCGGTCGAGGTGGTCGTGATGGTCACTGGACACCGTCCTGGTGGTGGTGGGGGCGGGGCCGCACCGGGAGGCGGCGCAGCCAGAGTGCGATGCCGTGCAGGCGGATCAGCACCGCGCCGCGCAGTGCGGCCGGCGCCGCCCGCAGCGGCCCCCGAGAGGTACGACGCCCGGTCAGCGAGGCGCTGAACCGGTTCTCGTCGTCGGTGGTCAAGGTGACGGCCACCTGCAGCCGGCCGTCCGGCACGGGGGCGACCAGGTCGTAGCGGCCGTCGGTGCCGTGGAACGGCGAGACGTACATCTGCTTGTCGGTGCTCGCCCGGCCGCGCTCGTCGGGGTGGACGAGATAGGCGTGCCGGTCGCCGTAGGTGTTGTGCACCTCGAGCACGACGCACGGCTCGTCCTGCTCGGGGAAGGCCCAGAACACGCTGATCGGGTTGAAGCAGTAGCCGAGCGCGCGCGGGTGGGCGGCCATCAGGACCCGGCCGCGCCCGAGCTCGATGCCGTGGAGCCGCAGGAACGCCACGAGGTTGTCGCGGATCGTGCGGTCCGGGTCGCCGAGGTGGTCGCGCGCCTCGAAGCGGCCCAGCAACGGGCTCAGCCGGCCGTGGTCGGGCAGCTCGTCGAGATCGACGACCCAGGTGTGCGAGCGGTGCGTGAACGACCGCCGGAACGGCGCCCGGCGGGTGTGCCGGATGGTGGTCTCGTAGACGCCGGTCGCCTGAGCCTCGAGACCGCCCCACGCGAACCCCAGCCGCTCGACGGCGGCGAGCCCGGAGCGGGCGCCGTCCTCGTGGAAGCCCCAACCGTGGTACGCCCCGGCGAAGGCGACCCGGTCGGAGTCGATCTCGGGCAGCCGCCGCTGGGCGGCGACCGACTCCGGCGTGTAGAGCGGGTGCTCGTACTCCATCCGGTCGACCACGGTCGCGGGGTCGACGAGGTGCTCCCCGCCGAGCGTGACCAGGTAGTGCGTCGCGGTGGGCAGCCGTTGCAGGCGGGTCAGGTCGTAGGTGACCGTGACGTGCCCGCGCTCCTCGACCGGGCGCCGGAAGTTCCAGGAGGCGCGGGCCGCCGGCGCCGCCGGCAGCAGCGAGGTGTCGGTGTGCAGCAGCGCGACGTTGGCGGAGTAGCCGATCGCGCCGAGCACCTCGCGCTGCGCGGCGGTCGGGTCGGCCAGCATCGCGAGCGCCTGCCCGCTGTGGGTGGCGACCACCACGGCGTCGTACGTCGACACCTGGCCGTTGCCGTCGGTGACCTCGACACCGTCGGAGGTCTCGAGGACCGAGGTGACCTTGGTGCCGGTGCGCACCTCGTCGAGGTCGGCGGCCACGCGGGCGACGTACTCGTGCGAGCCGCCGGTCACCGTGCGCCACGTGGGCGACCCGGTGACCGACAGCATCCCGTGGTGCTGGAGGAAGGTGAACAGGTAGCGGGCCGGGTAGTCCAGGGCCACCGCCGGGTCGCACGACCAGACCGCGGCGACCAGCGGCTCCATGAACTGCCGCTGGAAGTACGCGGTGAACCGGTGCGCCCGCAGGAACGCGCCCAGGGTGACGTCGTCGCCCGGTCGGGCCAGGAGCTCGCGGGCGCGCCGATGGAACCGGGGGACCTCGGCGAGCATCCGCAGGTAGGCCGGGTCGCGGAGGTTGCGGCGCCGCGGGAAGAGTCCCCGCGCCCCGAGCGCGCCGGCGTACTCGAGGCCGGTGGCGTCGTCGCGCACCGACATCGACATCTCGGACTCCTGGGTCGCCACCCCGAGCTCGCCGAACAGCCGGAGCAGCGTCGGGTAGGTCCGCTCGTTGTGGACGATGAACCCGGTGTCGATCGCCAGCTCGGAGCCGTCGGGCTCGCGGACCAGGTGGGTGTCGGCGTGCCCGCCGAGGCGGTCGTCGGCCTCGAAGAGGGTGACCCGGGCGGACCGGGACGCGACGTACGCCGCCGTCAGGCCGGCGACGCCGGACCCGACCACCGCGACCGAGCGGTGGCCGCCCCTCACGCCTGGCCCCGCCCGAAGTCGAACAGCGCGATCGGCGGGCTGGTCGGGGAGGTCGACCCGCCGGCGGGCTCGACCGTGATCCCGGCCTCGGTGGCGGTCGCGGCGTCGCCGGTCAGCAGCACCACCTGGTCGCTCTCCACCGGCATCAGGCCGGCGGACACCATGCCCTCGCCGGGCTGGTTGAGCCAGAGCTGGTACACCCGGCCGGCCGGCGGGGGCGGCATGTCCTTCGTGACGAGCACCGCCTCGTGCAGGGAGTCGGAGTGCGTGACCGTCGCGGAGGCGCCGCCGGGGAAGTCCAGCGAGGTGCTCTTGGCGTCGTCCGCCCGGAGCACGCGGTCGGTGGCGGACAGCACGGTCTGGCTGCTCTCGTCGGACCACGGCTGCTGCCAGGCGACGACGCCGCCGCCGACCAGGACCACCGCGGCCGCCGCGGCGACCAGGAGCCCGAGCCCCCGGCGGTGCCGGCGGGCCGGCTCGGAGCCGACGACCGGGACCTCCGGAGGGAGCGGCCGCACGTTCGAGATGCCGGCGAGCACGCGGTCGCGCAGCTCGGGCGGCGGCGTGACGGTGGTGGTCTCGGCGATCATGCTGGCGGCCTCGCGCAGGCTGGCCACCTCGTCGCGGCACTCCGCGCACTGGGTGAGGTGCCGCTCGAACGCGGCCCGCTCGAGGTCGTCGAGCGCGTCGACGGCGTAGGCGCCGGACAGGGCGTGGACGTCGTTCACGATCCGACTCCCATGGCGTCGCGGAGCCGGATCAGTCCGTCCCGGATCCGGGTCTTCGCGGTGCCGACCGGTAGGTCGAGCATGGTCGCCACCTCCGTGTGGGTGTAGCCGCCGAGGTAGGCGAGGCTGACGGCCTCGCGCTGCACCTCGGTCAGGTGAGCCAGCGCGCCGCGGACGCGACGTGCTTCGAGGGAGGCCTGGGCGGCCTCGGCGGTCGAGTCGTGCTCGACCGGTTGGTTGCGCTGCTGGTAGGTGAGGTCCCGCCGGGTGGCGGCCTCGGCGGCCCGGACCCGGTCGACCGCCTTGCGGTGGGTGATGGTCAGGAGCCAGGCGAGCGGGCTGCCGCGCTGCGGGTCGAACCGGCCCGCCGTGCGCCAGATCTCGAGGAACGCCTCCTGGGCGACCTCCTCGGCCTGGGCGCGGTCCCGGACGACCCGCACCGCGAGTCCGAGGACCCGTGGCGCGGTGGCGTCGTAGAGCCGGGCGAACGCGGCCTCGTCGGCCCGCCCGCACTCGTCCGGGGACGAGGCGCCCGACTCGACGGGCCTGAGGTGGTCCACGCCTGTGATCCTTGCCTATGAGTGTCTGGTACTAACCAGATCAGGGCATCAGGACCGAGTCGATGACGTAGACGGTCGCGTTGGCCGTGGGGATGTTCCCGCACAGGACCGTGGCGCTGTCGTTGCCGACCGTGAAGTCCTCACCGGAGCCCTTGACGACCAGGTCCTCGCCCTCGAGCGTCTTGTGGGTGCCGGCGAGCTGCTCGGGCGTGAGCTGGCCCGGGACCACGTGGTAGGTGAGGATCTTGGTGAGCGTCTTCTTGTCCGCCAGGACGGAGTCGAGCGTCTTCTTCGGGATCGCGGCGAACGCGTCGTCGGTCGGCGCGAACACCGTGATCCCCTCGGCGGAGTTCAGGGTGTCGCCGAGACCGGCCGCGCCGACGGCGGCGACCAGGGTCTTGAGGAGCGGGTTCGCGCTGGCAGCCGTGGCGACCGGCTCGGTCGCCATGCCGTTGAACGAGCCGTCACCGCTCGTGGGGATCGACGCGCAGCCGGCGCCGAAGGTCTGCGCCTGGGCGTCCATCGCGTCGTCGGACGGCGAGGAGCTCATGGAGTCCGTCGACGGGGAGGACGACGAGGTGTCGGCGGCCGAGCCGCCGTCGGAGTCACTGCTGCCACAGGCGGCGAGGCCGATGGTGGCGGTGAGGGCGAGAGCGGCGAGGCCGCTGGTACGACGGAGGGAGCGATTCATGGTCTTGCCTTCCATGGTGGTGTGGACACTCGTGCTTCGGTGCGGCGCCGCGAACGGATTGGTCCGATCGCGGATCAACCGACGTTGACGACGATCTGCTGGATGCCGCTGGAGCCGGCGGGGAACGGCGTCGCCCGGGCGGCCGTCTGGACGTCCCCCTGGCCGTCCATCGCGCGGACGGAGAGCGTGTGCTGCCCCTTCTCGGCGGTCCAGGGCAGGTACCACTGCCGCCAGTAGTCGTTGCCGGCGGTCGGCCCGAGCCGGGCCTGCTGCCAGGGCCCGCCGTCGACCCGCACCTCGACCTTCGCGATGCCGCCCTGGTGCTGCGCCCAGGCGATCCCGCCGATGACGGTGCGGCCGGGGTCGACGGTCGAGAGCCCCTTCGGGGTGTCGATCCGGCTGGAGATCTTGATCGGGGCGTCCGTCGCCCAGTCGCGCTGGGTCCAGTAGGCGTCCTGCGCGGCGTACGTGGTCAGCGTCATCTTGGTGATCCACTTGCAGGCGCTGACGAAGCCGTACAGGCCGGGCACGACCATCCGCGCGGGGAACCCGTGCTCCCGGGGCAGCGACCGGCCGTTCATGCCGACCGCGATCATCGCGTCGCGGCCGTCGGTGGCGAGGTCCAGCGGAGTGCTGATCGTCATCCCGTCGACGTCGGTGCTGAGGATCTGGTCGGCGGAGGTGCCGGCGATGCCGGCCTTGTCCAGCAGGTCGGTGAGCCGCACGCCGGTCCAGCGGGCGGCGCCGATGTACTTCCCGCCGACCTCGTTCGACACGCACGTGAGCGTGATGTCCCGCTCGATCAGCGGCATGGCGAGCAGGTCGTCGAAGGTGAGGGTGACCTTCCGCTCGACGTCACCGTCGATCGTCAGGGTCCAGCCGTCGGCGTCGACGAGGGGGAGGGTCAGGCGGGTGTCGACGCGGTAGAAGTCGTTCGTCGGGGTCCGGAACGGCGTGATGCCCGGCACCCGGCCCTCGAGGCCGGCCGGGAACGCCGGAGCGGGGTCGGCGGCGGCCGGGAGGTCGACGAGCACGGACCGGGTCCGGTACGACGTCAGCCACCTCCCCGCGCCGGCCATGGCGACCGCGCCGAGGGCGAGCCCGCCGCCGGCGAGCAGCACCGCCCGGCGCCCGCCGCCGGACTCCTCGGTCCGCGACTCGGACGCGCGGACCAACCAGGCGAGCGAGGCGACACCGAGCACGGCGGCGACCACGCTCGGCAGCACGTCGCCGGCCGCGGCGCCGGGTCGGGTCAGGGCGGCGCCGGCGGGGATCGCGGTGAGGAGGACGAGCAGTGCGGCGCCGTACACGAACCGGCGACGCGCCAGCAGGCCGGCCACGGCTGCGAGGACCAGCACGCCGGCCAGGACCGAGCCGACGAGGACGTCCTTGTCGTGGGTGCCGAAGTGCGCGATCGCCCACTCCTTGAGCGGGGTCGGGGTCAGGTCGATGACGGTCGAGCCGACGACCAGGACCGGCGACGATGCCGGTTCCAGCGCCGCCGCCACGAGGTGGCCGGCGGCGACGCCGACCAGGGTGGACAGGACGCCGAAGACGGCGTAGGCGAGGCGATTCCTCATGGACGTTGTTCGGAGCGGACCCTGCCTCAGGATTTCCTCAAGAGCGCTCGCGGGGCACCGGGGCAGCACTACGTTCGTCGCGTCGCATCTGAACACGCCCGTGGACGGGCTGAGGCTGGGGGGCCAGGCGATGGAGTCGCTGACGCGCGCAATCGGTTCGACGTACACGCACGGACACGCACGGCGCTGGGGCGTCGTGCTGCTCGCCATGGCGCTCGGCGCCCTGGCGCTGGTGACCGTCCCGGCGGCACCGGCCGGGGCGACGCCCGGCGGGTCGTCGTCCTCCCCGAGCTTCGTGTGCGCGACCGACGTCGTGTACAGCGTCGACGGCAGCAGCCACGAGCTGAGCAAGGTGAACCCGACCGCCGGCACCTTCACGGCGAACGGCGCCATCCCGGCCGGCAACGACAACGACATCAACGCGCTCGCGCTGCCGAACGGCGGCGGCCGGTACATCTACGCGTTCGACCGGGCCGACAACGCGATCATCCGGTTCGACGCGAGCACGAACGACGCGGACACCTACAACGCACCGGCGAACGCCAACGCCAGCAGCGTGATCGCGGGGGCGATCAACCCCGCGAACGGCATCTACTACTACGCCGCCGGCGGCTCGACCTGGAAGCTCTACGCGTTCAACACCAGCACGAACACCTCGATCGGCCAGGTCGGCACCATCGGCGGCCTGTCGAACAACGGCGACATGGCCTTCGACGCGGTCGGCAACCTCTACGTCGTCAGCAACGCCAGTGCCACCGCGGCCGGGACGCTGGCCCGGGTCAACGGCCCGCTCCCGACGACCGCGGGGTCGACCGCGCTCACCGCGACGGTGCTCGCCTCGTTGCCGGAGAACTCCGGCCAGTACGCCTCGATGGCGTTCGACGGCTCCGGTGTGCTCGTCATCGGCACCGGCACGGGCAAGGTGCTGAAGGTCAACCCGTCCAGCGGTGCGCTGGTCTCGACCAAGACGGTCTCCCTGAGCCTCTCCGACATGGCGTCCTGCTCGGCACCGAGCACCGCGTCCGCCCGGGTGGACCTGCCCCAGGGGCGCCACGACAACGCCGACCAGTTCACGGTGACGATCACCGGCGGCGGCGTGTCCAGCGGCAACACCGGCACGACGACGGGCACCGACACCGGCCTGCAGACGGACGCCGCCGAGGTGGCCGGCCCGGTCGTGGTGCTGCCGAGCACGACGTACACGATCACGCAGACGGCCGCCGGCGGCACCGACCTCGGCGACTACACGACGACGTGGAAGTGCGTGAGGAGCTCCGACGGCTCGACGATCTCGTCCGGCACCGGCAGCTCGGGGACGTTCACGATGCCGTCGACCTCCGGTGAGACCGCGGTCTGCACGTTCACCAACCTGCCGCTGCTCCCGGCCGTCCAGATCACCAAGACAGCAGGGACGATCACCGACGTCGACAGCAACGGGCCCGACGCCGGAGACACCGTCACCTACTCGTTCAAGGTGACCAACACCGGCAACACGGCGCTCACGAACCTGGCCGTGTCGGACGCCAAGGTCGGCGCCGTGACCTGCCCGCAGACCACGCTGGCCGTGGGTGCGAGCATGACCTGCACCCCGAAGACCTACACGCTGACCCAGGCCGACGTCACCGCAGGCAAGGTCGACAACACGGCGACGGTGACCGGCAAGGGCCCGAACGGGGTGTCGGTGAGCGACGACGACACCGTCTCGACCACCGTGCCGGCCAACCCGGCGATCCTGCTCGACAAGACCGCCGGCTCGATCACCGACGTCGACGGCAACGGGCCGGACGCCGGTGACACGGTCACCTACTCGTTCAAGGTGACCAACACCGGCAACGTGCCGCTCAACCCGGTCACCGTGAGCGACCCGAAGCTCGGAGCGATCACCTGCCCCAGCGGCGCCCTCGCGCCGGGCGCCAACGTGACCTGCACGAACAAGACCTACACGCTGGCCCAGGCCGACGTGGACGCCGGCAAGGTCGACAACACCGCGACCGCCAGCGGCACGCCGCCGACCGGCTCGGCGGTCACGTCGACCGACTCGGTCACGGTCCCGGTCCCGGCGCTGCCGTCGATCGAGATCAAGAAGACCGCCGGCTCGATCACCGACGTCGACGGCAACGGCCCGGACGCCGGCGACACGATCACGTACTCCTTCAAGGTCACGAACACCGGCAACGTCGCGCTGACCCTGATCGCCGTCAACGACCCGAGGCTGGGCGGCTCGATCCCGTGCCCGAGCACCTCGCTCGCCCCCGGGGCGTCGATGACCTGTCCGGACAAGACCTACACGCTGACCCAGGCCGACGTGAACAACGGCCGGATCGACAACACCGCGACCGCCACCGGCAAGCCGCCGACGGGCGGCAACGTGACCGACGACGACACGGCCACCAAGGTCCTCCAGGGCACCGCCGCCGTCGAGCTCGACAAGACCGCGAGCGCGATCAGCGACCTCGACGCGAACGGCCCGGACAAGGGCGACCGGATCACCTACGGGTTCAAGGTCACCAACATCGGCACCGTGACCCTCAACCCGGTGACCGTCACGGACCCGAAGGTCGGTCCGGTCACCTGCCCGGCCGGCGCGCTCGCCCCCGGCGCCAGCGTCACCTGCACCGCCGTGCAGTACACGCTGACCCAGGCCGACGTCGACGCCGGCAAGGTCGAGAACACCGCCACGGCCCACGGCACCCCGCCCAGCGGCCCCGAGGTGACCGACACGGACTCGACGACCACGCCGGTCCCGGCGTACCCGGCCCTGCTGCTCGACAAGACCGCGGGCCCGATCGTCGACGGCGACGCCAACGGTCCGGACGCCGGCGACACGGTCACCTACGGCTTCACGGTGACCAACACGGGCAACGTGACGCTGAACCCGGTCACGGTGAGCGACCCGAAGGTCGGCCCGGTCACCTGCCCGGCCGGCGCCCTGGCCCCCGGCGACTCGGTCACCTGCACGCTGAGGACCGCCACGCTGACCCGGGCCGACGTGGACGCCGGCAGGATCGACAACACCGCGACCGCGACCGGCACGCCGCCGTCGGGCCCGAACGTCACCGCCGGCGACTCGGTCACGGTCCCGGTCCCGGCGAGCCCGTCGATCCACCTGGACAAGACCGCGAGCGCGATCCACGACGTCGACGGCAACGGTCCCGACGCGGGGGACACGATCACCTACTCGTTCAAGGTGACGAACACCGGCAACGTCACGCTGGACCCGGTGACCGTCAACGACCCGAGGCTCGGTGGCGCGATCACCTGCCCGTCGGGCCCGCTCGCGCCCGGAGCGAACGTCACCTGCACCAGCAAGACGTACTCGCTGACGCAGGCCGACGTGAACAACGGCACGGTGGACAACACCGCCACCGCGACCGGTGCGCCGCCGGCCGGGTCGAACGTGACGGACACCGACTCGACCAGCACACCGGTCGCGCCGAGCGCCTCGATCAACCTGGTGAAGTCGGCCAGCGCGGTGCACGACGTCAACGGCAACGGCATCGACGACGGTGACAACATCACCTACACGTTCAAGGTCACCAACACCGGGAACGTGACGCTCACCCACATCACCGTCGCCGACCCCAAGGTCGGCCCGGTGACCTGCCCGAGCACGGCCCTGGCGCCCGGTGCCTCGGTCGACTGCGACCCCCGGACCTACACGCTGACCCAGGCGGACGTCGACCACGGCTCGGTGGACAACACCGCCACGGTCACCGGCACCACGCCGACCGGCGGCACCGTCACCGACGACGACTCGCGGACCGTGGACCTGCCGGCCACCGGCTCGATCCAGCTGTCCAAGACGGCCGGCTCGATCGACGACGTGGACGGCAACGGACCGGACGCGGGCGACACCGTCACCTACTCGTTCCGGGTGACGAACACCGGCAACGTGAAGCTCGACCCGGTGACGGTGAGCGACCCGAAGGTCGGCCCGGTCACCTGCCCGTCGGGCGGGCTCGACCCCGACGCGTCCTTCGACTGCACCGACGTCGTCTACACGATCACCCCGGCGGACGTGACGGCCGGTGCGGTGGACAACACGGCCACCGCGACCGGCAGGACGCCCACCGGCGGGAGCGTGCAGGACACGGACTCGACGCACACGCCGGTGCAGCCGACGGTGACCAACGTCAAGGTCGAGAAGACCGTCGACGACGCCACCCCTCGGGTCGGTGACGTCGTGACCTACACGCTGACCGTCACCAACGCCGGCGCCGCCGACGCCCGCGACGTGGTCGTGGTCGACGCGCTGCCCAGCGGCGTGACGTTCGTCGCGGCCGACGCGCCGTGCACCCGCTCGGGGTCCACGGTCCGCTGCGAGCTGGGCACCGTCCCGGCCGGGTCGGTCCGCAGCCTCGACGTGCAGGTCAAGGTGGACCCGCTGCCCTCGATGGGCGCCGACCACCAGCACCTGTTCGACGTCCAGAAGGCCGAGGTCCAGGTGGACGTCGAGCCGGGCGACGAGGCCACCGGCACGGTGGTCTGTCCCTCCGGGTACGTCGTGACCGACGGCTCGGGCCGCGTCGACCACGTCGACCAGGGCACCGGGACCCTCGCCGACCTCCACATGACGGAGAACCACTCCGTCGGGACCGACGGCTGGCGCGCGCACTTCGTCAACGACGCCACCGGGCGCGCCCAGGCCAAGGTGTTCGCGGTCTGCGTGAAGACCGAGATCGAGGTCGTCAACGGCCACAGCCACCACGTCGTGGTCGGGGACCTGATGACCGACACCGAGCCCCTGCCGCACGGGCGCACCGACGTCACCATGACCTGCGCGCCCGGCCAGACGCCGGTCGTCCCGGGCTACGAGCTCGACGGCGAGGCACCGGTCGTGACGACATACCCCGCCGGCGACAACGGCTGGACCTGGGGGGTCGTCAACGGCGGGGGTGCGACGACCGGCACCTTCACGATGCGCTGCCTGGACGACCTGGTCAGCGTGGCGAACGGGCACACCCACCAGCTCGGCCTCGACGAGGTCCGTCAGCACGTGACCGTGCAGCCGGGCCAGGAGGCCGAGGTCACGCTCAGCTGTGCGGCGGACGCCAAGGGCATCGTCGCGGGGTACGACGTGGACGAGGGCCTGATCGTGCTCGGCAACGACCCGCGGCCGATCGTGCGGGTGTTCAAGCTCCTCAACCCGACGAACGCGCCGCTCGGCGCCGACCTGTACCTGCTCTGCCTCTCGAACCGCACGGAGCGCGGTGCCGACCAGGGCGGCAACATCGTGAACACCGCGACCGTCACCACCTCGACGCCGGAGACGTCGACCGGCGACAACAGCGACAGCGCCACGATCCAGGTCGACGACTCACCGGTCGTCGTGCCGGTCGCACCGCTCACCGTCGAGGCCCGGACGGTCTCGGCGCTGGTCCGCTGCGGC
Organism: Nocardioides sp.; assembly: GCF_044226305.1. Lineage (GTDB taxonomy): Bacteria > Actinomycetota > Actinomycetes > Propionibacteriales > Nocardioidaceae > Nocardioides. The sequence continues at coordinate 92,804 of NZ_JBGAHF010000015.1, read as the reverse complement.
TCCGGCGGCGGGGCCTGCCAGGGACAGGCCACGCTGATGGCGGCGTCGACCGTGCGGATCGGCGGCCACGTCGTGAAGGCCGGCAGCGTGCTCGCGAGGGGGTCGTACAAGATCCGGTCCGGGACGAAGGCCACCGTGCGCCTCCACCAGACCGCGGTCGGCAGGAAGGCGCTGGGCTCCCGGGCGCTGACGAAGGCCCAGCTGCGGATCGGCGGCGAGACCAGGACGGTCCGGCTCAGGCACTGACCGGCCGCCCGACGGGCTCGGACATGCGGCAGGATGACCGCATGTCCGAGCTCGTGCACTACGACGTGGCCGACCACGTCGCCACCGTGACCCTCGACTCGCCGCACAACAGGAACGCTCTCTCCCGCCAGCTCGTCACCGAGCTGTTCGAGGGGATCGAGCGGGCCGCCGCCGACGACGAGGTCAAGGTCGTGCTGGTCGCTGCGGAGGGCCGGGTCTTCTGCTCCGGCGCCGACCTCTCCGAGGCGTCGACCGAGGGCATGGAGGAGGGTGCTCGGCGGATCGTCGAGCTGCAGCGGCTGATCGCCACCCTGGACAAGCCGGTGGTGACCCGCGTGCACGGTGCCGTCCGGGCCGGCGGGATCGGCATCGTCGCCGCCTCCGACATCGCGCTCGCCGCCGAGGACGCCACCTTCGCGCTCACCGAGGTCAAGCTGGGTCTGGCCGCCGCCATCATCTCGCTGACCGTCCACGCCCGGATGACGCCGCGGGGCGCGGCGCTGACCACGCTCGGCGGCGAGGTGTTCAGCGGCACCGACGCGGCGTCGTACGGCCTGGTGACGACCGCGGTGCCCGCCGCCGACCTCGACGCCGAGGTGGCGCGGGTGTGCGCGTCCCTCGCCACCGGGGCGGCGCAGGGGCTGCGGGAGTCCAAGCGGATCCTCAACCGCGACCTGGTCGCCCGGATCGACGCCCACGGTGCCGAGATGGCCGAGATCTCGGCCCGCCTGTTCGCCTCGGAGGAGGCGAAGGCCGCGATGACGGCGTTCCTGACGCGGAAGAAGTAGCCGCCGGGTACGCTTGTCGACTCGCAAGGTTGCGGGTCGGAGGGGAAGACAAGCGTTGTCCGAAGAGCTGGTGGAGCGAGAGATCGCTGCCGAGCAGGCGTTCGTGGATCGGGTGTACGTCCAGCTGGGAGAGTCCGCCCGGGCCGCGGAGGCGCTCGCCAAGGAGGGGCACAGCCGCGGGCGGCTGGGACACGAGGGCGGGCTGGTCGAGCGCGACGCGATGGTCTACCAGGCCGCGCGCCGGATCGCGCAGCTCGACGCGGCCCACGAGGGCCTCGTGTTCGGGCGCCTCGACCTGCGCGAGGAGGTCGACAGCGAGCCCCGCTACGTCGGCCGGATCGGCCTGCGCGACGCCAACCGCGACTCCCTGCTGATCGACTGGCGCGCCCCCGCCGCCGCGGTGTTCTACCAGGCGACCGCCGCCGAGCCGCACGACGTCGTCCGGCGCCGGGTGCTGCGGTGCGCCGGCAGCACCGTGGTCGGGGTCGAGGACGAGCTGCTCGACGCCGACGCCGAGACGTCGCTGCCGATCGTCGGCGAGGGCGCGCTGATGGCCCAGCTCTCCCGCGCCCGCGACCGCTCGATGCACTCGATCGTCGCCACCATCCAGGCCGAGCAGGACCAGGCGATCCGGGCCCCCGGCAAGGGCGTCGTCTCCATCTCCGGCGGCCCGGGCACCGGCAAGACCGTCGTCGCGCTGCACCGTGCGGCGTACCTCCTCTACACCGACCGGCGCCGCTACGAGAGCGGCGGCGTGCTCATCGTCGGCCCCAGCGGGGTCTTCATGCGCTACATCGAGCGGGTGCTGCCGAGCCTCGGCGAGACGGCGGTCGCGCTGCGGTCCCTCGGCGAGGTCGTCGAGGGGGTCCGGGCGATCCGCCACGACGAGCCGGCGGTCGCCGACGTCAAGGGCTCGGCGCGGATGGCCGAACTGCTGCGCCGGGTCGCCCGCCAGCAGGCCCCGGGCGCGCCGCGCGAGTTCCGCATCTTCTGGCGCGACGACACGCTCGTCCTCGACCGGCAGCTGCTCGGCCGCCTGCGCCGCCAGCTGATGTCCCAGGGCCGCCGCAACCGGCAGCTGCCGCGGGTCCCGCACACGCTGCTCGACGCGATGTGGCGCCAGGTCCGCGGCGAGCGGGGCCGCGAGCGCGGGCGCGAGGCCTTCGACGACGAGATGCTGTCGCACCAGGGGTTCGTCGACTTCGCCGCGGCCTGGTGGCCGCCGCTGTCGGCGACCGAGGTGTTCGACTGGCTGCGCGACCCCGAGATGCTCTCGCGGGTCGCCGACGGCGTGCTGGGGCCCGAGGAGCAGCGGCTGCTGTCGAAGTCCTGGACCGGCGGCGACCTCTCGGTCGAGGACGTGCCGCTGCTCGACGAGCTGCGCTACGCGATCGGCGACGTGCCCGCCCGCACCGACGACGAGCGCGACCTGGACGAGACCGGCCTGCTCGAGGGCGGCATCGACATGCAGGAGCTCTTCACCGCGGCCGACCGGGAGTACGCCCCGACCGGCCGGGCGTGGGCCCCGCCGACGCACCGGATCGAGGACGACACCTACGCCCACGTGCTGGTCGACGAGGCCCAGGACCTGACGCCGATGCAGTGGCGGATGGTCGGCCGCCGCGGTCGTACGGCGTCGTGGACGATCGTCGGTGACCCGGCCCAGTCGTCCTGGCCGGTGCCCGCCGAGGCCGACGCCGCGCGGGCCGCCGCGCTCGAGGGCAAGGAGGTCCACGCCTTCCACCTCTCGACGAACTACCGCAACTCCTCGGAGATCTACGCCTTCGCCGCGGCGTACGCGGAGCGGGTCGGCCTCGACGCCGACCTGCCGACCGCGGTCCGGTCGACCGGCGTCGAGCCGCAGGTCGTCCGCGACGTCGCCGACCTCGAGGCCGCGACCCGCGAGGCGGTCAACGCCGTCGCCGGCCAGGTCGAGGGCACGGTCGGCATCGTGGTCCCGGTCGCCCGGCGCTCGGAGGTCAACGCCTGGCTGGCGTCCTGGCCCGAGCTCGCCGACCACGCTCCGAGCGCCCGCGCGGCGATCGACTCGTCGGTCAGCCCGTCCGGGGAGGACCGGGTCGTGGTGCTGACCGGTCTGGACACCAAGGGACTGGAGTTCGACGGCATCGTGGTCGTGCGCCCGCAGGAGATCGAGGACGAGTCGGCGACGGGACGGGCGACGCTCTACGTCGTGCTCACCCGCGCGACCCAGCTGCTGACGACCGTCTCCTGAACGGCGGCCGCGGGTGCCCTGAGGATCGGCTGAAGCGGCCGCGGGAGACGGGAGCGCACCCTAGGATCCGGGGGTGCTCCGCCTCCTCACCGCCCTCGTCACCTCCTGCGCCGCGCTCGCCGCGGGCCTCGTCGCCGCCCCGGCGCCCGCCACCGCCGGCGCCGCGCCCGAGCCGCGACCGCTGCCCCGCCTGCACGCCACCACCGGGGCGCACGCGGCGGTCGTCGACGCCCGGGGCGCGACGGTCCTGCTCCGCGGCGTCAACGTCAACGGGCTGGGCGAGTACTTCCAGGCCAACCCCGACTTCGAGACGACCATCCCGCTGACCCGCACCGACTTCCGCGAGATCGCGCGGCTCGGCTTCAACAGCGTCCGGCTGATCATCAGCTGGTCGCGCCTGGAGCCCACCCGCGGCGCCTACGACACGGAGTACGTCGCCCAGGTCCGCCAGGCGGTCGACTGGGCGGCGTCGTACGGCCTCTACGTGGTGCTCGACATGCACCAGGACGCCTGGGGGATCGCGGTCGACACCCCGCAGGACGTCACCTGCCCCGCCGGCACCTCGCCGAGCAACGGCTGGGACGGGGCCCCGGCGTGGGCGACGATCACCGACGGCGCCTCGACCTGCCGCCCGGGGGAGCGCGAGACCGCGCCCGCGGTCAAGCGTGCGTGGCAGAACTTCTACGACGACACCGACGGCATCCAGACCGAGCTCGTCACGACGTGGGGCCGGCTCGCGCAGGACTTCGCCGGCGACAGCACGGTCGCGGGCTTCGACCTGCTCAACGAGCCGGGCTTCGGGACAGCGGCCGGCAACGATGCCGACCTCGGCGCCTTCTACGGACGGGCGATCGACGCGATCCGCCGCGGCGAGCGGAAGGGCGGCGGCTTCTCGCACATCGTCTTCTTCGAGCCCAACGTGCTGTGGTCGGCCTTCGGCAACTGGACCACGCCGGACCGGTTCACGAAGGACCGCAACCTGGTCTTCGCGCCCCACATCTACGCCGAGTCGCTCTCCCCGAACACCATCGCCCAGGGGTTCGCGAACGCGCAGAAGGCGGCGGCGTCCTACGGCGTCACCGTCTGGTCCGGCGAGTGGGGCTTCTTCCCGAGCGAGCCGTCCGAGAGCGCCGACCAGGTCGAGCGCTACGCCCGTGCCGAGGACCGTTACGGGTACGGCGGCGCGTGGTGGGACTGGAAGCAGGCCTGCGGCGACCCGCACATGACCGGTCAGCCCGGCGGCCAGCCGGCGGCGGTGTCGCCCAGCCTGGTCCGCTACACCTGCCCCGACCAGGTCGCGCAGCCGGTCGACCCGGCGTTCGGAGACGTGCTCGGCCGGACGGTGCCGCGAGCGGTGCCCGGTCGGACCACGAGGCTGACCTCGGACGGACGCACCGGCGCCTTCGAGCTCGCCGGCCGGCACACCCCGGGCGCGCAGCGCTGCGCCCTGCGGGTGTGGGTGCCCGCCCGGTTCGCCGACGAGCGGGTGCGCGCCACTGGCATCAGCCACCTGCGCCGGACCCACACCCTCGGCAACACCGTGCTGCGCGGCTGCGTCGCGGACACCTTCCGGCTGCGGCTGGGCTGAGCCTTAGGCTCGGCGCATGACTGACGCGTCCACGACCCCCTCAGCCCGGGAAGCCATCGCGGCCGTCCAGGGGCACGAGGCGTGGGCGATCATCCGCCGGTCCACCCGTGCCGGCGACCGGGACACGGTCGGCATCGTCGGCGGCCGCCGGAGCGTGGTCGAGTCCCTGCTCGACGTACCGCTGGCCGAGGGCGTGCCGGAGGACGGGCACATCGCCGACCGGCTGCTGGCGGTCCCGTTCCGGCAGGTCCGCGAGCGCGGGTTCGAGGCCCACGACGACGGCACCCCGCTCGTCGTGGTCGACGTGGAGACCGAGCTGGAGTTCACCGTCGCCGAGGTCGTCGAGGCGATCGACGAGGTGCCGATCGAGTTCGCCGACCGCGGCGGGTTCGACACCGACGACGAGGAGTACGCCAAGCTCGTCGGCGAGATCATCGGCGAGGAGATCGGCCAGGGCGAGGGTGCCAACCTCGTCGTCGGCCGGCACTACCGGGCCCGGGTCGCGGACTGGGGCGCCGACCGGGCGCTCGCCGTCCTGCGCCGGCTGCTCGAGCGCGAGCGCGGCGCCTACTGGACCTTCCTGTTCTTCACCGGCGACCGCTACCTCATCGGCGCGAGCCCCGAGCGGCACGTGACGATCCACGACGGCGACGTCCGGATGAACCCGATCAGCGGCACCTTCCGGCTGCCCCGTGAGGACGACGGCGACCTGCGGGACCGGCTGCTGGAGTTCCTGCGCGACGAGAAGGAGATCTACGAGCTCTTCATGGTCGTCGACGAGGAGCTGAAGATGATGTGCGACATCTGCCACGAGGGTGGCCAGGTGCTCGGACCGTTCCTCAAGCCGATGAGCCGCCTGATCCACACCGAGTACCTCCTCGCCGGCCGCACCGCCCGCGACCCGCGCGAGGTGCTGCGCGACACGATGTACGCCGCCACGGTGACCGGGTCGCCGGTGGAGAACGCCTGCCGGCTGATCAAGCAGTACGAGACCGAGGGCCGGGGCTACTACGGCGCGGCGCTGGCCATCCTCGGCCGCGACGCGCAGGGCGGGCCGGTCGTGGACAGCCCGATCGTCATCCGCACCGCCGACGTCGACCTCGACGGCCGGCTCACGGTCACGGCCGGCGCGACTCTCGTGCGCGACTCCGACCCGGCCTCGGAGGTCGCGGAGACGCACGCCAAGGCCGGAGGCATCCTCAGCGCGTTCGGGCTGGTCGAGCCCGCCCCGACGCCGAGCGTCAACGTCGCCGAGCTGGTGAACGACGAGGACGTGCTGCTGGCGCTCAACGCGCGCAACCGGCGGCTGTCGTCGTTCTGGCTCACCGACCAGGGCGGCTCGCCGCCGGACCCGCGCCTGGCCGGGATGAGCGTCGTGGTCCTCGACGGGGAGGACGACTTCGTCAACATGCTGCGCCACGTCCTCGGCGTCCTCGGCATGACCTCCACCGTCGTCCGGCACGAGGACTGGGTGCCGGGCTGTCTGGACGGCTTCGACCTGGTGATCGTCGGGCCGGGGCCGGGCGACCCGCGCGACGGCGACGACCCCAAGATGGCGCAGCTCCGTGCGGCGGTCGCGGAGCTGATGGCGACCGAGCGGCCGTTCCTCGCCGTCTGCCTGGGCCACCAGACCCTCTGCCACCACCTGGGGCTGCCGCTGGCCTACAAGGACATCGTGTTCCAGGGGACCCAGTCCCCGGTGACCATCGACGGTCGCACCGAGCGCGTGGGGTTCTACAACACCTTCGTCGGCCGGGTCGGCGACGCGGGGGTTCCGGACGGGGTCCAGGTCGAGACCGACCCCGCGAGCGGCGACATCCACCTGGTCGCCGGCCCCCACTACCGCGGCATCCAGTTCCACGCCGAGTCGATCCTCACCGAGCACGGCTACGACCTGCTTCACCGAATCGTTGCGGACCTTCTGCTGGATCGTGCACCCATCGGAGGCGCGAAGGGCTAGGCTCTTCGTGGCAACAACGGCGGGCGACCGCTCGTGGGCCCGGTGAAGACTGCCCCCCAGCTTCATCGGGCCCTTCGCCGTCTCCGGACCGCCCCGTTCTCGGTAGGTTGTCGCCGTGACCACGCCCGACGTGGTCGTGGTCGACCACCACGACTCCTACACGTGGAACCTGGTCCACCTGGTCGCGTCCGTGACCGGGGCGCTCCCGGCCGTCGTGCAGCACGACGAGGTGTCGGCCGACGAGGTCCTCGCGCACTCGCACGTCGTGCTCTCGCCCGGTCCGGGCCACCCGGCTGACCCGGCCGACTTCGCGGTCGGGGGCGAGGTGCTGCGTCGCGCCACCCGCCCCGTGCTCGGGGTCTGTCTCGGCATGCAGGGCATCGTGACGACGTACGGCGGCACCGTCGGCCGGGTCGCACCGGCCCACGGCGAGACCGCGCCGGTGAGCCACGACGGGCGGGGGGTCCTCGCCGGGATCCCCGACCCGTTCACGGTGGTCCGCTACCACTCGCTCGCGGCCCTGGTCGTCCCCGACTGCCTCGAGGTGACCGCCGGCACGGGCGACGTGGTGATGGGCGTCCGGCACCGGACCCTGCCGCTGGAGGGCGTGCAGTTCCACCCGGAGTCGGTGCTGTCCGAGCACGGCGCCCGGCTGGTGGCGAACTTCCTGGGGCGGCCGTGAGTCGGCCGACGACCGATCCGGCCGGGGCCTTCGCCTCGGTCGCCGCCGCCCACCCGCGGTGCTTCTGGCTCGACGGCGGGGGCGCCCGGGACTGGTCGGGCCGCCGCTCGATGGTGGGGTGGCTCGACGACGACGACGTGTCGCTCACCTACTCCGCCGCGTCCCGCGAGGTCACCCGGCACATCGGCGGTCGCGCCGAGGTCGTGGGCGACGACGTGTTCGCGGCGCTCGAGGCCGAGCTCGCGGCCGGGTCACCGACCGACCACTGGGTGGGCTACCTCGGCTACGCCTGCCGCGCCGACCTCCCCGCCGCCGTCCCCGCACCCGGTGCCGGGGAGGTCCCGGACGCGGTCTGGATGCGGCCGCGGGAGATCCGCTTCTTCGAGCACGCGGTCGCCGCCCCGTCAGCGGGTGGTGTCGAGACTCAGGCGCAGGGCGCCCCCGCACCTCGACCTCCGGACGCCGCCTACGCCGCCGCCTTCGACCGGGTCCAGGAGCAGCTGCACGCGGGCAACACCTATGAGGTGAACCTGACCTACCGGCTCGAGGTGCCCGCGGAGGTCGACCCCGTGGCGGCGTACCTGCGGCTGCGGGAGCTCAACCCGGCGCCGTACGCCGGGTTCCTCCAGCACGACGTGCCCGGTGCCCGGGCCTGGCTGCTGAGCAGCAGCCCGGAGCGCTACGCGGTGGTCACCGCCGACCGCACCCTGGAGACCCGGCCGATCAAGGGCACCACCCCGCGGGGCGCGACCCCCGAGGAGGACGAGGAGCACCGGCACCGGCTGGCCGAGGACCCGAAGTTCCGCGCGGAGAACCTGATGATCGTCGACCTGCTGCGCAACGACCTGTCGATGGTCTGCGAGCCGGGCACGGTCGTGGTCCCCGGCCTGATGTCGGTCGAGTCCTACGAGAGCGTGCACCAGCTGGTCAGCACCGTGCGGGGCCGGCTTCGCGACGACGTCACGACCGTCGGCGCCCTGCGCGCCCTCTTCCCGGCCGGCTCGATGACCGGTGCGCCCAAGCTGCGCACCATGCAGGTGATCGAGGACGTCGAGGCGACCCCGCGCGGGGCCTACTCCGGCGCGTTCGGCTGGATCGCCGCCGACGGACGCGCCGACCTCGGCGTCGTGATCCGCAGCCTCACCACGTCGGGGGACGGGCGCTACCGGCTCGGCACCGGCGGCGGCATCACCGTCCGCTCCGACCTGACCGAGGAGTGGGCCGAGTCGCGGTGGAAGGCCGAGCGCCTGCTGCGGACCCTGGGGGAGCGATGAGCACGAGCGACCAGAGCGCCACCGAGGACCGGCACGCCAGCTGGCTGGAGCTGTTCTTCGACCTCGTCGCGGTGGCCGGCATCGGCATGCTGGCCCGGCTGCTCGTCGACGACACCAGCGGCGGCGGCATCAGCGTCTACGTCATCGCCTACACGGCGATCTGGATGATCTGGGCCTGCTTCACCCTCTACAGCAACGTGGCCGGCCAGGAGACGCACGTCTCGGTGATCCTGAGCGCGATGTTCGTGCTCGGCGTGATGGCCGCCGCGGTCCCCGAGATCCACGACGAGCACGCCACCGGGTTCGCGGTCGCGTACGTCGTCGGCCGGTTCCTCGCCGCGCGGCCGTGGCAGCGCTCGACCGTCGTCACGGACCTGCCGATCGTCCAGACCGGCGGCGGGATCGTGCCCTGGGTGGTGTCCTTCTGGTTCGAGGGCACCGTCCAGTACGCGCTCTGGGCGCTCGGCCTCGCCATCGACCTGTGGTTCATCGTCTCCGTCAACCACGACCGGCTGCTCGCGAGCACCCAGGAGCGCCTGGACCGGGTGCGGCGCTCGCGGCGACGCAGCGCCGAGCGCCACGAGCAGCTGCCGGAGACGGTCGAGGCGGTCGGTGCCGACGTCCCGCACCTGGGCGAGCGGCTCGGCCTGTTCGTCATCATCGTGCTGGGCGAGGGCCTGGTGCAGATCACCGACGCCGCCAGCGAGGCCACCTGGAACCGGGCGCTCGCGCTCACCGGAGCGGGCGCATTCGCGCTGATGTTCGCGCTCTGGGCGGCCGCCGTCCGGTTCGGGTACGCCGGCGCCGCGCTCGTGCCCGACCGCGGCATCAGCGCCCGGCTGTCGTGGCCGGTCCACCTGGTCGCGACCCTCGCCCTGGCGACCGTCGCCGCGGTCCTGGGCGGGCTGGTGGCGGACCCGCACGCGCACCTCGACGACCGGGTCCGCTGGATCCTGGCGGCCGCGTACGCCGGCTACGCGGTCCTCTCCGCTGGCGTGCACCTCCTCCGGCGCGACCTGAGACGTGCGGCGTGCGTCGCCGTCCCGATGGTGGTCGTGGCCGCGGTGGTCGCCGTGGCGACGGGGCTCGCCGCGGAGGGGACCGTGTGGCTGCTCGCCGCCGGGGTGCTCGCGGCGCTCTGGGCCCACGCCCGCGTCGAGAGGTCGTTCACGTCGGCGTGATGTGGGCGCAACCGGATCTGGCTACCGTGGAGGGCATGGACAACGCCCACGTCATCGTGCTCTTCGGCGCAGCCGGTGACCTGTCGAAGCGCAAGCTGCTGCCGGGCCTGATGCACCTGTGGCAGGCCGGGCTCCTGGAGGACTCCCGCATCGTCGGCACGTCGCTGGAGGACATCGACACCGCGGAGTTCGTGCGGATCGCCCACCAGTCGTGCAGCGAGTTCAAGAAGCACGGCATGACCGAGGAGGAGTGGGAGCGGTTCGCCGGGCTGCTCAGCTACGTGCCGCAGGGCCAGGGTCCGGCCGCGCTCGCCGAGACCGTGCGCTCCGCGGAGACCGACCTGGCCCGCGGCGGCCGGCCGGTCGACTTCCTGCACTACCTCAGCGTCCCGCCGAAGGCGGCCCTCGACGTGGTCCGCCAGCTCGACGAGGCGGGCCTGGTCAAGCAGTCGCGGATCATCATGGAGAAGCCGTTCGGCACCGACCTCGAGTCCGCGCGCCGGCTCAACGAGCGCCTCCACCAGGTCTTCGACGAGAGCCAGATCTTCCGCATCGACCACTTCCTCGGCAAGGAGGCCGCGCAGAACATCCTGGCCTTCCGCTTCGCGAACGGCCTCTTCGAGCCGATCTGGAACCGCAACTTCATCGACCACGTCCAGATCGACGTCCCCGAGACGCTCGGCCTCGAGGTGCGGACCTCGTTCTACGAGGCCACCGGCGCCTACCGCGACATGGTCGTGACCCACCTGATGCAGGTGCTCGCCTTCATGGCGATGGAGCCGCCCACCTCGCTGGCCCCCGGCCCGATCAGCGACGAGAAGCTCAAGGTGTTCCGCTCGATGCGCCCGATCGAGCCGCACAACGTGGTCCGCGGGCAGTACGCCGGCTACCGGGACCACCACGACGCCGCCGACGACTCCGACACCGAGACGTTCGTGGCGCTCAAGGTCGAGATCGACAACTGGCGCTGGGCCGGGGTGCCGTTCTACCTGCGCACCGGCAAGAAGCTCGCCGAGGGCGCGCGGATCATCTCGATCGCGTTCAAGGAGCCGCCGCTGACGATGTTCCCGCGCGGCTCGAACGCCGGCACCCAGGGGCCGGACCACCTCACCTTCGACCTCGCCGACCAGTCCCGGATGTCGCTCTCGTTCTACGGCAAGCGTCCGGGCCCGGGCATGAAGCTCGAGAAGCTCTCGATGCAGTTCGCCACCCACGAGACGTCGTCCTCGCTCGCGGTGCTCGAGGCGTACGAGCGGCTGATCCACGACGCGCTGCGCGGCGACCACACGCTGTTCACGACCGCGGCCGGCATCGAGACGCTGTGGGAGCGCTCGACCCCGCTCCTGGTCAGCCCGCCGCCGGTGCGGATCTACCCCGTGGGCAGCTGGGGCCCCAACGCCATCCACCAGCTCGTCGCCCCGCACGCGTGGCGGCTGCCGTTCGAGCGGTCCTGGCGCGAGCACAACGACTTCGGCCAGTAGCCGGGCTCCTCAGGTCGACGGGAGGCGGGCGGCCTGCCGGGTCAGGTGGTCGCGCTCGGCGAGGTTGCCCGCCCGGGCGGCGGCGAGCACGTAGAGGTCCCGCGCGGCCGTGAGGTCACCGGAACGCTCGGTCAGCCAGGCCTCGGCAGCGGTCCGGCGGGGCACGTCCTCCGGTACGCCGCGGAGCGCGGCCAGCCCCGCGAGCGGGCCGTCCACCTCGCCGACCGCCACGGCCCGGTTGAGCGCGACCACGGGCGATCCCGTGAGCGCCAGCAGCTCGTCGTACCACTCCAGGACCTGCGGCCAGTCCGTCTCGTCCGCCGACCGGGCGTCGCAGTGCAGGGCGGCGATCGCGGCCTGCGCCTGGTACTCACCGAGCCGGTCACGCGCCAGCGCCGTCTGCAGCACGTCGACGCCCTCGGCGACCAGCGTGGTGTCCCACTGGGTGCGGTCCTGGTCGGCCAGCGGCACCAGGGCGCCGTCCGGCGCCCAGCGGGCCGTGCGGCGCGCGTGGTGGAGCAGCATCAGCGCGAGGAGCCCGCCGACCTCGGGCTCGTCGCTGGCAGCGGCCAGCGCGCGGGTCAGCCGGATCGCCTCGGCGGCCAGGTCCACGTCGCCGGAGTAGCCCTCGTTGAACACCAGGTAGAGGACCTTGAGCACCCGTCCGAGGTCGCCCGGTGTGCCGACCCCGGCGTCGGCGACCGTGCGCTTGGCGCGGCTGATCCGCTGCGCCATCGTCGCCTCGGGCACCAGGTAGGCGTCGGCGATCTGTCGCGTGGTGAGGCCCCCGACCGCGCGCAGGGTGAGCGCGACCGCGGACGCCGGGGTGAGCGCCGGGTGGCAGCACAGGAACAGCAGCAGCAGCGTGTCGTCGTGCTCCTCGGTCGCGCCCGGCCCGGGGTCGTCCGCGAACCGCTCCTCGCGGGCCCGGCGGGTGCTCTCGGAGCGGCCCGCGTCGACGAGCTTGCGCCAGGCCACGGTGATCAGCCAGCCCAGCGGGTCGTCGGGCACGTCGTCCGGCCACCGGCGTACTGCCTCGACCAGGGCCTCCTGAACGGCGTCCTCGGCCGCTGCGAAGTCTCCTCCGCGGCGGACGAGGACGCCGAGGACCCGGGGCGCCAGCTCCCGGACCAGCTCGTCCATCCCCGGCTCGGTGCTCACTCGGTGATGGTGGGCAGCTCCTCCAGGAACGGCCGCACCTCGATCCACTCCCCGAGCGGCCGGCCGCCTGCCCCCGGTGCGGAGGAGAGGTAGGCCGCCACCTCGTGGGCGCGCCCGACCGACTCGACGTCGATCGCCATCCACCCGGCGATCAGGTCCTTGGTCTCGACGAACGGACCGTCGGTCACCGGCGGCCGCCCCTCGCCGTCGTAGCGGACGAACGTGCCCTCGGGGGAGAGGGCCTGGGCGTCGACGAACTCGCCGCGCTCGCTGAGCTGGTCGGCGACGTGCTGCATGAACGCCATGTGGTCCGACACCTCCTGCGGCGTCCACCGGTCCATGGGGATGCAGCTCGCCTCGGTGGGGGTCGGGCCACCGCGGTAGTGCTTGAGCAGCAGGTACTTCGCCATCGCGATCTCTCCTCGTCTCCGGTGCCGCCATTGTGGTCGGCACACCCCAGGGACGGAGCCGGCCAGCCGTTCTCGACATCGGTCGGCCGGGAAGTTCCGGATCAGGAGGGTCGCCGGACGTCCGGTACGCCGGCCGCGGCGTCGAGCCGGTCCCGGACCGCACGGGCGGCCTGCTCGTACACACCGGGACGGCCGAGGAGCGAGCGCAGGTTGGCGGAGTCCAGGTAGGCGTCGAGCTCGTAGGCGAGCTGCGCGGCGTCGACGTCGGCGGCGACCTCACCGACCGCCTGGGCGCCACGGATCGACTCCGCGAGCAGCCCGAGCCACTCCTCGTCGACGACGGCGAGCGCGTCCCGGACGGCGCCGGGCCGGGCGGCGTGCTCGTGCGACGCGCGGGCGAAGAAGCAGCCGCCGGGGAAGCGGCGGTCGCTGGAGTACTCCAGCCAGCCGTCGAGCAGCGCCTGCACCTGCGCGCGGCCGGGCGGCTTCCGGAGCGCGGGCTCGATGACGCTCCGCGCGAAGATCGCCCGAGCGGCCCGGATCGTGGCGAGCTGGAGCTCCTCCTTGGTGCCGAAGTGCCCGATCAGGCCGCTCTTGCTGATGCCGAGCGCCGTGGCGAGCCGCCCGATCGACAGGCCGTCGAGGCCCTCGACCGATGCGACGTCCACGGCGACGCGCAGCACCTCGCGGCGGGTCCGGTCGCCCCGGCGGATCCGTCCGTCGGTCGCTTCCCGCCCGGGGTCGTCGGTGGTGGCCTGCATCTCGGTCACATCCTAGGTCGGCGGGGTGCCGTGGTCCGGGAAACAAATAGTACGATCGGTCGTATTCTTTTTCCACCCCGAGGAGGTGCCCGATGAGCGCCCTGACGTTCCGCCCCGCGACGGCCGCCGACGCCGGCGCCGTGACCGACCTGCTCGCGGGGCTCTCCCCGGACTCGGCGTACCTCCGCTTCCAGACCGCGATCGGACCGCGGCCGATGCCGGCGCTCGTGCGGGCTCTGCTGCCCGAGGGGGTGAGCGGGCGAGCCCTGCTGGGGTTCGTCGGCGACGACCTGGTGGCGCACGGCCTCTGGGTCCGGATCGGGCCGTGTCGCGCCGCCGAGATCGCCTTGGTCGTCGCGGACGACCGGCAGCGGGAGGGGGTCGGCTCCGCGCTCGCCGCCGCGCTCCTCGACGATCTCGCCGCGCGTGGCATCGAACGGGTCGAGGTCTACGCGGGTGCCGGCAACCGTGCGGTCGCCCGGATGATGTCGCGGGCGGCACCCGACGCCGATCCGGAGCGGGACGGGGCGACCGTCAGCTACTCGTTCGCGGTGGACCCGCGGCGGGTCCGGTCGACGACGACGGCGGCGTAGGCGACCGTCGTGACAGGATGCGGCCGTCCGTCGCGTCGACATCTCGGGAGAACCCATGCGACCGCTCGTCCGTCCGGCCGTCCTCGCTGCCCTCGTCGGCGGCCTGCTCGCCGCCGTCCCCGCCGGCGCGGAAGCCCGGACCGCCCCGGTGGCCGGGACCGTCACCACGGTGCGGACCACCTGCGTGGACGGCGAGGGCACCTTCCGGCTGCGTCAGCGGATCCTCGACAGTGGCTCGACCCGCGTCGGCCTCAGCGCCCAGGACGTTCGCGACGGACGGTGGCGGGGCGAGTACGACCACCCGATCCTCGGCACGGCCGACGAGACCGACCGGCCCCTGCGGGTGACCGCGACCGACCATGCGTTCACGACCTCCTTCGACGTCGACGGCGACACCAGCTCGGCCGGCGTCCTGATGCGGACTCAGGGTGGACATCCGTGCGTCGCCGCCTTCGCCGACCGCGCGAAGCGGACGGTGGTCAGCAACAGCAAGCTGGTCGTGGTCGTCCGGTACCCCCGGCCCGGCCACCTGACCGAGCGGATGATCGTGGTGGACTGCGTGGAGGGCAGCCGGTGGCGCGTCACGAGCCACTACCACTACGACGACGGCTCCGCGCTGGGGAGCGGTTCGGGTGGCTTCGTCTGCCACGACGGGGTCGCCCGCGTCCCCAGGAGCGAGCTCGGGACCAACGCCGACGCCGGCCGGCCGCACGGCTTCGGTGCCGTGGCCCGCAGCTCGACGGGTGAGGTACGTCGGGTCGCGTTCGGGACGCGCTCCGCGTCTGCCTAGACCGCGCGGATCCCGGTGGTCGCGTTCACGCGGCGAGGATCCAGCGGCCGGTCTCGATCTCGGTCCAGTCGTTTTGGGCTCGGGGGGGGGGGGGTGGGTCGGGGGCGCGGGAGTGGTGGGTGTGTCCGGTGGGGGTGGTGATCTGGACGGTGTGGGGCTCGAGGGGGCCGGTGGTGGTGTGGTGTCGCCAGCCGGGGGTCTCTTTGGTGAGGTTGCCTTTCTCGCAGAGGCCTTGGCCGTTGTGGGCGGTGGTGGGTCCGCCGTCGGCGGCGCGGGTGATGTGGTCGGTGGTGCGCAGCGGGGCGCCGCACCAGGGGGTGCGGCAGCTCTGGTCGCGCAGGGTGATGAAGTCGCGTAGCAGGCCGTCGAAGGTCCGGGTGGTGGTCTCCATCGCGACGAGGTGGTCGGTCTCCTCGACGCGGAACAGGCGCCGGACCCGGGTGGCGTGCTCGGGGGAGGCGTGGACCAGGCGGCGGGCGATCGCGGCCGGGACCGGGCCGAGGGTGCCGCCGGGTCCGTGGAGGTCGGCGGGTTCGTCGTCGCCGCCGAGCAGGGTCTCGGCGGAGACCACGAGGTTGATGGTGACCGGGGTGCGTTGGGCGGTGACCTGGCCGGTGAGCCGGGCCACGAAGTGGTCGGCGACCAGCTGGGCGGTCGACCGGTCGTCCCCGCGGGCCCGGTCGGTGGCCGCCGCACGGTGCAGGGAGGTCATGATCGCGGCGTGGTCGACCTCGGAGACGACCCCGGCGATCAGGCCGGTGCCGTCGGCGAGCCGGCGGCTGGACACGTGGCGGCGGGACACCGCGGCGTCACGGCGCCGGGTGGCACCGGCGGGGTCGACCCGCATCGCCGCGCGGGCGGTGGCCAGCCCGAGCCTCACGGTCACCCAGGACGGGGAGCCGGTCGGCGAGCGCGGCGTCCACGACCCGGCGGTCGGCCTCGGAGAGGTCGCGGGTGCCGTCGGCGACCAGCTGGGCACGGTGCTCGTTGATGTCGCCGCGCTCCAACGCGGCCAGCGTGTGGGGCAGGTCGTCGACCAGCGCCACCGCCAGCCCCGTGAGCCGCCGGCCCCGGTGCGGGCTCTCGTGCCGGGCCAGCCCGACCTGCGCCCCCACGCTGCGGGTCGGCTCCCCGTCGCCCACCACCGCACCGGTGATCCGGGCCTGGACCGCACAGGCCGCCGACTTCACCCGTTCCAGGGCCTCGAGCCACTCGACCCGCGCCGCCTCGTCCCCGGGGACCGTGGTCTCGGCGAGCAGCGCGACCAGGACCTCCAGGTCCACCAGGTCGAGCTGGTCCGCCGAGTCGAACATATCTTCGATTATACTCGCAGTTCGCGAGGAGTCAACCGTGATGCCTCACTGGGTGTGTCCTATTTGGGGCCAACCCTGAACCTGATGTCTGCCGGACATGAAGGACGCGCGCAGTCGCGCCCGTACGGTGAGGACCATGGACGGTGACGGGGGCGCAGAGGAACACCTGACCGGGGGCAATGCGTCGGCCGCCGTCGTGCGGGTTGGCAACACAGTGCGGAAGCCGTGGCTGGTGACGACGGAGCGCACGGTGGCCTACATGCTCGCGCTACGGCAACGAGGGATCGACGTCCCAGAGCCCCGCGGGCGCGACGATCAAGGCCGGCTGATCCTCGAGTTCGTCCCCGGTAGGCTCGCGATGTCTGAGGCTCCCTTGGACACTGAGGTGATCCATGCCGTAGGGGCGCTGGTGCGCTCTATCCATGACGCCAGCGTCGGCCTACCAGTTCCGGACAACTGGGACGTGCTGCTCCCAGCCAACGAACCGGACCTCCTGTGTCACAACGACCTGGCGACCTGGAACCTCGTCATCGACGGCGACCGGCTCGTCTTCATCGACTGGGACGGCGCAGGGCCTTCTTCGCGTCTGTGGGACCTCGCCTACGCGGCAATCTCGTTCGGTCACCTGTTCCCCGACGCAGATGCCGAGGCCGCGGCGGCCCGTCTCGCTGCCTTCGTGGACGGATACCGGGCAGATCCCGGCTTGCGGTCCGCGCTACCGACGGCCATGTCGCAGCGAGCCTCAGCTATGCACGAACTGCTGAAGCGATCGCACGAGAGCGGCGGTGAGCCGTGGGGATCGATGTACGACGCGGGCCATGGGCAGCTTTGGCTCGGGACGACGAAGTTCATCAACGAACATGCTCATGATTGGCGGCGAGCAGTCGCGCCCTTGTCCAAGCACTGATGCTGCCGCATTGCTCAACAGACCGAACGGCACTCAGGCTGCGAGCCGCTGCGCCGACCGGTGGGTATGCGCGCGGGACAGATGGCGCAGTGTGGTCGCGATGCAGGCGACCTGCAGCCAGCCGGTCGCCGAGGCGGTGGTGTTCTCGAACGACTTCGCCAGCCGGCGGGCACGTCCGAGTCGCCCGTGGGCGACCTCGACTCGCCACGCGTGACGGATGGGGCGGAAGACCGGCTGCTTGTCGTCCCAGCCGACCCGGCGCAGCTCGAGGTCGTAGTCCCGCCCGAGCTCGCGAGCCGCGGCCGCGGTGACTCCGCGGTCCACCAGAACCAGCTCGAGCCGCGCGGTGACGCCCTGACTGGTGAGGTGCTCCAGCATCAGCTCCGTGGTCCGGTTTTCATGAGTGGATGCCGGCACGACGAGGGCTCCCAACGGCAGGCCGGTGACGTCGACCGCCACGACGCGCTTGGCCCCCTTGGTCCGGCCGTAGGGGCCACCGCGGTCATGGAAACTGACCCCACCGTTGGCCCCCCCGGGCCAGGTGGGTGTCGATGACCACCATCGACGGCGTCGCCTCAGCGCGACCGTCAGCCTCCCGCGCTGCTACGTGCAGCACCGTCAGCGCTCGCGCCCAGGTGCCGTTGCGTGACCACCGGCGGAACTGCGACCACACCCGCGTCCAGGGCCCGAACGACTCGGGCAGGAACCGCCACTGACAACCGGTGTGGGAGACGTACAGCATCGCGTCCACCACGCGCCGCAGGTCCGGTGCGTGCTTGGGGCCGCGCTTGCCGGGCGTGTTGAACACCGGTTCCAGCAGTTCCCACTGCTCGTCGGTCAGGTCACTTGTGTACGTCATGCCGCCCACGGTGCCGCCGACGCCCGCCAGCGCAGTCCCAGCCAAATGGGACACACCCAGTCAGAACATCGGTGACACTCGGTGTCACCTCCTCGGGACTCTCGCTGGGGCACTCCTCAACCGGACGCTCCGTCGCAGGAGCAGTGTCTACCGCGGCCATCCGGTGACGCCGACGAGCGCGCGTCGGCGTCTGCGTCGGCGAACTGACGCAGGTGCAGGCCAGCGGTCTCCAGCGTTAGCGTGGGCAGGGACATGCTGCGATGGTGCCCGGTGCGGAGCCGTGGCTACTCGCGCGGACGCCGATCAGCGCGGCTGGCCGGGGGCTCGCCCTCGAAGCGCGCGATCTTCGCGGCCGCGTCGTCGAGCCGGCGGCGCAAGCGGCGGTTCCGCCACGGGGTGGTGCCCCACACGGCATGGCTTCCCACCACCTCGGACTTGTCGAGCCCGGCGACCTGGAACTCCCGCTCGGGGCGGCCCGCGAGATCCGCCGCGACGGCCCGGTTGGTCCGGACGGACCACAGGACGAGTGCGAGGATCGCGACGAGCAGGAGCAGGAGGGCGGCTGTTTCCATGCCGAGTTCCTACCCCAGGTGAAGCTGTCCCTCACCCAGCGCACGAGCTGCGGTCAGCTGCGCTGCCGTCGCCCGTCGTCGGTGTAGCTGACCGAGCCGAGGTCGACGGTGCGCCGGGCGTTGGCCAGGGCCGCGACCATCACCGTGCCGAGCGGGCCGGTGCGGTCGAACACGGTCGCCGTGCCGACCGCGATGCCGTCGTGCTCGACGCGGTCGGTCGCGAGCAGCCCGATCTCGATCCCGTCCGGCTCGCGGGCCAGGGTGAGGGTGATGTCGGTGTTGATGTACTCCACCCCGCGGCTGCCCCAGTTGCTCACCATGCTGGCGCCGTCCGCGGTCGAGGCCGCCGCCTGGAAGCCGGTGAGCGGCTCGTCCGGCACCACGGGGACCGCGGTGCTCCACGACGTCTTGCGGTCGGCGTTCTGGTGCTCCAGGAAGTTCTGCGACCACGGCGCCGAGGACCGGACGTACGGCGCCCGCGGCTCGGTCGCCGGCGGCACCACCTCGAGCGGGGGCGGTGCCGGCCGCTCGGTCGGCGCCCAGACCTCGCCCTCGGCCGAGGTCGAGGGCTTGAGGAAGGTGGCGGTGCCGCGCGCGACCCGCTTGCCCTCCTGGGTGAGGATCACGTCCACGAGGCAGATCCGCTTCCCCTCGCGCTCGACCTCGGCGCTCAGCGTGCACGGCAGCATCCGGGCCGGCCGGAACAGGTCGACCGCCCAGCGGGCCGGCCGCAGGTCGGTGCGACCCGCGGCGGTCAGCCGGCGCTCCGCGGCCCAGGCGAGCGCGCCGCTCAGCGCGACGCCGTGCATCTGGTCGTCGCTCCACATGCTGCAGGCGAGCGGGGCGGGCAGCAGGTCGTCGCCGGCACGGGTGAAGAACGAGATCGGGTCGGTCACCGTCGTATTCTCGCGGTCAGGGGACTACCCCTGCGGAGCGGCCCGGGCGAGCTCGGCCATCAGGGCGGTCGTGGACCGGACCAGCCGCTGCTCGTCGTACGGCGCGACCTGGACGGCGTTGACGCTCTGCACCAGGCCGTCGGTCTGCACGAGCCCGGTGACCAGGACCCCGGTGCTGCGCCGCTTCACCGCGAGCCGCGCGGCGTCGGCGCCGGCCACGTCGACCGGCCGGAGCTGCCGGGAGATCGCGCCCATCGAGTCGAGCGCGGCGTCGAGGCCGCCGTCGAAGTAGAGGTAGGAGACGTCGTACGCCGGCCCGCCCTCGTGCACCGGCACGAACGTGCAGCGCGGCTGGTCGGCGGTGCCGGTCCGCTCGGTGACCGGGTCCCCGGCCAGCCGGCTGACACCGGCCGCGGTGAGCCCGTCGCACGGGCTCCACGCGACGTCGACCGCCTTCGACTCCCGGGCGGTCGGCTCCGGGGCGTCGCTCCCCGACGAGCAGGAGGCGAGCAGGGACGCCCCCACCGCGGCCAGCGCGGCGGCGGTGCGGCGCCTCACGGCGCGGGCGTCCAGTCGGGGACGGGCGCCGTGGACCCGGGCAGCCAGAGGGTCATCCGGGCGCCGCCCGCCGGCGAGACGCCGACCTCGACGGTGCCGGAGTGCCGCTCGGCGACCTGGCGGACGATCGACAGGCCGAGGCCGGAGCCCGGCATCGACCGCGACTCCTGGGACCGGTAGAACCGGTCGAAGACGTGCGGCCGGTCGGCCTCGGCGATGCCGGTGCCCTCGTCGTCGACCACCAGGACGCCGTCCTCCAGCCGCACGGTGACGGTGCCCTGGGGTGGGCTCCACTTCGCGGCGTTGTCGAGCAGGTTGGTGATCGCGCGCTCGACGCCGGCCTCCTCGCCGACGACGTACCAGGGCTCGGTGCTGACGTCGAAGGTCACGCCCGGCGCCCGGCGCCGGACCCGGGCGACGGTCCGCTCGACGATCTCGACCAGGTCGATCTCCTCGACCACGTGGGTGAGCGGCTCGTCGCGGGAGAGCTCCATCAGGTCCCCGATGAGGGTCGTCATCTCCTCGATCTGGGCCCGCACGTCGGCGAGCAGCTCCTCGCGCGCCTCGGCGGGCAGGCCGCCCGCGCTGTCGGCCTGGCTGAGCAGGTCGAGGTTCGTGCGCAGCGAGGTGAGCGGGGTGCGCAGCTCGTGGCCGGCGTCGGCCACCAGCTGGCGCTGGCGGTCCCGGGAGGCCGCGATCGCGGCCAGCATCTGGTTGAACGCGGTCGCGAGCCGCGCGACCTCGTCGTCGCCCTCGACCGGGAGCGGTCGCAGGTCCTCGGTGCGGGCGGCCTCCTCGACCGCCGACGTGAGCCGGCGCACCGGTCGCAGGCCGTTGCGCGCGACGCCCCAGCCGGCCATCCCGGCGGCGATCATCCCCGCGATCCCGAAGAGGAGCATCACCAGGCCGAGCTTCTGGAGCACCCGCTCGGTCGGGGTCAACGACTGGGCGATGATGAAGGTCTCGCCGTCGTCGCCGTCGCGGTGCAGGGCGATCACCCGCCAGCGGGTGCCGTCGTTGCCGACGACGGTGCGGATCGACTTGTGGGTGTCGCCGCGGAGCACCGCGACCTCGGCGTTGCCGATGTCGAAGGGCATCGTGCCGCGGGCGAAGCCGAACGAGCCGCGGATGCACGCGACCCAGGTGTCCGTGGTGCCGAGGTACTCCGGCGGGACGTCCTGTCGCATCGAGCACAGCTCCGGCGACGCGGCGGCGGCACGCTCGGAGAGCGAGTCGTCGAGGGTCGTCTGGAGCTGCATCCGGACGGTCAGGTAGGCGCCGGCGGCGACGAACGCGACCGCGACGCCCACGGCGATGGTCGTGAGGAGCGTGACCCGACTCGCCAGCGACCGGCGGTAGTGCCACCAGCCGTCGGTGTCGGGGTGCAGGACCGTCACGTTTCCTTCAGCACGTAACCCACGCCGCGCACGGTGTGGATCAGGCGCGGCTCGTCCTCCGCCTCGGTCTTGCGACGCAGGTAGCCGACGTAGACCTCGAGGGAGTTCGCGGTCGTGGGGAAGTCGTAGCCCCAGACCTCCTCGAGGATGAACGACCGCTCGAGCACCCGTCGCGGCCGGCGCAGGAACATCTCCAGCAGCGCGAACTCGGTGCGGGTCAGCTCGATGGACCGGCTGCCGCGGTGCACCTCGCGGGTCGCGACGTCCATGGTCAGGTCGGAGAAGGCGAGCAGCTCCTCCTCGTCGTCGTCGCGCGGCGCGACGCGGCGCAGGAGCGCGCGCAGCCGGGCCAGCAGCTCCTGGAGGGCGAACGGCTTGGTGAGGTAGTCGTCGGCGCCGGCGTCGAGCCCCTCGACCCGGTCCCCGACCGCGTCGCGGGCGGTGAGCACCAGGATCGGGACGTCGTTGCCGGCCGTGCGCAGCGCCTTGGTGGTCTCGATGCCGTCGAGCCGGGGCATCATCACGTCCATCACGACGACGTCCGGGGCCGAGGACGCGATGCCGGCCAGGGCGTCGGCGCCGTCGGCCGCGAGGGAGACGTCGTAGCCGTTGAACTCGAGCGAGCGACGCAACGACTCGCGGACGGCCTTGTCGTCGTCGACGACGAGCACGCGGGGCTTCGGCACCGAGGAGCTGGTCACGCGCTCACTCTGCCAGCCGAGGCTGAGTCGGTACTGAGAACGCCGCGGCCGGGCGGGTCACGGGTCCGTCAGGTGTAGCGGGCCGCGACCTGGGCGGCCCGGCCGGCGTAGCCGCCGCCGAAGTGGCAGGCGTGGACGAGCAGCGGGAACAGCTGGTGCAGGCCGACCCGGTCCTCCCAGCCGTCGGCGAGCGGCGCGACCTCGGCGTACGCGTCGATCACCCGGGGCAGGTGGGGCAGACCGAACAGGGCGAGCATCGCCAGGTCGATCTCACGGTGGCCGCCGTACGCCGCCGGGTCGATCAGCCAGGCCCGGCCGTCGAGCCCCCACAGGACGTTGCCGTTCCACAGGTCGCCGTGCAGCCGGGCCGGCGGCTCCTCGGGGAGGAGCTCGGCCAGCCGCGGCACGACCGCCTCGACGGCGGCCGTCTGGGCCGCGTCGGCGGCACCCCGGTCGCGGGCGAGCTTGAGGTAGGGCAGCAGCCGGCGCACGGCGTAGAACTCCGCCCAGGTGTCGGTCGGCCGGTTGGGCATCGGCAGCCGACCGACGAAGCCGTCCCGGTCGAGACCGAACGTCGGCGCTCCGGCCGCGTGCGTCGCGGCCAGCTCGCGGCCCAGCGTCGCGGCGACGTCGACCGAGCTCTTGCCGGGCTCGACCCACCGGATGATGACGCACTCCTCGTCGGCGCCGAGGACCTCGGGCACGGCCGCTCCGCCGGCGGACGTGGCCTCGCCGAGCCACCGCAGCCCGGCCGCCTCGGCCCCGAAGAAGCCGGCCGGGGCGTGCGGCAGGGTCTTCATGAGCGCGGTCGTGCCGTCGCTGAGCCGCAACCTCGTCGCGGTCGAGATGTCGCCGCCGGCGACCGGGGCCGTGGCGACGACGGAGGAGCCGAGGAGCTCCTCGGCCCGGCGGGCGACCAGCGGCTGGCGGGTCACGACGCCGGTCCCTCCCGGCGCCGGCCGGCCGGCCCCGCCCAGGGACGGTCGCGCTCCAGTGCCGAGACCAGCGCTGCCGCCGTCCGCTCGACCATGGCGAGGACCTCCTCGAAACCGGAGTCCCCACCGTAGTACGGGTCGGGCACCTCGCTCCCCGGATCCCGCGGGTCGAAGTCCCGGAACAGCCGCACCCGGTCGGACGGTCCGCCGACGTCGGCGAGGTTCTGGCGGTCCATCGCGAGCACCAGGTCGGCCCGGTCGTCGCCGTGGTCGCCCTCGCGGTCGCCGTCCCACTGGCGGGCGCGGTGCCGGGTGGCGTCGTACCCCGACGCGGTGAGGGTCGCGGCCGCGCGCCGGTCCATCGGGTCGCCGACGTGCCAGCCGCCGGTGCCGGAGCTGGTCACCTCGACCACGTCGTCGAGCCCGGCGTCGACGAGCCGCTCGGCCAGCACGACGTGCGCCATCGGCGAGCGGCAGATGTTGCCGAGGCAGACCATCGTCACCCGGTACTCGCCGGGGGTGCGGGCGGGCGGCAGAGCAGACGGCAGGGCGGGCGGCACGCGGGGGTCAGACCTCCTGGGCGTCGCCGAAGAGCAGGCCGACCACCCACGTCACGATCGTGATCACGATCGAACCACCGACGGCGTTCCAGAACCCGTCGACGTAGAAGTCGATGTCGAACAGGTTCACCAACCACTCCGTGAACAGCAGCATGAGCGCGTTGATCAGCAGCAGGAACAGCCCGAGGGTGATGATGATGAACGGGATCGACAGGACCTTGATGATCGGGCTGACGAACGAGTTCACGATGCCGAGGATCAGCGCGACGAAGAGCAGCGCCCCGACGTTGTCGGACACCTGGTCCCACCCGGTCGAGTCGCCGAACCCGATGCCGTCGAAGATCAGCACCGCTGCGGCCAGGGCGACCGCGTTGGTCGCCAGCCACCCCAGGAACTTGAGGAAACCCACGGCTCCAGCCTAGGGCCAGGTCCCGCGGGGTCGTGCGGCGCCGGCCCGCCGTCAGGCCACCGGCACCGCCTCGGTCGGCTCCTCGGCCGGCGTCGGCGTGCGGCGCCGGCCCGTCAGGAGGAGGATGACGCCGGCCAGCAGCACGAGCCCGCCGCCGACGAACCCGACGAGCGGCACGATGTCCTCGATCAGCCGCAGGGTCTGGATGTTCGTGCGGGCGTCGTCGACGTTGGTCTGCACCTGGTCGTCGGTGAAGGCGAGGTCCATCACGAGGATCTTGCCGATGCCGTCGGCGGTGCGCTCCTGGTGCACCACCTGCTTGATGATCGCGCCGGTCCGCGGCTCGATGTAGTACTCGGCCGTCTGCTGGTAGTCGCCCGGGACGTCGCCGATCACGTTCACGCCGGTTGCGCTGGCGTCCGCGCGGTAGACGTAGGTCTCCAGCCCGTCGATGTCCTCGGTGCGCTGGTAGGTCGCGTCGACCGCGCCGCCGATCATGCCGTCCCAGACCGGGTAGGTCTTCTGCTCCGCGCCGAAGGGCCACTTGTTCTGCAGGCCCTCCTGCTGCGGCGTCCCGGCCGGCACGTAGTCGCCGTTCGGGACCGTCAGGGCGGTGTGTCGGTCGGTCGCGAAGACGTCGGTCTCCGCGCTGATCAGCCGGCCCTCCGGGTCGTCGGCGTCGACACAGCCGTCGATCCCACCCTTGTCACGCACCACGCAGAGGGAGGTGTCCCACACGGCCACGTCGTCGGTGGAGGCGTCGCTGTCGACCTGGTTCACGCTCCACGCGAGCACCGGGGTCGCCTGCAGGCTCAGGTCGGCGCCGCCGGCGACCTGAGCCTCGCCCGAGAGGTGGGTCGTGTTGTCGGTGTCCAGCGGGGTCCGCTCGACCTGGGCGGGCGCCCAGAACCAGGCGACCGCTCCGATGGTGACCAGGAAGCAACCGAGACCGATCAGGACTGGGGCGAGGATCTTGCGCATCGGGTCGACTTCCGTCCGGGGAGGTGGTGTCCCCGCCATCCCAGCAACGGTGTCCCGGTCCCGCTAGGTGCGAAGGTCCCGACGGGGGCCGCTGGTCCCGGGCCAAAGGTCTCACCCGACCGGCCACACTCCCGGGTCCGGAGGTCCTACGGCCGCGGTGCCCAGCTGCCGTGGAACCCGGCCGGCACCCGGCCGGGCAGGTGGACGGCCGCGACGTCCTCGAGGGTCTCGGCGTCGAGCAGCACCAGGTCGCTGGTCCCCGCCGCCGGGTCGAACACGTAGCCCATCAGCACCCCGGAGTCCTCGGGCGCGTCCGCCGACGACGGGACGAAGCAGAACTCGCTGACCTCCCGCCCGGGGCCGAGGTGGCGCTCGGTGCTGGTGCCCGCGACGAGGTCGTGCTTGAGGACGGCGTCACCGGTCCGCACGCCGGCCGCGACCACCCCGGCGGCGTACCCGTAGCGGTGCCGGCGGCCCGTGAGGCGCTCGTCGAAGCGGGGGAACTCCTGGCTGTGCTCGTCGAAGCGGTGCTCGTGGACCTTGCCGGCGGCGGTGTCGATCGTGAACCGGGTGAGGTAGGCCGGGCCCTCGTTGGGGCCGGTGAAGTCGGTGGCGAACATCCGGTCGTGACGGACCACGTCGACGATCACCTCGGTGCCCTGCTCGTAGGCGTTGAGCGTGTGGAAGACGTAGCACTGGTCGATCTCGAACCAGCGCACGTCGGCGTTGCCCCCGTCGCGGGGGAGCAGGCCGATGCGCGCGGGGTAGTCGGCGTCCCAGGAGTACGGCAGCCGGCTGGGCGCCCCGGTCCGCAGGGTCTGGTCGATCAGCCGGTCGGTGGCCTGCAGGGGACGGGGTACCTCGCCGGCGGCCATGCCGAGGTCGAAGGTGACGGGCAGGTCGTAGACGACGACGTAGTTCTCGGTGAGCGCGCAGTCGTGGATCATCGGGCTGCCGGTCACCTCGATCTCGACCTGGTGGCGCACCCGGCCGTCGGTGCCGACCACGGAGTAGTCGACGAGGTTGCCGCGGGTCCAGCTGTAGGAGATCGCGTGCAGCTCACCGGTGGCCGGGTCCTCGTGCGGGTGTGCGGTGTAGCCGCCGGTGACGGTCCCGAGGTCGCACGGTCCGACCGTGTCGAGCTCGTCGGTCAGCTCGTAGGGCGTCGCGCCGGCCTCGACGACGGCCAGCGTGCGGCCGGCGTGCTCGAAGACGTGGGTGTTGGGGGCGAAGTCGTCGCCCCGTGGGCGCACGTAGCGGTTGCGGTACCACTGGGCGCGGCCGCCCTCGAGCCGGACGCCGTGCACCATGCCCTCGCCGAGGAACCAGTGGTAGCCCTCGCCGGGGTCGGTGGCCGGGTTGGGCCCGATCCGGAGGTAGCGGCCGTCGAGGTGCTCCGGGACGGACCCGGTGACCGGGAGGTCGAACACGGTGAGCTCCTCGTGCACCGGCGCGAAGCCGTCGAGCAGGTAGCGGTTCATCTCGCGACGATACGGCCACCACGCCGGTCGGCGCTCCCCGTCGCCCGCTACGGTCTGGACCGTGTTCCCGGTCGGTGGCGTACGGGTGATGCTGCTCCTGATCCTGGCAGCGGCGGCCGTGTGCGCGCTGCTGGCGCTGGCCCTGCGGCGTCGGCTCGGCTGGGTCACCGCCGGTGCGATCGCCGGGTTCCTGTGGTGGCTGGCCGTCATCGGCTCCATCACGCTGATCCCGGCGAACGGCGCCCCCGGGATCGTCCCCGCGGAGGGCAGGCTGACCACGTGCTCGTGGGACATCGGCGGGCCGGCACCGGAGGGGTTCTGGATCTTCTCCGGCACCCAGCGGGCGCTCAACGCCGTCGTGTTCGTCCCCGCCGGTGCCCTGCTGGTGCTCGCCCTGGCGCGATGGCCACGGGCGATGTGGCTGGGGCTGCCGCTGGGGCTGGCGCTGCTGGCGGCGTACTCGGTCGGGATCGAGGCGACCCAGCTCGCGCTGGCCCGCATCGACCGCGCCTGCGACGTCACCGACGTCGTCGACAACGTCACCGGTGCGGTGGTCGGGATCGGGGTCGGCGTGCTGCTCGCGCTCTTGCTGCGGCCCTGGCGGCACCGCTCCCCGCAGCGCCTAGGGTGAGCCGCATGACCACGCCCCAGCCCCGGCCGAACGTCGCGGAGATCCCGCCGTACGTCGCCGGCAAGCCGCCGACGGCGCGCCCCGGGATGACCTCCTACAAGCTGTCGTCGAACGAGAACCCCTACCCGCCGCTGCCCGGCGTCGTCGAGGCCGTGCAGGCCGGTGTCGCCGCGATGAACCGCTACCCGGACATGGGCAGCGTCGCGCTCTACGAGGCGCTCGCGCAGAAGCTCGACGTGCCGGTCGACCACCTCTCGGTCGCGACCGGGTCGGTCGGCCTGATCTACCAGCTGGTCCAGGCCTTCTGCGACCCCGGGGACGAGGTCGTCTTCGCCTGGCGCTCCTTCGAGGCCTACCCGATCGCGGTCACGGCCGCGGCCGCCACAGCGGTGAAGGTCCCGGTCGGGGCCGACGGCCGCCACGACCTCGACGCGATGGCCGCAGCGATCACCGACCGCACCAAGGTGGTCCTGGTCTGCACGCCCAACAACCCCACCGGCCCGGCCGTCTCGCAGGCGGAGCTGGACGCGTTCCTCGCGCGCGTCCCGTCGCACGTCCTGGTGGTCGTCGACGAGGCCTACCTCGAGTTCGTGCGGATGGCCGACCCGGTCGACGGCCTCGCGACCTACCGCGCCCACCAGAACGTCGTGCTGACCCGCACCTTCTCCAAGGCCTACGGGCTGGCCGGGTTCCGGGTCGGGTACGCCGTCGCGCCGGCCCCGATCGCCGCAGCCCTGCGGGCGGTGTCGCTGCCGTTCGGCGTCTCGACCGTGGCGCAGGCGGCCGCGATCGCCTCGCTCGAGCGGGAGGCGGAGCTCTTCGAGCGGGTCGAGGCGCTGGTGGCCGAGCGGTCCCGGGTCGTCTCGGGCCTGCGCGAGGTCGGGTGGGACGTCCCGGAGGCGCAGGGCAACTTCGTGTGGTTCGACCTCGGCGAGCGGATGCTGGAGTTCGCGGCCGCCGCCGACGAGGCCGGGATCGTGGTGCGCCCGTTCGCCGGCGAGGGCTGTCGGGCGTCGATCGGCGAGACCGAGGCGAACGACCGGCTGGTCGCGGTCGCCGCCGCGTTCAGGCGCTGACCCCGGCGACCTCCGCCGGTGCCCGCCGGCGGTCCATCTCGCGCCAGCGCGGGTCGACGGCCGGCAGCATCGTCACCGCGAAGTAGGCGAGGCCGACGGCGAGCATCGCCCAGGACAGCCCGAGACCGGTCACGAGGACGCCGCCGAGCAGGCCGCCGAGCGGCATCAGCGCGAAGCACATCGCGGTGGTGAGGGAGGTGACCCGGCCGACGAGGGGTTCGGGGATCCGCTCGAAGATGACCGCGCCGAGCACGGGGTTGAGGAACCCCGAGGCGAAGCCGCCGATCAGGCAGAAGCCGAGGATCACCCACAGCGGGACCCCGAGGGCGAAGAGCACGAACCGGGGGAGCCCGGTGACGAGGAACGCGACCAGGTAGGTGCGGTAGCGCGACATCTTGTCCGCCCACGCCGCGGCGCACAGCGCGCCGACCGCCGACGCGCCCGCCCAGAAGGCGAAGACCAGGCCGATCGCCGCGGCCCCGCCGCCGGTGTCGCGGGCCCACACCGGGACCAGCACCGAGGCCCAGGCCAGGTCGAGCAGATTGGTCAGCGCGACCATCACCGCGATGCCGAGCAGCACGGGGTCGTGACGCAGGAAGTCCCAGCCCTCACGGAGCTGCTTGCGGTAGGGCTCGTCGGTCTCGGGCTCCGTCTCGGTCCGCGCCGACGGCCGGGTGCGGGGGAGTCCCGCGGTCGCCCACAGCATGACGAGCGCCGAGACCAGGAAGCTGCCGGCGTCGATGACCAGCGCGCTGGTCGGCCCGACCGCGGCGATCAGCAGGCCCGCCCCGGCCGCGCCGAGCATCGAGGACGAGCGCTCGACGGCGCCGCTGAGCCCGGTCGCCCGCTCCATCGGCACGGCCGCGTGGGCCGCGATCGCGGGGATCAGCGCGTTCTTGGCCGCGTCCCCCGGTCCGCGCAGTGCGCCGGCGAGCGCGACCAGCCCGAGGAAGAGCCCGAACGTCAGGTGGCCGGTGTGGTGCAGGAGCGGGATCGCGCCGACGACCACGGTCGAGCCGAGGTCGCAGGCGACCGTGACCCGGCGCGCACCGAGCCGGTCGATGATCGGGCCGCCCAGCACCTTGAGGACGACCATCGGCAGCATCTCGGCCAGCGCGACCAGGCCGGTGCGGGTGGGGCTGCCGGTCGTCACCAGGACGAACCAGGGCAGGGCGATCATCGACACCCGGGTGCCGACCAGCGAGATCGCGTCGGCGGTCAGCCAGCCGTAGAGCGGCCGCCGCAGGTGCGTCGCGGCGGCCATCACTCCTCGCTCCCACCGACACGTCCGGGGTAGGGGAACCCGTTGAGCTGGACGACGTACTGGACGGCGTCCTCGCCCTCCTCCTCCGGCTCGGCGCTCAGCATTTCGGCGACCCGCTGGATCAGGTCCTTGGCGCGCGCCGGGCTCAGCCGGGTGACCCAGTCGCTGTAGGTGACGGCGTCCGACCACTCCGGCGTCAGCAGCCCGAGCTCCTCGACCGAGCGCTGCAGGGTCTGGGTCATCACGACGACCACCGACTGGAGGTACGCCTCCAGGGTCTCCTTCTCGCCCGGGTCCGCCGGACGGACGGTGTCGGTCATCGTGGCCTGGTGGGCCGCGCGCCACCAGCGGTCCCGGGCGTTGCCGCGCTCGGTGTCCTCCACGACGAAGCCGTGCCGCTCTAGCTGGCGCAGGTGGTACGACGTCGCGCCGGTGTTGAGGCCGAGCTTGGTCGCCAGGGTGGTCGCCGTCGCCGGCCCGTCGATGCGCAGGGTGCCGAGCATCCGCAGGCGCAGCGGGTGGGTGAGGGCCTTCAGCGCGTCCGGGCTGGGGGTGATGGAGGTGACGTCCATGGCGCCACCGTAGAACTGCACAGGAACATTTGCAAACATTTCTTTGCAATCGGGGTCGGGTACGGTCGCCGGCGATGTCCCCCAGCTCCCCCCTCGCCCTCCTCGTCGCCGCCGCCACCGCCCTGCTCCCGGCCCAGGCCGTCCACCACGCCACGGAGCTGCGCCCGCGCACCGTGGTCGTCCGGCCCACCCCGGCCTCCGTGCTCGCCGACCTGACCCTGCCGCAGCGGGTCGGCCAGCTGCTCATGGTCGGCACGCCGGCCGACCACGTGGACCGCCGGACCTGGGCGCAGGTCCGCCGGCTGCACGTCGGCAGCGTGATGCTGACCGGTCGCAGCTACGGCGGCCGGGCTGCACCGGCCCGCGTCTCCCGCGCGATGCGGGCCCAGGTGTCGCCGGCGGCGACCGGCGGGGTCGGTCTGCTCGTCTCGACCGACCAGGAGGGCGGCCAGGTGCGGGTGCTCCAGGGCCCCGGCTTCTCCGACATCCCGACGGCGCTGGTGCAGGGGACCTGGGCGCCGGCCCGGCTCCGCGGCGCCGCGGCGTCCTGGGCGCGCGAGCTGCGCGCAGCCGGCGTCAACATGGACCTGGCGCCGGTGGTGGACACCGTCCCCGGGCTCCGGGCGGCCCGGCACAACCCACCGATCGGGCGCTACGACCGGGAGTTCGGCTACACGACGACCCGGGTGGCCCGCCACGGGGTGGCCTTCCTGCGCGGGATGGACGACGGCGGTGTCGTCCCCGTCGCGAAGCACTTCCCGGGCCTGGGCCGGGTGCACGCGAACACCGACACGGACGCCGGTGTGACCGACCGGGTGACCCGGCGGCACGACCCGTACCTGCGGCCGTTCGCTGCCGCGGTCGACGCCGGGGTGCCGCTGGTGATGATGTCGACGGCGTACTACGCCCGGCTCGACCCGCACCGTCCGGCGGCCTTCTCGCCGTTCGTGATCGAGACGATGCTGCGCGGCGACCTCGGCTTCGACGGCGTGGTGGTGTCCGACGACCTGGCGCGAGCGCGCCAGGTGGCGTCGTGGTCGCCGGGCGGCCGCGCGCTGCGGTTCGTCGGCGCCGGCGGTGACCTGGTGCTCAGCGTCGACCCGGCGCCGGTGCCGGCGATGTACCACGCCCTGCTCGAGCGGGCGCGGCGGAGTGCGGCGTTCCGGGCGAAGGTCGATGCCGCTGTGCTCCGGGTCCTCGAGGCCAAGGACCGGCAGGGGCTGCTCCCGCACGGCCCGTAGCGCCGCGGGGGGCTGACCACGTGGTTCCTACAGTGGGGCCATGGGTCACACCGGGGACGACCACGGCAGCTACCTCACCGACGGCGAGTACGACCGCGACATGGACTACCTCCCCGACCGGATCACCCGCGGCGGGCGCAAGCCCGAGCACGGGCCGGTCGAGGGCGACCTGTGGCCGGTCGAGCCGGGGCGCTACCGCCTGGTCGCCGCGAAGGCCTGCCCGTGGGCGACCCGGTCGATCATCG
This sequence comes from Nocardioides sp., assembly GCF_044226305.1. GTDB lineage: Bacteria > Actinomycetota > Actinomycetes > Propionibacteriales > Nocardioidaceae > Nocardioides. Next base: position 61,058 of record NZ_JBGAHF010000015.1, on the reverse strand, counting down.
TGCGCCAGCTGCTCGGCCTCGAGGACGTCATCTCGCTGGGGCTCTGCGGCCCGGTGCACGACGAGCGGAGCTGGACCTTCGACCTCGACCCAGGTGGCCGGGACCCGGTCCTCGGGATCGAGCGCCTCCAGGAGGCCTACTTCGCGCGGGTCCCCGACTACCCGCGCGGCATCACGGTGCCCGCGGTCGTCGACGTGCCGTCGGGCGAGGTCGTCACCAACGACTTCCCGTGGATCACCCACGACCTCTACTTCGAGTGGCGCGACCACCACCGCCCGGACGCCCCGGACCTGTGGCCCGACGCCGTCCGCGAGGAGATGGACGACGTGATGGAGCGGGTCTTCACCGAGGTCAACAACGGCGTCTACCGCGCGGGCTTCGCCGGTTCGCAGGAGGCCTACGAGACGGCGTACGACCGGCTGTTCACCGCGCTGGACTGGCTCGAGGAGCGGCTCACCGACCGCCGCTACCTGATGGGCGACACGATCACCGAGGCCGACGTCCGGCTGTTCACCACCTTGGCCCGCGTCGACGCGGTCTACCACGGGCACTTCAAGTGCAACCGCAACCAGCTCGTCGAGATGCCGGCGCTGTGGGGCTACGCCCGCGACCTGTTCCAGACCCCCGGTTTCGGCGACAACACCGACTTCGAGCAGATCAAGCGGCACTACTACGTCGTCCAGAAGGACATCAACCCCTCGCAGGTGGTCCCGAAGGGCCCGGACGTCGCGGGCTGGCTGACGCCGCACGGGCGCGAGCGGGTCTAGCTCCTCAGACGTCGCGCCACTCCCAGACGTCGCCGCTGAACTCCAGCTGCACCGGCCCAGGGTAGGTCCGCGGCGTCAGGAGGTCACGGCGGCGTCGGCCTCGGCGGCGGCCTTGAGCTTGACGAGGGTCGCCTCGATGGCCGCCTGGGTCTTGCGGCCGAGGGCCAGGTCGAAGGCCTTGGCGACCGGGCCGGGGTAGCGCGAGAGGTCCCAGGTCTCGACGACCTCGGTGCCGCCGTCTGCGGTCGGCGTCAGCTCGTAGCGCCAGCGGTGCAGGCCCTGGTGGCGCCAGGCGATGAGCCGGTCCTCCTCGAGCTCGACGACGCGGTTCCGGATCCGGTACGGCGCGCCCATCTTCATCTCCATGCCGAACTCCGAGCCCAGCTCCAGCCGCTCCGGGCCGGTCAGCGAGCCGCGCACGGTGCCCGACCCGTCGATGCGCGGGTGCTGGCGCGGGTCGGCGAGGATCGCGAAGACGGTGGCGGGCGGTGCGGCGATCGTGGTGCGCGCCGACTTGCTGGAGGACATGTCCCCAACCTAGGCAGGCGCGTCGGGCCGGCGCGCTGCGGGGTCGCGGGGTGCGGAGGCGGACGGCGCCTGGTTCATACCGCGCGACCACCGACGCCCCGGGCGATTGGCGGGGGCGACGAACGGTTTAGTACGTTGGCGGTGCACGATTGTGTTCCGGGTCACAGGGCGCACCACCCCCGCGTCCCGCGTCCGGAGCGACAGCCATCGGCACGCGGAGACCCCGGACGGCCGACGACATCGAAGGAGCGCACGTGACCACGCAGCCCACGGGTGAGACACCTCCCCCTGAGTCGGGCCAGTTCGGCCCGGACCTCGTCGAGGTCTTCGGCCCCTCGCAGCTCGACGGCGGCCCCGAGCTCGTCCAGCTGCTGACGCCGGAGGGCGAGCGCGTCGAGCACCCGGAGTTCTCCTTCGACCTCGGCGACGACGCCATCCTCGGCTTCTACCGCGACATGGTGCTGACCCGGCGCATCGACACCGAGGCCACCGCCCTCCAGCGGCACGGCGAGCTCGGCATCTGGGCGCAGCTGCTCGGCCAGGAGGCCGCGCAGATCGGCGCCGGCCGCGCGCTCCGCCCGCAGGACCACGTCTTCCCGACCTACCGCGAGCACGGCGTTGCCTGGTGCAAGGGCGTCGACCCCCTGGACCTGCTCGGCCTGTTCCGCGGCGTCGACCAGGGCTCCTGGGACCCCGCCGACAACAACTTCGGCCTCTACACGATCGTCATCGGCGCCCAGACCCTGCACGCGACCGGCTACGCGATGGGGGTGCAGCGCGACGGCATGGTCGGCACCGGTGACCCTGACCGCGACACGGCGGTCATCGCGCACTTCGGTGACGGCGCGTCCTCGCAGGGCGACGTCAACGAGTCGTTCATCTTCGCGGCGTCCTACAACGCGCCCGTTGTCTTCTTCTGCCAGAACAACCAGTGGGCGATCTCGGAGCCGATCGAGCGGCAGACCCGGATCCCGCTCTACCAGCGGGCCCTCGGCTTCGGCTTCCCGGGCGTCCGCGTCGACGGCAACGACGTGCTGGCGACGTACGCCGTCACGCAGGCCGCGCTCCAGCGCGCCCGTGACGGGCAGGGCCCCACGCTCGTCGAGGCCTACACCTACCGGATGGGTGCGCACACGACGACCGACGACCCGACCCGCTACCGGCTCTCCGACGACCTCGAGCGCTGGAAGCTCAAGGACCCGATCGCGCGGGTGGAGGCCTACCTGCGCCGCAACGGCGTCGCCGACGACGACTTCTTCGCCGGGCTCCAGCAGGAGGCCGACGACCTCGGGCACCGGCTGCGCGAGGGCTGCAAGGCGCTGCCCGACCCGAAGCCGCTGAGCATCTTCGACCACGTCTACACCGAGATCACCGAGGAGCTCGAGCAGCAGCGCGACGGCTTCGCGGCGTACCTCGAGAGCTTCGAGGGGGCGCACTGATGGCTGAGACCACGAAGATCACGCTCGCCAAGGGCCTCAACATGGGGCTGCGCAAGGCGATGGAGGACGACCCGAAGGTCCTGCTCATGGGCGAGGACGTCGGCAAGCTCGGCGGCGTCTTCCGCATCACCGACGGCCTGCAGAAGGACTTCGGCGAGGACCGCGTCATCGACTCCCCGCTGGCCGAGTCCGGCATCGTCGGTACCGCGGTCGGCCTCGCGCTCCGCGGCTACCGCCCGGTCGTCGAGATCCAGTTCGACGGGTTCGTCTACCCGGCCTACGACCAGATCGTCTGCCAGGTCGCGAAGATGACCTTCCGCAGCCAGGGCCGCACGAAGATGCCGATGGTCATCCGGATCCCGTTCGGCGGCGGCATCGGCGCGGTCGAGCACCACAGCGAGAGCCCGGAGGCGCAGTTCGCGCACACCCCCGGCCTCAAGGTCGTGGCCTGCTCCAACCCGGTCGACGGCTACTGGATGATCCAGCAGGCGATCGCGTGCGACGACCCGGTGATCTTCCTCGAGCCGAAGCGGCAGTACCACGCCGACAAGGCCGAGCTCGACGAGACCGCCACGCCCGACCCGCTGTTCTCCTCGCGGGTCGTGCGGCGCGGCACCGACGCGACCGTGCTGGCCTACGGCCCGACGGTGAAGACCGCGATGGCCGCCGCCGAGGCAGCGGCGACCGAGGGCAAGTCGCTGGAGGTCATCGACCTGCGCACGCTCTCGCCGCTGGACCTCACCCCGGTCTACGAGTCGGTGCGCCGCACCGGTCGTGCCGTCGTCGCGCACGAGGCCCACGTCAACCTCGGCATGGGCGCCGAGCTGTCGGCGCGGATCACCGAGCACTGCTTCTACTCGCTCGAGGCGCCGGTGCTGCGCGTGGGCGCGTTCGACACGCCCTACCCGCCGTCGCGGATCGAGGAGGACTACCTCCCCGACCTCGACCGGGTGCTGGACGCCGTCGACCGTTCGCTCGAGTTCTAGGGGTTTCCGCACATGCCTGAGTACAAGCTGCCCGACGTGGGCGAGGGCCTCACCGAGGCCGAGATCGTCGCCTGGCACGTCAAGGTCGGCGACGTGGTCGCGATCAACGACATCGTCGTCGAGATCGAGACCGCCAAGTCGATCGTCGAGCTCCCCTCGCCGTACGCCGGCGAGGTGACCGGCCTGCTCGTCGAGGTGGGCGAGACCGTCGCCGTCGGCACGCCGATCATCGCGATCGGCGCGGACGCGGCCCCGTCGGCCCCCGCGGCGCCGGCCGGCGCCCGCGGCGCCGGCCGCCCCGATGGGCGAGATCGACCTGTCCAACCCGGCCGCCTCCGGCGGCGGCGAGGGCGAGTCGCTGGTGGGCCGCAACAAGGCCGACCGCGGTCCGGTCCGGCGGGCCCGCAAGGTCTCCTCCGGCGCGGCCGCCGCGCACATGCAGGCGCAGGCCGCCTTCGAGTCCGGCGCGGCCCCGATGGTGGAGGCCGACGAGGAGGCCGAGCCCGCGGTGCCCGCGGTCGCGGCCCCGGCGCCTGCCGCCGCTGCCCCCGCCGCGGCGGTCCGCGTCCTCGCCAAGCCGCCGGTGCGCAAGCTGGCCAAGGACCTCGGCGTCGACATCACCGCGCTCACCCCGACCGGCCCCGACGGCACGGTGTCCCGCGAGGACGTCCAGTCGGCCGCGAGCGGAGCGGGCAGCGCCCCGCCGCCGAGCACGAACGTCATCGGCTACCACGGCGCCGAGACGCGCGAGCCGGTCAAGGGCGTGCGCAAGATGATGGCCTCGGCGATGGTCGCCAGCGCCTTCACCGCCCCGCACGTCACCGAGTGGGTCACCGTCGACGTCACCCGCACGATGGAGCTCGTCGAGCGGCTCAAGGCCCGGCGCGAGCTCCGCGACGTCCGGGTCTCGCCGCTGCTGGTGCTCTCCCGCGCGGTCATCCTCGCGATGCGGCGCACGCCGGAGATCAACTCCTGGTGGGACGACGCCGCCCAGGAGGTCGTCTACAAGGGCTACGTCAACCTCGGCATCGCCGCGGCCACCCCGCGAGGCCTGGTCGTGCCGAACGTCAAGGACGCGCAGGACCTGTCGCTCCCCGACCTGGCCCGGGCGCTCACGGCCCTGACCGCGACGGCGCGGGACGGGAAGACCCAGCCGGCGGAGATGAGCGGCGGCACCTTCACGATCACCAACGTCGGCGTCTTCGGCGTCGACTCCGGCACGCCGATCATCAACCCGGGCGAGTCGGCGATCCTCTGCTTCGGCGCCATCCGCAAGCAGCCGTGGGTCGACGAGGAGACCGGCGAGATCGTGGCGCGCGACGTCACCACGCTCGCGCTCTCCTTCGACCACCGGCACATCGACGGCGAGAAGGGCTCGCGCTTCCTCGCCGACGTCGCCGGCATCCTCAACGACCCGGCCTCGGCGCTGCTGTTCTAGGGCGGAGGCCGGCGTCAGCGGCAGGCGCGCACCAGGGCCAGCACCAGGCTCTCGGTGACGGCGACCAGCTCGCTCACGGGCACCGACTCCTCGGGCCCGTGGGCGAGCCGCACGTCGCCGGGCCCGTAGTGCAGCGTCGGCACCCCGGCGCCGGCGTACAGCCGCAGGTCGCTGCCGTACGGCGCCCCGCGCTCGCGCGGCCGCGGCCCCTCGGTCACGTCCGCGTGCGCCGTGGCGACCAGGTCGAGCAGCGCGCGGTCGGCCTCGGCGTAGACCCCGCTGGCGAACTGCCCGCCGGTCCACGCGACGACGGGCGGGTGCTCCCGCAGCCAGGGGTCGGCGTGCGCTGCGGCGGCGACCGTCTCCTCGAGCTCGGCCCGCGCCCTGGCCGGGTCCTCGCCGAGGGCGACGCCGATCCGCCCCTCGGCGACGAGGAGGTCGGGGACGGTGCTGGCCCAGTCCCCGCAGGTGACCCGGCCGATCGACAGCGGGTAGGCGAGCGGGTACTCCGCCATCAGCGGGTGCACGACACGGTTGCGGCGCTCCTCGAGCGCCGACAGCGCGGCGTGGAGCGGCAGGAACTTCTCGAGTGCGCTCACCCCGGCGTACGACGTGCTGGCGTGCGTCGCGGCACCGGGCACCCGCAGCTCGAAGGTGAGCGCGCCGGCGTTCGCGGTCGTCACGGTGCCGCTCGTGGGCTCGGTGATGATGCAGGCCCGCCCCCGGTGGCCGCGGTCGAGGGTGGCGAAGGCGCCGAGGCCGCCGTCCTCCTCGCCCACGACGAGCTGGACGGCGTACGGCCGGGAGAGCTCGATGCCGGCGGCCCGGACCGCCCGCACCGCCGCGAGGTTGGCGATGACGCCGGCCTTCATGTCGCAGGTGCCGCGACCGTGGACCCGATGGTCCGCCACGGTGGCGGTGAACGGGTCGGTCCGCCAGGCGCCGAGGTCACCGCTCGGGACGACGTCGACGTGACCCTGGAGCACCAGCTCCGGCTCGCCGGGGCCGCTGCTCGCGACCAGGCCCCAGGCCTCGGTGCGCGGGGCCTCCCACCCGGGGAAGCCCGGGTCGGCGGTGAGCCGTTCGAGGTCGAGCTGCCAGAGGTCGACGTCGAGGCCGAGCTCGCCGGCCTGCTTGGCCAGGCGGTGCTGCACGTCGCACTCGGCGTCGGAGCCGCTGACCGACGGGATCGAGACCAGCTCGACGAGGTCGCGGACCAGCTCGCGCTCGTCGACGAAGGCCAGGGCGCGCAGCTCGAGGTCGCTGAGATCACGATGCGGCACGACGGAACGGTAGTTTCTGCTAGACCTGCGGCGTGGCCGAACGCGAGATCACGTCGCCCGTGGACCTCTGCACCCCCGACGGCCGGCTGAACCCGGACGCCGTCGGCTGGACGCGGCACCCGCTCCACCGCGCGAACCTGCGCGGCTGGGGGCGGGCGAAGCGGTGGGAGTACTGGGGCGTGGTCACGGACCGCTTCTGCCTCGGCCTGACCGTCTCGTCCCTCGACTACGCGGGGGTCTGCGCCGTGTGGGTGCTGGACCGGGAGACCGGGCGGACCTGGCAGCACGACGCGGTGCCGCCGCTGGCTCGCGGCGTCTCCCTGCCGCCGGACCTGGCGGGGGTGGCGCGCGTCGAGGCCTCCGGGCTCCGCCTCGAGCTCTCGGGCTCGGCGCTGCGTGCGTCGGCACCGGGGATCGAGGTCGACCTGCAGGTCGGTCCCGGCGCCGAGTGCCTCGGGGTCGTGGTGCCGTGGAGCAGCCGCAGGTTCCAGTACACCGTGAAGGACGTCGGGCGCCCGGTGCACGGCACCCTGCGGCTCGACGGGACGTCGTACGACGTCGACGGCCGCGGCGTGCTGGACCACGGCCGCGGCAAGTGGCCCTACGCGATCACGTGGAACTGGGCCGCCGGGTTCGCGGACGGCGTGGGCATCACCCTCGGCGGGAAGTGGACCGACGGCACCGGCTCGACCGAGAACGGGCTGTTCGTCGACGGCCTGCTGCACAAAATCGGGGACCAGCTGGCGTGGGAGTACGACCGGGCGGACTGGATGCGCCCGTGGCGGATCCACGGGCCGCGGGTCGACCTGCGGTTCGAGCCCTTCCACGACCGCGCGGACACCACCAACCTCGGGGTCGTCGCGAACGAGACCCACCAGTGCTTCGGGCACTTCGCCGGCTGGGCGAGCACCGACGACGGCGAGCGGGTGGACCTCGACGGGCTGGTCGGCTGGGCCGAGGAGGCCCGCAACCGCTGGTGACGAGTCGGCCTCAGTGGCCGGCGGCGTCCAGGGCCTGGGCGGTGAGCCGGCGCCCGATGTCGATCATCTCGCCGGCCCGGTGGAACTCCAGCGACCGGGCGGCGCTGACCGGCACGGTGACCAGCACGTCGGGCGGCAGGCCGGCCATCCGGTAGCGGCCGATCAGCCCCTGCATGGCGTCCATCGACATGCCGATGACGTCGGAGATGCGCAGCTCGTCGAGCAGGCTCGGCACCGACGGGGGCATCGGCTCGGTGGAGCGGCCGACGCTGCGCCGCACCCGGTCGACCAGCTCCTCGCGCCACGTCGTCTCGGCCGGCTCGCGAGCGGGCGTGGACTGCTCCTGGGGCAGCCGGGTGCCCGAGAGGGAGATGGCGACCGTCAGGTCGGCCGCCGAGGCGGCGGTGGGCTCGATCGGGACCGGGTTCATCAGCCCCCCGTCGGCGAGCAGACGGCCGTTCATCTCGACCGGCGTGATCACACCCGGGATCGCGATCGACGCCCGGATCGCCGAGGTCAGCGGACCGCGCTGGAACCAGACCTCGCGCCGGGCGTGCAGGTCGGTCGCGACCGCGGTGAAGGGGATCGGCAGGTCCTCGATCAGCTGGTCGCCGAGGATCTGCTCGACCTGCCCGAAGATCCGCTGCGCCTTGATCGCGCCGGGAGCCGACCACTTCGGGTCGAGCAGCCGGATCACGTCACGCTGGGTCAGCGAGGTCGCCCACTCGGTGTACGGCTCCAGCCGGTCGGCGGCGGCGAGCCCGCCGACGAGGGCACCCATCGACGTGCCGGCGATGGCGACGATCTCGTAGCCCCGGGACCGGACCTCCTCGATCGCGCCGATGTGCGCGTAGCCCCGTGCGCCACCGGATCCCAGGGCGAGGGCGACGCGCAGGGAGGGCATGTCTGCACCCTACGGATCCCGGGTAGGTCTCGTCCGTGGAGTCGCTCGGTCCGTACCACCTCGTCCGCCGCATCGGCGGGGGCGGGATGGGCGTGGTCCACGAGGCGTGGGACACCCGGCTGGAGCGACCGGTCGCGCTCAAGGTGATCTCGCCGCAGCTCGCCGACGACCCCGGCTTCCGCGCGCGGTTCACCCGCGAGGCCCGCGCGCAGGCGGCGCTCGACTCCGAGCACGTGGTCCGCGTCTACGCGCACGGCGAGGACGACGGCCGGCTCTGGATCGCCACCCAGCTGCTGCCCGACGGCGACCTCGGTGCGCTGCTGCGCCGGTACGGCGCCCTGCCGGTCCCGGTCGCGCTGGACCTCGTCGGCCAGGTGGCCGACGGGCTCGCCGCCGCGCACGCGGCCGGCCTGGTCCACCGCGACATCAAGCCGGCCAACGTGCTGCTGCGCCGCGGCCCGCGGATCCACGCCTGCCTCGCCGACTTCGGCATCGCCCGCCCGCTCGGCGCCGAGGTCACCGCCACGGGCACCGCCGGCACGCCGGCGTACCAGGCACCCGAGCTGCACACCGGGGGCGCGCCCGGCGTCGCCACCGACGTCTACGCGCTGGGCTGCCTGCTGTGGGCGGGGCTGACCGGTGCGGCGCCGTACGCCGGGGGGTCGGACTTCGAGGTCGCCACCGCGCACCGGGAGCGGCCGGTGCCCCAGCTCCCCGGCCGCGACCCGCGCACGGCCGCGGTGAACCGGGTGCTGCGCACGGCGCTGGCGAAGCGGCCGCAGGACCGCCGCCTCTCCGCCGCGGCGTTCCGCGACGCGCTGACCGAGGCGGCGCGGCTGCCGGACGAGCCGGCGCGGCCCCGGCGCTGGCGGGTCGCCGGACCCGCGGTCGCGGCGGTCGTGCTGGTGGTCGTCGTCGGGACGCTCTGGGCGGTCACCCGCTCCGACGGCGACCCGGCACCGCCGTCGGGTCCGGCGTCCCCTCGCGCCGACGCGCCGCAGCTGGCGACCGACGAGCTCGCGGGGTCGCTGACCGGGACGATGGCCCGGTCGCAGGCCGACTGCGTCGCGTCGTACGTCGTGGACGACCTCGGGTTCGACGCCCTGGTCGACGCCGGCTTCTTCACTGCGGACGGGCACTTCCTCGACCCCGACCTCGCCGACGAGCCGGAGATCAGGCGGTCGCTGACGCGGGCCGCGCAGTCCTGCTTCGGCTGAGGCCGGCCGGCTCACGGCTCGATCTGGCCGACCTCCCAGCCGGGCGGCGAGATCGGGTGCAGCATCGCGTCGGTGCCGCCGTCGACGAAGAGGACGGCGCCGACGATGTTGGCGGCCGGCTCCGACAGCAGGAAGCCGATCGCCGCGGCGACCTCCTCCGGGCGGCCGAGCCGGCCGACCGCGTTGGGGTAGGCGTCGATCGCCGGCCCGAGCAGCGGGTCGGCGCGCATCTGGTCGACCATCGGGGTCTCGGTCGCGCCGGGGGCGACCGAGTTGAGGCGGATGCCGGCCCCGGCCCACTCCGGCTTCACGCCCTCGCGGCGGGCCCACCAGGCCAGGGCGGCCTTGCTGGAGGGGTAGACCATCACCGAGTCGACCTTCGCCGCCTCCGCGCGGGCGAGCGGCTCGTCGTCGCGCAGGCAGGCCTGGGCGACGGGGGCGTTCCACCCGGGCATGCCGGTGATCGAGTTGGAGGCCAGCAGCACGACGCCCGCGCCGCCCGCGCTCCCCGCGGCGGTCAGCTCGGCGTGCAGGCCCCGCACCAGCGCGACCGCGCCGAAGAAGTTGACCGACACCAGCAGGTCGGACGGCACGCCGGTGCGGCCGGCGATCCCGGCGGCCGGGACGAGCCCGTGGACGACGGCGGTGCGCTCGCGCACGCCCGCCACGGCGGCCGCCCGGCCCTCCGCCGTGCCGAGGTCGGCGGTGACGTCGGCGTCGTGCAGGTCGACCGTGATGACCCGCCCGCCCTGGCTCCGCAGCAGCTCGGCGGTGGCGGCCCCGATCCCCGACGCGGCCCCGCTGACGACGTACGTCTTCATGGGCCGGAACTGTAACGCGTTCTAGTGGGCTCGGCGCAGCAGCTCGGGTGACCGCGTCACAGGTAGCGCCGGGCCCGCTCGGCCGGGGTGCCCGGCCCCCGCCCGAGCAGCTCGACCAGCTCGTGCTCCAGGACCGCGCCGACCCGCTGGCAGAAGGCCTCGGCCTCGTCGGCGGCGTCGGGGAGCTCGGCGACGACCCGGTCGACGATGCCGAGCCGCTGCAGGTCGAGGGCGCGGACCCGCTGGGCGCGGGCCATCTCGGGGGCGTGGGTGAGGTCGCGGTGCACGATCGCGCTGGCCCCCTCCGGCGGCAGCGGCGAGAGCCACGCGTGCTGCGCGGCGACGACCCGGTCGGCGGGCAGGAAGGCGAGCGCGCCGCCGCCGTTCCCCTCGCCGAGCATCAGGCACAGCGTCGGCGCCCGGACGGTCACCAGCTCGCTGAGGCAGCGGGCGATCTCGCCGGCCAGGCCGCCGTTCTCCGCCTCCGGCGAGAGCGCCGCGCCCTGGGTGTCGATGACGGTCACCAGCGGCAGCCCGAGCTCGGAGGCCAGCCGCATCCCGCGCTGGGCCTCGCGCAGCGCCTCCGGGCCCATCGGGTGCTCGAGCGTCTGCCCGCGCCGGTCCTGGCCGAGGAAGACGCACGGCGCGTCCCCGAACCGCACGAGCGCCAGCAGCAGTCCCGGGTCGTGCTCGCCCTGGCCGGTGCCGTTGAGCGGGATCACGTCGGCGGCGGCGTACTTGAGCAGCCGTCGTACGCCGGGGCGGTCGGGCCGTCGCGACCGGGTGACCGCGTCCCAGGTCTCGACGTCGGGCACCGGCAGGTGCGGCGGGTCGGGCACCGCGGCGACGCCGTGCCGGGGCGCGAGCAGCACCGCCAGGGCGCGGTCGAGGATCCCGGCGATCTCCTCCGGGGGCATGACGGCGTCGATGATGCCGCGCGCGTAGAGGTTCTCGGCGGTCTGCACGTCCTCGGGGAACGGCTTTCCGTAGAGCGCCTCGTAGACCCGCGGTCCGAGGAACCCGATGAGGGCACCGGTCTCGCCGACCGTCACGTGGCCGAGCGAGCCCCACGACGCCATCACGCCGCCCGTGGTGGGGTGGCGCAGGTAGACGAGGTACGGCAGGCCGGCGGCCTTGTGGGCCGCGACGGCCTCGGTGATGCGCACCATCTGGACGAACGCGGGCGTGCCCTCCTGCATCCGGGTGCCGCCGCTGACCGGTCCGGCGAGGAGGGGGAGGCCCTCGTGCGTGGCGCGCTCGATCGCGGCCACCAGCCGGTCGGCCGACGCCCGCCCGATCGACCCGGCGAGGAACCGGAACTCGCCCATGAGCACCGCGACCCGGCGACCCTTCATCAGGCCCTCGCCGGTCAGCACCGACTCGTCGACCCCGCTCTTCTCGCGCGCCGCGGCCAGCTCGGCGGCGTACGCCTCGGAGATGTCGCCGTACGACGGCGGGGTGTCCCACGACGTCCAGGAGCCCTCGTCGAGCACCAGGTCGATCAGCTCGGCTGCGGACAGACGCCGCGCACGCACCGGCGGTTCGGTCACGCCTGCAGGCTATGCCCTGGAGCCCGCAGCCGTGCGGCCGCTCTCCTGCTCGGCGGCTCGGCCCCGGCGGAGCAGCACGGCCCCGACGAGGACCCAGGTGAGCCCGAACGGGACCGCGAGCAGGATCCGGGTCGTCTGCTCGTTGGCCCCGAGCATCAGCACGGCGGTGGCGAGCAGGAGCACCGCGAGCCACCGGGGCAGCACGCCCGAGCGGAGCACGGTCCAGGCCAGGATCGCGAAGCCGGCCACGAGGAGCACGACACCGGGGACGACCAGTCCCGGCATCCCCTCCCAGTCGTTGGCCAGCCAGGAGACGACCTGCGCGACGACCAGCAGACCCATGCCGGCGGCGCCGGTCACGAGGCCGGCGCGCGCGGCGCCGCCGAGGGTGGCGCCCTCACGGGAGAGCAGCAGGAGGCCGACGGCCGCGACCGCCAGGCAGACGAAGCCGACGGAGCCGACCGCCGTCGCCGTCGCCGAGGAGCCGCGCATCGGCCGGGTGTCGCACCCGTCGCCGATGCAGCCCTGCGGCAGGGTGTTCTGGGCGAAGCAGGCGACCGTCCAGGCGGCGCCTCCGAGGACCGAGCAGGTGCCGGTCACGACCGTGATCCGGTGCATCTCGCGAGTGTGCGCCGGCCCCGGGCCGGCGGCAACGGGTTATCGGCGGTGCCACGCCGCGAGGACCGCGGCCTCCTTCTCGCGCGACATCCCGCTGACCGCGGCGTCCGGTGTGGCCCGCTGCCACGCGAGGGTGTCGCGTGCGGTCTCCGCGACCGGGCGCAGCACCAGGCCCGCGGCGAGGGACGGCGCCGGGTCGTGGGTGCCCAGCCCGTCGTACTCGGGCCGCGGCAGCCACAGCGGCAGCGCCTCGGGCCCCATCCAGGGCTCGACCCCCTGCTCGACCAGCACCTCCTGCGGCACCCAGGTCAGCTCGGGCGCGACGCCGACGCCGCGCGCCACCTCGGCGAGCAGGTCGCCGAGCGGGTGGACCTCGCCGACCCCGTCGAAGTCGCCGTCGGTCCGGGACTCGGCGCAGGTCACGACCCACGCCGCGAGGTCGCGCACGTCGATCACCTGCATCAGGTCCTCGGGGCGGCCTCCCGCGAGGGCCTCGCCGCCGTCGGCCAGCCGCACCGGCCAGTAGGTGAAGCGCCCGGTGGGGTCGCCGGGCCCGACGATGAGCCCGGGCCGGACCACCGTCCAGGACGCGGCCCCGCCGCGCACGACCTGCTCGCAGGCGACCTTCATCGGGCCGTACGCCTCGGGGTCGGTCGCGAGGTCGACGTCGTCGGGCTGCGGGTCGCGCAGCGGCAGCGTCCCCGGCCGTCCACCCGGGGTGGTGTCGTCGGCGTAGACGTTGACGGTCGAGACGAACACCCAGTGCGCGTCCGGCCAGGCCGCGACGCCGGCCCGCACCCACGACGGCAGCCGCGCCACGTCGACCACGGCGTCGTACGACGACGAGGCCAGCTCGTCGGGGACCGGGTCGCCCCGGTCCCAGCGCACGAACCGCGCGCCGTCGGGCACCGACCCCGTCGAGCCCCGGGACGCGCAGGTGACGGTGTGGCCGCGGCGCAGCGCGTCCTCCGCCACCGCCCTGGACAGGAACACCGAGCCGCCGAGCACCAGGATCTGCATGGTGGCCACGTTCGCGTGCAGGGCCGTGGCCGGGCAAGGGATTCCGCCGACGGCAGAACCGTCGGGCCGCTGCCGGAGGCGTCGGTCAGGCCATCAGGCCGATCGGGGTGACCGGGCCGAGGCCGGGGAAGACCGTCGTCCGGTCCGACTCGGAGATGGCCAGCCGGTTCGAGGTGATCTCCCACAGGATGTTGCGGAAGTCCTTGTCGGCGACCAGGTTGTTGTCGGGGTCGAGCGTGGTCAGGCCCGGCCAGCTGCCGTGCACCTGGCCGCCGGCGACGCCGGCCCCGAAGAGCAGCATCACGTTGCCGTAGCCGTGGTCGAGCCCCCGGTCGCCGTTCTCGTCGACCCGGCGCCCGAACTCGCTCAGCGTGACGACGGTGACCCGGTCGGCGTGCGGTCCGAGGTCGGCGAAGAACGCCTTCAGCGAGCCGCCGAGGTGGTCGAGCTGGGCCGCCATCCAGTCGGTGCTCGGGTCGAGCGAGCCGTCGGTCAGGCCGACGTGCATGTCCCAGTCGCCGTAGTCGATGGTGACCGTCGACGTGCCGAGGTCGGCCCGGATCAGCGCGGCGGTGTTGGCCAGCACGTCCTTGAGCGGGCCCCAGTCGTCGTACCCGGCGTAGTCGGGGTAGAGGTCGCGGTGCACCTCGGACGGGTCGGCGTCCGCCGCCGCCACCAGGGGTGCGAACCGGTCGAGCGCCGACATCGCCGTCCGCACGCTCCCGCTGAGCAGGCGGCTGTCCGACTCCCACATGTCCTTGAGCGCCCGGTCCCGCGCGCCGGGGGTCCCCAGGGAGCGCACGCTGAGGTCCGCGACACCGTAGGCGCCGAGGGCGTCGGCCGGCCCCAGCAGGGAGGTGGGCAGCATGGCGCTGCCGATCTCGATCGCGGTCTCGGGTCCGTTGGCGGGGTCGATGCCGACCATCCGGTTGATCCAGCCGACCCGCAGCGACGAGCCGGGGGTCGCCTCCTCGATCTCGACCATCGCGTCGAAGTGGCTCATGTTGGACTCCGGCAGCCCGACCGCGTGGACCGCGCCGAAGGACCCCTGGTCCCACATGTCCTGGAGGCCCGCCCTCAGGGCCGGGTGGAACCCGAACCGCGGGTCGTTGCCCCAGAGCTGGCCCTCGGGGACGGCGATGGACGGCCGGTAGCCGGCGAGCAGGTCGTACTCGGTGCTGCGGGGGACGACGATCGACAGGCCGTCGGCGCCGCCGCGCATGGACAGCACGACGACGACGTTCCCGCCCGGCTCGGCGCCGTAGGCGACCTGGCGGAAGGCGCCGCCGTACGTGCCGACGGTGGCGAGGGCGCCGCCGGCGGCCATCGCGCCGAGCAGCCGGCGCCGGCTGAGCCGGAAGCCCTGGAACTCGGGGCAGCCGCAGTCCTGGACAGGGCCGGTCGCGGCGGGGTCTGGTGCGTTCATGGCGATCACCGGTGGAGGTGGAGGGGGGAGTCGAGCAGGGCGATCGCGATCGCGGTCGCGAGGGTGGTCTCGCGCCCGTAGTCGCCGTAGTACGTCGGGTCCTTGCGGATCGTGTCGCCCAGCTGCCTGCCGAGCAGGCCGGCGACCGCGGCGCTGACCGTGGGCCCGGCCTTCTGCCCGACGACGCGCAGGGCCACGGTGTCGATCACGGTCTGGAGCGTCGCGGGCAGCGCCGGGAGGAGCGAGGAGTCCTCCAGCCAGGTCGCGCCCTGGGGCGGCCAGGACGCGGTCGCGACGTCGCCGTGCGTGTCGAAGGCGGTCAGCACCCGGCCGGCGCTGGCCCAGGCCGCGCCCACCTCGGGGAACCCGTTGGGGGCCGGCCAGTCGTACGGCGCCTGCCCGAGCGCCGTGTACTGGTCGTGCATCGCGTTGACGAAGTCGTAGGCGTGCGCGACCCCGTCGCCGCTGTCGTCGTAGTCGAACGGCGAGCCGGGCTTCTGCAGGGTGATCCCGAGCCCGCGGACCGCGGCGACGTAGTCCTCGAGCGGCGAACGGACCTTGAGGCCGCGCGCCGGGGCGAAGTGGGGGTGCTCCACCATCGCCAGCAGGGTCGGCCGGATCGCCGTCCCGTTCCTGGTCCACGCGGCGGCGACGGCGTCCACCAGCGCGTCGGAGGGGTCGTCGCGGACGAACCGCACGCACAGCCGGCGGGCGATCCGTCTCGCGGTGGTCGGGTGGTGGGCGAGGTACTTCAGGTACGCGGCGGTGTCGGCCTGCCCGGCCGGGTCGGTCCGGTTGCTCAGGGTGCGGGTGAAGACGAGGTCGGGGTGGTCGACCGGGTCGGCGACCAGGGTGACCTTGCCCGTGGCGTGGGAGTCCTTGTCATACGCGTGGGCGAAGTCGTCCCACACGTCGACCCGGTAGCCGGTGATGATCAGCGCCGAGGTCACCACGTCGTCCTGGGTGTACTGCGCGTCGACCCCGACGGTGTGCAGCTCGAGGAGCTCGCGGCCGAGGTTCTCGTTGAGGTCGTCGGCGCTCGAGTAGGCGTTGCCGAGGTTGAGCCCCATCGCGGGGTGGGTGATCGCCCGCTGCAGCAGGTCCTCGAAGGTGGTGAGGGCGTAGGTGCGGATCATCCGGTCGTAGGAGACCCGCCAGTACTGCGACTCGTTGGCGTAGAGCGGCACGTGGAGCAGGTTCGACCAGAAGTCCACCATCACCTCGTGCAGCTGCCGGGTGCTGTGCACCCGCCGGGACACCGTCCAGCGGCTCAGCTCGGTCATCACGTCGCCGACGTAGACGGCGGTGTCGTCCTGGCGCTGGTCGAGCTCCCAGAGCTGGCGCGGCGTGAGCCGCAGGTGCGGGAACCAGCTCCGGTCGATCGTGTCGCCCACCGGGTCGGGGACGCCGCTCGGCGTGAGCTGCTGGCGGATCCAGGCTGGGCCGCGGCGGTGCTTCCCGACGCGGGCCGCCTTCACCTGGGTGGCCAGCTCAGGGGTGACGCCGTAGCTGAACCGGCGGGCGAGGTGCAGGTCGGCCGTGCCGAGCGCGACGGGCGCGGCACCGGCGACGCGGGGTACGGGACCTCGCGGCCGGGGCCGGCGTCCGGCGTGCTCGCTGTGCTGGGGGCTCGCGGGGTTCGCACCCGGGAGGAGGGTCTTCTCGGTCATGTCTGGGCTCCGACGGGGTGTCGTCGCGCGGCGGGAGTACGCGACAGCAGCAACCTAGAGCCCCGCGGATGACGGCATCAGCCCTTTGGGGGCGATCGAGGGCGCGGGTCCCGAGCTCGGGTCTGCCCTCAGGTCTGCGGCGAGTCCGGCGAGAGCAGCCAGGTCGCGAAGAACTCCTGGAGGTCCTCGCCGCTCTGCTCCGACCACCACGAGGTGATGTCGTCGTAGTCGGCGTTCCCGTTCTCGTGGACGGTCGGCCACTCGCGCACCAACCGCCAGAAGACGTCGTCGCCGAGCTTCTCGCGCAGCTCGTTCCACATGACGGCCGGGATGTAGTAGACGTTGCCGGAGCCGAAGGAGTCCGGGTGGAACGCCGCCGGGGGGCCGGCCTCGGAGCGCAGCTGCTCGTCGTAGGACGCCCACCCGGCGAAGAGCTGGTCGGCCGGCGGCCCGCCGTGCTCGCTCATCCACGTGCCTTGCAGGAACGTCGCCATCCCCTCGTTCATCCACACGCCGCGCCAGTCGACCGGCGTCACCTCGTCGCCGTACCAGTGGTGGGCCATCTCGTGGACGAGCACCTCCGGGGACGTCGCGTAGCGCGTGTCGCCCAGCGTGATCATGGTCTGCGTCTCCATGCCGCTCCTGGAGTCGACGACCAGGAAGCCGAGCTCGTCGAAGGGGAACGGACCGAGCCGGTCCTCCAGCCAGGCCATCGCCGCCGGTGCGGCGTGCAGGCGGCGCGCGAGCTCGGGCTTGTCCGGCGGGGTCCAGTAGGTGATGGGCACGCCCGACGGCGAGCGGTCCTCGTCCGTCGCGAAGTCGCCGATCGCCACCGTCGCGAGGTACGACGACGCCGGCTCGTCGAGCCGCCAGTGGGTGACGGTGTCGCCGCCGCGGGTCCGGCGCGACAGCAGCCGGCCGTTGGACACCCCGACCATCGGGGACGGCGCCGAGATCGTGACGTCGTAGAGCGCCTTGTCCGACGGCTGGTCGTTGACGGCGTACCAGGTGTAGGCGCCGTACGGCTCCTGCATGGTCCACACGCCGCCGTCGCCGGTGACGGTCCAGCCGGTGCTGTCGAAGTCGCTGCGCTCGACCGGCGCCGGCACCGGCTCGGGCCGGCCGGAGTAGTGCAGCACCAGGGTGTGCTCGCTGTCGGCGTCGACCGCGTGCTCGACCACGAGGTCCTTGCCGTCGTGGCGGTAGGGCACCTCCGCGTCGTCGAGCGTGACGCTGCTGGGTCGCAGCGGCGGGGCGAGGTCCAGGCGCAGCTCGTCGTCGTCCGCCGTCGCCCGCAGCCGCAGCTCCTCGACGGCGTCGAGCGTCCGTGTCGCCGGGTCCCAGTCGAGGGTGAGGTCGTAGTGGAGCGCGTCGACGCCGGGGTCCCCGACCTCCGGGTAGACCGAGTCCTCGACCGGGGTGCTGTAGCCGCGGGCGACCTGCGCCGGCGAGGGCGGCTCGGCGGGTGAGGGCGAGCCGTCGGGCTGGTCGCCGTCGGAGGTGCACCCGGCCAGGAGCAGCGCGGCCGCGACCAGGCCGACGGCATGGCCGCGCACCCGGCGGCTCACCCCTCGCCCCGCAGCAGCGGGCGGGCCAGCTTGCGACCGTGGTGGATCTGCGCCTTGACCGTCCCGAGCGGCGAGCCGACCTGCTGCGCGATCTCCTCGTAGGACATCCCGTAGACGTCGCGCAGCAGCAGCGGCTCGACGAACTGCGGGTGGTCGCGCTCGATGGTCTCCATCGCCTCGAGCAGGTCGAGGCGGGTGCCGGCGATGACGCTCGTGGTGCGGGGGTCGGGACGCTCGAGGGGACCGACCTCCTGCGGGTCGGCGGCGATCGCCTGGTTCCGCATCCGGCGGTACGTCGTCCGGGCGCTGTTGACGGCGACCACGTGCATCCACGTGGTGAACCGCCCGCGGCCGCCCCAGGAGCCGATCTTGCCCGCGATGTTGATGAGCGCGTCCTGGCAGGCGTCCTCGGCGTCCGGCAGGTGCGGCAGCACCCCGCGGCACACGTTGAGCACCCGCGGCCGGACGGCGGCGAGCAGCAGCTCGAGCGCCGTGCGGTCGCCGTCCTGCGCCCGTCGGGCGAGCCCGTCGATCTCGTCCGCCGAGAGTCCCTCCGTGGTCACGGCACCACCCTTCCCCGTGCCGTCGACAGTAGTCGGCGGACGGGGAAGGGTTGATCCAACCGTTACCCGGACCCCTACTTGACCTCGGACCGCAGCACGGCCCACAGACCGACGGCCAGCGGCACGACCAGCCAGACGAGGCCGGTGACGCCGAGCTGCGCCCACTGCTCGCCCGAGAGCGACCCGGTCTCGGTCAGGGTGCCCTGGGTGTAGTTGAAGTCGACCCAGGGCTGCGCCCGGGCGAACCACTCCTGCGTGGCGGACAGCAGCGAGGTGATCGTGCCGAGCACGAACCCGTAGACGAAGTAGCCCACGATCGCCCCGGCGGAGTTGCGGAAGACCACCCCGAGCATGAAGCCGATCAGCATGTTGAGGATCTGGAAGAGGATCAGCTCGCTGAAGTCGACCACGCCGAGGTTCCACACCGGGTCGACGCCGGCGATCGAGGCGCCGACGACGTTGCCGAGCGCACCGATGGCGAAGGCGAGCAGCATCGAGACGACGCCGACCCCGAGGGCGACCACGAGCTTGGCGCGGATGATCCGGCCGCGGTGCGGGACGAGCGTGAACGACGTCAGGCCGGTGCGCTGGCTCCACTCGCTGGTGATCGAGAGGATCGCGATCACCGGCAGGATGACCGCCATCGGGATCCCGATGGCCGCGCCGAAGGTGTCGTAGGTGATCGCGCTGTCGGGGGCGAAGACGATGGTCGCGGCGGTCGCGAGCACGGCGAGGATACCGACGCTGGCCAGCAGCCAGAAGCCGGAGCGGGTGTCGAACGACTTGCGGAGCTCGACGCCCACGATCCGCGACATCGGGATGGGGGCGGGCGCCGGCCGGGCGGGCCGCGCGACCTCGGTCACGAGGTCGGCGTCGACGGGGGTCGTGGTCATGCTGCTGCTCCTTCGGTGCTCGGGGTGTGGTCGCGCTGGGTGTCGGCGGTGAGCTCGAGGAACATCTCCTCGAGGCCGGCGCCCTCGGCCGGGCGCAGCTCGGTCAGGGCGACGCCGGCCCGGAGGGCGATCGCGCCGACGGTGTCGGTGTCGGCGTCGACGCGCAGCGCGTCGGTGAGGTTGTTGAAGTCCAGGTCGGCGTCGACCAGGGCCCGCGCGAGCGTGGGCACGTCGCGGGTGCGGACCAGGGTGCCGGCGGTCGCCAGCAGCTCGGTCTTGGTGCCCTGCGCCACGATCCGGCCGTGGCCGATGACGACGAGGTCGTCGGCGATGACCTCGATCTCGTGCAGCAGGTGGGAGGAGAGCAGCACGGTGCCGCCCTGGTCGGCGTATCCGCGCAGCAGGTCGCGCATCCAGCGGATGCCGGCCGGGTCGAGCCCGTTGGCGGGCTCGTCGAGGATGAGGACCTCGGGCTCGCCGAGCAGCGCGGTGGCGATGCCGAGGCGCTGGCGCATCCCGAGGGAGTAGTTGCGGACCCGACGGCCCGCCTCCTCCGGGGTCAGGCTGACCATCTCGAGCATCTCGTCGACGCGGCGGGAGGGCAGGCCCATGGTGCGCTGGGCGATCGTGAGGATCTCGCGGCCGGTGCGGCCCGCATGCTGGGCGGAGGCGTCGAGGAGGACGCCGACCTCGAGCCCGGGGTTGGGGAGGTCCGCGAAGTGGCGGCCGCTGACCGAGGCGGTGCCGGACGTGGCCGGCGTGAGGCCGACCATGATCCGCATCGTCGTGGACTTGCCGGCGCCGTTCGGGCCCAGGAAGCCGGTGACCCGTCCGGGCCGGGCGCTGAAGCTGACGTCGTCGACGGCGGTGAAGCCGCCGTACTTCTTCGTGAGGGAGTCGACCGTGATCATGTCCGACAGCCTGGCTCCGACCGGGGGCCCGCCACATCGGGGAAGTCCGACGTCCCGCCCCTGAGTGGACCCCGGCTCCTCTCGGGGTCCGGCCTCGGGGTCGGGCCCCGGGGTGCGACCGGCGCTCGCAGGTCACGGCCCGGATAATGGCCCGGTGTCCATGCCCTCCCGTCTCGGTCGCTACGCCGTGCGCCGACGCATCGGGTCGGGCGGGTTCGCGACCGTGTGGCTCGCCTACGACGAGCAGCTGGACTCCCCGGTGGCGGTCAAGGTGCTCGCCGACAACTGGACCGAGGACGCCGCGGTGCGGCAGCGGTTCCTCGAGGAGGGCCGGTTCCTGCGGAAGGTCGAGTCGCCGTACGTCGTGACCGTCTACGACGCCGGCGAGCTCGACGACGGCCGGCCCTACCTGGTGATGTCGTACGCCGACCAGGGCACCCTCGCCGACCGGCTCGAGGTCGAGGGCCTCACGCCCGCCCAGGCGATGGAGGTCGTGCGGCAGGTCGGTGCGGGGCTGCAGGCGCTGCACGAGCGCGGCGTCCTGCACCGGGACGTGAAGCCGGCGAACGTGCTGTTCCGCACGGTCGAGGACGCCGAGGAGGGGACCGTGCGGGCGATGGTCGCCGACCTCGGGCTCGGCAAGGCGCTGGACATGTCGTCGCGGCTGACGATGATCGCCGGCACGCCCTCGTTCGTGGCCCCCGAGCAGGCGCAGGGCGAGCCGCTGGACCCGCGGGCCGACCAGTACTCCCTCGCCGCGCTCGCCTACCTGCTGCTGGCGGGGCGGGCGCCGTACGCCCACGCGTCCCTGGCCGCGGCCGCCGCGCCGTCGTCACCGCCGCCGCTCTCGTCCCCGGAGCGGCCCTTCCCGGCCGAGGTCGAGGCGGTCGTGCGCCGCGGGCTCGCCGCCGACCGCGCGGAGCGGTGGCCGGACGTCGCGTCCTTCGTCGCGGCGCTGGAGGACGCCCTGGCGCCGGTGGTGGTCGACGACGCGGCGTCGTCCTGGCTGCCGGTGGACCCAGACCTGACCCAGCCCGGCGCCCGGCCCTCGGCCCGGCCGTCGCACGACTCGCTGCCCGCGCCGGTGCCGCCCCGGCGAGGCCGGGCCCGGCTGCTCGCCGGCGGCCTGGTGGGGGTCCTCGCCGTGGCGGTCGGGCTGGGCGTGGGCTTCTGGGTCGAGCAGCGCGGCGAGGGGGACGAGACGGTCGGCGACGACACCGGGACGCTGTTCGTGACCGTCCCCGACGACTGGGCGCGGGCGGTCGCCGCCGACGGGTGGACCGCACCGCTGGACGGCGGCGAGTTCCCGGCGCTCTCGGTCGGGACCACCGCGGACTGGACCGACGTCCGGTCCTCGGCCCAGGGGGTGTTCGTCGGCATCCTGCCCGGCACCGAGCTACCGGCGCAGATGCCCCGCCACCCCGAGTGCGACACCGCCCAGGAACCGGTGGACTCCTCCTTCGAGGACCGCGACTCGCGGACGGTGCTCTACACCGGCTGCCCCGGCGGCGTCACCGTCGAGCGCGTCGTCCAGCTCGCGGCGAACCGGCTGCTGTGGGTGCAGATCCGCAGCGCCGACAGCGCCACCGCCAACACCGTCCTCGACGCCGTCGACACCCGCGGGATCTGAGCCCGGCCGTGGCCGG
The DNA here is from genome assembly GCF_044226305.1 of Nocardioides sp. Classification (GTDB taxonomy): domain Bacteria; phylum Actinomycetota; class Actinomycetes; order Propionibacteriales; family Nocardioidaceae; genus Nocardioides. The sequence continues at coordinate 38,830 of NZ_JBGAHF010000015.1, read as the reverse complement.
CTCAGTCGCGGCTGCTGATCGCCTGCTGCAGCGCGTCGGGGTCGGTCCACATCTCCTGGACCTCCTCGAGCGTGCGGCCCTTGGTCTCGGGCAGGTAGCGGTGCACGAAGAACAGGGTGACGACGCAGAAGAACGCGAAGATCAAGAACGCGCCGGAGGTGCTGGTCAGGTCCACGACCGAGAGGAAGGTCTGGGTGACCACCCAGGCGGCGAACCAGTTCAGCGCGGTGGCGGCCGCGACCCCCTTGCCGCGCACGTGGCTCGGGAAGACCTCGTTGATGACCGTCCACACGATCGGGCCCAGCGAGAACGCGAACGACGCGATGAAGGTGACCATGCCGACCAGCGCGAGCAGGCCCGCGTTCGACGGACCGTGCGCGGCGGAGTCGGAGGCGGTCACCTCGTCGAGGCGGGCGAAGGCGCCGGCGACCAGCAGCAGGCTGAGCAGCATCCCGGTGCTGCCGATCATGAGCAGCGGCTTGCGACCGAAGCGGTCGACGTACACGACGGCGATGAGCGTCGCGAGGACGTTCACGCCGCCGACGGCCCACAGCGTGGCCAGGCTCTGCTGGGTCGGGGAGTCGAAGCCGGCCGCGGCGAAGATCGTGTTGGCGTAGTAGATGATCGCGTTGATCCCGGTGAGCTGCTGGAGGACCGCCAGCCCGGCGGCGACGACGAGCGGCTTGCGCCACGTGGGCGAGAAGACCTCGCCCCAGCTCGCCGCCTGCTCGCTGGCCAGGCCGCGCTCGATCTCGTCCACCCGCGCCGCGGCGTCGACGTCGGGCTCGGCGAGCCGGACGACCGCCTCCGCATCGGTACGCCGGCCGACCTTGGCGTACCAGGTGGCCGAGTCGCGCAGCGGCCAGATCACGAGCACCAGCACCACCGCAGGGACCGCCGAGATCCCGAGCATCAGCCGCCACCCGTTGCTCTCGATGAGCAGGTAGTCGGCGAAGTAGGCGAGGAAGATGCCGATCGTCACGGCCATCTGGTAGAGCGACACCATCCGGCCGCGGTCGCGCGCGGCGGCGTTCTCGGCGCCGTAGAGCGGTCCGGCCACCGACGCGATGCCGACCCCGGCGCCGAGCACGAGCCGGCCGACGACCAGCACGACCGTCCCGGGCGCGAGCGCCTCGAGCAGGGCACCGGCGACGAAGATCCCCGAGGCCAGGACGAGCGTGAAGCGTCGGCCGAGCCGGTCGGCGAGGACACCGGCGACGAGCGCGCCGACCATCGCGCCCAGGGTCACCCAGCTGGTGATGATCTCGATGACGAGCGTGGAGGGGTCGAAGTCCTCCTCGATCCCGGAGAGGGCCCCCGAGATGACGCCCTGGTCGTAGCCGAAGAGCAGGCCGCAGAGGAGCAGCACCAGGCCGACCGCGAGGACGTAGCGGCTGGTGCGCGGCTGGGTGGTTTCGCGCATCTGCGGATCGTCGACCCGGCTCGGTGCCCGCTGCCTCACCCGAGTCGGGGGAGTTGACAGGGCCGCACGGACGAGGTCCGCGGCCGGTCAGACCAGGCGCTGGATGCTGGCCGCGACGTGGTCCCGCAGGCTGTCGAGACCGGGACGGTCGACCGCACGGCCGACCACGCTCATCTCGAACTCCGCGGTCGAGCTCCCGGGCGCCGGGAACCAGACGAAGGTGTCGTAGCGCTTCCGGTTGGTGTCGGGCTCGCGGTAGCGGAAGGACAGCATGTCGTCGGTGCGCGCGAGCACGTGCACGTCGTCGTAGATCGCCGCGACCGCCGCCTCCTTCTCGGAGACCATCTCCTCGGTGGTCTGGTGCTCGTTGACCAGCTTCACCCGCAGGCTGTAGCCGCCGACGGTCGGCTCGTCGGCGGGCCGCCAGCGCACCTCGAACAGCGGCGAGACCTCCTCCGGCGTCCATCCGGTCGGCACGTCGTAGTGCCACCGGTAGGTCGGGCCGCCGATCCCGTGGGTGCGGTAGGTCAGGTCCGTGGCCAGCGGCGGGTAGTCGATGTCCGGCGCGTAGGGCCGGTCCGGCAGCACCGGGACCGACGGGTCGTGGGCCGGCACCGGCGCAGCCGCGGCGAACGTGGTCGCCTCGTCCTGGCGGAGCACGCCGAGGGCGTACCCCGCGGCCGCGCCCACCAGCGCGAGCGCGAGCGCCAGCCCGATCCAACGCACCCTCACGGGCAGGAGGGTATCCGGAGCGACGGGGAGCGGACTCGTGTGACAGGTCTGTGCGAGAGTGTTCGGAACCTGTCACACCCACCTTCTCCCGCGGAGCCTCGGATGACCACCACCACGCCCACGACCCCCGCCGCCCTCCTCGACCGCCACCGCCAGACCCTCGACGACGCGGTCGCCGCGTGCGCGACCCGCACCTGGTACTCCGCCTTCGACGAGTCCCCGTCCCCGCGGGTGTACGGCGAGGAGGCGGCCGGCGCCGGCAAGGCGGCGTTCGAGGGGTGGCTCGGGGGCGCGTTCCCGCTCAGCACGCCGGGGGCGTCCGGCGTGGTGGCGACCGAGCGGTCGCCGTACGGCTTCGACCTGGGGACCTCCTACCCGCGGGTGGTCGACGTGGACGCGCTGCTGACGGCGGCCCGCGCCGGGATGAAGGCGTGGCGCGACGCCGGCCCCGACGGCCGCACGGGCGTCTGCCTGGAGATCCTGGCGCGGCTGCACGCCCGCGTCTTCGAGCTCGCCAACGCGGTGCAGCACACCAGCGGGCAGGCGTTCGTGATGGCGTTCCAGGCCGGCGGGGCGCACGCGCTCGACCGGGCGCTCGAGGCGATCGCCTACGCCTGGACCGAGATGCACCGGACCCCGGCCACCGCGCTGTGGGAGAAGCCCGGCCGGGGCGAGCCGCTGCGGATGGAGAAGACGTTCACCGTGGTGCCGCGCGGGGTCGCGCTGGTCATCGGCTGCAACACCTTCCCGACCTGGAACTCCTGGCCCGGGCTGTTCGCGTCCCTGGTCACCGGCAACCCGGTCGTCGTGAAGCCGCACCCCGCCGCGGTGCTGCCGCTCGCGATCACCGTGCAGGTCTGCCAGGAGGTGCTCGCCGAGGCCGGCTTCGACCCCGACCTGGTGACGCTCGCCGCCGAGGAGCCCGACGACCACCTCGCCGCCACGCTCGCCGTGCGGCCCGAGGTGAAGCTGGTCGACTTCACCGGCGGCAACGCCTTCGGTGACTGGCTCGAGGAGCACGCGCGCCAGGCCGTGGTCTTCACGGAGAAGGCCGGCGTCAACACGGTCGTCGTCGACTCGACCTCCGACTTCGCCGCGATGTGCCAGAACCTGGCGTTCTCGTTCTCGCTCTACTCCGGCCAGATGTGCACCGCGCCGCAGAACGTCTACCTCCCCGCCGCCGGCATCGCCACCGACGAGGGCGTGAAGTCACCCGCCGAGGTCGCCGAGGGGATCGGCGCCGCGCTCCAGCGGCTGCTCGGGGACGACGCCCGTGCCGTCGAGCTGCTCGGCGGCATCGTCAACGACGGCGTGCTCGCCCGGCTCGAGGCCGCCGGCGCCGGTGACGTCCTGGTCCCCAGCCGCGTGGTCAGCCACCCGTCGTACGACGGCGCGACGGTGCGCACGCCGACGCTGCTCCGGCTGACCGCCGCGGACGCCGAGGTCTACGAGGCGGAGTGCTTCGGCCCGGTCGCCTACCTCATCGAGACCGAGGGGACCGACCGGTCCATCGACCTGTTCCGCGACACCGTGCAGCGCCACGGCGCGATGACGGCGTCGGTCTACTCGACCTCGGACGAGGTCGTCGAGGCGATGCGGGACGCCGCCCTCGACGCCGGCGTCGCGTTGTCGGAGAACCTGCTCGGCGGCGTCTTCGTCAACCAGTCGGCGGCGTTCTCCGACTTCCACGGCACCGGGGCGAACCCGGCCGCGAACGCGTCGTACACGGACGGGGCCTACGTCGCGCCGCGGTTCCGGGTGGTGCAGTCACGCCGGCACGTCTAGCGGCACTCAGGCGAACCGGCGGCGGTAGGCGCCCAGGGCGAGCGCCCAGGCGACCAGCAGGATCGCCGTGCACCAGGCGAGGGCGACCACGAGGTCGCTGCCGACCGGCTGGCCGGTGAGCAGGGCGCGGATCGACTCCACGATCGAGGTGACCGGCTGGTGCTCGGCGAAGGCCTGCACCGGGCCGGGCATCGTCTCGGTCGGCACGAACGCCGAGCTGATGAACGGCAGGAACACGATCGGGTAGGAGAACGCGGCCGCGCCGTCCACGGACCGGGCCGACAGCCCGGCCAGGACCGCGAGCCAGGTCAGCGCCAGCGTGAACAGCGCGAGGATCCCGGCCACGCCCAGCCAGGCCAGCGGGCCGGCTCCCGACCGGAACCCCATCAGCAGGGCCACGAGCACCACGACGGCGACCGACACGGCGTTCGCGACCAGCGAGGTCAGCACGTGCGCCCAGAGCACCGAGGACCGGGCGATCGGGAGCGACCGGAACCGCTCGACGATGCCGTTCTGCAGGTCGAGGAAGAGCCGGTAGGAGGTGTACGAGACGCCCGAGGCGATCGTGATGAGGAGGATGCCGGGCAGCAGGTAGTCGACGTACGGCTCGGAGCCGGTGTCGATCGCGCCGCCGAACACGTAGACGAACAGCAGCAGGAAGGCGATCGGCATCACCGAGGTCGTGATGATGGTGTCGGGGCTGCGGCCGACGTGGCGCAGGGACCGGCCCAGCAGGACGCGGGTGTCCCCGAGGACGTGGGTGCTCATGGTGGTTCCTCTCGTGGCGTGGTCAGGGGGTGCCGACGACGGCGAGGAAGACCTCCTCGAGCGTCGGCTGCTTCTCGACGAGCTCGACCCGGGCGGGCGGCAGCAGCCGCTGGAGCTCGGCGAGGGTGCCGTCGGCGATGATGCGGCCCTCGTGGAGGATCGCGATCCGGTCCGCGAGCTGCTCGGCCTCGTCGAGGTACTGCGTGGTGAGCAGCACCGACGTGCCTCGCCCGGCGAGATCGCGGATGCTGCTCCAGACCTCGGCCCGCGACTGCGGGTCGAGCCCGGTGGTCGGCTCGTCGAGGAAGACCACCGGCGGGTCGCCGAGCAGGCTCATCGCGATGTCGAGCCGGCGCCGCTGGCCGCCGGAGTAGGTGGCCACCCGCCGGTCCGCGACCTCCGTGAGACCGAACCGGGTGAGCAGGCCCTCGGCGTCCCGGCCCGGGTCGGCCAGGTGCCGCAGCCGCGCTATGAGCACGAGGTTCTCCCGGCCGGTCAGCACCTCGTCGACCGCGGCGAACTGCCCGGTGAGGCTGATCGCCGCACGGACGTCCTCGGGGTGCTCCGTGACGTCGTGGCCGGCGACCGTGGCCGACCCGGCGTCGGCTCCGACGAGCGTGGCCAGGATCCTCACGATCGTCGTCTTGCCGGCCCCGTTCGAGCCGAGCAGGGCGAGGATGGTGCCGCGGGCCACCGTCAGGTCCACACCACGCAGCACGCTCACCTCGCCGTACGCCTTCTCGAGGCCGCGGACCTCGACGGCGGCGGTCACGACCGCTCACCCCGCTCCGCGTCGTCGACCGCCTGGACCAGGCGAGCCCGCTCCTTGTCGATCCAGCGCCGGCCGGTGTAGGCCTCGGCGAACGTGTCGGCGAACTCGACGGGGTCCTCCCCGACGACGTCGCGCACGGGAGTCCCGTCCGCAGCGGCCCGCTCCCAGAGGTCGGCGAAGTCGCCGCCCATCCGGACCAGGGTCTCGCCGTCGACGATCCCGCCGTGGTACATGAGGTACCGCTGGAACGCCGTGGCGACCGCGCCGTAGGGCTCGGGGAGCGCCTCGATCCGGGCCTGCTGCTCCTTGTACTGCTTCTTCTGCTCGAGCGACCCGGTGACCCGCTCGATCCACTTCGATGCCATGTCAGACGCCTTTCTCGCGGAGCTGGTCGAGACGTTCCGAGAGGAAGCTCCAGGTCCTCCAGAACTCGTCGAGGTGCGCCCGGCCCTGGGCGTTGAGGGTGTAGACCTTGCGCGGTGGGCCCTGGGTCGACGGGACCTTCTCCACGTCGACGAGCCCGCGCTGCTCGACCCGGACGAGGAGGGCGTACACGGTGCCCTCGGCGATGTCGGCGAAGCCCTGCTCGCGCAGCCACGCGGTGATCTCGTAGCCGTACGCCGGCCGACCCGCCAAGATCGCGAGCACGATGCCCTCGAGGGTCCCCTTGAGCATCTCCGTCTCCTGCTTGCCCACGGCCGCTCCTCGCTGTCGGATCTGCTACTCAGTGATGCTGACTACCAGGTACATAGTAACGCTGAATAGCGGGAGCGCAAACCGGTTGCCGTGGGACGCCGCCGATGAGAAAGATCTGCGTGCCGGGTCTGTCGTTTCCGTAGCCCCGCGTTCGTGGCGAAGGTGACGCACCTTCCACCGAGGAGACCGAGATGACCGACCTGAAGAGCCGCTGGCTGGCGCTGTACGTGCTGTGCCTCGGCGACCTGATGATCGTGCTGGACTCGAGCATCGTGAACGTCGCGCTGCCGTCCATCCAGGACGACCTGGGCTTCTCCCAGTCCGCGCTGGCCTGGGTGGTCAACGCCTACCTGCTGACCTTCGGCGGCTTCCTGCTGCTGTCGGGCCGGCTCGGCGACCTGCTCGGGAGCAAGCGGGTGTTCCTCGGCGGGGTCATCGCGTTCACGGCCGCCTCGGTCGCGTGCGGGCTCGCCCCGACCGCGGAGCTGCTGGTCGCGGGCCGCGCCGTCCAGGGGCTCGGCGGCGCCGCGGTGTCCGCGGTGGCGCTGTCGCTGATCATGGACCTCTTCTCCGACCCCGGCGAGCGGGCCCGGGCCATGGGCTTCTTCGGCTTCGTGATGTCGGGGGGCGGCGCCGTCGGCGTGCTTCTCGGCGGCGTGCTGACCGGCCTGTTCTCCTGGCACTGGATCTTCCTGGTGAACGTGCCGATCGGGCTGGGCGTCTGGGTCGCCGCCACGAGGGTGCTGCCCGCCGACGGCACCCTGGAGCGGCGCGGCCGGCTCGACGTGCTCGGCGCCGTGCTCGTGACCGCCGCGCTGGTGCTCTCGGTCTACGCGATCGTCAGCAGCACCTGGCCGCTGCTGGGGGCCAGCGCGGTCCTGCTCGCGGCGTTCGTTCTCCGGGAGTCGCGCACCGCCGACCCGCTGGTGCCGCTGCGGCTCTTCCGGCTCCGCAACGTCGTCGTCTCGCAGGTCGTCGGCGTGCTGTGGGCCGCCGCGATGTTCGCGTGGTTCTTCCTGTCCGCGCTCTACCTCCAGCAGGTCCTCGGGTACGACGCCCTCGAGGTCGGCCTGGCGTTCATCCCGACCAGCGTGGTGATGGCGTTCTGCTCGCTGCGGGTCTCCGACCGGCTGGTGATGCGGTTCGGCATCCGCCCGCCGCTGGTGGCCGGGCTCGGCCTGGCCGCGATCAGCCTGCTGCTCTTCTCCCGGGCGCCGGTCGACGGCAGCTTCCTCACCGACGTGCTGCCCTCGATGCTGCTGCTCGGCGCCGGCGCCGGCATCGCGTTCAACCCGGTGCTGCTGGCCGCGATGGGCGACGTCGAGCCGCACGAGTCCGGGCTCGCGTCCGGCCTGGTCAACACGTCGTTCATGATGGGCGGCGCGCTCGGCCTGGCTGTCCTCGTCGCGCTCTCCACCGCGCGCACCGAGTCGCTGGCCGCGTCCGGTGCCGGCGCGCTCGAGGCGTTGAACGGCGGGTTCCAGCTCGCGTTCGCGGTCGGAGCGGCGTCCGCCGCCCTCGCCGCCCTGGTCGGCGGGACGCTGCTGCGCCCCAAGCCGATGGTGATGCCCGAGCTCGACGGCGACGCGGATGCGGACCCCGCGGCCGAGGCGTGCCCGGAGGTCGCCTGAGGCGACAGCTACGGACCAGCGGCTCCGCTCAGTCGGTCGGCAGCGGCGCCCGGGAGATCGGGCAGCTCATGCACCGCGGGCCACCGCGGCCGGAGCCGAGCTCGGAGCCGGCGATCCGGACGACCTCGATGCCGGCCTCCTCGAGCCGGGTGTTGGTCTCGTCGTTGCGCTCGTAGGCGACGGCGACCCGGGGCGCGATGGCCAGGGTGTTGTTGCCGTCGTCCCACTGCTCGCGCTCGGCGGTGACCGGGTCGAGCCCGGTGTCGATCTGGTGCAGCGTGTCGATCTCCATCGCCTTCGCGGCCGCCACCAGGAACGGCTCGGCGTCGGCCACGGTCAGCGTCAGGTCGCGGTCGTCCTCGGCGTCGTCGGCCAGCGTGACGGCGTACGCGCGGAGCGAGTCGGCGACGTTGGGGTACATCACGATCTTGTCGACGTCGACCATCGTGCACACGGTGTCGAGGTGCATGGTGGCGCGCTCCTGCGCGATGGGTACGGCGAGGACGGTGTGCGCGAGCCCCGCGTGGAAGACCTGGCGGGCGAACCGCTCGGCGCCCGCCGGGGTGGTCCGCTCGCCGACCCCGACCGCGATGACCCCCGGCGCGAGCAGCAGGACGTCGCCGCCCTCGACGTGCTCGTGGTGCCAGCCGTGGATCTTGCGGGTGCCGCGGAACCGCGGGTGCTCGGTGTAGATCAGCTCGGTCAGCTGCGTCTCCCGGGTGCGCGCCGGCATCGCCAGCGAGGTGACCGCGACCCGGTCCTTGACCCAGACGCTGGAGTCGCGGGTGAACAGCAGGTTGGGCAGCGGGTCGACGAGGAAGTCGTCGCTCGCGAGCAGCGACGTGACGAGGCCGAAGCCACCGCGCACCTCGTCGTTGCGGATGCCGGCGGTGAGGTAGCCGGTCAGCTCCTCGGGCGAGGCCTCGCGCAGGAACCGGGCGAGGTACTCGCGCAGCGTGTCGCCGAGGTGCAGCCCGGCGAGGCCGGTGGTGATGGCGTGGTTGCGTGCGTCGTCGTCCTGCAGCGTCTCGGTGAGCAGGTCGGTGAGGTAGAGGACCTCGACGCCCTTGTCCCGCAGGCGGGTGGCGAACTCGTCGTGCTCGTCCTGCGCGCGGGCCACCCAGGGGATCCCGTCGAAGAGCAGCCGGTCGTTGTTGCGTGGGGTGAGCCGCTTGAGCTCGTTCCCCGGTCGGTGCAGCATCACGGTCTCGAGAGTGCCGACCTCGCTGTCGGCGCCATGCGTTGCCATGCGGACACCCTAGTTCGGTCAGGTCAGGAGCTCGTACGCCGTCGCGGCGGCCAGCAGCAGGCAGACACCCGCCCCGATGTAGTGCAGCACGTGCAGCTTGACGAAGCGCTGCAGCGACCTCCCGGCGACGACGGCGAGACCGCTCACGACCAGCAGCGCGCCCAGGGCGCCGATGAACACCGCGACCGGCTGCTCGTACTTGGCCACCAGCGAGATCGTCAGGAGCTGGGACAGGTCGCCCCACTCGGCGGCGAACAGCACGAGGAAGCTCGCCACGATCGCCCGGTGCCCGCTGACGTCCTTGGTGACGACCTCCTCGTCCTCGGCGGCCTGGTGGCCGCGACCCTCGCGGATGAGGATCACCGCGCCGAGGAGGAACATCACCCCGGCGGCGGCCTGCACGACCTCCTCGGGCAGGAACGAGACCGCGTGACCGAGCAGCACGGCGACCGTGGTCTGCACGGCGAACGCGAGGCCGACGCCGATCCAGACCAGGATCGGGCGGTACCTCGTCGCGAGCACCAAGGTCGCGAGGAAGGTCTTGTCGGGCAGCTCGACGACGAAGATCGCGACGAACGTGAGGCCGATGACGACGGGGTCCATCAGGGCGTTCCGTCTCCTGTCCCGAGAAGGGCGCGGCAGAGGGCCTGCGCCGTGGTGAGCACGTCGTTGACCGGGCGGCCCAGCGCCGCCGCGGCGCGGGCCACGTCGTCGTACTCCGGCTGGGCGTTGACGACGACACCCTGGTGCCGCGCCAGCTTGACCGCGACCGGCTCGCCGTCGACCCGCAGCTCGACCATCTCACGGTCCAGGGCGTGCTTGGTGACCGGCTGCTCGCGCAGCCCGATGGTCGTGGTGTGCCCGAAGACCGTGGCGCGCACGGCGGGTGCGCGGGCCGCGTCGACGAGGACGTGCAGGGTGTGGGCCGGCCGGCCCTTCTTCATGAGGATCGGCGTGAGCCAGGCGTCCGAGGCGCCGGCGTCGAGGAGCGCGGCGATGACCGCCGGCCAGACCCGCGGGTCGAGGTCGTCGATGTTGGTCTCGATCAGCAGCGGCCGCTCGTCGGGCGCCGGGTCCGCGGTGGCGCCGACGAACAGCCGGAGCACGTTGGCGTGGCCCTCAGGGTCGCGGCTCCCGGCGCCGACGCCGATGGTGTCGACCACCATCGCGGGCTGGGGTCCGTACGCCGTGGCGAGGCCGGTCAGCAGCGCGGCACCCGTCGGCGTGCAGAGCTCCATGGGGACCGGGCCGGCGTGGGTGGGCACCCCGCGCAGCAGCTCGGCCACCGCGGGCGGCGGCACCGGCAGCGTGCCGTGGGCGGTCTCGACGGTGCCGGAGCCGACGGCGACGGGGGAGACCGTGACCGCGGTGGCGCCGAGGTGCACGAAGCCCGCGCAGACGCCGACGACGTCCGCGATCGCGTCGAGCGCCCCCACCTCGTGGAAGTGGACCGCCTCGGGGTCGGTGCCGTGCACGGCGGCCTCGGCGGTCGCCAGCCGCTCGAAGACCGCGAGCGCGAGGGAGCGGACCCGGCCGTCGAGCGCGGCCGCGTCGAGGATCGTGCGGACGTCGTGCCAGGTGCGGTGGTGCCGGGAGTCCGGCGCGTCGACGTGGACCCGCAGCGCGGCGAGCCCACCTCGTCGTACCTCCTCCACGCGCAGGGCGATCGGCTCGGGAGCGACGGCGTCCACGGCGTCCTGGAGGACCCCGAGGGGCACGCCGGCACCGACGAGCGCGCCGAGCAGCAGGTCGCCGCTCGCGCCCGCGGAGGCGTCGACCCAGGCGACGGTCATCGCGGCTCGTCCCGCGCGACGGAGCGCTGGACGGACTGCGACACGGACTGCCGGGCGACGCGGGCCGCGTGCACGCCGGCGCCGTAGCCGTTGTCGATGTTGACGACCGTCACGCCCGGCGCGCAGGAGTTGAGCATCGCGAGCAGGGCGGCGACGCCGCCGAGGGAGGCGCCGTAGCCGACGCTGGTGGGCACGGCGACGAGCGGCACGCCGGTGAGGCCGCCGACCACGGACGGGAGCGCGCCCTCCATGCCCGCGACGACCACGAGGCAGTCGGCGGCGTCGAGCCGCTCGCGGACGCCCAGGAGCCGGTGCAGGCCGGCCACGCCGACGTCGTCGATCCGGTCGACCCCGGCGCCGTGCACGGCCACCGTCAGCGCCGCCTCCGCGGCGACGGGGGCGTCGGACGTGCCGGCCGCCACGACCGCGACGCGGCCGCGCGGCTCGGGCAGCGGCCCGAGGGTCACCGCCCGGGCGACCAGGTCGACGGAGGCGTCGGGCAGGGCCCGGGCGACGACGTCGATGGCCTCGGGGGCGAGCCGGGTGGCCAGCACCGCCCGCTCGGGGTGCTTGTCGTGCAGCGCCCGCAGGATGGCCACGACCTGGTCGGGGGTCTTCCCCGACCCGTAGACGACCTCGGGGTCGCCGGTGCGCGACGCGCGGTCGACGTCGACGCGCGCGAAGCCGAGGTCGGTGATGCGGGGGTCCTGCTGCTCCACGTGAGGAACCTATCCGGCGTTCGCGCGCGGATCACGTCCCGGGATCGTGCTCCCGGTCACCCGCGGGCCGTTGCCGTTGCCACTGTCGGTGGGCGGGTGTTGGCTGGCTGGTGGGGTCGCCGAGCGAGGAGGAGGCAGGGATGCCGAGGTTCGAGAGGTACCAGCAGGGCACGCCGAGCTACGTGGAGCTGGTCACGCCCGACCAGGAGGGCGCGAAGGCCTTCTACGGCCCGCTCTTCGGGTGGGAGCTGGAGGACGTGCCGCTGGGTGACGCCGGTTACTACGTCGCGGTGGGCAAGGAGGGCGACTCGGTGGCAGGCATCAGCGGCCCGATGCCGGGGATGGAGGACCACCCCGCGTTCTGGGCCGTCTACCTCACCGTCGACGACGTCGACGCGGTGACCGCGAAGGTCGCGGCGGCCGGTGGCCGGGTCGACGCCGAGCCGTTCGACGTGATGGACCTGGGGCGGATGTCCGCGATCGCCGACCCGACCGGGGCGCGGGTCAACCTCTGGCAGGCGGGCGCCACGATCGGCACGGTGCGGGCCAACGAGCCCGGCACGCCGATCTGGCACGAGCTCGTCACCCCCGACGTCCCGGCCGCGACCGCGTTCTACGCCGACGTGCTCGGGGTGACCTGGGAGGACCAGCCGATGGGGGAGGGTCCGCCGTACACCTGCCTGGTCGTCGACGGGCGCCAGGTCGGCGGGGCGATGCCGCCGCCGATGGAGGGCATCCCGCCCTACTGGGGCGTCTACTTCGCCGTGGAGGACGTCGACGCGGCGATCGAGCGGGCCACCGGGCTCGGTGCCACCGTGGTCGCGCCCGCCTTCGACGTGCCCGGCGTCGGCCGGATGGCGGTGCTGGCCGACCCCCAGGGCGGGATGTTCAACCTGATGGCCGGCTGACCCGCCGGCTCTCCTAGCGGGACACCTCGGCACGGAACGGGTCGGCGGGGTAGACCCCGAGGATCTTGACGTCGGTGGTGAAGAACGCGAGCTCCTCGAGCGCGCGCCTCACGCCGATGTCGTCGGGGTGCCCGTCCACCTCCGCGAGGAACTGGGTGGCGGTGAACTCGCCGCCGACCATGTAGCTCTCCAGCTTGGTCATGTTGACGCCGTTCGTCGCGAACCCGCCGAGCGCCTTGTAGAGCGCCGCCGGGAGGTTGCGCACGTTGAAGATGAAGCTGGTGACGACCGGGCCGCCGCCCGCCGTCGCCTCGACCAGGTCGCGGGAGAGGACCACGAAGCGGGTGGTGTTGTGCTCCTCGTCCTCGACGTCCTCGACGAGGATCTCCAGGCCGTAGATGTCGGCGGCGAGCGGCGGGGAGATCGCGGCCTGGGTGGGGTCGCCGAACTCGGCGACCTCCCGCGCGGCCCCGGCGGTGTCGCCGGCGATCACCGGCGTGAGTCCGTGCTCGCGGATGATCTTGCGGCACTGGCCGAGGGCGTGGACGTGGCTGTGGACGGTGCGGATCGTGTCGAGCGAGGCGCCCGGGACGGCCATCAGGCAGAACCGGATCCGCAGGAAGTGCTCGGCGATGATGTGCAGCCCCGAGTCGGGGAGGAAGTGGTGGATGTCGGCCACCCGGCCGGCGATCGAGTTGTCGATCGGGATCATCGCCAGCTCGGCGTCGCCCGACTCCACGGCGGCGAAGACGTCCTCGAACGACGCGCAGGCCAGCGCCTCCCAGTCGGGGTAGTGCTCGCGGCACACGATGTGGGAGTTGGCGCCGGGTTCGCCCTGGTAGGCGATGCGTCGGGTCACGGCCGCCATGGTCCCACGCACGCGCGGGCGGCTCCGACGGCGTCCGCGAGCCGGGCCGCAGCCTAGGCTCAGGGGGTGCCGACGTACGACGCCTGCCTCATCGACGTCTTCGAGACCGTGCTCAGCGTGGACCACCTCCGGCACGGCGCCGCGCTCGCGGACCGGGCGGGCGTGAGCACCGAGGCGTTCACCGCCGCCGCCGGCCGGTGGGGCCCGCTCGTCACGGACGGCCGCGCCACCCTCGGCGAGGCCCTGGCCGTGGTGCTGGCCGACTGCGGCGTGGTCGCCGACGACGACCTGGTCGCGAGCCTGGTCGCCGCCGACCGGGAGCTGATCACCGAGCTCGCGGTCCTCCACGACGACTCGGTCCCGTTCCTGGAGTCGTTGCGGGCGGCGGGGGTCCGCACCGCGTTCGTGAGCAACTGCGCCGAGAACACCCGTCCGCTGCTCGAGGAGCTGGGACTGAGCGGCCTGGTCGACGAGCTGGTGCTGTCGTGCGAGGTGGGGGTGGCCAAGCCCGAGCCGGGGATCTTCCGGCTCGCGCTCGAGCGGCTCGACGTGCCGGCCGAGCGCGCCGTGCTCGTCGACGACCAGGCGTCGTACTGCGCCGGGGCGACCGCCCTCGGCCTCGCCGCCGTCCGCATCGACCGGCGCCACGGACAGGGCGACGTGGACACGCTCGCCGCGCTCACCGGCCGGTTGACCGCCGGGACCTAGGCTCGGCGCGTGGAGACCACCGCCCTCGCCGTCGCTGTCGTCGCCCTGCTGCTCGCGCTGCTCGGGCTGTGGCGCGGCCGGCCCCGCAAGGGGGAGGGCGTCGAGGCGCTGCCCGAGGACGTGCACGGGCTCCGGCAGGAGGTCGCCGCCCTGCGGGCCGAGGCCAAGGACGCGCTGCGCCACCTGGCCGTGGTGCGCTACGACGCCTTCGGCGACATGGGCGGGCACCTGTCCTGGTCGCTCGCGGTGCTCGACGACGGCGGCCACGGTGTCGTGCTGACCTCGATCCACGGCCGGAGCGAGGCGCGGACCTACGCCAAGAGCATCACCGGCTGGTCCTGCGAGCAGCAGCTCTCGCCCGAGGAGCTCGAGGCGATCGAGCACGCCCGCCCCTAGGGCCCCCTATGCTCCGGCCATGAACCCGATGCGGCGGATGGCGCTGGCGCTGGGCGCCCAGCCGTGGCTGCCCCGGTTCGCGCCGCTCATCGTGGGGAGCGACAAGGCGCTGCAACAGGTGACCCGCGGCCGGCTCACCATCATGCTGGCGACCGGTCTGGACGAGCTGGTGCTCCAGGTGCCGGGACGGAAGTCCGGCATCCTGCGCACCACCCCGCTGCTGACGGTGCCGCACGACGACGCCTGGCTGGTCGTCGGCTCGAACTGGGGCGGCCCCAAGCCGCCCGAGTGGGTCGGCAACCTCCGCGCCGCCCAGGACCCGACGATCACCTTCCGCGGCCGCACGATCGCCGTCGACGCCCAGGAGCTGGTCGGGCCGGAGCGCGAGCGGATCTGGCCGGTGCTCCTCGAGACCTGGCCCAACTACCAGAAGTACGCCGAGCGCACCGACCGCGAGCTGCCGGTCTTCCGCCTGACCCCCCGATAGCGCGCGGAGTCGGCGTCCCCGCCGGGCTCAGGGCTCGAGGGTGTAGCCCAGCCCGGCGCTGGTGATCAGGTGCCGCGGGTGGGCGGGGTCGTCCTCCAGCTTGCGACGCAGCTGCGCGGCGTAGACCCGCAGGTAGTGGCTCTCGTGCTCGTAGGCCGGCCCCCACACCTCGCGCAGCACCTGCTCCCGGGTGACGAGGCGGCCGACGTTGCGGGCGAGCAGCTCCAGGAAGGACCACTCGGTCGGGGTGAGCCGGACGTCGACGCCGTCGCGCGCCACCCGCTTGCGCGCCAGGTCGATGACGAGCGGCCCCACCTCGACCACCGACTGCTCCGGCGCCGCGTCCTGGTTCCTCCGTACGGCGGCCCGCAGCCGCGCCATCAGCTCGTTCATCGCGAACGGCTTGGTGACGTAGTCGTCCGCGCCGAGGTCGAGCGCCTCCACCTTGTCCTCGCCGTGCTGCCGCGCGGACAGCACCACGATCGGCACGCTGGTCCAGCCCCGCAGCCCGGTGATGACCTCGGTGCCGTCGAGGTCGGGCAGGCCGAGGTCGAGGACGACCACGTCGGGGTGCTCGGTCGCCGCGGCCTCCAGCGCGGACCGGCCGTCGGCGGCCGTGACGACCTCCCAGCCGTGGGCACGCAGGTTGATCGCGAGCGCCCGGGCGAGGGCGGGCTCGTCGTCGACGACCAGGACCTTGCTCATGGGGTCGTCCTCACCCGGCGGCCCTCGGGACCGAGAGCACCATCGTCAGCCCGCCGCCGGGCGTGTCCTCGGCCGTGAGCGTGCCGCCCATCGCCTCGGTCAGTCCGCGAGCGACGGCCAGCCCGAGCCCGAGGCCGCCCGGGCTGGTGTCGCCCAGGCGCTGGAACGGCTCGAACATCCGCTCGCGCAGGGCAGGGGCGATCCCGGGGCCCTGGTCGACGACGAGCACCTCGACGGTCCCCGGCAGCACGTGGACCAGGACCCGGACGGGCCGGCCGGCCGAGACCCGGACGGCGTTGCCGACCAGGTTGGCGACCACCCGCTCGAGGAGCCCGGCGTCGGTGTGCACGAGGGGCGTGGTCTCGTCGAGCTCCAGGGTGACCGTGCCCGGGGCGTGGCCGGCGACCGCCAGCGGGAGGACCTCCTCGAGGCTGCGGTCACGCAGGACGGGGTGCAGCAGCCCGGACTGGATGCGGGAGAGGTCGAGCAGGTTGTCGATGAGCCGCTCCAGCTGCTCGGTCGAGGCCTCGACCGCACCGACCAGCTCCTTCTGGTCGGCCGGGTCCAGGGAGCCCGACACCAGGCCGTCCACGGCGGTGCGCATCGTCGCCAGCGGGGTGCGCAGGTCGTGCGAGACGGCGCGCAGGATCGCGGTGCTGGTGGCCTCTGCCCGCTCGAGGTCGGCGGCGCGCTCGTCGCGCTCGCGGAGCCGCCGGTACTCCAGCACCAGGCCGGTCTGCACGGCGAAGGCCTCGAGCACCCGCCGGTCCGAGGCACGCAGCGGCGAGCCGCACATCACGATGACGTGGTCGTCGTCGACCTCGACCCGGGTGTCGCCGTCCGCCGGGGCGCAGGCCGGGTCGGCACCCGTCGACGCGACCACCGTCCACCCCGCCGGTCCACGCTGGAGCAGCGACACCGCCCGCTGGCCGAAGGTCTCCTGGAGCCGGGCGACGATCGCCTCGGCCGTGTCCTGTCCGGTCAGCACCGAGCGCGACAGCGAGCTCATCGTGGCCGCCTCGGTGCGGGCGCGGACGGCGTCCGACGCCCGCCGCGACGCGCGGTCGACCACGGTCGCGACGCCGACGGCCACCGCGACGAAGACGACCAGCGCCACGACGTTCGCCGGCTCGGAGATGGTGAACTGGCCGGTCGGCGGGGTGAAGAACCAGTTCATCACCAAGAAGGCAACGAGCGCGGCGACGAGGGCCGAGAGGAGGCCGCCCACGAGGGCGACGAGCACGGTCACCGCGAGGAACAGCAGCACGTCGAGGGGGAGCTGGTCCGCGTCGGCCGACGTGCGGAGGCCGACCGTGAGGAGGCCGGGCAGGAGCACGGCGAGCACCAGCCCGACGAGCTGCCGCTGCCGGCTCAACGGTGAGGCGTACCAGCGCGATCGCCCGGCCCCGACGCCCTGGTCGTGGGTGACCAGGTGCACGTCGATCGAGCCGGCGAGCGAGGCGATGCGCTCGCCGGTGGTGCCGGTGAAGAGCCGTCGCACCCGCCCGTGGCGCGAGGTGCCGACGATGATCATCGTCGCGTTGGCGCCGGCGGCGAAGTCGACGACCGCCTGTGAGACGTCCTCGCCGACGACGGAGTGGAAGGTGCCGCCGAGCGAACCCACCAGCTGCTGGGCCCGCGAGATGCGGCGCTCGTCGGGGTTCGTCAGCCCGTCGCTCGCGATCACGTGGACGGCCAGCAGCTCCGAGCCGGCGGCGCGTTGGGCGAGCCGGGCACCGCGGCGGAGCAGGGTCTCGCTCTCACCGCCGCCGGTGACCGCGACGACGATGCGCTCCTTGGCCGGCCACGGCTGCTCGATCCGGTGCGCCCGGCGGTAGTCGTCGAGCGCGTCGTCGACCCGGTCGGCGAGCCAGAGCAGGGCGAGCTCGCGGAGCGCGGTGAGGTTGCCGACCCGGAAGTACGACGTGAGGGACGCGTCGATCTGCTCGGCCTTGTAGATGTTGCCGTGCGCCATCCGGCGGCGCAGCGCCTCGGGGGACATGTCGACCAGCTGGATCTGGTCGGCCGTGCGCACGACCTCGTCCGGGACCGTCTCCCGCTGCCGGACCCCGGTGATCCGCTCGACCGCGTCGTTGAGCGACTCGAGGTGCTGGATGTTGACGGTGGTGATCACGTCGATGCCGGCGCGGCGGATCTCCTCGATGTCCTCGGCGCGCTTCTCGTGCCGGCTGCCCGGCACGTTGGTGTGCGCGAGCTCGTCGACCAGCACGACGGCCGGCTTGCGCGCCACCACGGCGTCGACGTCCATCTCGGTGAAGGTGGTGCCGCGGTAGGCGAGCTGCCGCCGCGGCACCACCTCGAGCCCGTCCACCATGTCGGCGGTGTGCTGCCGGCCGTGGGTCTCGACGTAGCCGACCACGATGTCGGTGCCGCGCTCGCGGCGGCGCTGGCCCTCGCCGAGCATCGCGTAGGTCTTGCCGACACCCGGTGCGGCGCCGAGGTAGACCGTCAGCCGACCCCGCCGGGGCTCCTCCATGGTCATGATCCTGCCAGTTGCCGCACCGCGATGTTGAGCTCCAGGACGTTGACGCGCGGCTCACCCAGGACACCCCAGGTGCGTCCGGAGGTGTGCTCGGCCACCAGGGCGCGCACCTGCTCCTCGTCGAGCCCGTTCGCGGCGGCCACGCGAGGCACCTGCAGGTCGGCGTACGCGACCGAGATGTCGGGGTCCAGGCCGGAGGCGGACGCGGTCACCGCGTCCGGCGGCACGTCGGCGGGGTCGACGCCCTCGCGGTCGGCGATCTCCGCCTTGCGGTCCTTGATGGCCGCGACGAGCTCGGGTGCCTCGGGACCCCAGTTGGAGCCGTAGGTGTTGAGCGGGTCGTAGCCGTCGCCGGCGGCCGAGGGCCGCGGCTGGAAGAGCGCGGCGGCGTCCTCGCCGTCGACTAGCTGGCCGATGACGGCCGACCCGACGGCCTGGTCGGGGTCGGTGGTGTGGGCGCCCGACGCGGTGACGAGCGACCCGGCGGCCTGCCACGGGGCCACGACGTGGGCGATCCCGAGGACCGCCAGCGGGTAGGCGACCCCGAGGACCAGGGTGGCGGCGACCATCATCCGCAGGCCGGCGAGGCTGAAGCGGAACAGGCTGTAGATGTCCTTCATGTCAGACCCCCGGGATCGTCGAGATGACGAGGTCGAGCAGCTTGATGCCCAGGAACGGGGCGATCAGGCCGCCGACGCCGTAGATGAGGATGTTGCGGCGGAGCAGGGCGACCGCGGACGACGGCGTGTAGCGGACGCCGCGCAGCGAGAGCGGGATCAGCGCCACGATGACGAGCGCGTTGAAGACGACGGCCGAGAGGATCGCGGACTCCGGTGAGGACAGCTGCATGACGTTGAGGACGTCGAGGTCCGGGAACGCCACGACGAACATGGCGGGCAGGATCGCGAAGTACTTCGCCACGTCGTTGGCCACCGAGAACGTGGTGAGCGCCCCCCGGGTGATGAGCAGCTGCTTGCCGATCTCGACGACGTCGATCAGCTTGGTCGGGTCGGAGTCGAGGTCCACCATGTTGCCGGCCTCCTTGGCCGCCATGGTCCCGGTGTTCATGGCGACGCCGACGTCGGCCTGCGCGAGGGCGGGCGCGTCGTTCGTCCCGTCCCCGCACATCGCGACCATCCGGCCGCCGCGCTGCTCCTGGCGGATCAGCGCCATCTTGTCCTCGGGCGTGGCCTCGGCCAGGAAGTCGTCGACCCCGGCCTCCTCGGCGATCGCGCGGGCGGTGATCGCGTTGTCGCCGGTGATCATCACGGTGCGGATCCCCATCGCGCGCATCTCGTCGAAGCGCTCGCGGATGCCCTCCTTGACCACGTCCTTGAGGTGGATGACCCCGAGGACGCGGGCCTGCTCGCCGGTGCGCTGCTCGGCGACCACCAGCGGGGTGCCGCCCGAGCGGCTGATCTCGTCGACGAGCTCGGGCAGCCGGCCGGCCGCCGTCCTCTCGGCGGGGACGCCGGTGCTCCGCACCCACTGCGCGACGGCCGAGCCCGCGCCCTTGCGGACCACCCGGTCCGGCAGGTCGATGCCGCTCATCCGGGTGGTCGCCGTGAACTCCACGAGCGTCGCGCCGGCGGGCACCGTCCTGGCCCGGTCGAGGTCGACGAGCTCGACGATGCTGCGCCCCTCCGGGGTCTCGTCCGCGAGCGAGGAGAGCAGCGCGGCCTCCTGGAGCGCGGCGAGGGTGACGCCCTCGACGGGCAGCAGCTCGGTCGCCCGCCGGTTGCCGTGGGTGATGGTGCCGGTCTTGTCGAGCAGCAGCACGTCGACGTCACCGGCCGCCTCGACCGCACGACCCGACATGGCGAGCACGTTGCGGCGTACCAGGCGGTCCATCCCGGCGATCCCGATCGCGGACAGCAGGGCGCCGATCGTCGTAGGGATCAGGCAGACCAGCAGCGCGATCATCACGATCCACGACTGGTGCGCGCCGCTGTAGTCGGCGACGTAGTACAGCGAGCCGACCACGACCACGAAGATGATCGTCAGGAACGCGAGCAGGATGTTCAGCGCGATCTCGTTGGGGGTGCGCTGGCGCTCGGACCCCTCGACCAGGGCGATCATCCGGTCGACGAACGAGTGACCCGGCTCGGAGGTGATCCGGACGACGATCCGGTCCGACAGCACCACCGTGCCGCCGGTGACGGCCGAGCGGTCGCCTCCGGACTCGCGGATCACCGGTGCCGACTCACCCGTGACGGCGGACTCGTCGACGGAGGCGACGCCCTCGACGACGTCGCCGTCCCCGGGGATCCGCTCGCCGGCGTCGACGACGACCACGTCCCCGGCCCGCAGGGCGGTGCTCGCGACCTCCTCGACGGTGCCGTCGGTACGGCGACGGTGGGCCGTCGTGTCCTGCTGGAGCGATCGCAGGCTGGCCGCCTGGGCCTTGCCGCGGCCCTCGGCGACGGCCTCGGCGAGGGTGCCGAAGAGCACGGTCAGCCAGAGCCAGATCGTGACGCCGATCCCCATGGTGCTCGGGTCGAGGACCGACATCACCGTGGTGAGGACGGCGCCGGCCTCGACGACGAGCATGACCGGGGTCTGGACGAGCTCGCGCGGATCGAGCTTGCGGACGGCAGCGGGCAGCGCCTCGCGGAGCTGGGTGCCGAGGGAGCGCCGGACGGGCGCGGGGTGGTGGGTGTTCACGACAGGGACTCCGCGATCGGACCGAGGACGAGCACCGGGACGTAGGTCAGACCGACCACGACCAGGGCCACGCCCGTGAGCAGGGCGACGAACAGGGGCTTGTGGGTGGGCAGGGTGCCGGCGCTGGGGGGCAGGTGCTGGGCACCGGCGAACCTGCCGGCGAGGGCGAGCACGAGGACCATCGGCAGGAACCGGCCGAGGAGCATGCAGAGCCCGAGCAGGGTGTTCCAGAACGGCGTGCCGGACGTCAGCCCGGCGAAGGCCGAGCCGTTGTTGTTGGACGCCGACGTGACGGCGTACAACGCCTCGGAGAGGCCGTGCGGCCCGGACTCCTGGAGACCGGCGAGCCCGTCCTGCGCCGTGACCGCGACCGCGATCCCGACGAGCACGAGCACCGGCGTCGCGAGGACGTAGGTGCCGACCAGCCAGATCTCGCGCTGGCCGATCTTCTTGCCGAGGTACTCCGGCGTCCGCCCGACCATCAGGCCGGCGAGGAACACCGTGATGACGGCGAGCATGAGCATGCCGTAGAGGCCCGATCCCACCCCGCCGGGCGCGACCTCGCCGAGCATCATGTTGAACATCGCGATGCCACCACCGGGTGCGGTGAGGGAGTCGTGCATGGCGTTGACGGCGCCGGTCGAGGTGCCGGTGGTCGACGAGGCGAACAGCGCCGAGGCAGCCTCGCCGAACCGGACCTCCTTGCCCTCCATGGCGCCACCGGCCAGCTGGGGTGCGGTCCCGTGCCCGGCCATCTCGGCCCAGGTCAGCAGCGCGACCGCGCCACCCCAGAGCAGCGCCATCACGGCGAGGACCGCACCTCCCTGGCGCCGGTCGCCGACGATGATCCCGAACGCCCAGGCCATCGAGAACGGGATGACCAGCAGCAGGAAGATCTCGAGCACGTCGGTGACCGGGGTCGGGTTCTCGAACGGGTGCGACGAGTTCGCGTTGTAGAAGCCGCCACCGTTGGTGCCGAGCTCCTTGATCGCCTCCTGGCTGGCCACTGGGCCACCCGTGATCGCCTGGGTGCCACCGCTGAGCGTGTGCACGACCTGGGGCTCGAGGAGGTTCTGGACCGCGCCCAGGAGGACGAGCAGCACCGCGGCGACGAGGGCGATCGGCAGCAGCACGCGCACCGTCGTCCGCACCAGGTCGGCCCAGAAGTTGCCGACCCGGCCACCGGCCAGGTTCCGTGCCAGGCCGCGGGCGAGCGCTGCCGCGACCGACATGCCGACGGCGGCCGAGACGAAGTTCTGCACGGTCAGGCCGGACATCTGCATCAGGTGCCCGGTCGACACCTCGCCGGAGTACCACTGCCAGTTCGTGTTGGTCACGAAGGAGACGGCGGTGTTCCAGGCGCCGTCGGCCGGGAGGGCCGAGAAGCCCAGGCTCAGCGGCAGGTGCTGCTGGAGCCGACCCAACGCGTAGAGGGCGAGCACGCCGACCAGGGAGAACCCGAGGACGGCCATCGCGTAGGTGCGCCAGTGCTGGTCCGCGTCGGGGTCGACCCGGATCACCCGGTAGGACGCCCGCTCGACCGCCAGGTGCTTCTCGGAGGTGTAGACGTGGGCGAGGTAGCGGCCCAGGAGTGGCACGGCGACGACGAGGGCGACCACGAGGACGGCGACCTGTCCGATCGCGGGGCCGACGGCGCTCACTCGGCACCCTGCTCGATCGGGGGGCGCTCGGCGGACGGGCGCTCGGCGGCGGGACGGTCGTCGGAGAGGCGGCGGTCGAGCACGCCGACGAGCACGGCGAGCAGGCCGAACGCGACGAGCGTCAACAGGAGGAAGAGGAGATCAGGCACACCTCCGTTCTAGGCGCGCCGACGGCCGCTCACACCCGTCCCTGACGCCTCCTTGACGGTCCCGCTTCCGCCCTTGACGCAACCTTGACGCAACCCTGACGCCCCGGCGTCGCCGACCGGGCCGCTAGCGCGGCACCCGCACCAGGAGTCGGCCGGGGACGCAGGTCATCCGCAGCTCCTTGCCGGGCCCGATCGAGTCCCCGTCGAGCTGGCGCGGGGTCTCGGTCGAGGCGCGGATCACGACCGTGCGCCCGGTCATCCGGTTGACCAGGTCGTCGGTGTGGGGCCGCTTGAGCAGCACCCGCCAGGCCAGGGGGATCCAGGACAGCAGGTTGCGCGGGTGCAGGATCACGACGTCGAGCAGCCCGTCGTCGATCGCGGCGTCCGGGAGGAGCGGCATCCCGGCCTGGAGGAACCCGACGTTGCCGACGACGACGGTGCGCGCGCGGTGCTTGGTGAAGTCGCCGTCGTCGACGGAGACCTCGATGCGGACGGCGGGGAACATCAGCGACTTGAGGGCGGACAGCACGTAGGCGAGCCAGCCGACCCGCTTCTTGATGTCCTCGTTGACGCCCTCCATGATCGCGGCGTCGAAGCCCATCCCCGCCATCACCATGAAGTGGGTGTCCTCGAACCCGTCGCCGGACACGTCGACCATGTCGATCGCGCGGTCCTGGCCGGTCAGCGCGACGTCGATCGCGGCGCGCAGGTAGAGCGGGATGTTGAGGTTGCGGGCGAGCAGGTTGCCGGTCCCGGCCGGGACGATGCCGACCGGGATGCCGGTGCCGGCCAGCTCGGCGCACACCTCGCGCACGGTGCCGTCGCCGCCGCAGACCAGGACCAGGTCGGTGCCTGCCACCGCGGCCGCCTCCGCCATCCCGGTGCCGGGGTCCTCGACCGTCGTGTAGTGCCACGTCGGCGTCGACCAGCCGGCCTCGTGCGCCATCGCGGTCACGATCGCCTCGAACTGCCCGACGTCCTCGACCTTGATCGGGTTGAGGACGACCGCCAGCCGTCGCTCGGACGTGTAGACCTCCTGCAGCGGCTCGGCCGTCGCGGCGTGGCTGCGTGGGAGCGGGTTGTAGAGGGCGATGCCCAGCAGCACCATGCCCACGCCCAGCAGGTAGCCGCCGATCACGTCGCTGGGGTAGTGCCGTCCCAGCAGCACGCGGTCCGCACCGACGACCAGCACGAGCAGCACGATCCCGACGTACGCCGCCCGGCGCAGGTTCGCGCGGCGGACGAACATCGACACCAGCACGACGAGCACCCCGCCCAGCGCGGCGATCGACGTGGCGTGGCCGGAGGGGTAGGAGAGGCTGTGCGCCAGGTCGGCGGGGTTCTGCCACGGCGGCCGGTCGCGGCCGACCACGCCCTTGAGCAGCGTGTAGGCCAGGGTCGCCCCGACCATGACTCCTGCGGTGAAGACCGCCGCCCGCCGGTAGCCGCGGACCAGCAGCCAGACCACCAGCACGACGGTGACGAGAGCGACGCCCCAGGTCCGGAAGGCGTCCTCGACGAGCACGAGCGGGTGCCGCAGCCAGCCGGTGTCGACCGCCCAGCCCTCGGCGGGCTCGCCGCGGTCGTCGAGCGCCCGCACCCCGCCCCAGCCCTGGTCCACGGCGACAGCCAGCAGCGCGACGAGCCCGAAGCAGAGGGCAGCCCAGCCGGCCACGACGGCGCGGGGTCGCTCGAGCATGCCCCGCACGCTATCTCCCGCGCGTCGGCGGCCGGGCCCCGGATAGCCTCTCAACATGATCGACCCGCGCATCCTCCGTGACGACCCCGACCGCGTGCGTGCCTGCCAGGCCAAGCGCGGGCTGTCCGACGAGGTCGTGGACCGGGCGCTCTCGGCCGACACCGCGCGGCGTACGGCGATCGCGACGTTCGAGGCCAAGCGGGCCGAGCAGAAGCAGCTCGGCCGCCAGGTCGCGCAGGCGCAGGGCGAGGAGAAGCAGGAGCTGCTCGCGCGCACCAAGGCGCTCGCGGCGGAGGTCAAGGAGCTCGAGGCCACCCAGGTCGCCGCGGAGGCGGCCTGGAACGACGCCCTGATGAGCATCCCCAACCTCGCCGCGGAGGAGACCCCCGCCGGCGGCGAGGACGACTTCGTCGTCCTCGAGACGATCGGCACACCCCGCGACTTCGCCGCCGAGGGGTTCGAGCCGCGCGACCACGTCGAGCTCGGCCGGATCCTCGGCGCGATCGACCTCGACCGCGGCGCCAAGGTGTCCGGAGCGCGCTTCTACTTCCTCACCGGCGTCGGCGCGGAGCTCGAGCTCGCGCTGGTCAACCTCGCCATGGAGCAGGCCCGCGAGGCCGGGTTCACCCCGGTCATCGCCCCGTCGATGGTGAAGCCGCGCGCGATGGACGGCACCGGGTTCCTGGGCCAGGCCGCCGACGACGTCTACCGCATCGAGGGCCAGGACATGTACCTCGTCGGGACGTCCGAGGTGCCGATGGCGGCGTACCACTCCGACGAGATCCTCGACGCCGCGTCGCTGCCCCGGCGGTACGCCTCGTTCAGCCCGTGCTTCCGCAAGGAGGCCGGCTCGCACGGCCGCGACACCAAGGGCATCATCCGGGTGCACTGGTTCGACAAGGTCGAGATGTTCGTCTACACGACCGTCGAGGAGTCCTACGCCGAGCACCAGCGGCTGCTGGAGTGGGAGAAGCAGTTCCTCGACAAGCTCGAGCTCGCCTACCAGGTCATCGACACGGCGGCCGGCGACCTGGGCCTGTCGGCGATCCGGAAGTTCGACTGCGAGGCCTGGATCCCGACCCAGGGCAAGTACCGCGAGCTGACCTCGACCTCGAACTGCACGGAGTTCCAGACCCGGCGCCTCGACATCCGCGGCCGGTTCGCCGGACCGGACGGGTCCAGCGGCGTGAAGCCGATCGCCACCCTCAACGGCACCCTGTGCGCGGTCCCCCGGGCGATCGTGGCGATCCTCGAGACCCACCAGCAGGCGGACGGGTCGGTGCGGGTCCCCAAGGCGCTCCAGCCGTGGCTGGGCGGCCGCGAGGTCCTGGAGCCGGTCACCCGGTGAGCGACGCGGGCTGGCGGCCGCGCCTGGTCGCCCTGGACATCGACGGCACGATCCTGAAGTGGGTGGAGGGCTCGGGGACCACCCACGAGGAGGTCTCGCCGGCTGTCAAGGACGCGGTACGCCGGGTGCTGGACGCCGGCGCGCACGTCGTGCTCGCCAGCGGCCGGTCCCCGCACGGCATGGCCCCCATCGCCGACCTGCTCGAGCTGCACGCCCCCGACCGGGAGCGCCTCTGGGTCGTCGCCTCGAACGGCGCGGTGGTGTTCCGCTACCCGCCGCTCGAGGTCGTCCACGAGGAGACCTTCGACGCCCGGCCGGCCGTCGAGGCCGTGCTCGCCCGGCACCCCGAGGCGCTGGTGGCCGTCGAGGAGCGCGGCGTGGGCTACCGGGTGAACTCCCACTTCCCGGACGGCGAGCTCTCCGGCGACATGATCCTCACCGACGTCGACGACCTGCTCGCCGCCGAGGTCAGTCGTGTCATCATCCGCGACCCGAACTCGACCGCCGACGAGTTCGTGGCCCTCGCCGGCGAGCTCGGGCTGCACGGCACCAACTACGTCGTGGGCTGGACCGCGTGGCTCGACCTGGCGCCGGTGGGCGTCTCCAAGGCGTCCGGTCTCGAGCACGTCGCCCGCCACCTCGGCTTGACCGGGGCCGACGCGCTCGCGGTCGGCGACGGCCGCAACGACCTCGAGATGTTCGCGTGGGCGCACCGCTCGGTGGCGATGGGCCAGGCGATCGAGCAGGTCATCGCCGCGGCCGACGACCTCACCGGGAGCGTCTACGAGGACGGCCTCGCCACCGAGCTCCAGCGCTGGTTCCCGGGTCCCGGGGACGTCGCGTGACGCTCCCCGAGGTGGTCGTCACCGAGCGGCTCCGGCTGCCGCTGTGGTCCCCGGACGAGGCGGCGGACATCCTCGACGGCCGGCACCGCCCGGGGTGGCACCGCGACTACCCGCGCCAGGACGACCGGGACGCCGCCACCATGTACCGCGCCGGGGACCCCTGGGGTCCCCGCCACGTCGTCCGCGGGACGACGGCGCTCGGCTCGATCGGCTTCTTCGGCCCGCCCGAGGAGGCCGCCGACGGCGTCCCCGAGACGGAGGTCGGCTACGGCCTCGTCGACGAGGCGCACGGCTGGGGCTTCGCGACCGAGGCGCTGCGGGCGCTGCTCGTCGAGACCGACCGCGAGGGCGTCCGGATCCGCGCCAGCGTCGAGCCCGCCAACGCAGCCAGCATCCGGGTGCTCGCCAAGTGCGGTTTCACCGAGCTCCGCGGCAGCAACGAGGACGGCCACCTGGTCATGGCCCGGCCGCTGCCCGCCGGATGAGCCGCGTCCGGCTGGTCGCCACCGACCTGGACGGCACCCTGGTCCGCGGCGACGGCTCGGTGTCGTCGTACACCGCGGACGTGCTGGCGCGGGTGGAGGCTGCCGGCATCCCGGTGGTGTTCGTGACCGGCCGGCCGCTGCGGTGGGCGGAGGACGTCTTCGAGCACGTGGGCGAGCACGGCCTCGCGATCGTCTCCAACGGGGCGCTCGTCTGGGACGTCGCCGCGCACCGGCCGCGGCTGGAGCGGCCGATCGACCCCGAGCTGGGCCTCGCCGTGTGCGAGGTGCTGCGCGCGGCGCTGCCCGGGACGACGTACGCCGTGGAGACCCTGGACGGCATCGGCCTCGAGCCGGAGTTCCTGGAGCGGCACCCGGTGCCCGACGGCGCGCGCCGGGGCCCGCTGGCCGAGCTCTTCGACCGGCCCGCGCTCAAGCTGCTCGCCCGCCACGAGGAGCTCGCGCCACAGGAGTTCTGGGATCTCGCCGAGGAGGCGGTCGGCGGCCGGGTGGTGATCACCTGGTCGTCGGCGTCCTCCCTCCTGGAGATCAGCGCCCCCGGCGTCACCAAGGCGTCGACCCTCGCGCTGGTCTGCGCCGATCTCGGGGTCGACGCGGCCGACGTGCTGGCCTTCGGGGACATGCCGAACGACCTGCCGATGCTGGCCTGGGCGGGCACGGCGTACGCGATGGCCAACGCGCACCCGACCGTGCTCGAGGCGGCGGCGCACGTCGCCCCCGCGAACGACGAGGACGGCGTCGCCCAGGTCCTGGAGCGGGTCCTGGTTGGCCTGCGCGCCCGGTGATCTGTTGAGATGGGTGACGTGAGACGACTGCTGGCGGTGCTGCTGCTCCTCGTGGGGAGCCTGGTCGCGACCGTCCTGGCGACGGCGGCGCCCGCCGCCGCGTGCCCGCGGTCCTCGTCGACCCCGGCCCAGCAGGTGCAGGCCGCCGACGCGGTCTTCACCGGGACCGTCACCTCCCGCACCCGCCAGGGGCCGGGCATCCACTACGACGTGCAGGTCGAGCGCAGCTACAAGGGTGAGGTGGGGGAGCAGGCGATGGTGATGACCTCGCGCGACCCCCGGGCCTGCGGCCTGCCCGACCTCGTCGAGGGCGCGGACTACGTGTTCTTCGCCACCGACGACGGCGGCGACCTGACGATCTCCTCCGACGGCGGGACGACGCGCGCCACCGACGCCCACCTCGCCACGGTCGAGCGGCTGCTCGGCGCCGGCACCTCGCCGATCCCGCCGGAGCCGGAGCAGGCGACCTTCACGCTGGTCGCCGGCGAGCCCACCAGCCGCACCCGGCTGGCCGCGCCCGGCATGGCGCTGGTGATCGTCGGGCTGCTCGGCCTGCTGCTCGTCGTGAGCCTCGGCCGCCGCAAGGCCTGACCTCGCCCGGCGCCCCCTCGGACGTCATGCGTGGTGGCTTCTAGGGCGACCGGTTCGTATGACGTTGCGCGGGGTCGGTCGGGACGTCATACGGCGTGGCTGTTGCGGCGACCGGTTCGTATGACGTTGCGCGGGGTCGGTCCGGACGTCATACGGCGTGGCTGTTGCGGCGACCGGTTCGTATGACGTCCCGCGGGAGCGGTCCGGACGTCATACGTGGTGGCTGTCGGGGCGACCGGTTCGTATGACGTCCCGCGGGAGCGGCCGGGACGTCATGCGTGGTGGCTTCCGGGGCGACCGGTTCGTCTGACGTTGCGCGGGGTCGGCCGGGAGGAGCTACAGGTACATCCCGCCCGAGTCGCCGGGGGTCTGCGGCTGCTGCGGGGGGCCGGCGTCGGCCTGGGGCGCGATCACGCCGGGCGGCAGGGCGCGGCGCATCTGCTCGAACTGGGCGCGGGCGGCCATCTGCTGGGCGTAGATCGCGGTCTGGATGCCGTGGAAGAGCCCCTCGAGCCAGCCGACCAGCTGGGCCTGGGCGATCCGCAGCTCGCCCTCCGACGGGGTGGCGTCCTCGCTGAACGGCAGCGTCAGCCGGTCCAGCTCCTCGACGAGCTCGGGGGCGAGGCCCTCCTCGAGCTCCTTGATCGAGGCCTGGTGGATCTCCTTGAGCCGGTTGCGGCTGGCCTCGTCGAGCGGCGCCGCCTTCACCTCCTCGAGGAGCTGGCGGATCATGCTGCCGATCCGCATCACCTTCGCGGGCTGCTCGACCAGGTCGGTGATCGCGCGCTCGTCGGCGTCCGCCTCGGCGTCGCCGTCCGGGTCGTCCGTGCCGTCCGGCACGGTCACGCCCGCGGCCTGGAGCGCGGACGCCGGGACGGTGCCCACCGACTGTCCGTCCGGGCCGATCACGACGACCTGCTGGTCCTGCTCCTCCGGGTGCTGCTCGCTCATGGCCCCCACGGTATCCACCGCACCCGCTCAGACCACCAGCAGGATCTTGCCGCTGTGCTCGCCGGACTCCATCAGGGCGTGCGCGGCGGCCGCCTCGGCGAGCGGCATCGTCCCGTTGACCACCGGCTGGACCAGCCCCTCGGCGACGAGCGGCCAGACGTGCTCGACGACCGACGCGCAGATCGCGGCCTTCTCCTCGACCGGGCGGGCGCGCAGCGTGGTGCCGATGACGGCCGCCCGCTTGCGCAGCAGCTTGCCGATGTCGAGCTCGGCCTTGGAGCCGCCCTGCATGCCGATGACGACCAGCCGTCCCTCGGTGGCGAGGGCGTCGATGTTCCGGTCGAGATACTTCGCCCCCATGTTGTCGAGCACGACGTCGGCGCCGTGGCCGTCCGTGGTCTCCTTCACGACCGCGACGAAGTCCTGCTCGCGGTAGTCGATCGCGACGTCCGCGCCGAGCGCGAGGCAGGCGGCCCGCTTCTCCTCGGTCCCGGCGGTGGTGAGCACGGTGGCCCCGAGCTGGTGGGCGAGCTGGATCGCGAACGAGCCGATCCCGCCCGCGCCGCCGTGCACGAGCAGCACCTCGTGCGGCTTGAGCCCGGCGATCATGAAGACGTTCGACCAGACCGTGCACGCGACCTCCGGCAGCGCGGCGGCGGTGACCAGGTCGACCCCGGCCGGCACCGGCATCAGCTGGCCGGCCGGTACGGCGACCCGCTCGGCGTACCCGCCCCCGGCGAGCAGCGCGCACGCGGGGTCGCCCACGGACCACCCGCTGACGCCGTCACCGACCGCGGCGACGGTGCCGCTGCACTCCATGCCGATGACGTCCGACGCGCCGGGTGGCGGCGGGTAGAACCCCTGGCGCTGCAACAGGTCGGCGCGGTTGAGCGCCGCGGCGGCGACGTCGAGCACCACCTCGCCCGGACCCGGCTCGGGGTCGGGCAGCTCGGCGACGGACAGGACCTCGGGGCCGCCGGCCCCGGCGGTGACGACGGCACGCATGCGGTCAGCCTAGGAGGTCAGGCGAGGAGTCACTCCTCCTCGAACGCGTCGCCGGTGTGGTCGACCGTGCTGTCGTCGGGGACCTCGACCTCGACCGCGGCCTCCTCCGGGTCCGGCGCCCCGGCGGGGCGGTCCCAGCCGTCGGCGAGCAGCTGCGCCTTCGCGGCCAGCGCCTCCACCTCGTCCGGGTCGGCGTCCTGCGCCCCGGCCGCGAACCCGAGGAGGTACGCCGTGATCGGCGCTGCCGGGCGCGCGACGTTGTGCGCGGCGACCCGGGCCAGGTCCAGCACCAGGCCCTCGTCGACCTCGGTGTCCACGTCGAGGACATCGCTGAGCTCGTCGATCCAGTCGTGGAGGTTCACGATCAGAATCTCGCCCACTCGGGCGTGCTCCGCAAGCCCCGGTCAGCGATCGTCGGCGAGATCACGTACGTCGGCCCACGTGTCGACGTCCCGGCCCTCGTCGCCCACGGGCGCGACGTCGACGATGTCCAGACCCGCGAGCAGGCGGCGGATGGCCATGCCGTGCTGGCTCTCGTGGTCGGGCCGCGCGGCGTCGAGCCGGGCCACGTCCAGCACTCCCGCGAGCTGGCGGCGCCCGGTGCCGTCGGTGAGGAACGCCCCGTCGTGGCCGTCCAGGGCCTCGTGCAGCCGGCGGAACGTCCACGGGGTGACCCGGGGCATGTCGACGGCCAGGACGCCGAGGCTGCGCGGTGCCCGGACCAGCGCGTCACGTCCCGTGAGCAGGGCGGCCACCGGGCCGCCGTACCGGGGGCTCTCGCGGCAGAAGGTCACCGGCCGGGTGGTCGGCACGGGGTCGCCGACCACGACGACCTCCTGGGCGTCGACGCAGGCCTCGATCGCGTGCTCGAGCAGCGAGCGGCCGTGGTGCTCGACCGAGGCCTTGTCGGCCCCGTCGAGGCGCACCGCCCGGCCGCCGGCCAGCACGACGACCGCAAAGCCGATCGTGCCGGGCTCGAGCTCCATGTGTGGCAGTCTCGCATCGTGGCCCGACTCCGCCTCGCGCTCGTCCAGCACGCCTCCGGCCTCGACCCGGACGCGAACCGCCAGCTGCTCGCCGACCTCACCCCCTCCGGGGCCGACCTGGTCGTCTTCCCGGAGGCCTTCGCCCGTGACTTCGGGGAGCCCGGCTCCGACGTGAGCCGGTACGCCGAGCCCGTGGACGGTCCGTTCGCGACCGAGGTCGCCCGGGTGGCCGGCGAGCACGGCACCACGGTGGTGGCCGGGATGTTCGAGACCGGCGACGACCCCCACCGACCGTTCAACACGCTGGTCGTGCGGGGCGAGGCGGAGGCGTCGTACCGGAAGATCCACCTCTACGACTCCTTCGGCTACCGCGAGTCGGACCGGCTCCGGGCCGGTCCGGTGGCGCCCGCGATCGTGGACGTGGCGGGGTTCCGGGTCGGCCTGATGACCTGCTACGACCTGCGCTTCCCGGAGCTGGCGCGGCTGCTGGTCGACGAGGGCGCCGAGGTCCTCGCGCTGCCGGCCGCGTGGGTCGCGGGCCCCCGCAAGGTCGACCACTGGCGCACCCTGCTGCGGGCCCGGGCGATCGAGAACACCGTCTTCGTCGCCGCGGCGGCGCAGCCGGGGCCGCGCTACACCGGCCACTCGATGGTGGTCGATCCGATGGGCGACGTGCTGGCCGAGGCCGGCGAGGGCCCGGAGGTGCTGGTCGCCGAGATCGACCACGCCGGGCTCGAGGCGGCGCGCCGGACCAACCCGTCGCTCGCCAACCGCCGTCTGTAACCTGGCCTGCCGTGTCCCGGACCGCTCCACGTCGTCGTGCCGAGCGGCCCCCGTCCCGCCGCAGCCGCGCCGCGGCCGCGCTGCGAGCGCGCACCGAGAGGATCGCGAGCTCGCGGGCGCCGGTCGTCGGCTGGGCGGTCCTGGTGGCCGCCGGCATGGCCGGGCTCGCGGCCTGCACCCTCGACGTCGGTCCCGACTGGATCGGTGGCGCCGGTGCCGTGGCGGTCGCCACCGCCTACTCCTGGGCGCTGGCGGCGCGCACCGGGGGCCGTCCGGTCGTCGTCGGGCTCCTGGCGGTGGCGCTCGGCACCGTGGCGGTCGTGAGCGACGACGACTCGCTGCGCACCGGGGCGGCGGTCCTCACCACCGTGGTCACGGCGGTCCTCGCCGTGATGTCCACCGTGCCGGCGGTCCGTTTCGTGCACGCCGTCCGCGAGGTCCTGGTGGCGGTGCTCGTCGCCGTGGTCGGTGCCGTGGCGGTCGTGGGGTTCGAGCCGGCCGTGACGCTGGCCCGGTTCGAGTACACGACGCTCGGTCTGTCCCTGCTCGGGGCGTTCGCCATCATCTACCGGCTCGGCGCCGGGCTGCACGGGCTGGGCCGCCGGGGGTTCGTCACGGTGCTGCTCGGATCGGTCGTGCTCGCGGTGACCCTCGCCTACGCCGAGCTGCTGCGCCGCTACGGCACCCCGGCGCTCATGGACCACGTGCTCGACGGCGTGGGCTGGAGCCGGGAGCACCTCGGCGCCTTCCCCCGCCCGCTGGAGACCGTCCTCGGCGTTCCCGCGCTCGCCTGGGGCACCCACATGCGCGCCCGGCGCCGGCAGGGCTGGTGGGTCTGCGCGTTCGGCGTCGCGGCCGCCACGCCGATCGTCAACGCGCTGGTCAACCCGGCCCTGACCCTGCAGGAGGCCGCGCTCTCCGTCGGGTACGGCGTCGTGGTCGGCCTGCTGATCGGCTTCGTCGTGATCCGGCTCGACCTCGCGGTCACCGGCTCGTCCGGGCGGCGGGGCCGCCGGGCCGAGGAGGCGATGGCACTGCGGCCCGAGCCACCGCGCACCCGCCCGCTGCTCTGACCGGCCGGCGGTTCCCGGGTACCTGCGGGTAACGGCTAGGTTCGCACCCATGGCCCGCGAGCAGGTGATCGAGATCGTGGCGGAGATGGTGGCGAACGTGCTGAGCATCGCCGTCGCCCCCGGCGACCCCGTCGCCGTCGGCGACACCGTCGTGCTGCTGGAGTCGATGAAGATGGAGATCCCGGTCATCCTCGAAGCGCCGGGCACCGTCCGCGCGGTCAGGGTCGCACCCGGCGACGTCGTCCAGGAGGGCGACGTGCTGGTCGAGATCACCGCGTAGCGCAGAGGGGGCGGGATTCGAACCCGCGGTAGGTCTCCCTACGACCGCTTTCAAGGCGGTTCCGATCGGCCACTCCGGCACCCCTCCGTGGCCCGGCAGGCCGGGACACCCGAGCAGTGTAGGAGGGCCGGTCCTGCTACTCCGAGCCGCCGAGCTCGAGCTCGACCTCGTCGTAGGCCAGGTCGTGCCGGCGCTGGACGTGGTGGGCGACGTCGACCACGAGCCGGTGCAGCTGGTCGCGGACCCGGTCGACGTCCGGGTCCACGAGGACCTTCGCGCCCAGGGCGCTGAGCCGGGCGAGCAGGGCGTCGCGCTCGCGCGCCAGGCCGACCTCCCGCGCCGGGAACGCGCCGACGGGCAGGGTCTCGGCGACGAGCTGGTCCCGGACGGCGGTCATCCGCTTCCGCACGGTCCAGCGCCAGCTCCCGAGCGGGACACCGGCGCCGCGGGGTGCGTCGAGGGCGTGCGCCAGACCTTGCAGGGCGGCGCTCGTGCTGGTGGAGGTGATGGTCATGGGAACCTCCCGAGGCCCGCAGCGGTGGGACTTCGAGTGTGACTCCACCGGGCCCGCCCGACAACCCGGTGCCGGTCACGAATCCGGTGTCTTGTTCAATCAAGTCATGCAGCAGCACGCGCCCACCCCCGGGGTGTCCGACTATCGGCTGGCGCCGGCCCTCGCCGTCCGCTTCGTGGGCGGGCTGCTCGTCGTGCTGGCCGGGCTGCTCGCCGTGCTGACCGTGCTGGTGGCCCTGCTCGACCTGCCCCTCGGGGTGCTGGTGGGGGCGGCCGCCCTCGGGGTCGTCGCGGTCCTGGTGGCGGCGTACGTCGTCCTCCGCGCCGTGCCGGTCGTGCACCTGGGGACCGACGGCTACCGGGTCCGCCTGGTCCGGGGGGTCGGCGTCGACCGGGCCCCCTGGCCCGACGTGCGCGAGGCCGTCACGGCGTCGCCGTCGGGCACGCCGGTCGTCGTGCTCAAGCTCCGCGACGGGCGCGCGACGACGATCCCGGTCCAGGCCCTCGACGGCGACCGCGAGGAGTTCGTGCGGGACCTCCAGCGCCACCTCCAGCACGGGCACGGGCTCCGTCCGCTCTGAGGCGTGCCGGGCCGCACCGGGGCTGCACCGGGCCTGCACGCGGCACCCGCCCCTGATTGGTGGTCCACGGTGGGCTGCTTGTAGCCTGTGCTGGCTGTCGGGAGGCGTCGCCTAGTCCGGTCTATGGCGCCCGCCTGCTAAGCGGGTTTGGGGCTACAACCCCATCGAGGGTTCAAATCCCTCCGCCTCCGCCAGCCCACGGCCCCCTCCGCCCCGCGTGAGGGGGCCGTGGCGCGTCGGGACGTCCCGGCACCCCGCTGCAAGAACCTGCAGCCGCTGCAGAAATGTGCAATGCACATTTCTGAGGCACTGATCCATTCGTCCTACCTGCCACCGCTCACCGACACTGGTCGTACCGGGCCTTCCGTGGGGTCCGATGACTTAGAAGGTGGAGAGGGAAATGAACCTTGCACGAAAGGTAGCCATCGCACTGGTGACAGCGACGCTGAGCGTCGGCCTTCTGGGGATCTCGGCCCCGGCGCACGCAGACACAAGCTGGAGCGGACGGGTGGGCATCACCCACCGCTGACACTGATCTCGGTCGAGCCGGGGACCCAACTCACCCCCCACTTGTTCGGTCCCAGCGCCACCCCCCCGGCCTGGCTCGGCCTCCACGACGAAGGGCAGTGACTCGGGTCGCTGCCCTTCGTCGCGTCTGGTCACACTTCGCTGGCAGGCGCGGGGCGCTCGGCGTCCTCGTCGTCCTGTCCGGTGATGCCCCGCCGCCCGATCGTGTAGCCGAGCTGGAACCGGGTCTCCGCCTCGAACTCCTCCTTGAGGTCGGCGATGTACCCGGCATAGGTGCGGGGGCTGACCCCCAGCCGCTTCGCCGACACCGGGTCGGAGTGCCCCTCGATGAGCATCCGCAACGTCATCGACCGCTGCTCCGAGGCGATGTCCTTCATCACCGGCGCCTCGCTGCTGGTGAAGGGCCGGCCGCGCTCCCAGGAGCGCTCGAACACGTCGACGAGGTAGGCCACCACCGAGGGCTCGCGGACCACGAGCGCCACGCGGTGGGTCTCCTTGCTGGGGATGATCGCCGTCCGGCGATCCACCACGATCATCCGGTTGAAGAACTCGTCCAGGGTGCGGACCTCGCCGCCGCGCTCGGTGACCGCGGCGACGTACTGCCGGGTCGTGGAGTTGCGCCTGGCGCTGTGCTGGTAGAGCGTGCGGATCCGGGCACCGCGCTCGAGGAGCGCGGTGTCGCGCAGGACCACGTGGGGGAGGTCCCGGGTGTCACGGATCGCCTGCGGCTGCGCCGTGAGGACCTCCTCCTCGCAGTCCGCGACCAGACCCGCGATGAAGGGATCGATCTCCTCGAGCGGGAGGTAGGTGAACGGCCCGCCGCCGACCGCTCCCGGCGCGCGCCGCCACGCATGGGTGAGCGTCCCGAAGGCGGTCGCCCACTGCGACGACTCCGAGAGCAGGCGCGCACCCTCCTGGCCCAGGGGGGACACCACGCGGGACTGGGCGGCACCGGGGTCCTGCGCCTCCCAGCGGACGCCGTCCGCCGACTGGCGCGCGAGGCCGAGGTCCCGCAGGAGCTCGAGCGCGGGGGCGAGCTCGCCGCCCTCGACGAGCCGACGGTCGGTGGTCGGCAGCCCGCCGGCCGCCACCAGCTCCTCGAAGAGCGCGGTGCCGGCGGACTCGAACAGCGCGCGGTCCTCAGGGCCGATGGTCTCCACGCCGCGCCTGCTCCTTCCGACCGGGCCCCCGAAGCGTCAACTCCTGTGGCTGATGATTCCACAGGTGACGCGCCGGAGGGCCCCGTCCGGCGGACGGGGCCCTCCGGTACGACGTGTGGTCAGCCCTCGAGCCGCGAGCGCAGGCCGTCCAGCTCGGTCCACAGCACCGCGGGCAGGTCGTCGCCGAACTTCTCGAACCACTCCTGGATCTGCGGCAGCTCGGCCCGCCACTCCTCCACGTCCACCGCCAGCGCGGCGGCCAGGGCGTCCTCGGCCAGGTCGAGCCCGTCGGTGTCCAGCGCGCCCGGCGCGGGGACGTGGCCGATGGGGGTCTCGACGGCCGCCGCCTGGCCGTCGATGCGCTCGACGACCCACTTCAGCACCCGGCTGTTCTCGCCGAAGCCGGGCCAGAGGAAGCCGCCCTCGTCGTCGCGACGGAACCAGTTGACGTAGAAGATCCGCGGCAGCTTCGCCTCGTCGTTGTCCTTCCCGACGCTGATCCAGTGGCTGAAGTAGTCGCCGGCGTTGTAGCCGATGAAGGGCAGCATCGCCATCGGGTCGCGGCGCACGACGCCGACCGCACCGACCGCGGCGGCGGTGGTCTCCGAGGAGAGCGTCGCGCCGAGGAACGTCCCGTGGGCCCAGTCCCGGGCCTCGAAGACGAGCGGGACCGTCGTCTTGCGCCGGCCGCCGAAGAGGATCGCGTCGATCGGGACGCCGCGCGGGTCGTCGTACTCCGGGGCGAGGATGTCGCACTGCGTGATCGGGGTGCAGTAGCGGGAGTTCGGGTGGCTGGAGAGCTCGGTGGACTCCGGCGTCCACGGCTCGCCCTTCCAGGAGGTCGCCTTCGCCGGCGGGTTCTCCAGGCCCTCCCACCAGATGTCGCCGTCCTCGGTGAGCGCGACGTTGGTGAAGACCGAGTTGCCCTTGTTGATGGTGCGCATCGCGTTGGGGTTGGTGTGCTCG
Organism: Nocardioides sp.; assembly: GCF_044226305.1. Classification (GTDB taxonomy): domain Bacteria; phylum Actinomycetota; class Actinomycetes; order Propionibacteriales; family Nocardioidaceae; genus Nocardioides. The sequence continues at coordinate 1,616 of NZ_JBGAHF010000015.1, read as the reverse complement.
TTGGTGCCGGGTGCGACGCCGAAGAAGCCGTACTCGGGGTTGACCGCCCAGAGACGGCCGTCCTCGCCGATCCGCATCCAGGCGATGTCGTCGCCCAGCGTCTCGACCTTCCAGCCGGGGATGGTCGGCTGCAGCATCGCCAGGTTGGTCTTGCCGCAGGCGCTGGGGAACGCCGCCGCGACGTACTTCACGGTGCCCTCAGGGGAGGTCAGCTTGAGGATCAGCATGTGCTCGGCGAGCCAGCCCTCGTCGCGGGCCATCACCGACGCGATCCGCAGGGCGTAGCACTTCTTGCCGAGCAGCGCGTTGCCGCCGTACCCCGAGCCGTAGGACCAGATCGCGCGCTCCTCGGGGAACTGCACGATGTACTTCGTGTCGTTGCACGGCCAGGCGACGTCGGCCTGGCCGGGCTCGAGCGGGTGGCCCACGGAGTGGATGCAGGGCACGAAGTCGGCGTCCAGCTCCGTCATCCGCTCGAGGACGGCGGAGCCCATGCGGGCCATCACGCGCATGGAGGCGGTGACGTAGGCCGAGTCGGTGAGCTCGATGCCGAACATCGGCTTCTCCGCGTCGAGGTGCCCCATCACGAACGGGATGACGTACATCGTGCGGCCCCGCATCGACCCCCGGTAGAGGTCGCGCATCAGGACCTTCATCTCGCCGGGGTCCATCCAGTTGTTGGTCGGGCCGGCGTCGCGCGGGTCGACCGAGCAGATGTAGGTGCGGTCCTCGACCCGGGCCACGTCGATGGGGTCGGAGGCGGCGTAGAAGGAGTTCGGCTTGATCGCCGGGTTCAGCTGCGTGAACGTCCCGGTCGAGACCAACGTGTCGGTGAGCTCGGTCCACTCCTCGTCGGACCCCGTGCACCAGTGGATCCGGGCGGGCTGGGTCAGCTCGGCGACCTCGGCGACGAAGTCGAGGATCCCCCGGTGGGTCGTCGGAGCGGTGCCGGTGGTGGGGACGGGGTCGGTCGTGGGTGCCTGGGTGGCGGTCATCAACGGTTCCTTCTCGCGCAGTCGCGGTGGCTCGCTCGGCGTCGTTGTCGGCGACTCTGGGTGGCCCCCGCGGAGGCGGTGCGGACCCGCTCCGGCCCCGAGGGTGGGCCGACCGTACCCCGACCCGTCCGCACCCTCACATTGGAACGTTCAACGGCGGGTGGGGTCCGTCACAACGGCTCAGTTGAGCGGGAAAAGGCGTTCCTCGAGGGCTCTGCTTCGGCCTTTTCATGACCGAAGCGGTGTGGTCGTCGGGACACCCGAGCCTGATTCCTGCCCGGCCACGGAAGGGCCGCTTCCGGTGTCTCGGTCGTCCCGGCGGCACCGGGGGCGGACACTGATTTCGGCCTGGCCGCAGGGGTCGGCTATCCTCGACCAGTCGTTCGGCCCGGTGCCGGGCGGCATGCGCCTGTAGCTCAACGGATAGAGCATCTGACTACGGATCAGAAGGTTTGGGGTTCGAATCCCTACAGGCGCGCAGTGTGATCTCTCAGGAGATCCCGGACAGGCCGGACCCCGGGTCGGGGTCCGGTCTTCTGTTTGTGTGGGGTTGGGGTCCGGGTGGTCGGCCGAGTGGCTGGTAGTTGCGGGCGGGGTCGATGGTGAGCTCGCGGAGGAGCT
>NZ_JBGAHF010000036.1:0-12694 GCF_044226305.1 Nocardioides sp. | reverse complement strand
GTGGTGGTGCTGATCGAGCTCGACGTGCTCCTCGGCCGGCTGGAGAAGGCCGGGGTCCTGGACACCGGCGAGAAGATCTCCCCCGCCCTCGCGCGGCGCCTGGCGTGCGAGGCCGGCATCATCCCCGTCGTCCTCGGCGGCGACTCCCAACCCCTCGACGTCGGCCGCAGGCGCCGCCTCTACAGCAAGGCCCAGCGGGTCGCGATGTTCGTGCGCGACCGCGGCTGCCGCGCCGAGGGCTGCGACCGCACCACCGGGCTGCACGCCCACCACAAGACACGCTGGGCCGACGGCGGCAACACCGACCTCGCCGCCGGCGTCTCACTGTGCCCCTGGCACCACGCCCGCGCCCACGACACCCACTACCAGACCACCTACCAACCCAACGGTGACGTCACCTTCCACCGACGGACCTGAGGAGCTCGCAGGTGCCCCGAGGGTCGCGGTCACAGGTGCCGTCAGGGACGCGCGCCCCGGTCGAGCGCCGCCAGCCCCGGTCCAGGGCTTGTCGGTCTGGTCGATCTCGTCACACCCGTGCAACTGCGAGTTGCACGCTCGTACCATGAGCCCGTGAGCACCACCGAGACCGACGGCCGGCGATCGGCCGCCGCCGTCCGCCGCCGGGCCCGTGAGCGGGAGATCATCGCCGCGACCCGGGCCCTGTTCGACGAGCGTGGCGTGCGCGACGCGCAGATCGAGGACATCGCGAAGGCGGTCGGCATCAACCGGGCGATCGTCTACCGGCACTTCACCGGCAAGGAGGAGCTCTTCGCGCTCACCCTGGTCGGTTACCTCGAGGAGCTGCGCGCGGAGCTGGCGGCGGCCGCCGACTCGAGCACCGACCCGCCGGAGCGGCTGGCGGCGCTGGTCGGCGCGTTCGTCGAGTACGGCGTGGCGCACCCGGCGTTCGTCGACTGCGCCCAGACCCTGATGCGTCGTACCGGCCCCGACCTGCTCGACGAGATTTCCGAGAGCGCGCTGTTCCGGCTCGGCCGCGGCATCTCCTCCTGCCTGGCGCTGCTCACCCAGGTGCTGGAGGACGGCGTGGAGGCCGGCGCCTTCACGGCGGAGGACCCGGTGCTGCTGGCCAACACGCTCTACGCGAGCGGCCTCGGCGCCCTCCAGCTCGCCCGAGTCGGGATCCTGGTGAAGGAGGCCGCCCCCGGCATCCCCACGGTCGGCTCGATCTCACCCGAGCAGGTCCGCGACTACCTGGTCGCCTCGGCCTTGGCGCTCGCGGCGCGGTAGCCGGTCGCCGCTGCGGTTTCACCATGGTCTGTGGGTGAACCTGCACTTCCCGTGCCGGGCACGCCGTGGGAGGTGCAGGGTTCCCCGGATCCCCTGATGAATCTGCGACGGGGCCCGACGTCGGCGGACCCCGTGACCCACCTCAGCGCTCGAGGATCGCCACGACCCCCTGGCCACCGGCGGCGCAGATGGAGATCAGCGCACGGCCGGAGCCCTTCTCCGCGAGCAGCTTCGCGGCGACGTTGATGATCCGGCCGCCGGTGGCGGCGAACGGGTGGCCGGCGGCGAGCGAGGAGCCGTTGACGTTCAGCCTCGCCCGGTCGACCGCGCCGAGCGGGGCGTCGAGGCCGAGCCGCTCCTTGCAGAAGATCGGGTCCTCCCACGCCTTGAGCGTCGCGAGCACCTGTGAGGCGAACGCCTCGTGGATCTCGTAGAAGTCGAAGTCCTGCAGCGTCAGGCCCTGGCGCGCGAGCATCCGCGGGACGGCGTACGCCGGGGCCATCAGCAGCCCCTCGTTGCCGTGCACGTAGTCGACCGCGGCGGTCTCGGCGTCGACGAACCAGGCCAGCGGCTCCAGCCCGCGCTCGGCCGCCCAGTCCTCCGAGGACAGCAGCACGGCGGAGGCGCCGTCGGTCAGCGGCGTCGAGTTGCCGGCCGTCATCGTGGCCGCCTCGCCCTTGCCGAAGACCGGCTTGAGCTTGGCGAGCTTCTCCACCGACGAGTCCGGCCGCAGGTTGTTGTCGCGCTCCAGACCGCGGAACGGCGTCAGCTGGTCGTCGAGGAAGCCGCGCTCGTACGCCGCGGCCAGGTGCTGGTGCGACGCGGCGGCGAGCTCGTCCTGCTCCTCGCGGGAGATCTCCCACTCCAGGGCGGTGAGCGCGGCGTGCTCCCCCATCGACAGCCGGGTGCGCGGCTCGCCGTTCTGCGGGATCTCGATCCCGATGTCGCCGGGACGGATGGCGCCGAGGGCGGCGATCCGGCCCTTGGTGTCACGGGCCGCGTTGACCTTCATCAGCTTCCTGCGCAGCTTGTCGCTGATCGCCACCGGTGCGTCCGAGGTGGTGTCGGTGCCGCCGGCGATACCGGAGTCGATGACGCCGAGCGCGATCTTGTTCGCGACCTGGATCGCCGCCTGGAGACCGGTGCCGCACGCCTGCTGCACGTCGACCGCCGGGGTCTCCGGTGCGAGCCTGGAGCCGAGCACGGACTCGCGGGTCATGTTGAAGTCGCGGGCGTGCTTGAGCACGGCACCGGCGACGACCTCACCGATCCGCTCCCCCTGGAGGTCGAACCGCTCCGCCAGGCCGTCGATGGCAGCGGTGAGCATCTCCTGGTTCGATGCATCGGAGTAGGCCGATCCGGACCGGGCGAACGGGAGGCGGTTGCCGCCGAGCACGGCGACGCGACGGGGGCTGCCCTGAGAGTTGTCTGCCATGGGTTCATCCTGCGTCGGGGCCGGGCACGTGAGAAGCGCATGAGGGCCAGATCACGAAAGGTGGACTCACAGTTACACGAGGAGTTACATACCACCATGAACGACTTCTACCAGGGCTTCACCGCGTCCCCGATCGGCAAGCAGGTGACCCGGCTGCTCGGGCTGCCGCAGCCCGCCCGGCTGGAGCGGTACGTCGAGGGTGCACCGCTGGTCGACGGGACCGTCGCCGTCGGCGGCCGCGGCCGGCTGGCCGAGTCGCTGGTTGGGGTCCTCGACTCGCTCGGCATCGCCGCGGTCACCGAGACCGACGAAGACGCGACATACAAAGGCCTGGTCCTCGACGCGACCGGGCTGACGTCGTCGGAGCAGCTCGTCGAGCTGCGCGACTTCTTCACGCCGCTGCTGCGCCGCCTCGACCCGTGCCCGCGGGTGGTCGTGATCGGTACGCCGCCGGAGCTGACCTCCGGCGAGGAGCGGGTCGCCCAGCGGGCGCTGGAGGGGTTCACCCGCAGCCTCGGCAAGGAGATCGGCCGCGGCGGGACCGTGCAGCTGGTCTACGTCGCCGAGGGCGCCGAGGGTGCCGTGCACAGCACGTTGGCGTTCCTGCTGTCGCCGAAGTCGGCGTACGTCTCGGGCCAGGTGGTGCGCATCGGCGCCCACGGCGGCACCGAGGCGGGCGAGGTCACGGACTGGACCCGTCCGCTCGAGGGCCGGGTCGCGCTGGTGACCGGCGCCAGCCGGGGCATCGGCGAGCAGATCGCGCGGGTGCTGCACCGCGACGGCGCGACCGTCGTCGGCGTCGACGTGCCGCAGGCGGCCAGCGAGCTGCAGGGCGTCATGAAGGAGCTCGACGGTGACCACCTCGTCCTCGACATCACGGCCAAGGACGCGCCGCAGCGGATCGCCCGGCACCTGCGGGAGAAGCACGGCGGGGTCGACGTCGTCGTCCACAACGCCGGCATCACCCGGGACCGCAAGCTCGCGAACATGCGCGCCGACGACCGTGGCGACCGCTTCGCGCAGGTGATCGCGGTCAACCTCACCGCTCCCGAGCGGATCACCCGCCACCTCCTCGACGAGAAGGTCGTCAACGACAACGGGTCGATCATCGGGGTCGCCTCGATCGCCGGCATCGCCGGCAACGTCGGGCAGACGAACTACGCGGCCTCGAAGGCCGGCGTGATCGGCCTCGTGGACTCCCTGGCCGACGAGCTGGACCGCGGCATCACGATCAACGCGGTCGCGCCCGGCTTCATCATCACCCAGATGACGGCGGCCGTGCCGTTCGCGACCCGCGAGGTCGGGCAGCGGCTCAACGCGATGGCCCAGGGCGGGCTGCCGGTCGACGTCGCCGAGGCGATCGCCTGGTACGCCAGCCCCGGGTCGACCGCCGTCAACGGCAACGTCGTGCGGGTGTGCGGCCAGATGATGCTGGGGGCCTGACGTGGCCGGGCTGCCCGTGATGGTGAAGGCCGCGCTCCCGGTCGTGCCGGGGGTGAACCTGCTGCCCGGCATCCGCAAGACCGGCGGTGCCCTCCCGGACGACTCGCGGGTGCGCCACGACGTACCGGTCGATGCCGGGCACGTGGCGGCGTACGCCCGGCTGTGCGGCTTCCCGCGCAAGGACACCCTGCCGCTGCCCTACCCGCACCTGCTGGCCTTCGGGCTGCACATGGAGATCATGACCGCGGGGTCGTTCCCGTTCCCGGCGGTCGGGACGGTGCACCTGGAGAACTCGATCACCCAGCACCGGCCGATCGGGCTCGACGAGGAGCTCCAGGTGACCGCGCGCCCCGACCACCTGCGCGCCCACCCCAAGGGCCAGGTGTTCGACATGCTCACGACCGTCCACTCCCGCGGCGAGCTGGTGTGGGAGGAGACCTCGACGTTCCTGCGGCGCGGCCGCGGGTCGGACGACGCGCCGGCCGGCTCGACGTTCCCGGAGGCGCCACCGCACGGGATCACCTGGCAGCTCCCGGCCGACCTCGGACGGCGGTACGCCGCCGTGTCGGGCGACCGCAACCCGATCCACCTCTACCCGCTGACCGCGAAGGCGTTCGGCTTCCCGCGCCAGATCGCGCACGGGATGTGGACGATGGCGCGGTGCGTCGGCGCCCTCGAGAACCGGCTGCCGGACGCGGTCACCGTCGCCGTCGCGTTCAAGAAGCCGGTGCTGCTGCCGGGCACGGTCGCGTTCGGCTCCCGTGCCGTCGACGAGGGCTGGGCGTTCTCGCTCAGCTCGCCGCGCAGCGGCGCCCCGCACCTGGCCGGGGTGGCGCGGCCGGCCTGACCCCGGCGCCGGGTAGCCTCGCGGGCTCGAGCACGACGATCCCGGGAGCTGACATGGCGGAGCCGCACCAGACGTCCGACGGAGCCGCGGGCTGGCTGACGCCGACCGCGGCCGGCATCGCCGGGCTGACGATCGGCGCGCTGGGCCTGCTGGGCAACGGCACCTGGCTGCTGGTGGTCCAGGGCTGGCTGAACCGCAACGGGTCGAGCGCGCTGTCCGACACGGTCATGCTCAGCGCGCTCGCGACCGGAGCGGTCGCCGCCGTCGCGCTGGTCCTCGGCACCCGTGCCCTCGGCTCGTCCGTCCCGGTGGCCCGCGACCTCGGCGGCGCGGCCGTCGTCGTCAGCGGCCTCGCGCTGCTGCTGGCCGCCCTGGCCTTCCTGGTCGGCATCGTCACCGCCTGAGCCCGCGCCGGGCGCCGTCGAATCGAGACTTCTGACCAGTTGAGTCGAGACTCCTGACGCTTCAGTCGGGAGTTCAGGACGACGTCGTGTCCGGAGCTCCCGACTCGACGGTCACAACTCCCGACTCGACGGTCACAACCCCCGACTCGACGGTCACAACCCCCGACTCGACCGTCAGGCCTGGCCGGGGCCGGTGTAGTCGTCGCCGCGCGGGCGGATCAGGCCCTCCTGGGCCACGGTGGCGACGAGGGTGCCGTCCTCGGCGAAGACCCGGCCGAAGGCGAGCCCGCGGGCGCCCTGGGCCGAGGGCGACCACTGGTCGTAGAGCCACCAGCGGTCGGCGCGGAACGGGCGGTGGAACCAGATCGTGTGGTCCAGCGAGGCCATCTGCACCTTCGCCGGGTTGCCGCCGTGGACCGCGAGGGTGGCGCCGAGCAGGCTCACGTCGCTGGCGTAGGTGAACGCCGCCGTGTGGATCGCCGGGTCCTCGGGCAGCCCCTCGCGCAGCCGGATCCACATCCGCGCCTGCGACACGTGCCCGCCGTCGGGCTCGAGGCCGTAGCGGGTGTTGCCGAGCCAGCGGACGTCGAGCGCACCCCACTCCTTGCCGAGCGCGTCCGCCTCGGCGTTGCCGCCGCGACGCATCACCTCGACCAGGTCGAAGCCGGTGTCCGGGGCGCCGACCTCGGGCATCACGTCCTGGTGCTCCCAACCCTCCTCCTCGGTCTGGAAGTTGAGGGTCTGGTAGTAGATCGGCCGGCCGTGCTGGCGCGCGACGACCCGCCGGGTCAGGAACGAGCGGCCGTCGCGGATCCGCTCGACGTCGTACACGATCGGGACGGAGTAGTCGCCGCCGAGCAGGAAGTAGGAGTGCAGCGAGTGCACGGCGTACGACGGCGGCACGGTGCGCACGCCGGCCATCAGTGCCTGCGCGGCGACCTGCCCGCCGTAGACGCGGGCGCGCTGGGTGACCGGCTGCTTGCCCCGGTAGAGGTCGGTGTCGAGCTCCTCGAGGTCGAGCAGGTCGACGAGCTCCTGGGTCGGGTTCACGGCGTCGGTCATCGGCCCTCCTCCGCGGTCCGGCGCTTCAGCGGCCGCAGGACGGCCTCCTGGGCGACCGAGGCCACCAGCCCGCGACCGGGCTGGAACACCCGCGCCAGCACCAGCCCGCGGCCGTTGGCGGTCGCCGGCGAGTGCTGGTCGTAGAGCCACCACTCGTCGGCGCGGAACGGCCGGTGGAACCACACCGCGTGGTCCAGCGAGGCGAGGAAGACCTCGCCGGACCCGAAGCTGAGCCCGTGCGCCGAGAGCGTCGCCCCGGCCAGCGTCATGTCGGAGAGGTAGGTGAACGCCGCGGTGTGCCAGAACGGGTCGTCGGGCAGCGTCGAGGACACCCGCAGCCAGACCCGCTGGCGGGCCGGCCGCGACGGGTCCGGCTCGAGGCTGTCGTCGGCGGACGAGCCGATCACCCGGATGTCCGCGACGTCCCACTGATCGGCGTGCAGCTCGTCGCGGGTCCGGCGCGACACCGGACGGCAGTCCTCCGGGTCGGGCACGTCCGGCATCGCCTCCTGGTGGTCGAGGCCGTCCTCGTGCTTGTGGAAGTTCGCCGTCTGGGCGTAGATCGGGCGGCCGTGCTGCTGCGCGATCACCCGGCGGGTGTGGAAGGACCGGCCGTCGCGGAGGTTCTCGACGTCGTAGATCGTCGGCGCGGACGGGTCGCCGGGCTGGAGGAAGTAGGAGTGCAGCGAGTGGACGGGGTACTCCGGGTCCACGGTGCGCGAGGCTGCGACCAGGGCCTGCGCGGCGGCCTGGCCGCCGAAGACGATCGGCCGGCTCGTCGGCATCTGGGCGCCACGGAACAGGTCGTCGTCGATGGTCTCGAGGTCCAGCAGCCGGACCAGCTCGTCGGCGTCGCGCGGCATCAGTCGCGGCCCTCGTCGGGCCGACGCTCGTCCTCGGGCCCGTCGAGCCCGGCCAGGAACCGCTCGAACTCCTTGCCCAGCTCCTCGCCGGTCGGGATCCGCTGCTCCTCGGCGAGCAGGCTGGCCCCCTCGTCCTCGGCGCGCTCGAAGGCGTCGTACTGCCGCTCGAGCGCCTCGACGACGTCGGCGACCTCCTCGTTGGCGGCGAGGTACCGGGCGACCTCGGCCTCGGTGTCCTCGGCCTCGGCGCGCAGCCCGGACAGGTCGATCGTCAGCCGGCCGGCCAGCTCGACCTGCTCGAGCAGCGCGGCGCTCGCCCGCGGGTAGTCCATCTGCGCGAGGTAGTGCGGCACGTGCGCCACGAACCCCATCGCGTCGTGGCCCCACTCCCCCAGCCGGATCTCCAGGAGCGCCTGGGCGCTGCCGGGGATGCGCAGCTCGCCGCGCCACGGGCTGTCGCCGGAGAGCAGCTCGGCCCGGTTCGCGTGGTGGGTGATCGCGATCGGCCGGGTGTGCGGCACCGCCATCGGGACCGACCCCATCGCCACGACCCGGGTGACGCCGAAACGCTCGACCACCTCGCGGACGGCCAGGCAGAAGCCCTCCCAGCGGGTGTCCGGCTCGGGGCCGCGCAGCAGCAGGTACGGCGTCCCGCCGGTGTCGTGGAGCAGCCGCACGACGAGCCGCGGGGCGTCGTACGACTCGTAGTGGTCGCGCACGAACGACATCGGGGGGCGGCGGGCGCGGTAGTCGTGCAGCTCGTCGACGTCGAAGGTCGCGACCACGCGCCCGTCGGAGAGGTCGACGAGGTGCTGGGCCGCCCGGGCGGCGGCGTTGCCCGCGTCGAGGAAGCCGTCGAGGACGACGACCATCGTCAGGGCGGAGAGGTCGTCGAGCTCCGGCACGTCGTCGACGATGTGCACCAGGCGGTCGGGCATGCCGCACAGCGTAGTGATCGCGCGGTCGCGGCCGCGCCGCACGGCGCGGCGGGCGAGGGACAGGTCACACCCGGCACGGGTGACCGGGTAGTTACCGAGGGGTAACCTGACGACCGTTCCCAACCCGAGGAGACCCAGCCAGCCATGAGTAGAGCCCGTCAGCTGCGAGAGGTCGTCTTCGTCGACGGCGTGCGCACTCCGTTCGGCGTCGGCAAGGCCAACGGCCAGTACGCCGAGACCCGTGCGGACGACCTCGTCATCAAGTGCATCCGCGAGCTGCTGCGACGCAACCCGTCGCTGCCGCCGGAGCGGGTCGACGAGGTCGCCGTCGCCGCCACCACCCAGATCGGTGACCAGGGCCTGACCATCGGCCGCACCGCCGCGCTGCTCTCCGGCCTGCCGCAGAGCGTCCCCGGCTTCGCCGTCGACCGGATGTGCGCCGGCGCGATGACCGCCGTGACGACCACCGCCTCCGGCATCGCCTTCGGCGCGTACGACGTCGCCATCGCCGGTGGCGTCGAGCACATGGGCCGCCACCCGATGGGCGAGGGCGTCGACCCGAACCCGCGGATCATGTCCGAGCGGATCGTGAACCCCGACGCCCTCGTCATGGGCAAGACCGCGGAGAACCTCCACGACCGCTACCCCTCGATCACCAAGGAGCGCGTCGACGCCTACGCCGTGCGCTCGCAGGAGAAGACCGCCGCGGCGTACGACGCCGGCAAGCTGCAGCCGGACCTGGTGCCGGTCGCGACCCGGTCGGCCGAGCAGGGCTGGGGCCTCGCGGTGAGCGACGAGCCGATGCGTCCGGGCACGACCATGGAGTCGCTCGCGACCCTCAAGACGCCGTTCCGCCCGCACGGCAAGGTGACCGCGGGCAACGCCGCCGGCATCAACGACGGTGCGACCGCGGCGCTGCTGGCCGACGAGGAGACCGCGCGCGAGCTCGGCCTGCCCGTGCGGATGCGGCTGGTGTCCTACTCGTTCGTGGGCGTCGAGCCCGAGGTGATGGGTGCCGGGCCGATCCCGTCCACCGAGAAGGCCCTCAAGCAGGCCGGCCTCACCATCGACGACATCGGCGCGTTCGAGGTCAACGAGGCCTTCGCCGTGCAGGTGCTGGCCTTCCTCGAGCACTTCGGGATCGCCGACGACGACAGCCGGGTGAACCCCTACGGCGGCGCGATCGCGATGGGCCATCCGCTGGCCTCGTCGGGCGTGCGCCTGATGACCCAGCTGGCCCGCTCCTTCGAGGAGCACCCGGAGGTCCGCTACGGCCTCACCACCATGTGCATCGGGATCGGCATGGGTGGCACGGTCATCTGGGAGAACCCGCACTGGACCGCCGAGACCGATGAGAAGGGTGCCGCCTGATGAGCGACCTGACCCCCCTGCTCGCCCGCGCCCAGGAGATCTCCTCCGACGCCGAGCGCGTGACCAAGGCGTACCTGCGCAAGGTCACCCTGCCCACCGTCGAGGGCCACAGCGCCGGCGTGATGGGCCTGATCACCCTCGACAACGGCGAGGACCACACCAAGCCGAACACGTTCGGTCCCCGCTCGCTGATCGAGCTCAACACCGCGATCGACGCGGCGCTGGCCGACCCCGAGATCACCTCGATCGGCGTCACCGGCAAGCCGTTCATCCTCGCCGCCGGCGCCGACCTCACCTCGGTCGCCAGTGGCGGTCCGGACGCGGTGCGCGTCGTCGCCGAGCTCGGCCACGCCGTCTTCCGCAAGCTCGGTGAGCCCGGCGGCAAGACCTCCTTCGGCTTCATCAACGGCCTCGCCCTGGGCGGCGGCCTCGAGGTCGCGCTGCACTGCCACTACCGCACCGTCATGGACAGCGCGCCCGCCCTCGGCCTGCCCGAGGTGATGCTGGGCCTGGTGCCGGGCTGGGGCGGCGCGTTCCTCGTGCCGAACCTGCTCGGTGCCGACGCCGCGGTGACCGTGCTCGTCGAGAACCCGCTCAACAACGGCAAGACGCTCAGCGGCGCGGCGGCGTACGAGCTCGGCCTCGCCGACGCGGTCTTCTCGGGCGCGGACTTCCTCGAGGAGTCGCTGCGCTGGGCCGCGACCGTGCTGTGCCACGAGCTCGTGGTCGACCGCCCGGAGGTCGACCGCGGTGCCGCGTGGGACGCCGCCGTCGAGCGGGCCCGCGGGATCGTGCAGGCCCGGACCGGCGGCGCCAGCCCGGCCGCGCTGAAGGCGGTCGAGCTGATCGACGCCGCCCGGGACGGCGACCGGGACGCCGGGTTCGCGCGCGAGGACGACGCCCTCGAGGCGATGTCGCACACCCCCGAGCTGATCGCGTCGCTCTACGCCTTCGACCTGGTGCAGAAGCGGGCCAAGCGCCCCGCCGGTGCGCCGGACCGGTCGCTGGCCCGCCCGGTCACCAAGGTCGGCATCGTCGGCGCGGGCCTGATGGCCTCGCAGTTGGCGCTGCTGTTCGTCCGCCGGCTCGAGGTGCCGGTCGTGCTGACCGACCTCGACCAGGAGCGGGTCGACAAGGGCGTGGGCTACGTGCACGCCGAGATCGACAAGCTGCTCGCCAAGGGCCGCATCAACCACGACAAGGCCAACCGGCACAAGGCGCTGGTGACCGGCGCGGTCGACAAGGGCGAGGTCTTCGCCGACGCCGACTTCGTCATCGAGGCGGTCTTCGAGGAGATGTCGGTCAAGAAGTCGGTGTTCGCCGACGTCGAGAAGGCCGTCTCCCCCGAGTGCATCCTCGCGACGAACACCTCGTCGCTGTCGATCACCGAGATGGCGGCCGACCTCGAGCACCCCGAGCGGGTCGTCGGCTTCCACTTCTTCAACCCGGTGGCCGTGATGCCGCTGCTCGAGATCGTCAAGGGCGGGCAGACCGACGACGCGACGCTGGCCACGGCGTTCGCGACCGGCAAGGCGTTGAAGAAGACCACGATCCTGGTCAACGACAGCCCGTCGTTCATCGTCAACCGGCTGCTCGGCCGGTTCATGGGCGAGGTCGGCCGGATCGTCGACGAGGGCACCCCGGTGCCGGTGGTCGACGGTGCGTTCGCGGGGGTGGCCCCGATGCCGCCGTTCGTCCTGCTCTCGCTGGTCGGTCCCGCGATCGCGCTGCACAACAACGAGACGCTGCACGGCGCGTTCCCCGACCGCTTCTACGTCTCCCCCGCCCTCGAGCGCGTGGTGGCGGCGCGGAAGTCGTCGTACTACGGGCCCGACGGCGCCATCGACCCCGAGGTCGAGGCGATGCTGGAGACGCCGGCGGACCCGGTCGTGCTCACGTCCGAGGAGGTCCGGACGCGGGTGCTCACCGCCCTCGCCGACGAGGCCCGGCGGATGCTCGACGAGGGTGTCGTCGTCGCGGCCGAGGACCTCGACCTCGCGATGATCACCGGTGCCGGGTTCTCGTTCTGGAACGGCGGTCTCACGATGCTGCTCGAGCGCGAGGGCCTCGGGAAGTTCCACTGAGCGTGTTTCACTGACGCCATGAGGCGTGTGCTCGCGGCGATCGTGACGGGACTCGTGCTCGTCGCGATGGTCGGCACCACCCCGTCCTCCGCCGGCGCGGCGGAGGACTGGGTGGTCAAGGCCCAGAAGCGGCTCAACGCCCTGGGCTGCGGCGCCGGCCCTGCCGACGGCGAGGTCGGGCCGTGGACCCGCTCGGCCGTCGTCCGGTTCCAGTCCCGGGACGGGATGCGGCAGAGCGGCCACCTCGACGCACGCACCCGCAAGCACCTGTACGCCGAGGACGCCCCACGCTGCGACGACCGGCCGGTCCCGCCGCACTCGGGGTCGGGCCGGCGGATCGTCGTCTCGCAGGCGCAGAACTGGGTCTGGCTGGTCGCCCCGAAAGGGCACGTCCTCGCCCAGGGCGGCATGGTCGACAACCCGTCCGTCCTCAGGCGGGGCTCCTACGCCGTCGGCTCCTACTGCGGCCGCGCCGCCCGGATCAAGCTCAACTCCTCCACCAGCGGCGACGTCTGGCTCGACAACTTCGTCCGGTTCGCGCCCTGCGGCATCGGCTTCCACCGGATCCCCCGCTCCAAGTCCAACGGGCACCAGATCCACGCCGACTGGATCCTCGGCACCAACATGGCGGCCTCCCACGGCTGCATCCGGCTCAGCAAGGCCCTCTCCCAGCGGGTCTGGGGCTTCACCACCCGCCGGACGCCGGTGCGGGTGGTCTGAGGCGGGGCGGCTTCTGGTTGCGACTGCCTCCCGGCTCGCGGTGGACCCGGTGGTCGAGCTCGTCCAGACCCCCGAAGTGGAGGCAGGGCGGCGATTGTCGGCATCTCGCCGGGGTCTCGGGTTGCGACCGACAGGCAGCGACGACGGGGCGGCGGGCGCCGGGTCACGGTCGCCCCCCGGCTCACGGGTGGTGACACCGGTGGTCGAGCAGCGAGCGCCAGCGAGCGTCGTCACCGGTGGTCGAGCAGCGAGCGCCAGCGAGCGTCGTCGAGACCCCGG
>NZ_JBGAHF010000014.1:0-118887 GCF_044226305.1 Nocardioides sp. | reverse complement strand
GCACCTGGCCCGGGTGCGCGGGCCGGGGCGGCGGCGGTGGGAACGGCGGGGGCGGCGGGGGCACGGGCGCGCGCGGCGGCGCCGCCGGTCGCTCGGCGGTGTCGGTCCGGTCGTCCGGACCAGGCGCGGCCCGTGCTCCCACGGGGTGGCCGCAGCTGGTGCAGAAGCGGCCGACGTCCAGCGGGTGGCCGCAGCTGGTGCAGTTCCCCATGTCTCTCCTCCGGGCCGTCCGGCCCGGCGACAGACTAGTGCCTGCCCCGCGTCCGGACGGCCCGAGAGGGTGCCCGCGGCATCGTCCGCCGCTGCGCTGCGGACGAGGTCGACGAGCACCCTCCGGGAGTCGCCGTCGCACGGCCCGGGACGGCCCGGCGCTGCGCGATCGAGGTCAGGCTAGGGGCGTGCAGGCACCGCCCACCGGTGATTGACGGGTACTAGGACCAAAGGGCAGGCCGGACATTCGCCCGGTACGGGGGAGGCCCCGGGGTGGGCGGGGGAGAAGAGTCCGACCACCGACGTACCCGACACGAGGAGCAGACGTGGTGGTCGACAACGCATCCGCCGGCGAGCGGGCCTGGGCAGGCGGGATCGGGATCTTCGCGGGCACGATGCTCGCGACGCTGGGCGTCTTCCAGGTCCTGGAGGGCCTGAGCGCGGTCTCGAAGGACGCCATCTTCGCGACCCGGTTGGACTACACCCTCGACACGAACCTCGCGACGTGGGGCTGGGTGCACGTCGCGATCGGCGCCGCCGCGATCGTGATCGGCGTCTGCATCCTGCTCGGCCAGCACTGGGCGCTGGTCGCCGGCATCTGCGTCGCGCTGGTCTCGGCGCTGTCGAGCTTCGCGTTCATGCCGTACTACCCCTTCTGGGCACTGGCGATCATCGCGTTCGACATCATGGTGATCTGGGCGATGACGGTGCTGATGGCGGCCCGGAGCCGGACCCCGGCACGGCGGCACTGAGCCGACGCCCACCCCGGACCCGACCGTGAGCCTGTCGCTCCGCGGCGCCGCCCTGGCCCTGCTCGCCGCGGGGGCGCTGGGCCTCACGACGATGCTCGCCCCGGCGGACGCGGCCCCCCGTGTCCCCGCTCCCGAGCCGGGGCAGCCCACGGTCCGGGCCGACCGGCTGGACGCGCACACCCGCGGCATCCTGCGCCACGACCCGACGGCCCGGGTGGACGCCACGGGTCACCTCTACTACGCGGACCGCCCGATCCCGGCGCGTCCTGGCGTCGCGACGACGGCGCCCGCGCCGTACCCCTACGGCCAGACGTTCCAGCTGCACAGCAAGCCGGGTTCGGCGCACACGATCTTCCTGGACTTCGACGGTGCGCACGTGTCGGGCACCGCGTGGAACGCCAGCGGGCTGCCCGCCGGCGACTACGTCGGCTGGGACCCGTCGGGCGACGGGTTCACGACCTTCAGCACCGCCGAGCAGGACGCGATCCAGTCCGTGTGGCAGCGGGTGGCCGAGGACTACGCCCCGTTCGACGTCGACGTGACGACCCAGGACCCCGGCGACGCGGTGCTGGGCACGGCGTACGGCACCCGCGCCCTGGTGAGCCAGGACGCCGGCGCCTGGGACGCGCTGTGCGACCAGCAGTGCGGCGGGATCGCCTACATCGGGGTCTTCGACCTGCCCGTCGGCGACGGGCACGCCTACTACCAGCCGGCCTGGATCTTCACCGGCGGCTCGGGCGACGACCCGAAGGGCATCGCCGAGGCGTTGACCCACGAGGTCGGGCACAACATGGGCCTGGACCACGACGGCACCGGCTACGGCGGGCCGGGCAACATCAACACCCAGCAGGGCTACTACCAGGGCCACGCCGACTGGGCACCGATCATGGGTGCGGCCTACTACCAGCCGGTGTCGCAGTGGAGCCACGGCGCGTACGCCAACGCCGGGAACCCCGACCAGGACGACGTCGCGGTGATCGCCGCGAGCACCGCCGGCTACCGCGCCGACGAGGCCGGTGGGACCGTCGGGACGGCGGCGCCGCTGACCGCCGGGACGGCGTACGTGACGACGCGCACCGACGTCGACGTCTACGCGGTCGGGCACTGCACCGGCTCCGTCGCGGTCACCGCGACCCCGGCGCCCACCAGCCCGGACCTCGACATCGCACTCAGCCTGCTCGACGGGTCGGGGAACGTCGTCGCGACGGCCGACCCGCCCTCGGCACGCGCGAACGACGACGTCGCCACCGGTCTCGGCGCGACGATCAACCAGTCCGTCGCCGACGGGACGTACGCCGTCCGGGTCGACGGGGTCGGGACCGGCAACCCGACCACGGGCTACAACGACTACGGCAGCCTCGGCGCCTACACGCTGACGGTCGGTGGGTGCGGCGGCGGCACCACGGCTCCCGGCACGCCCACGGCGGTCGCCGCCGCCCGGGACGGCGCGAGCACCGCGACCCTGACCTGGTCGCCCCCGGCGGCCGACGGGGGCTCGCCGGTGACCGGCTACCAGGTGCAGCTCGACGCCGGCGCATGGACCGCTGTCGGCACCGCGACCAGCCACCAGTTCACCGGCGTCGACACCGGTCCGCACACGCTGTCCGTGCGGGCCGTCAACGCGGTCGGACCGGGCGCTGCGGCCCAAGCCACCCTCGACGCCGTCTTCTCGACGCCCTCGGCCGTCCGGAACCTCGAGGGCAGCGCCGACGCCGACGGCGTCGTCACGGTGTCCTGGGACGAGCCGGCCTCGGACGGCGGCTCGCAGGTCACCGGCTACGAGGTCGAGACCGGTGGCGAGGCGACCACGGTCGGCCCCACGGTCCGGTCGGTGGACATCACCGGCCTGCCGCGCGGCGAGACCGCCACCATCGTCGTGCGTGCGATCAACGTCGCCGGTCCCGGGCCCGACGCCTCGGTCGACGTCGCCTTCCCGCTCGGGCCACCGTCGGCCCCGGCCATCGGGCGCGCCTCGCCGGGCGCTCCCGGCGGTCGGCTCACGGTCGTCGGGCGTTGGAGCGCCCCGACGCAGACCGGCGGGTCCGCTGTCACCGGCTACCAGGTCTACGCCTACCGCCTCGGGGCGCGCGGCCAGGTGGTCGCGACCTACGTGAGCGGCACGATCGGCGCATCGGTCCGGTCGGTGGAGCTGCAGGTGCCCCGCGCCGGGAGCTACCGGCTCGCGGTCCGCGCGGCCAACGCCGTCGGGTGGGGACCGCGGAGCGCGCGGTCCCACCAGGTCCGCGCCCGCTGAGGCGGCCTCAGGCCCGCCAGCCGGCGGGCAGCACCGGCTCGAGCCCGAGCCACCGCGCCAGTTCGTGGACCTCGGCCAGCACCGCGTCGTGGGTCGCGGTGTCGAACGGCTCGTCCTCGTGGACGGCGGCGACCCGCAGCTCGCCCTCGGCCCGGTCGGCGGTCGCGTCGAGCTTGCCGACCAGCCGGTCGCCGTACAGGACCGGGAGGGCGTAGTAGCCCCAGCGGCGCTTGGCGGCCGGCTTGTACATCTCGAGCTGGTAGTCGAACTCGAAGAGCTCCTCCAGGCGCTTGCGGTCCTTCACGAGCCGGTCGAGCGGCGAGAGCAGGGCCGCACGTCCGGCGAAGGGGCCCTCGAGGAGGGCCGGGTCGACCCGCCAGCGGCCGCGGACCCCGTCGACGACGGCCGGCTCGCCGGTCTCACCCACGTCGTGGCGCTCGTCCGGGGGCTCCGGCAGCGTCGCACGGGCTATGCCGAGCGCCCGCAACCGGCGCTCGTCGCGCAGCCGGCGCGCCTCCTGCTCGTCGGGCCACGGCTCGTCGGGGTAGACCCGCTCGGCGAGGTCCCAGAGCAGGTCACGCCGCTGGCGACCGACCAGGGCGACCTCGCCGCGCGACACCATCTGCTGCAGCAGCATCCGCAGGTTGCGGTCGTTGTTCCAGCCCGACGACCGCCAGGACACCTCGCAGGTGTCGGGCAGCTCCCGGGTCGGGAGCGGGCCGTCGGCCCGCAGCCGCTCCAGCACGTCGCGGCGGCAGGCGTCGTTGGCCTCGACCCACGCCGCGCGGGCCACCTCCCAGTCGCGCAGCGTCCCGCTGCCGGGCCAGGCCGCCATCTCGGCGCGGAACAGCGTCAGGTCCTCGACCGGGCGGTAGAAGCCCCAGAGCTCGACCAGCCGCTGCTCCGCGACCGCGTCGCGCAGCTCGGCCGGGTCGTACGCCGACCCCAGCCGGCTCCACAACACCAGGTCGGCGCTCGGCGCGACCGCGTTGGTCGGCTCCGCCTGGACGACCGTCAGGTGGCGGACGACGGCCATCAGGTCGGTCGGCCGGTGGGCGTCGAGCAGCTGCGCGCGCACGGCGACGCGGCGGGCGTCCTGACGGCTCAGCTCGTGCACCGGTCGAGTCTCACACGGGCCGGGGACAGTCGCCCGGTGGGAGAGTCGTTCCCGTGACCGCACCGCTACCCGCGTCCCGCGACGAGGCCGCGGCGCTGCTCCTGGAGGTCCTCGGCGCCTCGTGCCCGACCGGTGCCGCGCGCCTGATCGGGTCGATGGGCGTGCCGGGCGCCGCCGACGCGTGGAGCGACATCGACCTGCGCTGGACGGTCGGGCCCGAGGGGGCGGAGGACGCACTGCGATCGCTCCGCCCGACGCTGGAGCGGGTGGGCACGGTCGAGTCGCTGCGGGTCGACCCGGAGCCGCGGGCGGACCTGCGGCTCGTGTTCGTGCGGTTCCAGGGCTGGCCGTTGTGGTGGCGGGTGGACCTCGAGGTCCACGGGCAGGGCCTGGGGTCCGTGGACGTCCCCGACGCCGACCCGTGGTCGCCCGGCGAGAGCGCCTGCATGGGGGTCGTGGTCACCCTCAAGACGCTGGCGCGGCAGCGTCCCGCGGACGCCGAGGAGCAGCTGGCGCACGCCGCTGCACGCGTGGGCACCACCGTCGTCGCCGGGCCCTGGACGGTGCGCGTCGGCTCGCTGCTCGACGAGGTCGCGGCACGCAGCCCCGGCACCGCGGACCTGGTCGCCCGGACCCGCCGGCTGGCCCGGGAGGTCCTCGGCGCGTGAGCACGCCCGGGACGTCATGCGACCCGGTCGCCGGAGCCGCCGGGACGCATGACGTCAGCGCGAGCGCCACCGGGACGTCATACGACCCGGTCGCCGGGTCGCGTCACAACCACGCCCGACGCACCACTGCCACCGGGCGGAACGTATGACGTCCGGCGGACATGCGCACCGCGCTCACGCGGGGCGCGAGCGAAACCAGCGACACCCTTGTGCGAGATCTCGACGGCGATCGGGACCTCGCCCTCGACCTTGCGCCGCGGCCCGACCTCGACGAGCAGCATCGCGAGCAGCACCATCAGCCCGCCGGCGAGCATCCGGACGGTCACCGACTCCCCGCCGAGCGCCACCGCGAACAGGGCCGCGAAGACCGGCTCGGTCGTCATCACGATCGCGGTCCGGGTGGCCGAGAGGTGGGCCTGCGCCCAGGTCTGGCCGAGCAGCGCGAGCCCGGCCGGGAAGATCGCGAGGTAGACCACGGTCGTCCAGTCGGTCGCCGACCCCGGCAGCACGATGCCGCCCGGGGCGCTGGCGACCAGGCAGATCACCGCGACGACGACGACCTGGAGGATCGACATCCCGAGCGCGTCCTGCTCGGTCGCCCAGGCGCCGAGCCCGACGATGTGCAGCGCGAACAGGATCGCGGCGACGAAGGTCAGCGCCTCGCCGTACCCGACCGAGAACCCGTCGAGGGAGAGGACGGCGAGCCCGCCGAAGGCGACGACGACGGCCGCCCAGGTGGTGATCGTGATCCGGTTGCGGAGCAGGACGGCGGCCAGCAGCGGCGTGACGATGACGTACATGCCGGTGATGAACCCGGACACGCTGGCCGCGGTGTCCGTCAGGCCGGTGGTCTGCAGCACCTGCGCGACCCCGTAGACGAGGCCGAGGACCGCCGACTGCCGCTGGGCGGCGGGGGAGAGGCGCAGCACCGAGCGGGGCGCGACCAGGAGCAGCAGCGCGCCGGCGATCGCGAACCGGACCGCGATGAAGTCGAGCGGCGGGACCCGCTCGACCAGGTCGTGGATCATGAAGAACGAGCTGCCCCAGGACGCGGTGACCCCGAGCAGGACGAGGGTGGCGAGCCGCTTCATCGAGCCCGCGCCTGCTCGCGCAGCCGCTTCAGCAGCGGGATGTCGCGGTTGTCGACGGTGCGGGAGTCCGGCGTCTCGAGGACGAACGGCACCCCGGCGGTGGCCGGGTGCGCGAACAGCTCGACGAAGGCCTGCTCGCCGACGTGGCCCTCGCCGATCCGCTGGTGCCGGTCCTTGAAGGCGCCGCGGACGTCCATCGAGTCGTTGGCGTGGACCAGCCGGAGCCGGCCCGGTCCACCGATCTCGACGATCCGGTCGACCGTCGCCGTGGTCCCACCCGGCTCGTCCAGCGGCGCGCCGGCGGCGAAGACGTGGCAGGTGTCCAGGCAGATCCCGGCGCGCGGGTGGTGCTCGAGGGCGGCGAGGTACGGCGCGAGGTCCTCGACCCCGGCGCACAGCGACCGGCCCTGGCCGGCCGTCGGCTCGAGCAGCACCCAGGGGGCGTCGTCGCCGGCCGCCAGCAGCGTGTCGAGCAGCGGCAGCAGCGCCTCCCGCACCTGGCGCATCGCGGCGTCGTACCGGGCGACCGGGTCGCCGGTGCCCGGGTCGACGTACGAGCCGGTGTGCACGACGACGCCCTCGGCGCCGATCTCGACCGCCCGACGCAGGTTGTGGGCGACGGAGGCGGCGGAGCGCTCGGCCGTCGCGGGGGTCGGGCTGCCCAGGTTGACCAGGTACGGCGCGTGGATGAAGGTGCGCGTGCCGCGCTCGGCCATCAGCTCCCGGAACCGGGCGTCCTCGGCGGGCCGGCCCTCGCTCAGCGCCCAGCCGCGCGGGTTGCCGGTGAAGACCTGGAAGGTCTCGCACCCCAGCCGGTCGGCCTGGTCGACCGCACCCGCCACCAGGCCCTTGCCGACCAGGACGTGGGTGCCGATCGGGTTGCGGGCGGCCGGGTCGAGCACCGGCCCAACCTACCGGTGGCCGCGGCGTCGCTCAGATCAGGCTCAGCACGATCGTCGCACCCGGGGGGGCCATGTCGCCGCCGCCGGGGGACTGGGAGAAGACGAAGCCGAGCCCGAGGTAGCCCGGGGCGTGCTCGGTGACGACCTTGAACCCGAGCGCCTCCAGCGTCGCGGTGGCCGCGTCGACCCCCTGGGCCCGGACGCTGGGGACCTCGACCAGCTCGGGACCCTTCGACACGACGAGCTGGACGCCGTCGCCGCGGTGCAGCGTGGTCCCCGCCGGCGGGTCCATCGAGATGACGTCACCGTCGTCGACGGTGTCGGAGTACTCCTCGCTCGCGACCTCGCCCTCGAGCCCCTTCGCGTCGAACCAGGCGAGCGCGTCGTCGGAGCTCTTGCCCACCCAGTCCTTGAGCTTGACCGGTGCCGGTCCCTTGCTGACCACGAGGTCGACCGGGGTGTCCGGGCGGACCGTCGTGCCCGCCTTCGGGTCGGTCGAGATCACCGTGCCCCGGGCCACCGTGTCGGACCAGGCGCCGTCGGTGGTGCCGACGGCGAGGTGGGTGTCGCCCAGCGCCGCCTCGGCCTTCGCCTCGGTCATGCCGACCAGCTTCGGGACGTCGTAGCGCTCCTTGCCGAGCGAGAGCGTGACGGCGACGGTGCCGCCGTCGACGACCTTGGCCCCGGGCTCGGGGTCGGTGGAGACGACCCGGCCTGCCGGGACCGTCTCGGAGTACGCCTTCTCGCCGAAGTCCGCGGTGAGGCCGGCGTCCTCGAGTTCCTGCTGCGCGGCCGCCTTCGTCAGGCCGAGCACGCCGGGCGTCGAGGTGTAGCGACCGTCGAGGAACCACCAGGAGCCGACGCCGACGCCGACGGCCAGCAGCAGTGCCAGGACCATGACCAGCAGGCCGCGGCGTCGTCGCGGCCGACCGCCCGGGGGAGGACCGCCCGGGCGGGACACCGGCGGCGGCGGCTCGGTGCGGATCATCGTGGTGCGCTCGGCCGGGTGGGCGCCCGGCGGCTGGGCGGCCGCCTGGGCCGGTGAGAGCAGCGTCGCGATCTCGGCCGAGTCGAACGGGTCCGGTGCGGTGTCGTCGGGCGAGGGCGCCTCGGCCGAGCGGCCGTGGAACATCAGCGGCGTCAGGTCGGCGGTGAGGTCGGGGTCGTCGACGGCGCCCTCGGCGAGCGCGTGGCTCACGCGGTGCACCTGGTGGAGCAGGACGCCCGCGTCCGCGGGACGCAGGCTGCGGTCGCGGGCCGTGGCCCGGGCGACCAGCGCGTCGACGTACGCCGGGATGCCGGGCACGACCGCGGACGGGGGCGGCACGTCCTCGTGGACGTGCTTGTAGGCGACCTGGATCGGCGACTCGCCCTCGTGCGGCTTGGTGCCGGTCAGCAGCTCGTAGAGGACGACGCCGGCGGCGTACACGTCGGCCCGGGCATCGGCCCGGCCGTCCACGACGAGCTCGGGGGCGAGGTAGGAGACGGTCCCGATCAGCACGCCGCCGGTGGCGGTGTGCTGGGTGTCGGCGCTCACCGCCCGGGCCAGCCCGAAGTCGGCGACCTTGATCCTCCCGTCGTCGGCGATGAGGACGTTCTCGGGCTTGATGTCGCGGTGGATGAGGCCGGCCCGGTGTGCGGCGGCGAGGGCGGAGAGCACCGGCTCGACCAGCGCCAGCGCGCGGGCCGGGGGCAGCGGCGCCTCCTTGCGGATCACGTCGCGCAGCGTGATGCCGTCGATCAGCTCCATCGCGAGGAAGACGGTGCCGTGGTCGTCGCCCTGGTCGTAGACCGCGACCACGTTGGGGTGGGACAGGCGGGCGGCGGCGCGCGCCTCGCGCACGAACCGGGCCGCGAACTCGTCGTCGTCACCGAGCCCGGGGTGCATCACCTTGACCGCGACGGTGCGGTCCAGCCGCAGGTCGGTGGCCTCGTAGACGCTGGCCATGCCGCCGCGCGCGATGCGGGGGCCGATCCGGTAGCGGCCGTCGAGCAGCCGCCCGGTCATGGGGTCGCTGACGGCCTCGGCGACGCCCCGTGGGGCGCGCCGCTCCGAGCGCCGGTCAGGCGTCACAGCGACCCTCCTGTGTCCGGACGGGGAAGGGTCCGGGGTCCCAATCGTACGGACGCGCGGCGTCCAGGGCGGGTTCAGGCGCCCCCGGCGTGGCGCGTGGTGGTGGTGGGACACTGGTGCACATGGATCAGGGCCTCAACACGCACCAGCAGCTCGCCGACGCCGACCTGGCCGCTCTCGTGCCCGCGTGGCTGGACTGGGCCGCCGTGGCCGAGCAGCTCGGTGTCACCGTCGCCAAGGTGCGCACGATGATCCGCGACCACGAGCTCGCCGCCGCCGTACCCGTCCCGGGCGCCGGCCAGCAGGTCCCCGCCGACTTCCTCCAGGACGGGCTCCCGGTCAAGGGGCTCGGCGGGCTGCTGACGGTGCTCCACGACGCGGGGTACGACGACCGCGAGTGCATCGCCTGGATCTTCCGCGACGACGACTTCCCCGGCCGGGCCATCGACGCGCTCCGGGAGAACCGCGGCTCGGAGGTCAAGCGCCGCGCCCAGGCGCTGGGGTTCTAGGGCGACGCGGCTCAGACGGCGCGCTGGGTGGCGGCGGCCGCGAGCCCGCGCAGCACCTCGCGCGCGTGGTCGTCGACCTGCGCGCGGTCGAGCGCCGTGACGGCGTGCGTGGCGAGCTCCTCGATGACCGCCTCGACCTGGGCGTGCGCCCCGGAGTCGTCGATGATCGCGCACAGCTCGGCGACCTCGTCGGGCGACAGCGCGGTGCCCAGCGCCGCGTCGAGCCGGGCCGCCTCGGCGGGAGGGGCGGCGTCCAGCGCCAGCGCGACCAGGACGGTCCGCTTGCCCTCGATCAGGTCGTCCCCGGCCGGCTTGCCCGTGGCGCTCGGGTCGCCGAAGACGCCGAGCAGGTCGTCGCGCAGCTGGAACGCCTCGCCCAGCGGGAGGCCGAACCGGGCCAGCTCCGCGATCGTCTCCGGCGACGCGCCGGCGAGGGCCGCGCCGATGTGGATCGGCCGCTCGATCGAGTAGCGGGCGGACTTGTAGCGCAGCACGGTCATCGCGGTCTCGACGTCGGCCCGCCCTCGTGCCTGCACGGACACGTCGAGGAACTGGCCGGCGATCACCTCCGAGCGGCACCGGTCGAAGACCTCGAGGGCAGGGGCGACCTGGGTGATCGGCAGCCCGCAGCGGCGCAGCAGCTCGTCGGACCAGCTCAGCAGCAGGTCGCCGAGCAGGATCGCCGCGGCGGCGCCGTACTGCTCGGGGTCGCCGCGCCAGCCGGAGGCGCGGTGCTCGGCCCCGAACTGCCGGTGCGTGGCCGGGCGGCCCCGCCGGGTGTCCGAGGCGTCCATGTAGTCGTCGTGGACGAGCGCGCTGGCGTGCAGCAGCTCCAGCGCGGCGCAGGCGCGCACGAGGGCGTCCTCGTCGTCCGGCGAGGGGTGCACGGCCCGGTGGCCCCAGTAGCAGAAGGCGGCACGGAACCGTTTGCCGCCCGAGACCGAGGTGTGCGCCTCGCGGACGAGACGGTCGGCGTCGTCGCCGAGGGGGGTGAGGACGGCCGCCTGCTCGTCGACGAAGACGTCGAGGGCGGCCTGGACGCGGTCGCGGAACTCGGCGCTGTCCCACCCGCTCCGGCCCGTCACGCGACGAGACTAACCAGTGGACAGCGCCCGGACCGTCGGGCCCCCGTCCCTAGACTCCTGCCATGACGAGCCGCAGGATCGGGAGCCTCGTGCGCGAGGGAGAGCGGTCGTTCTCGTTCGAGTTCTTCCCGCCGAAGGATGCCGCCGGCGAGGAGACGCTCTGGCAGGCGATCCGGGAGCTGGAGCCCTACCGGCCGACCTTCGTGTCGGTCACGTACGGCGCCGGCGGGGCCACGCGCAGCACTACCGTCCGGGTGACCGGCCGGATCGCGCGCGAGACGTCGATGACCGCCATGGCGCACCTCACCTGCGTCGGCCACACCCGCCAGGAGCTCGAGGGCGTCCTCGACTCCTACGCCGAGGCCGGCATCCACAACGTGATGGCCCTGCGGGGCGACCCGCACGAGGGTCCGCGCGCGCCGTGGACGCCTACGGAGGGCGGGTTCACCTACGCGACCGAGCTGGTCGAGCTGGTGCGCGAGCGCGGTGGTTTCAGCATCGGCGTGGCGGCGTTCCCCGAGAAGCATCCCTCGTCGGAGTCCCTGGACCACGACGCCGACGTGCTGGTCGCCAAGGCACGGGCCGGGGCGGAGTTCGCGGTGACCCAGATGTTCTTCCGCGCCGAGGACTACTTCGCCCTGGTCGACCGGGTGCGCGCCCGCGGGGTCGACATCCCGATCCTGCCGGGCATCATGCCGATCCTGAACCTCGCGAACATCCGCCGCCAGGGCGAGCTGATCGGCACCGACGTGCCGGCCTCGGTGATCGAGCGGATCTCCGTGCACGACGGCGACCCCGTGGCGATGCGCGCGGCGGGCATCGAGCTCGCCGCCGAGCTCTGCGACGCGCTCCTCGACGGGGGCGCGCCGGGCCTGCACTTCTACACGCTCAACCGGTCCAAGGCGACGCGCGAGATCTTCGCCGCGCTCAACCTCTCGGTCTGAGGAGGCTCCGCGTGCGGACCATCACCGTCGTCGGACACGGCGCGAGCCGGGTCGCGCCCGACACCGCGGTCGTCCACGTCGCGGCCACCTTCAGCGCCGCGTCGCTCGCCGAGGCGCTCGCCGGGGCGGAGTCGGCCCGGGCGTCGGTCGTGACGGTCGCCCGCCGGTTCACCGACGAGATCGCCAGCCAGCACCTCTCGGTGGGTCGCGAGGACCACCCGGGCCCGGGCTACCACGCCCGGCACGCGCTGCTCGTCCGGTGTGCCGGCCTCGACGAGGCGGGGGCTCTCGTCACCGCCCTCGCCGACGAGGTCGGCGACCGGCTCTCGGTCGACCACGTCGGGCTGGAGGTCTCCGACACCGCCGACGCCGAGCGGCTGGCGCGCGAGGCCGCCTTCACCGACGCTCGCGAGAAGGCCGAGCACCTCGCGGCCCAGGCGCACGGCACCCTCGGCCAGGTCGAGAGCGTCACCGAGGGCGGGACACCCGGCAGCCCGCGGTTCGCCCGCGCGCTGGCGGCCTCGGCCCACTTCGAGCCGGGGGAGACCACCGTCGAGCAGCAGCTCACGGTCACCTTCGAGCTGGTGTAGCCGTACCTGGCCGCGGGTCAACCGTCGACGAGGAAGTCGATCAGGCGCAGCGCACCTCGGGATGCGGCCACGGTGCCGGCGACGAGGACCGGCACGGCGCCGGCGACGACCAGGACCCGGACCTCGGCCTCCGACCTGCCGGTGCCGTCGGCGACGAACCGGGTCAGCTGCCTGCTCGCGCGGCGTACGGTCCAGCCGCCCGACGCCGTCGCGACCTCGTCTGCTCCTGGCGACTCGACCTGCGAGATCCCACCTGCTGCCGGGTCGCTCGACCCACGAGCGTCGTCCGCGGTAGGCGCCCCTGACGGGGATCGTCGCACCATCTGCCACACCTCTGCCCGGCCCGAGATCACGTCGTCGTCGTTGTCGTTGTCGCTGTCCTCGGCAGGATCCTCGACGCCACGGCGACCTGTCATCCCCTGAGTCGGGTGATGCGGTGGTGCCGCTGCCGCGCGGGACGCCGCAGCTGCCGCGGTAGCGAGCAGGGACGAACCGTCAGGCCGGGCCGATCACCGCGGCCACCAGCGCCGCCGACAGCCCCACGAACGGCAGCCCCGCTCCCGGCGTGGCGTGCGCCCCGGCGGCGTACACGCCGGCGACCGGCGTCCGAGGGCCGAGCCGCTGCCGCGCGGTCCCGCGGCCCTGCCAGAGCACGCCGTAGGGCGAGCTGCCCCAGAGCTCGACCTGGTCGCGCGGGCTGCGGTCGACCCGGGCGACGACCTGGGCGCGCACGTCGATCCGGTGGCGGGCCAGCGCCCGCAGGATGTCCTCGGAGAGACGGCCACGGCCGTGCACGGTGAGGGTCCGCGGTCCGTTGCGGCGCACCACCAGCACCGGGTCGCCGTGCAGGACCAGCTCGTGGGGCAGGTCCGGCACCTCGCCGTCGAGGCCCACGTGCACGACGACCGGAGGCATCGCCGGCATCGTCCGCTCGACGTAGGACGCCAGCGCGGGGAGCCGCCGTGGGTCGACGGCGCAGACCACGGCGTCCGCGCCGATCTCGCCGGTGGTCGTCCGCACCGCCACGACCCGGCCCTCGCGCACCACCAGGTCGCGCACCTCGGTGCCGACCAGCGTGGTGACGCCGCGGGTGCCGAGGCGGGCGGTGAGCACCTCGCCCAGCCGGGCCATGCCACCCTCGACCGTCCAGGCGCCGAACCGCTGCTCGACGTAGGCCGTCACGCCGAGCCAGGCGGGCACGTTGCGCAGGTCGTGGCCCTCCGCGACCAGCGGCTGGCCCGCGACCAGCCGGAGCCGCTCGTCCTTGAACGTGCGGCGCAGCCGCTTGTGCAGCGTCTCGCGGCTGTCGAGCCGTGCCGCGAGCTCGCGAGGGAGCGCGGCCGGGTCCCAGGGGTTCTCCAGGTAGCCGCGGCGCAGCACGTCCCAGTCGTCGCCGTACGACGCCACGTGGTCGACCCAGCGCTGCCCGAGCCCCGCCCCGAGCCCGTCGAAGGCGGCCAGCTGCGCGGCGCGCCCGTTCGGCACCCGCACCGACGAGCCGTCCTCGAACCGGTGCTCGCGCACGATGTCCAGGGGCACCAGCTCCAGCTCGCGCTCGAGGGGACGCCCGGACTTCCGGAACAGGTCGCGCACGACGGCGGGCAGCAGGGTGTACGTCGGCCCTGCGTCCCAGGTGAAGCCGTCCTCGCTCACCGAGGAGAGCGCGCCGCCCAGGGTCGGTGACCGCTCGACGAGCGTGACCTCGTGCCCGAGCTTGGCCAGCCGCACGGAGGCGGCCAGGCCGCCGAACCCTCCGCCCACGACCACGACCCGCATGCGGGTGAGACTAGGGCCACCCCCTAGGCCCGCAGGTCGGGCGGCACCTCGAGCGGGCCGAACCCGGCGCCGTACTCGGCGTCGACGAAGCGCAGCAGGGCGGCGGTCACCTCGGCCAGCCGGCGCCCCGGCGCCAGCGCGACGCACGGCTCGACGCGCGCGAAGAACCCGGTCGGGGTGTCGGCGATCTCGAGGACGTTGCCGGTCTCGTGCCCGGACCGGCGGAACGCGGTCCCGTCGAAGTCGACCGGGTAGGAGTAGGCGCCGCCCACCCGCATGCCCTCGCCGATCGCGACGACCTTGCCGGCGCGCTCGGCGTCCATGCGCGGGACCAGCGCCTCCACGTCCGCGACCGTGACGCCGGTGTCCACCCCGGCGACCAGGTTGGCCTGCAGCAGGGCGAAGAACCGCGGGGCCACCTCGGCCGCGGTCGTCGCGCCCGCCGACATTCGGGTGTTGAGCTCGGTGGGCAGGAAGCCGTCCGCGGTGAGCACGCCGTCGATCCCGAACGCGCCGCGGTAGCCGTGCTCGGCGCGGAGGTGCTCGCCGACGCGGCGCGCCGCGGCCCGCATGACCGCCCGGTCGGCCGCCGGAGGGTCCCACGAGGTCCCGAGCCCGGCGTACACGAACGTCCGGTGGGCGCTGTTGCGCAGCACCGCGATCTCCACGGGGCGCAGGACGGCGGTGCCGTCCGGCAGCACGATGCCGTGGATCGAGCACGGCACGCCGTCGAGGAACGGCATCACCCGGACCCGGTCGCAGCGCGGCGCGAAGAACGCCCGCGCGGTGCGCGCGTCGCGGTCGTCGCGGACCCAGCGCACGTAGTTGCCGGCGCCGTTGAAGCCGTCCCGGGCGTCGCCCGCCCACACCGCGCCCAACGGGCCGG
The DNA here is from genome assembly GCF_044226305.1 of Nocardioides sp. Classification (GTDB taxonomy): domain Bacteria; phylum Actinomycetota; class Actinomycetes; order Propionibacteriales; family Nocardioidaceae; genus Nocardioides. The sequence continues at coordinate 104,029 of NZ_JBGAHF010000014.1, read as the reverse complement.
AGAGCTCGCGCGTGGCGGCCGCGAGGTCGTCCTCGTCGAGGTCGACGATGCGGGACGGCGCGGCCGGCAGCCCGACGGCGGCCCAGGTCGCGTCGGCGCGCAGCTTGTCCTCCAGGGCCAGCCAGGCGCGTGGCCGGCCGCCGGTGACCGGCCGGCCCAGCACCGGCTCGTCGGTCGACACGAACGGCGAGGCCAGCACCACGCCGCGGCGCTCCGGGTCGAACGCCTCGACGGCCGCGGCGGCGGGCTCGGGGAGGTGGTGCAGGAGGCGGTCGTGCAGGCGGAGCTCGTCGGTGACGAGCGCGGTCGCCGGGATCTCGACCTCCACGACCTGCGTGCCCGGCCCCGGCACCGGCCCCGCGCCGCGACCCGTCGCCAGCACGAGGGTCGGGCAGCCGAGCTCCCCCAGCCAGGTCGTCCACCGGGTCCAGCCGGCCAGCACCCCCGGACCGAGCACGACCGGCCGGCCGGCGTACAGCCGCGCGAGGCGCTCCTCGAGCTCGGGGGCCGGCACCGGTCAGTCGACCTCGATCTCCGTGGCCCCGGTGAGCGTCGCGAGCTCGTCGAAGGTGGTCGAGAAGACCGCGGACGGGTGCCCGGCCGCCGCCCAGACGACCTCGTAGCGGCGCAGCCAGGAGTCGAGGTACGTCGGCACCGGCCTCGGGTGGGCGATCGGGCTGACGCCTCCGATCACCTGCCCGGTGTGCTCGCGCACGAACTCGGGGGTCGCACGCTTGAGCCGCTCGACGCCGATGGTCGCCGCCACCTTCGCGGTGTCGACCCGGTGCGCCCCCGAGGTGAGGATGAGCACCGGGGTGCCGCCGGCGTCGAAGAGCAGGCTGTTGGCGATCGCACCGACCTCGCAGCCGAGCGCCTCGGCGGCCAGGGCGGCGGTGTGGACGGCGTCGGGCAGGATGACGATCTCGCCGGTCCCGCCGCGCGCGCCGTGGTCGTCGCGGAACCGGGTGATCGAGGGGTGCTCGGTCGTCATGTCCTGAGACCCTAGGGTGTCCCCGGCAGGAGTTGCAGCGGACCGAAGGAGAAGGAGCGCCGATGACTCGCGACCGGCCGCCGGCGGTGACCGGTGCGACCTGGCTCTCCGTGGCGGTCGTCGCCATGACCGGCCTGACCGCGCTGCTCACGCTGGTGCTCAAGGACGAGCTGGTCGACGCCTGGGCGTCCAGCCGGTCGGAGTCGAGCGCGGTGGAGCCTCCGGCGTTCGTGCCGGTCGCGATCACCATGTTCGTGGTCGTCGCACTCCTGGCCGCCGTGCTGATCTCGATGATGCGCGAGGGCCACGAGTGGGCCCGGATCCTGATGAGCGGGATCGTCGTCCTGGTCGGGGTCGCCACCCTGGCGATCGTGCGCACCGACCCGCCGCCGGTCTTCCTCGTGGTCGCGGCCGTCTCGCTGGTCGTCGACGTCGCTGCCGTCGTCGTGCTCTGGCACCGCGACACCCGGGCCTACTGCCGGCACCCGCGGTCCTCGACCCCCACGCCCTGACCGGTCCGGCCTCCCCGCGGACCCGCAGGGTCGTGGCCTTGACGTGCTGTCCACGGTCGGGTGTAGCCTCGGCGTGTGTTCGAACACGTGTTCGAACACTTCACCCGGTGGGGACGACCTCGACCCCCGTCCCCGCCGGGTCCGGGGTCGTGGTGGGGTCGCCGGTCCGGGGTCGAGGAGAGGTCAGTGATGAACCCGTACTCCCTGCCCGCCACCACGCACTCCTACCTCGCGCTCGCCGCCGAGTCGCTGAGCGAGGCGATCGCGTCGCCCGAGGTCCCGGCCCGCTACGCCTGCGCCCACGTGGCGGCGCTGCGGGCCGCAGCGGCCCTGCTCGCCGCCCGCGCCCAGCCCGGACCCGTTCGCGGACGCCGGCAGAAGAACGCGTGGGTGCTGCTGGCCGAGGTCGCGCCCGAGCTGACCGAGTGGGCGCGGTTCTTCGCCGGGGGAGCGGCCAAGCGCGCTGCCGCCGAGGCCGGCTCGACCCGGGCGGTGACCGAGCGGGAGGCCGACGACCTGGTGCGCGAGGCCGACCGGTTCCTCGCCGTGGTCGAGCGCTCGCTCGGCCTGGCCCCGCACGTCGCCGCTCCCGGGCGGGCCGTCGCGATGCGCGCCGGCTGAGCCGGCCGGAGGTCGCTCGCGGCGACCGCGGGCGCCGCGTCGAGCACCGGCCGGCCGGGCTCTAGGGTGGAGCCATGCCCGAGAGCCTGAAGCCGGCCGAGCGCCGCGGCGCGGCACGCACCTCCTTGGTCTGGGAGGCACTGCTCCCGGTGCTCGAGGGCGCTGCCGACGTGCTCGACATCGGGGGCGGCACCGGCGGCTTCGCGGTGCGGGTGGCCGGGCTCGGCCACCGGGTGACGGTCGTCGACCCGAGCCCCGACGCGCTGGCGGCCCTGGACCGCCGCGCCCGCGAGTCGGGGATCGACGTCACCGGTCGGCAGGGCGACCTCTCCTCGCTGCTGGAGGTCGCCGGGCCCGGCGCTGCCGACGTCGTGCTGTGCCACGGGGTGCTCGAGGTGGTCGACGACCCGGCTGCCGCGCTCGCGACCATCCGGGAGGTGCTGCGCCCCGGCGGGAGCCTGAGCCTGCTGGTCGCGCAGCGGCACGCGGCGGTCGTCGCCCGCGCGATGGCCGGCCACTTCGGGCAGGCGCTCGCGCTGCTGGAGCGCACCCCCGACGACGCCCAGCGCGACCCGGCCGGCAGCGGCCGGGCCGGGCGGCGCTTCACCGAGGACGAGATCCGGGACCTGATGTCCGCGGCCGGCTTCGAGGTCGGGTCCGTGCACGGCATCCGGGTCTTCGCCGACCTGGTGCCCGGCTCGTTGCTCGACCTCGAGCCCGGGTCGACGGCCGCGCTCGTCGAGCTCGAGCGCGCCGTCTCCGAGCGCCCGGAGTTCCGGCCGCTCGCGACCCAGCTGCACGTGCTGGCCCGCTGAGCCGCCGGTCGAGGCCCCACCGGTCCGCACCACCTGTTTCCCGCGCGGCGCCGCCGGGAACGGTTCAGTCACGAATTTCCCGAACCCGCCTACCGCGGTGACCGCCCGCTGCCTAGACTTGCAGTACCCCGGGCGCTCCAGGCCGGGTCGGACAGTGCAGGGGAGGTACGGTGCCACTCTCGGAAGAGGAGCTCCGACTGCTCGAGCAGATGGAGCGCGCCCTCGTCGAAGAGGATCCCAAGCTCGCCTCGACCCTGCGCGGGACCGCGTTCCGCCGCTCCGCCCGCCGTCGCGCGATCATCGCCGGCGTCTGCTTCGTCCTCGGGGTCGTCGTGCTGATGACCGGCGCCGTCGCTCGCATCACGCCGGTCGGCATCATCGGCTTCGTCATCATGCTGGCCTCGGCCACCGTCGCCCTGACCGCGCTCCGCGGCCGCCAGGCGCACGGCCCGGACCCGCGGGCCGCCCACCCCAGCCACGGCTTCACCGTCATCGACGGCGGCCGCACGGGTCGCTCCGGCCGCAGCCGGCGCAACCGCCGCAGCTCCGGCAGCTTCATGGAGCGGGTCGAGGAGCGGTGGCGCCGCCGCCGCACCGACGGCGGCTTCTAGCCGGACCTGCTCGACGAGTCGGCCGACGCATCGGTGCGTCCGGTCTGCTGCGGGTCTGCTGCGGGTCTGCTGCCGGTCTGCTGCCGGTTCACCATGGTCTGCAGGTGAACCAGCACATCCCACGGCGTGCTCACCGTGGGAGGTGCCGGTCCAGCACCATCCCATGGTGAACCTGTGACGGATCGCCCGGGGCGCGCGCCCGGGACCGATCGCCCGGGCGCACCCCGGGCGCACCCCGGGCCGCTGACCAGGTCCGCTAGGACGCGTGGTCGACCACGCCGCCGTACCGTGCCTCGACCGTGGTCGGCGCGACCCGGGGACGCCGGCGGGCGGCCCTCAGCACCGAGCGGGGCCACCAGGCGGCCCGGCGACGGGCGGAGCGCACCGCGCCGCCGAGGAGCGAGGCGACCAGGATCTCGGTGTCGGTGCGGACCCGTTCCGGGTCCGACCCTGCCTCGCCGGGGCGGGCGTAGCGCAGCAGCTCGAGGGCGTGCACCAGGCGGTCGAGCGCGGCGACCGCGGCGGGAGCGACCATCGGGCCGTGCGCCGGCCGGTCGCCGGTCTGCGGCCCGAGCGGCACGCCGAGGTGGTCGACCAGGGCGTTGCGGGTGGCCCGGGGCGAGCGTCGCTCCGGCCACGGGACGCCGAGGTCGAGCGCGGTGTCGCGCAGCTCGGCCCACGCCGCCTCCGGCTCTCCGGTGGCGAGCCGGCGGTCCCGCCGACGGCGACGCACCACCCGCGGCGTCAGCAGGGCGAGCGCCACCAGGCACAGGCCGACCAGGGCGCCGCCCAGCGGCCACCAGGGCCCGCTGCCGTCGTTCACCGGGGCGGCCGCGCCGGTCGAGTCCGGGCGCTCCTCGGTGGGTCGGTTGCTCGGCAGGAGCGAGGAGCGCGCGCCGCTGGGCTCCGAGGGGTTCGTGGGCTGCAGGTCGGGGGTGTTGGTGAGGACGGTGTAGTCGGGCACGTCCTCGGCGCGGTCGGAGGGCGTCGGCTCGAACCTGACCCAGCCGGCGCCGTCGAAGTAGAGCTCGGGCCAGGCGTGCATGTCGTCGGAGCTGTAGACCCACGTGTCCGGGCCGGCGGGCTGCGGGTGCAGGAAGCCGATCGCGACGCGGGCCGGGATGCCCAGGACCCGGGCCATCACGGCCATCGACGCGGCGAACTGCTCGCAGTAGCCGGTCCGGCCGCCGGGGGCGTCGGTCAGGAAGTCGACGAGCGCGTCGTAGCCGCTGCCCTCCGCGGTGTCGAGGGAGTACTCGAAGCCGCCGTCCTCGCGGAACCAGTCCTGGAGCGCGACCGCCTTGTCGAAACGGGTCGTCGCGTCCTTGGTCACGTCGACCGCGAGCTCGCGCACGATCTCGGGGAGGTCGGCGGGCACGTCGGTGAAGACCTCGCTGACGTCCCCGGCCGACGTGCCGGCGTTCTCGAGGCGGGCGCTGGTCAGGTCGAGGTCGAGCGCGCTCATCGTGTAGTGCAGGTTCGACGTCGTCAGGTCGTCGGGGACCGCGAGGAAGTCCATCGTCTGGGTGTCGTAGCGCCAGTCGCCCTCGGCGTCGATCCGGCTGATCGGGGACTGGGTCGGGAGCCAGGTGGAGCTGAACGCCGGCAGGATGGTGACGTCGTAGGGGACCTCGTGGCGCCCGACGGCGGCGGCCACCCCGTCCAGCGGCGGCATCGTGCCGTTGGCCCGCTGGTCCGCGGGCACGTCGCGGTTGCCGGGGCTCCACTCGACGTCGCTGAACCGGGTGAGCGTCAGGATCCGGAAGTACGACGGGTCGGGGTCGGTCGTCGTGATCTGCACCAGCGGGGTGTCGTCGCCACGCTTGAGGTCGCGCACCAGGTCGGCGGTCGGGTTGTCGACCGTGATCTCGTCGCCACCGCCGCCGCCGGGTCCGAAGTCGAAGAGGTGCACGCCCGCCGTGGGGACCAGGGCCGGCAGGAAGATCGCCAGCGCCGTGGCGACGCCGCCGACGGTGCCGGCGGTGCTGCGGACCACGTGGGTGCCGGCGCCGAAGGCGATCGGGTCTCCCGTCTCGCGGTCGATCCCGATCGGGCGCCCCCAGCGCGCCACGTGGTCGCTCTCCTGGAGGAACAGCATGGTGAGGAAGCCGGCCGCGGTCGCCGCGAAGACCCACCAGCTGATCGAGTCGCCGACCATGCCGATCGGGATGCTGTAGATCGCCAGCAGCGGCAGACCGGCGAGCGGCACCCGCCGCAGCGTGCACGCAAGGAGGTCGACCAGCAGCAGGCACAGCAGGCCGCACAGGATGAGGAGCGGGTCGACCGACGGCGCGCTGTCGGGCACCGGCGCGGCGTACCCCTGGGCGCTGTCCAGGGAGCCGGAGAGCGCCTGGCGCAGCTCGGTCCAGCCGTCGCCGACCGGGAGCGGGGAGCCGGTGATGAGCAGCATCGCGACGACCCCGGACGCGACGACCTCGGACAGCACGACCAGCCCGGTCGGCACCCGCCACCAGCGCAGGGTCGCGCCGGTGCCGGCCACCACGATCGCCAGCAGGAAGAGGGGGTTCAGGAACCCGCCGGGCGTCTCGGTGAAGCCCCGCCAGGAGTACATCGCGATCCACACGGTGGCCGCGGCGACGGCCGGGAGGCCGACGGCGGTCCCGGCGCTGCCGCGGCTGCGGGTCGACGGGCGGATCACCCGACCACCTCCTGCCGGGGGTGGCCGACCGCGCGCGAGCTCTGCGCGCTCGAGTGACCGAGCTCCTGCCAGACCGCGTCGAGACGGTCCCGCGGTCCGAGCACGGCCGAGCGCCAGCCCTGCTGGGCCAGGGCACGCGTCGCACCGCTGCCGGCGGCCGCCCCCGCCCAGGCCTCGGTGTCGAGCGCGATGGCGAGTGCCGACCCTGCGTGGTGCTGCATCCGGCGGATCACCGGGAGGTCGCGGGAGTCGACGTCGCCGAACACCGCGACGGTCAGCCCGCCGTGGCCGCCCTCGGCGAGCCAGCCGGTGTCGAGGTGGGCCTGTCGGGCGGACTGCACGACCGCCAGCGCCTCGAGCAGGGGGCCGGTGTTCAGCTCCGCCCCGCGCACGTGCCACGCACTGCTGGGGTCCTCGCCGGTCGCCAGGACCAGACGGACGGCGAAGCCGCGGTGGGTCAGGTGCACCGCGATGGACGCCGCGGCCGACACCGCCGCCTCGAGCGAGGACGCGATCCCGTGCCCGCGGTGCGACTGGGCGCGGTTGTCGAGGAAGAGCGTCGCCCGCGACTGCCAGGGCTGCTCCTCGCGGCGGACCATCAGCTCGCCGACCCGGGCCGAGCTGCGCCAGTGCACGCGGCGCAGCTCGTCGCCGCGGCGGTACTCGCGCACGGTCACGTCCTCGGCGCTGCCGGTCGCGAACGCACGTGGCCGGTTGTCGCCCGAGCCGGTCCAGGCGCCGCCCAGGGGGATCTGGGGGAGCACGACGGTGCGGGGGGTGACGGTCAGCGGCACCGTGGTGCGGAAGGCCCGGCCGAGCTCGACCAGCCCGAAGGGGTCGGTGACGCGCACCGACATCGGACCGATCTCGAAGCGCCCGCGCACGTCCGACCGGACCTGGTAGGACACCGTCTGCTTCCAGCCGGCGCCGATGCCCTCGAGCACGAACCGGGGCCGGGTGCCGAGGACGTAGGGCACCTGGTCCTCGAGCAGCAGCACGCCGTTGGGCGTCCGGCCCTCGTTGGTCAGCGACAGGGTGACCCGGGCCGGCTGGCCGGCCGCGACCAGCTGCGGGGTGACGGTGCGGACCAGGGCCAACCGGTAGCGGTTGCGGCCGACGACCCAGGCCGTGATCAGGGGGAGCGCGACCACGAGCACCCCCACCCGGGCCAGCGCCGTCTGGTCGAGCACGATCGCGCACACCAGGGCGGTGACGCCCGCAGCCAGGAACGCCCGTCCGCGGACGGTCATCCCGGCGAGCGCCTCCCTCACGTCAGGCTCACGGCTGGGGGACCGGGACGCCGGCGAGGACGGCGTCCAGGATGGCGCCGGTGGAGCGGCCGCTCATCGCCGCCTCGACGCTCGGCAGCAGCCGGTGGGCGAGCACCGGCCGGGCGAGCCGGAGCACGTCGTCGGGGAGCACGTAGTCACGGCCGTCCATGGCGGCGACCGCCTTGGCCGCGCGGAGCAGGTGCAGCGAGGCCCGCGGCGAGGCGCCGAGCGTGAGCTCGTCGGAGCGGCGGGTCGCGGAGGTGATGGCCACCGTGTAGCGCTGGACGTCGGCGGAGACGTGCACCTGGCCGACGATCCCGATCAGCTTGCGCACCTCGGCCGCGTCGGTGACCGGCTCGAGGTCGTCGAGCGGGTTGGCGCCGGTGTGCGACGTCAGCATCGCCATCTCGGCGGCCTCGACGGGGTAGCCGACCGACACACGAGCCATGAACCGATCGCGCTGCGCCTCGGGGAGGGCGTAGGTGCCCTCCATCTCGATCGGGTTCTGGGTCGCGATCACCATGAACGGCTGCTCGAGCTGGTAGGTCGCGTTGTCGACGGTGACCTGACGCTCCTCCATGCACTCCAGGAGCGCCGACTGCGTCTTCGGCGAGGCGCGGTTGATCTCGTCGCCCACCACGATGTTGGCGAACACGCCGCCGGGCCGGAACTCGAACTCGCGGGTGTTCTGGTTGAACACCGACACCCCGGTCACGTCGGACGGCAGCAGGTCGGGCGTGAACTGGATCCGCCGCACCGAGCAGTCGATGCTGCGGGCCAGCGCCTTGCTCAGCATCGTCTTGCCCACGCCGGGGACGTCCTCGATCAGGAGGTGGCCCTCGGCCAGCAGCACTGCCAGCGCGGAGTTGACGACGTCGGGCTTGCCCTCGATGACGCGCTCGACGTTCGAGCGCACCCGGCCGACGACCCGCGCCAGCGTGTGGAGGTCCGCCCCGCCCGTCGCTCCTCCGGTCGCGCTGTCTGACTCTGTGACCACTGCCGTCCCTTCCCCGAATGCCGTCGCGTGATCCGCACCACGTCGGTCTCCCACCGTAGTCGTGCCGCAGAAACCTACGTGCCCGAACCGTCGCTGCGTTCGACTCCCCGGGTCACGAATTGGTTGCAGTCGTCGGCCGGGCTGGTTCCCCACCATCCGCCCCACCGTGCCCCACCTCCTGCTCCACCACGCCCCACCCGCGCGCCCCTGGTGCTGCTGCACGCGGCGTGACCTGCGCAAACGCGCGGTCCTCCCGGTCTGAGCGAGATCGGTCGGACGGGGCAATCGGGCGCTGCGACACGCGTGGAATGGTTGACGGTGGGGGAAAGTGGCGTAGAGTGGGGCGCAGTGGAGGAAGGGTGAGGGGTGGAGGTGCTCGATGTTCTTCATGGGCACGTACACACCGAAGCTCGACGACAAGGGGCGGCTCTTCCTCCCGGCGAAGTTCAGGGACCGACTCGCGGAGGGGCTCGTGGTGACACAAGGTCAGGAGAACTGCCTGGTCGCGTGGCCGCGGGACGTCTTCATGGAGGAGGCCCGACGGGCCCAGGCGACGCCGCTGACGGTGCGGGGGGCGCGTGACTACGCCCGCATCCTGTTCGCCGGCGCCGACGAGGGCTCGCTCGACAAGCAGGGCCGGATCGGCATCCCGGCCTCGCTGCGCGAGTACGCCGGCCTCGACCGGGACGTGGTCGTGATCGGCGTCATGGACCGCATCGAGATCTGGAACCCCGACCGGTGGCGCGAGTACAGCAGCGACGCCCAGGCCAAGTTCGCCGAGCTCGACGAGCAGCCGAACCCGCAGCAGGGCTGAGCAGGACCAGCAGCACCCCGCAGGACCGCACCACACCCACAACACGACAGCGATCCGCAGGACGAGGTCTCGTGCCCGCTCCCGCGCCTTCTGGGACACCTTCCCCGGCCCCAGACGGCACCGCACGTCTGGGGCACCTTCCCCGGTTCCAGACGGCACTTCCCGCCGGAGCGGGCAGGGACCTGGTCAGGCGGATCGCAGCAGCACTCCCAGCAGCACTCCCAGCAGCACCTTCAGGACATGCAGCACCCGGCAGCACCAGGCACCACACCAGCAGACATCGAGGGTCGAGGGTCGAATGAGCATCGTGCACGCGGCGGTCCCGCCGCTCCGGACGGAGGTCCGGGCCGTGGAGGAGGCTCCGGTCGTGCGCCGGGTCCGCCACCAGGCGCGCGACGCCGCCACCCTGATGGCCTTCTCCGCCGCCACCTCGGTCGGGGTGGCGGCGGTCTTCCTGCTCCTCGCAGTCGTGGCGCGTCAGGCCTGAGGATGAGCAGCCCCTCCCACGTCCCGGTGCTCCTCGACCGGGTCGTCGCCCTCCTCGCGCCCGCGGTCGGCCGCGACGGTGCGGTCCTGGTGGACGCGACGCTCGGCCTCGGCGGCCACAGCGAGGCCGTCCTCACCCGCTTCGAGACCCTGCGGGTCGTCGGCATCGACCGCGACCCCGAGGCGCTCGCCCTGGCCACCGACCGGCTGGCGCCGTTCGGGGACCGCTTCACCCCGGTGCACGCGGTCTACGACGAGCTCCTCGACGTCCTGCGGGACCTCGGCATCGGCCCGGTCGCCGGGGTCCTCTTCGACCTCGGCGTCTCCTCGATGCAGCTCGACGTCCGCGAGCGCGGCTTCGCCTACGCCGAGGACGCGCCGCTGGACATGCGCATGGACGGCAGCACCGGGATCACGGCCGCCGACGTGCTCAACACCTACGACGCCGCCGCGCTGACGCGGGTGCTGCGGGAGTACGGCGAGGAGCGGTTCGCGCGCAAGATCGCGGCCGCCGTCGTGCGGGAGCGCGAGCGGGAGCCGTTCTCGACCTCGGGCCGGCTCGTCGAGCTCCTCTACGCCGAGATCCCGGCGCCGGCCCGGCGCACCGGTGGCCACCCCGCCAAGCGCACCTTCCAGGCGCTCCGCATGGAGGTCAACGACGAGCTCGCGGTCCTCCGCCGCGCGATCCCGGCCGCGATCGAGGCCGTGGACGTCGGTGGCCGGGTGGTCGTGGAGTCCTACCACTCCCTCGAGGACCGGCTGGTGAAGCAGGCGTTCGTCGCCGCGACCCGGCTCGACGTCCCCGAGGACCTGCCGTTCATCCCGGAGGGCCACGAGCCGGCCCTCCGTCTGGTCACCCGGGGCGCCGAGAAGGCGACCCCGGAGGAGATCTCGCAGAACCCGCGCGCCTCCTCCGTCCGGCTGCGAGCGATCGAGCGTGTCACCCAGGGAGGGGTCGCAGCATGAGCAGTACGGTCGCCCAGGTCCGGAGCCGGATGCCGCGGATCGCCGAGGTCGCCGTCGAGCGCGCCCGGCTCACGGTCGTCCCGCGCCGGCGCACCCGCGCCACCCGGATGCCGTTCGTGGCCCTGGTGTCGATCGTGCTGCTCGGAGGTGTCGTCGGGCTGCTGCTGTTCAACACCTCGATGCAGCAGGCGTCGTTCGCGGCGACCGCGCTGCAGCAGCAGGCCGACACGCTGGCCGCCCGCCAGCAGAGCCTCGAGATGGACCTCGACGCGCTGCGCGACCCCCAGCGGATCGCGGCTCGGGCCCAGAAGCTCGGCATGGTGCAGTCCGGCAACCCCGCGTTCCTCGAGCTCGGCACCGGCAAGGTCGTCGGCGAGCCGTCGGTCGGCACCGCGGCCACGCCGTTCCGGATCTGGCAGCTCCCGCCGCCGAAGCCGGCCGCGATCAACCCGGCACCCCACGTCGTGACGGTGCCCGCGCCGGAGACCGACGGCGGCTCGTCCGGCAGCTCATCCGGCAACTCGTCGGGCGACACGGGCCGGAGCGGCGGCGGAAACCACGGCCACCGGGATATGAAGAACCGGTAGCCCCACGCGTCCCACTGGCCCCAGACGAGAAGCGAGCACCGAGTGCGCCAGCCCCGGCCTCCACGCGGCTCCCGCCGCGGCACCCCGCAGCTGCGGCTGCGGGTCGGCTTCGTGGTCATCGCGATGGTGCTGTCGGTCTTCGGCGCACGGCTGGTCCAGCTCCAGGGCCTCGACCCCAACTCCTACGCCGCGATGGCGGCCGCCGAGGGGCTGGTCCGGGTCGAGCTGCCGGCCGAGCGCGGTGACATCCTCGACCGCAACGGCAACGCGCTCGCGGACTCCGTCGACGGGATGATGGTCGTCGCCGACCCCGAGCTCACCGCGGCCAAGGCCCCGCAGCTGGCGCGCTTCCTCTACCACCGCCTCGACATCGACTACGCGAGCACGCTGACCAAGCTGCGCGCCGACGGGAGCCGGTTCGAGTACATCGCCCGCCGGGTCCCGTCGACGGTCGCGACCGCGGTCGTCACGGACGCGCTGAAGCGCGGCTTCGAGGGGCTCGACACCCGCCGGGACCCGCTGCGCGACTACCCGTACGGCGACGTCGCGGCCAACCTGGTCGGCTTCATGGGCACCGACGAGCCGCTCGCCGGCATGGAGCGCACCTTCGACCGCCTGCTGTCCGGCACCGACGGCTCCGCCCGCTACCAGGTCGGCGGCGGCAACCGGATCCCGCTGGGCGAGAGCACCATCACCGAGCCCGTCGACGGCCAGGACCTCCGGACCACGATCGACGCGCAGCTGCAGTGGTACACCCAGCGGGTGCTGCGCCAGGCCGTCGAGGACGCCGGCGGCGACTCCGGCTTCGCCGTCGTCATGGACAGCCACACCGGTGAGCTGCTAGCGCTCGCCGACGACCCGACCTACGACGCCAACGACCCGACGGACGCGCCCAAGGACGACCTCGGCTCGCGGGCGATGCAGAACGTCTACGAGCCGGGCTCGGTCGAGAAGGTGCTGACGGTCAGCTCGCTGCTGGACCTCGGGCTCGTGACGCCGCGCACCCGGATCGTCGTCCCTCCCGAGCTGGACCGCGAGGACCGCCCGATCCACGACTGGTTCACGCACGGCACCATCCACCTGACGATGACCGGCGCGATCGCGCAGTCCTCGAACATCGCCACCGTCCTGGCCGCCGACCGGTTCAAGCGCGGGCAGCTCTACGACTACCTCCGCAGGTTCGGGCTCGGCCAGCCCACCGACATCGGGGTGCGCGGCGAGACCCAGGGCCTGCTGCCGGCGCTCTCCCAGTGGACCCACCAGACCCAGGACCGCATCGCCTTCGGCCAGTCGATCTCGGTCAACGGCGTGCAGATGGCCGCCGCCATCAACACCATCGCCAACGGCGGCGTCCGCGTCTCGCCGAGCCTGGTGCAGGGCCACGCGACCACCGACGACGGCACGGTCGTCGGCACCGACGAGACGACCGAGCGCCGGGTGGTGAGCACCCGGGCCGCCAAGCAGATGACGGCGATGATGGAGCGGGTCGTCGACCCCGACGCCGGCGTCGCGCCCTACGCCCAGGTGCCCGGCTACGTCGTCGCCGGCAAGACCGGCACGGCGCAGGCCGTGGGCGAGGGCTGCGGCTGCTACGACGGCACCTTCGACGTCTCGTTCGCCGGGTTCGCCCCCGCCGACGACCCGCGGTTCACCGTCTACGTCGTGGTCAGGAACCCGAGCAACGGCGGCGGCGGTGGCTCGGTCGGCGGCCCGGCGTTCGCGAAGATCATGAGCTACGCGCTCAAGCGCTACGCCATCCCGCCGACCGGCGCCGAGCCCTCGCGACTCCCGACGGAGTGGTGAGGGCCGTGCCCCGATAGGTTCACGTGGTGCGCGACTCCACCAGGCCCGAGCATCCGTCCCGGACCCCGCTCGCGACCCTCGCCGCGTGGCTCGGCGCGGAGGTCCGCGGACCCGTCGACGGGGTCGAGGTGACCGGCGTCTCCCTGGCCTCCCAGCGGGTCCGGCCCGGTGACCTGTACGCCGCGGTGCCCGGCGCGAAGGTGCACGGGATCGACTTCCTGGCGGCCGCCGTCGAGGCCGGCGCCGTCGGCGTGCTGACCGACCCGGCGGGCGCGGAGCGGGCCGGCGGGGACCTGCCGCTGCTCGTCGTCGACCGGCCCCGCGCGGTGCTCGGCGGGCTGGCGGCGCGGGTCTACGGCGAGCCGGCGCGGGCGATGCGCATGGTCGGCGTGACGGGGACCCAGGGCAAGACCACGACCACCCGGCTGCTCGAGGGCGGGCTGGAGCGCGTCGGCGTCCCTGCCGCCGTCGTCGGCACCATCGGGACCCGGGTGCGGGGCGAGGACGTGCGCACCGCGCTGACCACACCCGAGGCCCCCGACCTGCACGGGCTGTTCGCGGTGATGCGGGAGCGCGGGGTCGAGGTGTGCGCGATGGAGGTCTCCAGCCACGCCCTGGTCCTCGGGCGCGTCGACGGGGTCGTCTTCGACGTCGCGGTCTTCCTCAACCTCGGCCGTGACCACCTCGACTTCCACACCGACCTCGAGGACTACTACCGCGCCAAGGCCGCCCTGTTCACCCCCGAGCGGGCCCGGTCGGCGCTCGTCAACGCCGACGACGAGCACGGCCGCCGGCTGGCCGGCGAGGCCGTGGTGCCGGTCCGCACGTTCTCGGCGAGCGGGGCCGACGCCGACTGGCGGGCCGTGGACGTCGACGTGCGCGCCGACGGCTCGTCGTTCACGGTGGTCGCGCCGGACGGCAGCAGGATCGCCGCCGCCTGCCCCCTGCCCGGGGCGTTCAACGTCGTCAACACCCTGGCCGCCGTCGCGGCGGCCGGCGAGGCGGGCCTCGACCCGGTCCGGGTGGCGTCGGGCGTCGCCGCTGCGGCCGGCGTGCCCGGGCGCCTGGAGCGCGTCGACGCCGGCCAGGACTTCGTCGTGGTCGTCGACTACGCCCACAAGCCCGACGCGGTCGAGGCCGCCATCGGGGCGCTCCGGCCCCTGACCGACGGCCGGGTGATCGTGGTGCTCGGCGCAGGTGGGGAGCGGGACCCCGGCAAGCGCCCGATCATGGCCGGCGTCGCCGCGGAGCTCGCCGACCTGCTCATCGTCACCGACGACAACCCGCGCACCGAGGACCCGGCAGCGATCCGGGCCGCGATGCTGGCCGGGGTCGGGGCGGGCGAGGTCCTCGAGATCGGCGACCGGCGCGCGGCGATCCGCGAGGCCGTCCGCCGGGCGGGTCCGGGCGACATCGTGCTGATCGCCGGCAAGGGCCACGAGACCGGCCAGGAGGTGCGGGGTGTGGTGCACCCCTTCGACGACCGTGAGGTCGCACGGGAGGAGCTGGCGTGCTTGAGCTGAGCCTGGCCGAGATCGCGGAGGCGGTCGGAGGCAGCGTCGACCCCGCGGTCGCCGACGTCGTGGTGAGCGAGGCCCCGTTCGTCGACAGTCGCCTCGCCCTGCCCGGCGGGCTGTTCGTCGCCGTGGTGGGGGAGCGGGTCGACGGCCACCGCTACGCCGCCGGCATGCACGCGGTCCTGGGCAGCCGTCCGACCGAGGCGCCCACCGTCGTGGTCGACGACCCCGTCGTCGCCCTGGGCCGCCTGGCCCGGTACGTCGTCGACCGGCTCGACGTGGTCGTGCTGGCGCTGACCGGCTCCCAGGGGAAGACCGGCACCAAGGACTACCTCGCCCAGGTGCTCGCCACGGCCGGGCCGACCGTCGCCACGGCCGGCAACCACAACAACGAGATCGGCGTCCCCCTCACCGTGCTGCGCGCCGACCGCCGGACCCGCTACCTCGTCGTCGAGATGGGAGCGCGTGGGATCGGCCACATCTCCTACCTGTGCGAGATCGCCCCGCCGCAGGTCGCGGCCGTGCTCAACGTCGGCACCGCCCACGTCGGGGAGTTCGGCTCCCGCGAGGCGATCGCGATCGCCAAGGGCGAGATCGTCGAGTCGCTGCCGGCGGACGGCACCGCGGTCCTCAACGCCGGTGACGACCTGGTCGCGCCGATGCGGTCGCGGACGCGGGCCCGGGTGCTGACCTTCGGGGTCGACCGCGAGGCCGACGTCCAGGCGCGGGACGTCGAGGTCGACGACCAGGTGCGCCCGTCCTTCGGCCTCGGGCACGCCGGGGAGTGGCGACCGGTCCGGCTCCAGCAGTCCGGCCTGCACCAGGTCGAGAACGCCGCCGCGGCGGCCGCGATGGCGCTGGCGGTCGGCCTGCCCCTCGAGCAGGTCGCCGACGCCCTCGGGTCCGCGGCGAGCGCCTCGCCGATGCGGATGGAGATCCACGAGCGGGCCGACGGCCTGGTCGTCATCAACGACGCCTACAACGCCAACCCTGCGTCCACGGCCGCCGCGCTGCACACGCTGTGGGCGATGGGGCAGCGCCAGGGGCGTCGTACCGTCGCCGTGCTCGGCGAGATGCGGGAGCTCGGCGAGACCGCCCGAGCCGGGCACCAGGAGGTGGGCGAGGTCGCGGCCACGCTCGGCATCGACGTGGTCGTCGTGGTCGGTCCCGAGGCGGCGGCGATCGCGGACGGATTCGGTCCGCAGGCGGTCGTCACGGCGGGGCGTGACGAGGCGGTGGCGTGGGTTCGGCAGAATGTCGCCGCGGAGGACGTCGTCCTCGTCAAGGCGTCGAACGGCGGCGCCCTGTGGGTCGTTGCCGACGCGCTGCTCGAGCAGCCCGAGACGAAGGGAGACCGGACCGCGCCATGAGAGCCATCCTGCTCGGCGGCGGCCTCGCCCTGATCATCTCGCTGCTCGGCACCCGGGTCGCGATCACCCTGTTCACCCAGTGGGGCTACGGCCAGGAGATCCGCGACGACGGCCCGACCAGCCACCACACCAAGCGCGGCACGCCCACGATGGGTGGGGTCGTGATCATCCTCGCGACCGTGATCGGCTACTTCGGCGCGAAGCTCATCACCCAGGACATGCCCAGCGCCTCGTCGCTGCTGCTGCTCTTCCTCTTCGTCGGCACCGGCCTCGTCGGCTTCCTCGACGACTTCATCAAGATCTCCAAGCAGCGCAGCCTGGGGCTGCGCAGCAAGGCGAAGATGATCGGCCTGACGATCGTCGCCGTGGTCTTCGGGATCCTGTCGCTGTCGCCGTGGCTCGAGGACGACCGGGGGCAGACGCCGGCCTCGAAGCACATCTCGTTCATCCGCGACATCGGCTGGATCACGCTGCCGACCATCGTCGTGCTGCTGCTGATCTGGCTGATCGTCGCCGCGACCACGAACGGCGTGAACCTCACCGACGGCCTGGACGGGCTCGCGTCCGGCGCCAGCGTGATGGTGTTCGGCGCCTACATGCTCATCAACATCTGGCAGAACAACCAGTGGTGCGGCCAGTCCGGGCTCGACCAGCCCAACCTCTGCTACGAGGTGCGGGACCCGCTCGACCTCGCGGTCGTCGCCGCCGCGATCACCGGGGCGTGCTTCGGCTTCCTGTGGTGGAACGCCTCGCCGGCCGCGATCTTCATGGGCGACACCGGGTCGCTGGCCCTCGGTGGCGCCCTCGCCGGCCTGGCGATCCTCACCCGCACCGAGCTCCTCCTGATCATCCTCGGCGGGCTCTTCGTCCTCGAGACGGTCTCGGTGATGCTCCAGGTCGCGACCTTCAAGGTCACCAAGAGGCTGACCGGCACCGGGAGGCGGGTCTTCCGCATCGCACCGATCCACCACCACTTCGAGATGCTCGGGTGGGAGCAGGTCACGGTGACGATCCGGTTCTGGATCATCACCGGCATCTGCGTCGCGGCCGGGCTCGGCGTCTTCTACGCCGAGTGGGTGGCCGGTACCGGCATCTGATGGGAGCCCGATGAACCCGCAGCACCTCGGGCGCCACGACTCCTGGGAGGGTGTGCGCGCCGTCGTCGCCGGCTTCGGTGTCTCCGGTTTCGCGGCGGCCGACAACCTCAACCACCTCGGCGCGCGCGTGGTCGTCCTCGACGAGTCCGACGCCGGCGACCGGCCGGCGAAGGCGGAGTTGCTCGAGGTCCTGGGTGCCGACGTGCGCCTCGGTGCCGGGGCGACCGCGACCCTGCCCGAGGACGTCGACCTGGTCGTCACCTCGCCGGGCTGGCGACCGGACGCGCCGCTGCTCGCCCAGGCCCGCGCGCGCGGCGTGCCGGTCTGGGGCGAGGTCGAGCTGGCGTGGCGGCTGCGCGACCCCGACCACCGGACCCCCTGGCTGTGCGTCACCGGCACCAACGGCAAGACGACGACCGTGCAGATGCTCGACTCCGTCCTGCGCGCCGCCGGGCTGCGCAGCATCGCCGCCGGCAACGTCGGGCTGCCGATCGTCGAGGCCGTCATGGACCCCGAGCCGTACGACGTCCTCGCCGTCGAGCTCTCCAGCTTCCAGCTCCACTACACGGACTCGATGAGCGCGGAGTCGGCCGCGGTCCTCAACATCGCCGAGGACCACCTCGACTGGTACTCCTCGATGCGCGACTACGCGGCCGACAAGGGCCGGATCTACGAGCGCGTGCAACGGGCCTGCGTCTACAACGTCGCCGACCCCGAGACCGAGCGGCTGGTCCGCGAGGCGGACGTCGTCGAGGGCGCGCGGGCGGTCGGGTTCACCCTCGGGATGCCGGCCGTCGGCATGCTCGGCGTGGTCGAGGACATCCTCGCCGACCGGGCCTTCATCGAGCAGCGCGAGTCCAGCGCCGCCGAGCTGTGCACGCTCGCCGACCTCGCACCGGACTCGCCGGGCGGGCCCGCGCCGCACGTCGTGGAGAACGCGCTGGCCGCCGCTGCCCTGGCGCGTGCCCACGGCGTCTCCCAGGCGGCGGTCCGCGAGGGGCTGCGCTCCTTCCGTCCCGACGGGCACCGCATCGCCGTCGTGGGGGAGCGCGACGGCGTGACCTGGGTCGACGACTCCAAGGCCACCAACCCGCACGCCGCGCAGTCGTCGCTGCGCGCCTACGACCCCGTCGTGTGGGTGGCCGGCGGGCTGGCGAAGGGGGCGGAGTTCGACGACCTGGTGCGTGCGGTGCGGAGCCGGCTCCGGGGCGTCGTCCTGCTCGGCCGGGACCGCGACGTGATCGCCGCGGCCCTTTCGCGACACGCGCCCGATGTTCCGGTGATCGTGGTCGACGGCGACGAGACTGGAGCCGTAGACGGTGGACATGCCATGGAGCGCGCCGTGGGGGCCGCAGCCGAGTTGGCTCGACCCGGCGACACGGTCCTGCTGGCCCCGGGGTGTGCCTCCATGGACATGTTCACCAACTACGCCGAGCGCGGTGACGCGTTCGCCGCCGCCGTACGACGCAGGCTCTAGACACCACGTTCTCGAGGAGGGACGCGATGACCACCGCCGATCCCCTCGACCCGGTGGCCACGCGGCGTCGCTCGTCCGTGCGCGGGTGGTACGCCGCGGCGCGGGCGGCCCTGGACCGGCCGCTGACGGCCTACTACCTCCTCCTCGGCGCGTCGGGCCTGCTCCTCACGATCGGCCTGGTGATGGTGCTGAGCGCGTCGAGCGTCTACTCCTACGAGCACAACGACCACAACTCCTACGCCGTCGTCACCCGGCAGCTGATGTGGGTCGCGATCGGCATCCCCTGCGCGTTCGTCGCCTCCCGGCTGCCGCTGGGCGCGGTGCGCCGGTTCGCGTGGCCCGCGCTGCTGGTCGCCATCGTGCTGCTCGCACTGGTGCGGGTCCCCGGCCTCGGGCGCGAGGTCAACGGCAACACCAACTGGCTCGGTGTCGGCCCGATCGTCGTCCAGCCGGCCGAGATCGCCAAGCTCGCGATCGTGCTGTGGGCCGCGCACATCTACGCCCGCAAGGACAAGCGCCTCGACAGCTTCCACGAGGTGTTCATGCCGGTCGTGCCCGGCATCCTCGCCGTGATCCTCCTCGTCGTGGTCGGCCACGACCTCGGCACCGCGCTCGTGCTGTTCGCGATCCTGCTCGCCATGCTCTGGGTGGTCGGCGCCCCGGCCCGGCTGTTCACGATCTCCCTGACCGTGATCGGCGCCGTCGCACTCTGGCTCGCCTCCACCAGCCCGGAGCGCCGGCAGCGGCTGACCAACTTCGCCGACCCGTTCAAGGACTTCCACAACGCCGGCTGGCAACCCGCCCACGGCCTGTTCGCACTCTCGCACGGCGGGATCTTCGGGCAGGGCATCGGCGCGAGTCAGCAGAAGTGGGGCAACCTCCCCGAGGCGCACACCGACTTCATCTTCGCGGTGCTCGGCGAGGAGCTCGGCCTGGTCGGCACCTTGCTGGTGATCGCGCTGTTCCTCACGATCGCCTACGCCGCCGTCCGCGTCGCCACGCACACCCAGGACCCGTTCGTCCGCTACATGACCTTCGGGATCGTGGTCTGGCTGCTCGGCCAGATGATCATCAACGTCGGCATGGTGCTCGCCCTGCTGCCGGTCATCGGCATCCCACTCCCGCTGGTCTCCTACGGCGGCTCGGCGCTGGTGCCGTCGCTGGTGGCGCTCGGCCTGCTGGTCGGGTTCGCGCGCCGCGAGCCCGAGGCCGCCCGCGCCCTGGCGCAGCGGAAGAAGGCCCGGTCCGCCGGGCTCTCCGCCGGTCGCGTCTCCTAGTCTTGCCCGCGATGCGTGTCCTTCTCGCCGGCGGCGGTACCGCCGGCCACACCTCGCCCCTGCTCGCCACCGCCGACGCCCTGCGCCGCCTGGACCCCGACGTCGAGATCACCTGCCTGGGCACCCCGCGGGGCCTGGAGAACAAGGTGGTCCCCGAAGCCGGCTACCCGCTCGAGCTGGTGCCACCGGTGCCGTTGCCGCGTCGGCCCGGTGTCGACCTGCTCAAGGTGCCGACCCGGCTCCGCGTCGCGGTCCGGGCGACGCACGCCGTCCTCGACCGGGTGCAGCCCGACGTGGTCGTCGGCTACGGCGGCTACGTGTCGGTGCCGGCGTACCTCGCGGCGCGCAAGCGGCGCCTGCCGCTGGTCGTGCACGAGCAGAACGCGGTGCCCGGCGTGGCGAACAAGCTGGGCGCGCGGTTCGCCCAGCGCGTCGCCGTGAGCTTCCCCGAGACCCCGCTGCGGCACGCGGAGTACGTCGGCCTGCCGATCCGGCCGATGATCTCCGGCCTGGACCGCGCGGCGCTGCGCGCGGAGGGCCGGGCGTTCTTCGGCCTCGACCCGGACCGGCCCACGCTCCTGGTCACCGGCGGGTCGCAGGGCGCCCGCCGGCTCAACCAGGCGGTCTCCGGCGCGGCCGGTGCGTTGGCGCGGGCCGGGGTGCAGGTGCTGCACGCGCAGGGCAAGCACGGCGGGGCCGACCCGGCGCCGAGCCGTCCGGCCGGCACCGACGTGCCGTACGTCGTCGTCGAGTACATCGACCGGATGGACCTCGCCTACGCCGCCGCCGACCTCGTGGTCTGCCGCGCCGGCGCCAACAGCGTGACGGAGGCCGCCGCGGTCGGGCTGCCGGCGGTGTTCGTGCCGCTGCCGATCGGCAACGGCGAGCAGGTGCGGAACGCCGCACCGGTCGTCGAGGCCGGGGGCGCGCTCCTGGTCGAGGACGCCGCGGTCACCTCCGACTGGGTCGCGGCCACCGTGCCACCACTGGCGGCCGACGCCACCCGGCTGGCCACCATGGGCGCTGCCGCCGCGGCGCTGATCCCGCGCGACGCCGACGAGAAGCTGGCCCGGATCGTCCTCGAGGCGGCGGCTGGATGAAGGTCCCCGTCCCCGACCAGGTCCTGCCCGCCGACCGGCTCGGCCGGGTCCACTTCGTCGGCATCGGTGGTGCCGGCCTCTCCGGCATCGCCCGGATCATGCTGGCCCGCGGGATCACCGTCAGCGGCAGCGACGGCGCCGACTCACCGACCCTCGACGCCCTGCGCGTCCTCGGTGCGCGGGTGGACCTGGGCCACGACGCCGCCCACGTCGCCGACGCCGACACGGTGGTGGTGTCGACGGCCGTCCGCGAGGACAACCCGGAGTACGCCGAGGCGGTCCGCCGCGGCCTGCGGGTGCTGCCCCGCTCGGCCGCGCTGGCCGCGGTGATGGCCGGGCGCCGGGTCGTCGCCGTCGCGGGCACCCACGGCAAGACGACCACGACCTCGCTGCTCACGGTCGCCCTGCAGGCGGCGGGTGCCGACCCGGCGTACGCCATCGGCGGCGACCTCGCCGCGACCGGCGTGAACGCGGCCGACGGCACCGGCGAGGTCTTCGTCGCCGAGGCCGACGAGAGCGACGGCGCCTTCCTCCACTACGCGCCGTACGCCGCGGTCGTGACGAACGTCGAGGCCGACCACCTCGACAACTGGGGCACCGAGGAGGCCTACCGCGCGGCGTTCGACGAGTTCGTCGACACCCTCGACCCGGACGGGTTCCTGGTCTGCGTCGCCGACGACCCGGGAGCCGCGGCGCTGGCCGACCGGGCCCGGGTGGCCGGCCGGCGGGTGGTGACGGTGTCCGCGCGCGAGCCCGGGGCGCTCGCCGACGTCCGGCTCTGGTCGCCGGGGGAGCACTACCTCGCCGACGCGCTCGCGGCGCTCGCCGCCGGCACCGAGCTCGGGTACGACGTCGACGCGCTCGTGAGCGGCATCGCGTCGTACACCGGCACCAAGCGGCGCATGGAGCGCAAGGGCGAGGTCGGGGGCGTGCGCGTCTACGACAGCTACGCGCACCACCCCACGGAGATCGCCGGCGACCTGGCCGCTGCCCGCGCGATGGCGGGGGAGGGGCGGGTCGTGGTGGCCTTCCAGCCGCACCTGGTCTCGCGGACCCGGGTCTTCGGCACCCGGATGGGCGAGGCGCTCGGCGCGGCCGACGAGGTCGTCGTCCTCGACGTCTACCTGGCCCGGGAGGACGCCGACCCGGAGGTGACCGGCGCGCTGGTCGCCGGCGCGGTGCCGCTGCCCGCCGACCGGGTCGCCTTCGTGCCCGACTTCGACGCGGTGGCCGCCGAGCTGGTGGCCCGTGCCGAGCCGGGCGACGTGGTGCTCACCCTCGGTGCGGGGACGGTCACCGAGATCGGTCCCCGGGTCCTGGAGCTGCTGGCCCGATGACCCACACGGACGTCCAGGACACCACCGAGCGCACCCGCAAGCGGTTCGCGCGCCGGCAGTGGGCCCGCCGGTGGCTGGCCTGGAAGCCGGTCGTCGGCGTCGTGCTCCTGGTCGTGCTCGCGGGTGTCCTGGTCTGGCTGGTGTTCTTCTCCTCCTACCTCGCGGTCCAGGGCGTCGACGTGCGCGGCGTCTCCCAGCTCCAGGCGAGCCAGGTGCGGTCCGCCGCCGCGGTGCCCGAGGGCCAGGCGCTGGCCCGGGTCGACCTCGACCGGATCCGCACCCGGGTCGAGGCGCTGGCGCCGGTCCGGTCGGCCGACGTCTCCCGCGAGTGGCCGGACCAGGTGCGCATCGACGTCACCGAGCGGGTCCCGGTCGCCGTCGTCTCGATCGCGGGGAAGCTCAAGGGCATGGACGACGAGGGCGTGGTGTTCCGCGACTACGCCAAGGCCCCGCCCGGCCTGCCGCGCGTGGAGACCGGCACCGACACCGGCAGCGACGCGCTGCGCGAGGCCGCCCTGGTCGTCGGGGCCCTGCCGACCGACCTGGCCGCGACGGTCGACCACGTCCAGGTCGACACCGTCGACCAGATCACCCTGGTGCTCCGCGACGAGCGCACCGTGCGGTGGGGGAGCTCCGACGAGTCCGACCTCAAGGCCGAGGTGCTCGCGAAGCTCATCGCCGCCCGCAAGGCGCAGTACTACGACGTGTCCGTCCCCAGCCAGCCCACCACGCGCTGACCCCTCGGTGTCTCGGTGGCTGCCGTGGTGCTGCGACGGACGGCCCCCCAGGACCGCACGCACGCAGGACACGCGGCGTGTCGCCGACGATCGCGGGCGAGCGCTGCCTACTGTCGTGACCACGGCGAGGTTGACATAACTATAACCCTCAGGTTGAGGGTCAGAGTTGTCGACAGGCCGAGCCGACTTCCCCGGCATGGATCAGCAGGCGGACATCCGTAGACCACACGAGCAGCGAAGGGCGAGAGCCGTGGCAGCAGCGCAGAACTACCTGGCCATCATCAAGGTCGTGGGCATCGGAGGCGGGGGTGTCAACGCCGTCAACCGGATGATCGAGGTCGGGTTGAAGGGCGTGGAGTTCATCGCCATCAACACCGACGCCCAGGCCCTTCTCATGAGCGACGCCGACGTCAAGCTCGACATCGGCCGCGAGCTCACCCGCGGCCTCGGCGCCGGGGCGAACCCGGACGTCGGCGAGCAGGCCGCCGAGGACCACTCCGACGAGATCGAGGAGGTCATCAAGGGCGCCGACATGGTGTTCGTGACGGCCGGCGAGGGCGGTGGCACCGGCACCGGCGGCGCCCCGGTCGTGGCGCGCATCGCGCGCAGCCTCGGCGCCCTCACGATCGGTGTCGTGACCCGGCCGTTCGCCTTCGAGGGCCGGCGCCGCGCCAACTCCGCGGAGGAGGGCATCGCCGCCCTGCGCGAGGAGGTCGACACCCTCATCGTGATCCCCAACGACCGGCTGCTCTCGATCAGCGACCGCAGCGTCTCGGTGCTCGATGCGTTCAAGCAGGCCGACCAGGTGCTCCTCCAGGGCGTCTCGGGCATCACCGACCTGATCACCACCCCGGGCCTGATCAACCTCGACTTCGCGGACGTGAAGTCGGTGATGTCGAACGCCGGGTCCGCCCTGATGGGGATCGGCTCGGCGCGCGGCGAGGACCGCTCGGTGGCGGCCGCGGAGATGGCGGTCTCCAGCCCGCTGCTCGAGGCCAGCATCGACGGCGCGCACGGCGTGCTGCTCTCGATCGCCGGCGGCTCGGACCTCGGCCTGTTCGAGATCAACGAGGCCGCCGCGCTCGTCGCCGAGGCGGTGCACCCCGAGGCCAACATCATCTTCGGCGCCACCATCGACGACGCCCTCGGTGACGAGGTGCGGGTGACGGTCATCGCCGCCGGCTTCGACGGTGGCCAGCCCAAGCGTCGCGACGAGGGCACCGTCCTGCGTCGCGAGCCGCGCGCCCAGCAGGCGCCGGCCGAGGCGAAGGCCCCGGCGCCCACGGCGAGCGCTCCTGCCGAGAGTAAGGAGAGGGAGAAGGAGAAGGTCGGCACCGCTCCCCAGGTCGTCGCGCCGCGCCCGGTCCCGCGCCAGGTGCAGTTCGACGACGACGAGCTGGACGTGCCCGACTTCCTCAAGTGACCTTCCTCGTCCGCCACACCGTGCCGGTCGACGCCGGCACGGTGTCGGTCGCGTTCACCGACCGACGCCTCGACCTCGGTGACCTCGCGCCCGACGACGAGCGCGCCGCCGCCCTGCGCGAGATCGCGGGCGCGACCGGTGCGACGCCGTACCTCATGCACCAGGTGCACGGGGTGGAGGTGCACGTCGTCCCCGACCCGGACGACCCGTTCCCCGACGCCGACGCGCTGGTGACCCAGGAGGCGGGGGTCGCGCTGCTGGCCCGGGCCGCGGACTGCGTGCCGGTGCTGCTCGCGGCCGACACCGGGACCGTGGGTGCCGTGCACGCCGGCCGCGAGGGGGTACGCCGCGGCGTGGTGGGCGCCGCGGTCGGCCGGATGCGCGAGCTGGGCGCCGACGGCATCCACGGGTGGGTGGGCCCGCACATCTGCGGCCGCTGCTACGAGGTGCCCGAGGAGATGCGGGACGAGGTCGCCGCGGCCGTGCCGGCGACGAGCGCGACGACGAGCTGGGGCACGCCCGCCCTCGACCTCGGCGCGGGCGTCCTGGCCCAGCTGGCCGAGGCCGGGGTCGGGGCCACCGAGGTCGGCGGCTGCACCCGCGAGGACGGCCGCCTGCACTCGCACCGACGTGACGGCACCGCAGCCGGACGGATGGCCGGCGTCGTGTGGAGGACGGCATGACCACCCCGGACGCCGGCGGGCGCCGCGACGAGATCGTCACCGGGCTGGCGACCGTGCGCGACCGGATCGCGTCGGCCTGCGCCGACGTCGGTCGCGACCCGGCGGAGGTCACCCTGGTCGTCGTCACCAAGTTCTTCCCGGCCTCCGACGTCCGGGTGCTGGCCGACCTCGGCGTCACCCACGTCGGGGAGAACCGGCACCAGGAGGCGGAGGCGAAGGCGGCGGAGTGTGCCGACCTCGGCCTCACCTGGCACTTCATCGGCGGCCTGCAGAGCAACAAGGCGGCGGCCGTCGCGGCGTACGCCGACGTCGTCGAGTCCGTCGACCGCGCGAAGCTCGTCGCGCCGCTGGACCGGGGGGCGCACGCCCGCGACCACGTCGTCGACGTCCTGCTCCAGGTCAGCCTGGACCCGCCCGGGCGCGAGGGTCGCTCCGGCGCCGCTCCCGAGGACCTGGCGGGCCTGGCGGCCGCGGTCGACGCCGCCGGCATGCTCCGGCTGCGCGGCCTGATGGCCGTCGCGCCGCTCGGTGCGGACCCCCGGCCGGCCTTCGAGCGGCTGGCCGCGATCCGGGCCGAGCACCTCGTCGACCACCCCGACGCGACCTGGCTCTCGGCCGGCATGAGCGGGGACCTGGAGCACGCCGTCCGGGTCGGCGCGACACACGTGCGCGTCGGGTCCGCGGTCCTCGGTTCGAGGCCACAGGTCAAGTAATGTCCCAACCACCAACCCTTTTCCGGAGGACACAGTCATGAGCGGCGCGATGCGCAGGATCGGCGAGTACCTCGGCCTGCTCGAGGACACCGGGCGGTACGACGACGAGTACGGCTACGAGGGGGAGTACGAGACCCAGGAGACCGCTCCGGTGCGGTCCCCGAAGCGCGAGGTCCGGCCCGCCCCGGTCTCCGACATCTCCGAGCGCCGCCGCCCGGCCTCCGGTCCGGTGGGTGTCGTCGCCGAGCTGTCCCGGATCACCACGCTGCACCCGCGCACCTACAACGAGGCGCGCACCGTGGGCGAGAACT
The DNA here is from genome assembly GCF_044226305.1 of Nocardioides sp. Classification (GTDB taxonomy): domain Bacteria; phylum Actinomycetota; class Actinomycetes; order Propionibacteriales; family Nocardioidaceae; genus Nocardioides. Next base: position 77,854 of record NZ_JBGAHF010000014.1, on the reverse strand, counting down.
TCCGCGAGGGCGTCCCGGTGATCATGAACCTCTCCGAGATGGACGACGCGGACGCGAAGCGGCTCGTCGACTTCGCCGCTGGCCTGGTCTTTGCGACCCGTGGCACGATCGAGCGCGTCACCAACAAGGTGTTCCTGCTCTCGCCGCCGAACGTGACGGTGGCCGCCGAGGACAAGGCGCGGATCGTCGAGGGCGGGTTCTTCAACCAGAGCTGAGGGCACGTGCAGGTAGTCGGGTCGGTCATCGAGATCGTCCTCTGGGTCTTCATCGCGCTGCTGTGGATCCGGTTCGTCGTGGACTGGGTGCAGGTGTTCGCGCGGGCCTGGGTGCCCCACGGGGTGCTGCTGGTCGGCCTCGAAGGCGTGTACTCCGCGACCGACCCGCCGATCAAGGCGCTGCGCCGGGTGATCCCGCCGCTGCGGATCGGGAGCATCTCGCTCGACCTGAGCTTCCTGATCGTGATGATCGCGGCGTACGTGCTGCTCCGGGTCAACCGCGAGATCTTCCTGGCCTGACCGGGAGGCGTCGGGCGCCGGTGAGTCGTTCACCTGGGCAGGCGCTATTGTTCGACCGACAGCAACTCTGACGATTGAGAATGGGTGAGGTCATGCCGCTGACGCCTGAGGACGTGAGCAACAAGCGCTTTACTCCCGTCCGGCTCCGCGAGGGCTACGACATGGGTGAGGTCGACCAGTTCCTCGACGAGGTGGAGGCCGAGCTGGCCCGTCTCACGAAGGAGAACGACGACCTCCGGTCGAAGCTGAGCGCGGCCCAGGGCGGTGCGCCGGTCGAGACCGCACCCCAGCCGCGCGTCGAGGAGAAGGCACCCGAGCCCGAGCCGGCCCCGGTCGCGGCCCCCGCCGCCGCGGTCGTCACCGGTCCGGTGGAGACGCTGCGGGTGGAGACCGTCCCGGAGGCGTCGAACGCCGCGGCCCGGCTGCTCGAGATCGCGACGCGGAACGCCGACGAGCTGGTCGAGGAAGCCAAGAACGACGCCGACAAGATCGTCGGCGAGGCGCGCACCAAGGCCGAGCGCCTGGAGGCGGAGTCCAAGACCAAGGCCGACCGCCTGGAGTCCGACGCCCGCACCCGTGCGCAGATGCTGGACTCGGAGACGGCCGAGCGCCGTCGCCAGATGTTCGGCGACCTGGAGAAGGAGCGCGACAAGCTCAACAGCGAGGTCGAGAACCTGCGCTCGTTCGAGCGCGAGTACCGCTCCCGGCTCAAGAGCTACTTCAGCCAGCAGCTGGAGGCGCTCAACACCGGCTCGGACTCCGGCCTCCCGGCCGGCGACGACGCCCCGGCGCCCAAGCGGCTCCGTTCGATCCTCGGCGAGGACGACGCCTGACCCTGCTCCACGTCGGTCGGGCCGCTCGGGCGGCTCGACTGGTGCGGTGTTCCTCGGTGCGGCGGATTTGAGGGCCTTGGGGTCACCCGCTACCCTCCCCGCACACGCTGTGGTCTCCACCACGGCTGCCGAGGCCCGAGGGAGGCCGATCATGGCTCGCAGCACGAGGAAGTCGCTCGCCGGTCAGGCGGCGTCTGCCGCCCGGAAGGTGATGGGTCGCTCGGGCGCGTCCACGAAGGCCGCGAAGGCGACCACGACCGCCGCCTCGGCTCCGGCGAAGAAGGCCCCCGCGAAGAAGGCCCCGCCGACGAAGGCCCCGGCCAAGAAGGCCGTGCCGGCGAAGAAGGCGGCTCCGGCGAAGAAGGCGGCTCCCGCGAAGAAGGCGGCTCCGGCCAAGAAGGCGGCTCCGGCCAAGAAGGCGGCTCCGGCCAAGAAGGCGGCTCCGGCCAAGAAGGCGGCTCCGGCGAAGAAGGCGGCTCCGGCGAAGAAGGCGGCTCCGGCGAAGAAGGCGGCTCCGGCGAAGAAGGCGGCTCCGGCGAAGAAGGCGGCTCCCGCGAAGAAGGCGGCTCCGGCCAAGAAGGCGGCTCCCGCGAAGAAGGCGGCTCCGGCCAAGAAGGCGGCTCCCGCGAAGAAGGCGGCTCCGGCCAAGAAGGCGGCTCCGGCCAAGAAGGCCGCTCCCGCGAAGAAGGCGGCCCCCGCCACCAAGGCCGCCCCTGCGAAGAAGGCCGCCGCGGTGACCACGGCGCCCGCCACCAAGGCTCCTGCCGCGAAGTCCACCCCCGCGAAGTCCACCCCCGCGAAGAAGGCTGCCCCTGTGACCAAGGCGTCCGCCCCCAAGACCGCTGCCAAGACTCCGGCGTCCGCGTCCGCCCGCAAGGCGCCGGCGAGCGCGCTGGTCGTCAAGGAGGGGGAGGCTGCCTGGACGAAGGCCGAGCTCAAGGAGGTCCTCGCCGAGCTCAACGAGCAGCGTGAGCACAGCAAGGCCGTCCTGCAGGCGCAGGAGAACGAGCTCAGCGGGCTGATGCGCGACGCGGGCGACGGCGCCGGTCAGGACCAGGCGGACGTCGGTGCCACGACCTTCGAGCGCGACCAGGAGCTGACGGTCCTCAACAGCGAGCGCGACAAGCTCGCCCAGATCGAGCGGGCCCTGGGCCGCATCGACGACGGGACCTACGGCGTGTGCGAGTCGTGCGGCAACCCCATCGGCAAGATGCGGCTCATGGCGTTCCCGCGTGCCACACTGTGCATGACATGCAAGCAGCGCGAGGAGCGTCGCTGACCGGCGACGAGAACGGGTCCGACCTCGACGTCGCCCCACCCGCCCGGTCCCGTGCCCGGCACCTCGCCCTCTTCGCGGGTGTCGCGCTCACGGCGTACGCCGTCGACGTGGTCACCAAGGTCCTGGCCGTCGAGAAGCTGACCGACCGACCGGACGTCGAGCTGGTCGGCGACCTGCTGAAGCTCCACCTGGTGCGCAACCCGGGCGCGGCGTTCAGCACCGGCACCGCCTACACCGAGGTCTTCAGCCTGGTGGCGGTCGCGGCGCTGGTGGTGATCGTCTGGTTCGCCCGCAGGATCGGGAGTGCGGGGTGGGCCGTGGCCCTGGGCCTGCTGCTGGCCGGCGTGGCCGGCAACCTGACCGATCGCCTGGTCCGCGAGCCGGGCCCGCTGCGCGGGCACGTCGTCGACTTCTTCATGCTGCCGCACTGGCCGGTGTTCAACGTCGCCGACATCTGCATCGACGTGGCCGCCGCGCTGATCCTGGTCCAGGTCTACCGCGGCGTCCGCCTCGACGGCACCCGGAACGAACGCGACGAGAGCCGCGCATGACCACCGGCGCCGACCACCGCAGCCTGACCGTGCCGGAGGGCCTCGACGGCGAACGCGTCGACGCCGCGATGGCTCGCCTGTTCGGCCTGTCCCGCACCCGGGCCGCCGACCTGATCGAGCAGGGGCACGTCGAGATCGACGGCAAGACCGTCGGCGGCAAGAGCGAGCGGGTCGTCCCCGGCTCGGTGCTGGACGTGGCCATCCCGCCGGTGACCGACCCGCTGGCGGTCGTCCCCGAGGTGGTCGAGGGCATCAAGATCATCCACGACGACGACGCCATCGTCGTGATCGACAAGCCGGTCGGCGTCGCCGTCCACCCCTCGCCGGGCTGGTCCGGCCCGACCGTCGTCGGCCACCTCGCCGGCGCGGGGTTCCGGATCTCGACCAGCGGCGCGTCGGAGCGGCAGGGCATCGTGCAACGGCTGGACGTCGGCACCTCGGGCGTGATGGTGATCTGCAAGTCCGAGCACGCCTACTCCGTGCTCAAGAACGCCTTCCGGCACCGCACCGTCGACAAGGTCTACCACGCGCTCGTGCAGGGGCACCCCGACCCGCTGGAGGGCACCATCGACGCGCCCATCGGACGGCACCCCAAGGCCGACTACAAGTTCGCGGTGATGGCCGACGGCCGGCACAGCGTCACCCACTACGAGACCCTCGAGGCGCACCGGTTCGCGAGCCTCCTGGAGGTGCACCTGGAGACCGGGCGCACCCACCAGATCCGGGTCCACATGGCGGCGCTCAAGCACCCCTGCGTCGGCGACCTGACCTACGGGGCCGACCCCAAGCTCGCCAAGCGCGTCGGGCTCCAGCGGCAGTGGCTGCACGCCGTGCGCCTCGGCTTCGACCACCCGGACTCGGGGGAGCACGTCGAGTACGAGTCCCCCTACCCCGACGACCTCGCCGACGCCCTCGAGATCATCCGCGATGCCCACTGACGAGCTCCTCCTCCGGCCCGCGACGGCCGAGGACCTGCCGGCGGTCGCCGACCTCTACCTGCACGTCCGCGAGAGCGCCGTCCCGTCGATGCCGCCGCAGGTGCACACGGTCGAGGAGGTGCACGCGTACGTCGGCGGGTGGGACCTCGACCGGCGCGACGTCTGGCTGGCGGAGCGGTCCGGGACGCCGGTCGGCTTCCTGGTCGTCGACGACGGTTGGCTGGACTCGCTGTACGTCGCGCCCGAGGCGGCCGGTCAGGGGGTCGGCACCGCGCTGCTGGACGTGGCCAAGGGGCTGCACCCCGGCGGGTTCTGCCTCTGGGTGTTCGAGAGCAACGCGGGTGCCCGGCGCTTCTACGCCCGGCACGGCCTGGTCGAGCTCGAGCGCACCGACGGCTCGGCCAACGAGGAGAGGTCGCCGGACGTCCGGATGGCCTGGCCGGGCGTCGAGCCGCTGGCCTTCTACCGCGGCCTGATCGACGAGGTCGACGACCAGCTGGGCGACCTGCTCGCCCGGCGGGCCGCGCTCACCCGCGCGGTCCAGGCGCACAAGCCGACCGCCGCCCGCGACCCCGAGCGGGAGCAGGAGATCGCCGCAGGCCTCGCCCGGAGGGCGCCGGCGCTCGGTCACGAGCGGCTGGCGCGGATCGTGAACGCGATCATCACCGAGAGCCTGGACGCGGCCAGCGAGCTCTGAGCGGCCGGACGACACGGCTGTCGGTGCGTCTCTCTACCGTGGCCTCAGCGGTCGCGTAGTCTGGCGTCCTTCCCCCACGAGCGACGCCGCGACGCAACCGCGGCTCTCTCCGGCATGCCCGCACGACGTACTCGAGGAGTGGCCCGCGACGATGGCGAACGGCTCCCAGGACTCCTTCGTCCACCTCCACGTCCACACCGAGTACTCCATGCTCGACGGGGCGGCCCGGCTCGGCCCGCTGGCCGAGCGGGCGGCCGAGCTGGGGATGCCCGCGATCGCGATGACCGACCACGGCAACGTGTTCGGCGCCCACGAGTTCTACAAGAAGGCGAAGGCGGCGGGGGTCAAGCCGATCATCGGCATCGAGGCCTACTTCGCGCCCAACATCTCCCGGTTCGAGCGCAAGGGCGTCAACTTCTACGGCGGCGGCCCCGACGACGTCTCCGCGCGCGGCGCCTACACCCACATGACGCTGCTCTCGGAGACCACCGAGGGGATGCACAACCTGTTCCGGCTGAGCACCGGCGCGTGGCGCGACGGGTTCTTCAAGCAGCCGCGCATGGACCGCGAGCTGCTCGCCCAGCACAGCAAGGGCATCATCGGCACCACCGGCTGCCCCTCGGGCGAGGTGCAGGTGCACCTGCGGCACGGGCAGTACGACGCCGCGCGCCAGGCCGCGGCCGACTTCCAGGACATCCTCGGCCGGGACAACTACTTCCTCGAGCTGATGGACCACGGGCTCGACATCGAGTCGCGGGTGCGCGACGGGCTGCTGCGCCTCGCCAAGGACCTGCGGATCCCGATGGTCGCGACCAACGACTCCCACTACGTCATGCGCGAGGACGCCCCCTCGCAGGAGCACCTGCTCTGCATCAACTCCGGGTCCACCATGGACATCCCGGCCGGCGACGGCCCGGGCCAGCGGTTCGCGTTCAGCGGCGACGGCTACTACGTGAAGTCGGCCGAGGAGATGCGGGCGCTCTGGGCGGACAAGTACCAGCTCCGCGAGGCCTGCGACAACACGCTGCTGATCGCCGAGCGCTGCGACGTCTCCTTCACCGAGGGCAACGGCACCTTCATGCCCCGGTTCCCCTGCCCGCCGGGGGAGAACGAGGACTCCTGGCTGGTCAAGGAGGTCGAGAAGGGGCTGCGGTTCCGCTACCCGAACGGCATCCCCGACGCGGTGCGCAAGCAGGCCGACTTCGAGGTCGGCGTCATCACCCAGATGGGCTTCCCCGGCTACTTCCTCGTCGTCGCCGACTTCATCAACTGGGCCAAGGACAACGGCATCCGGGTCGGTCCGGGCCGCGGGTCCGGCGCGGGCTCGATGGTCGCCTACGCGATGCGGATCACCGACCTCGACCCGCTCGAGCACGGTCTGATCTTCGAGCGGTTCCTCAACCCCGACCGCGTCTCGATGCCCGACTTCGACATCGACTTCGACGAGCGCCGGCGCGGCGAGGTGATCAAGTACGTCACCGAGAAGTACGGCGACGACCGGGTCTCCTACATCGTCACCTACGGCACCATCAAGGCGAAGCAGGCGGTCAAGGACTCCAGCCGGATCCTCGGCTACCCCTTCGCGATGGGTGACCGGATCACCAAGGCGATGCCCGCGGCGGTGATGGGCAAGGACGTCCCGCTCCAGGAGATCTTCGACCCCGCCCACAAGAGGTACGGCGAGGGCGGCGAGTTCCGGTCGCTCTACGAGTCCGACAACGACGTCAAGCGCGTGGTCGACACCGCGATCGGCATCGAGGGCCTCAAGCGGCAGTGGGGCGTGCACGCGGCGGGCGTGATCATGTCCAGCGAGCCGCTGCTCGACATCATCCCGATGCTCAAGCGCCCCGCCGACGGCGCGATGATCACCCAGTTCGACTACCCCACCTGTGAGGGCCTCGGCCTGATCAAGATGGACTTCCTCGGGCTGCGCAACCTCACCGTGCTCGACGACGCGGTCAAGAACATCAAGATGAACCGCGACGAGGACGTCGTCCTCGAGGACCTGCCGCTGACCGACGAGGCGACCTACAAGCTCCTCCAGCGCGGGGACACCCTCGGTGTCTTCCAGCTCGACGGCGGTCCGATGCGTGCGCTGCTGCGCAGCATGCGGCCCGACACGTTCGCGGACATCTCCGCCGTGGGCGCGCTCTACCGCCCCGGTCCGATGGGCGCGGACTCGCACAACAAGTACGCCCGCCGCAAGACCGGCCGGGAGCCGGTCGAGGCGATCCACCCCGAGCTGGCCGAGCCGCTCGCGGACATCCTGGGTGAGACCTACGGTCTGATCGTCTACCAGGAGCAGGTCATGGCGATCGCCCAGAAGCTCGCGGGCTACAGCCTGGGACAGGCGGACATCCTGCGCCGGGCGATGGGCAAGAAGAAGAAGGAGGAGCTGGACAAGCAGTTCGCCGGCTTCTCCCAGGGCATGCAGGACCGCGGCTACTCCATGGCGGCGGTCAAGACGCTCTGGGACATCCTGCTGCCGTTCTCCGACTACGCGTTCAACAAGGCGCACTCCGCGGCGTACGGCCTGGTCTCCTACTGGACCGCCTACCTCAAGGCGAACTACCCCGCCGAGTACATGGCCGCCCTGCTCACCTCGGTCAAGGACGACAAGGACAAGTCCGCGATCTACCTCAACGAGTGCCGCCGGATGAAGATCCAGGTGCTCCCGCCCGACGTGAACGAGTCCGCCCACAACTTCACCCCGGTCGGCCGCGACGTCCGCTTCGGCCTGACCGCGGTCCGCAACGTCGGCGCCAACGTCGTGGACGGCATCGTGTCGGCGCGCGAGGAGAAGGGCCGGTACGCCGACTTCAACGACTTCCTCGAGAAGGTGCCCGCCCAGGTCTGCAACAAGCGGGTCATCGAGTCGCTGATCAAGGCCGGGGCGTTCGACGAGATGAAGCACCGGCGCCGCGCGCTGGTGGCGGTGCACGAGAGCGCGGTCGACCAGTTCGTCGACATCAAGCGCAACGAGGCGATCGGGCAGGACTCGCTCTTCGGCGGCCTCGACGACGCCGACGGCGGGTTCGGCGTCAGCGTCGCGATCCCCGACATCGACGAGTGGGACAAGACGACCCTGCTCGGCCACGAGCGGGAGATGCTCGGCCTCTACGTCTCCGACCACCCGCTGCTGGGTCTCGAGCACGTGCTGGCCAACGGCACCGACTGCACCATCGGACAGCTGATGCTCGACGAGGAGCGTCCCGACGGCGCCTCGATCACCATCGCGGGGCTGGTGACGTCGGTGCAGCGCAAGATCACCAAGCGCGGTGACGCCTGGGCGATGGTGACGCTCGAGGACCTCGACGGCGCCATCGACGTGCTGCTGTTCCCCAGCGCCTACCAGCTCGCCGGCCCGCACCTGGTCGAGGACGCGATCATCACGGTCCGCGGCCGCCTCTCCCGGCAGAAGGACCAGCCGGAGGTGCACGGGCAGGAGGTCAGCGTCCCGGACCTCTCCGACGGTCCCTCCGGCCCTGTGGTGATCAGCCTGCCGTCGACGCGGTGCACCCCACCGGTCGTGGAGCAGCTCAAGGAGGTGCTCGGCACCCACCGCGGGATGACCGAGGTCCGCCTGCGACTCTTGACGCGTGAGCAGACCATGGTCATGCGGCTCGACGACGGGCTGCGGGTCACGCCGAGCCCGGCGCTCTTCGCGGACCTCAAGCAGCTGCTGGGGCCCGGATGCCTGACCGGGTGAGCCCGGACCGCGCGTCGCTCCGTCCCGCGCTCGTCCAGCTCGCGCTCGCGATCGCCGTGCTCGCCGTCGCCGGCGTGCTCGCCGGCGTGGTCTGGGAGTGGGTGTGGACCCCGCCGCACGGTGCCGTGCTCGACCACACCTGGAAGCCGCTCGACGAGTCGAGCCTGCGCGGCCAGTTCACCGGCACCGGCTGGTACGTCGTCGTCGGCAGCATCGCGGGTCTCGTCGGTGGTGCGCTCGTGGCGCTGTTCCTCGACCGCCAGCCGCTGGTCACCCTGCTCGGGGTGCTGGTGGGCTCCGCGCTCGGTGCCTGGCTGATGTACGTCGTCGGGGTGGCGCTCGGACCCGACGACCAGGTCGAGGCGGCCCGCACGGCCAAGGACGGCACCCACCTCCTGGGCTCGCTGGACGTGTCCGGCGCGAGCCCGTGGATCGCCCTGCCGGCCGGTGCGCTGGTGGCGCTCACGCTGGTGTTCCTCGGCCTGTCGGCCGTGCACCGGAGCACGGAGCACCCGCCGCCTCCTCGTCACGTGGCTTAGGATTCCGGGGTGTCCGGGACCACGGAGTACCTCGACAGCCACGACGGTCAGCCCACGCCCACCGGGCTGGGCAGGACGCCGTGGATCGTCGGTGGCGCGGTCGCCGTGGTGGCCCTGCTCGGCGCCGGCGCCTGGGCGGCGTGGTCGTTCTTCTCGACCGGGCCGCAGCCGGCCGAGGCGCTGCCGGCCTCGACGGTCGCCTACGCCAGCGTGGACCTCGACCCGAGCGGCGGCCAGAAGATCGAGGCGCTGCGCACCCTGAGGAAGTTCCCGGCGTTCCGCGACCAGGTCGGTCTGAGCACCGACGACGACGTGCGGAAGTGGGTCTTCGAGCAGGTCCAGGACTCCGGGACCTGTCCCGACGTCGACTACGGCGACGACATCGAGCCCTGGCTGGGCGACCGGATGGCGGTCGCCGCCGTCGACCGCGGCGAGGACTCCCCGGTCCCCGTGGTCGTGCTGCAGGTCAGCGACCAGGACGCCGCCGACGAGGCGCTCGCGACGCTGCGCGACTGCGGCGGCGACCTGGCCTGGACGATCGACGGCGACTGGGCGCTGCTCGGCGAGACGCAGGAGGTCGTCGACGGCGTGGCCGCCGACGCCACCGACGAGCCGCTCTCGGAGGACGCCGACTTCGAGCACTGGACCGACGAGTCCGGCGGCGACGGGATCGCCACCGTCTACGTCTCGCCGAGGGCCGGTGAGCTGCTCGCCGACGAGCTCGGCGGCCTGCTGCCCGGTGATCCGCTCGCCGCGATGCCGCAGGAGTACGGCACGTGCGAGGCGCCCTGCACCGGCTACTCGTGGACCGGGCCGGAGGACCTGCCCTCCGAGGCCGCGGACGCGCTCGACGGCTTCGGCGGGATGGCCGCCACCCTCCGGTTCTCCGACGGGTCCCTGGAGCTCGAGGTCGCCGGGGACGCCGGCTCGGCCCAGTCCGCGCTCGAGGGCAGCGAGGCCGGGGACGACGTCCTCGCGACGCTCCCCGACGACACGGGGGTGGCGATCGGCGTCGGCTTCGTGGAGGGCTGGCTCACCGACCTCGTCGGCGAGGACGCGCTGCGCGAGCTCGCGGCGCAGACCGGTCTCGACCTGCCCGAGGACGCCGAGACGCTCGCCGGCCGGTCCGCCGCGCTGGCCGTCAGCGGTGACATCGACCCCGACAGCCTGCTCGACAGCCCGGACGGCGCCGGTGTCCCGGTGGGGCTGAAGGTGGAGGGCGACGCCGACGCGATCTCGTCCGTCCTCGAGGACCTCGGAGAGCCGTTCGGGAGCGACAGCGAGGGCGACGTCGTGGCCATCGGGCCGGACCCCGACTACCGCGAGGCCCTGCTCGCCGACGGGGGGCTCGGCGACACCGACGTCTTCCAGCGGGCGGTGCCCGACGCGGAGGACGCCTCGGCCGTGCTGTTCGTCGACTTCGACGCGGGCAGCTGGCTCGACAGCCTGGCCGGCGACGACCAGGAGGTCGCGGACAACCTCGCGCCGCTCCAGGGGCTCGGGGCGAGCCTGCGGACCGCCGACGGGACGACGCACCTGGTGCTGCGGGTCACGACCGGCTGATCGGGGCCACCGTCGCGCCGATGACCCGGACCAGGTCGTCGGGGGCGATGCCGAGGTCGAGGCCGCGCCGGCCGCCCGAGACGTAGACGGTCGCGAAGCCGAGCGCGCTCCGGTCGAGCACGGTCGGGTGCGCGCGCTTCTGGCCGACCGGGGAGATGCCGCCGGCGACGTACCCGGTGGCGCGCTCGGCCGCGGTCACGTCGGCCATCGACGCCTTGCTGGCGCCGAGCGCCCGGGCCAGCGCCTTGAGGTCGAGCTGCCCGGCGACCGGCACGATGCCGACGGCGAGCCGGCCGTCGACGGTCGCCATCAGCGTCTTGAAGACCTGCGCCGGGTCCAGGCCCAGGGCGGCGGCGGCCTCGAGCCCGTAGGAGGCCGCCCGCGGGTCGTGGTCGTACTCGTGCAGGGTGAAGGCGATGCCCGCCGCGGTCAGGGCGACCGTGGCCGGTGTGCTGCCGGCGGACCTCTTCCTGGCCATCGGTCCGCTCAGTTCGGCGACCAGCGGGTCCGGGCCACCTCGGTGGCCGGCAGCGACGGGATCACGTTCATCGCCCGCAGCTCGGAGCGCAGCAGGTCGGTGACCATCACCAGCCGCACGGCGGCGTCCTCGGCCTCGAGCAGCGCCTGCCGTTCCTGCATCGGCAGCGGCGCGACCGCCGCCAGCGTCCACGACAGGTACGTCGGGTCCCGCGGCAGCGTGCCGGCGTACGGGTCGGCACGGATGTCGGCGAGCGCCGCGCGGTACGCCGTGAACGCGACCCGCGCCTTCTCGAGGATCGACTCCGGGACCGGTGCGTCCGGGTCGGGGTGGTCGGAGACCTCGCCGACGGGGAACGGCCCGGAGGTCACCAGCCGGTCCAGCTGGATCCGCTCCTGCCCGACCGCGACGACCTCGAAGGTGCCGTCGGGGTTGGCCTCGATCTCGGTCAGCTGCATCCGGACGCCGACCCGGTAGAGCGACTGGGCGCCGTGGTCGCCGACCTCGTAGCCCTCCCGGATGCCCACCGACCCGAACAGCCGCTCGGCGGGGTCCTCGACCCGGAGCAGGTGGTGGACCATCGCCCGGTAGCGGTCCTCGAAGACGGTCAACGGCACGCTCACGCCGGGGAAGAGCACGGTGTTCAGCGGGAACATCGGCAGCGGATCGGCCACGCGACCAACCTAGGGCATGGCTCCCCGTCCAGGGACTGTCGCGGTTCGGGGTCGCCGGGTCCGCGCTCGTAGAATCGGGGCCATGATCTCCCGCATCGACCTGCGTGGCGCCGACGGTGACGTCGACTACCGCGCAGCCGTGCCCCGCTCCGACTTCGACGTCGAGGCTGCGGTGCCGGCGGTGCACGCGATCTGCGAGGACGTCCGGGTCCGCGGGCTCGAGGCGATCCGGGAGCTCTCCGAGCGCTTCGACGGCGTCGTCGTCGACGACATCCGGGTCCCGGTCGCGGACATCCGGGACGCGCTCGAGCAGCTCGACCCCGACATCCGTGCCGGTCTCGAGGAGTCCATCCGGCGGCTGCGCGCCACCTGTGCGAACGAGCTGGAGCAGGACGCCGTCACCGACCTCGCGGACGGCGCCCGCGTGGTGCACCGCAAGGTGCCCGTCGGCCGGGTCGGCCTCTACGTCCCCGGCGGCCTCGCGCCCCTGGTCTCCAGCGTGCTGATGAACGTCGTGCCCGCCCAGACCGCCGGGGTGGCGTCGATCGCGCTGGCCAGCCCGCCGCAGCGCGAGTTCGGCGGTGCCGTGCACCCGACGATCCTGGCCGCGTGCGCGCTGCTCGGCGTCGAGGAGGTGTACGCCGTCGGCGGCGCCCAGGCGATCGCGATGTTCGCCTACGGCACCGGCCCGTGCGCCAAGGTCGACCTGGTGACCGGGCCCGGCAACATCTGGACCGTCACCGCCAAGCGGCTGCTCAAGGGCCTGGTCGGCATCGACTCCGAGGCCGGCCCGACCGAGATCGCGATCCTGGCCGACGACACCGCCCAGGCGGCCTACGTCGCCGCCGACCTGCTCAGCCAGGCCGAGCACGACCCGCTCGCCGCCGCCGTCCTGGTCACCCCGTCCGAGCGGCTGGCCGACGAGGTCGAGGCCGAGCTCGACAAGCAGGTGTCGGTGACCCGCCACGTCGAGCGGATCCGCACCAGCCTCTCCGGCCCGCAGTCGGGCATCGTCCTCGTCGACGACCTCGAGCAGGGCCTCGCCGTGGTCGACGCCTACGCCGCCGAGCACCTCGAGATCCACACCGTGGACGCCGCCGCGTGGGCCGCCCGGGTGCGCAACGCCGGGGCGGTGTTCGTCGGCCCCTACGCGCCGGTCAGCCTCGGCGACTACTGCGCCGGCTCCAACCACGTGCTGCCCACCGGTGGCTGCGCCTGCCACAGCAGCGGCCTGTCGGTGCGGGCGTTCACCAAGTCGGTGCACGTCATCGACTACTCGCGCGCGGCGCTCGCCGAGGTCGCCGACCACGTCGTGACGCTCGCCGCGGCCGAGGACCTGCCCGGCCACGGTGCCGCGGTCCGCGTGCGCTTCGAGGGCTGACGCCATGGACTTCCCACCGCTCCGGGAGGAGCTGCGAGGCGTCGAGCCCTACGGCGCGCCCCAGCTCTCCCTCGAGCAGGCGCCGGTCCAGCTCAACGTCAACGAGAACCCCTACGGTCCGTCGGCGGCGTGCGCGGCCGACATCGCCGCCGCCGTCGCGGAGGCGGCGACCACGCTCAACCGCTACCCCGACCGCGAGTTCACGGCGCTCCGCGAGGCGCTGGCGTCGTACCTCGGTCACGGCGTCACGGCCGACCAGGTGTGGGCGGCCAACGGTTCCAACGAGGTCATGCTCCAGCTGCTCCAGGCCTTCGGCGGCCCGCGGCGGGTGGCGTTGAGCTTCGCGCCGACCTACTCGATGTACCCGGAGTACGCCCGCGACACGGTCACCGAGTGGGTGGTCGGGCACCGCGAGACCGACTTCGCGCTCGACCTCGACCACGCCCACGACCTGGTGAAGGAGCGGCAGCCGAGCGTCGTGCTGCTGCCGAGCCCGAACAACCCGACCGGCACCGCGCTGCCGCTCGAGGCGGTCACGGCGCTCTGCGAGGCGGCCGCCGGCACCGGGCAGAGCGGCGTCGTCGTGGTCGACGAGGCGTACGGCGAGTTCCGCCGCGCCGGCACGCCGAGCGCCCTCGAGCTGCTGCCGCGGCACCGCAACCTGGTCGTCACCCGGACCATGAGCAAGGCGTTCGCGCTCGCCGGCGCCCGGGTCGGCTACCTCGCGGCGGCCCCCGAGATCTGCGACGCGATCCGCGTGGTCCGGCTGCCCTACCACCTCTCCGCGGTGACCCAGGCGACCGCGCTCGCGGCGCTCCGGCACGCCCCGGAGCTGCTCGGGAAGGTCGACGAGCTGCGCGCCGAGCGCGACCGCACCGTCGACTGGCTGCGCGGCCAGGGGCTCACGGTCGCGGACACCGACGCGAACTTCGCGCTGTTCGGGACGTTCGCCGACCGTCATGCTGTCTGGCAGGGGCTGCTCGACCGGGGCGTGCTGGTCCGGGAGACCGGCCCCGACGGGTGGCTGCGGGTGTCGATCGGCACCGCGCAGGAGATGCAGGCGTTCCAGGACGCACTCACGCAGGTCATGGCGCTACACAGGGAGGACGGGCGATGAGCAGGACGGCACGCGTCGAGCGGCAGACCAAGGAGTCGAAGGTGCTGGTCGAGGTCGACCTCGACGGCACCGGACGCACCGACGTCTCGACCGGGGTCGGGTTCTACGACCACATGCTCGAGGCCTTCGGCCGGCACGCCCTGGTCGACCTCACGGTGCAGACCGCGGGCGACACCCACGTCGACGCCCACCACACCGTCGAGGACACCGCGATCGTGCTGGGCCAGGCGCTGCGCGAGGCGTTGGGCGACAAGCAGGGGATCCGCCGCTTCGGTGACGCCACCGTCCCGCTCGACGAGGCGCTGGTGCAGGCCGTCGTCGACGTCTCGGGCCGGCCCTACTGCGTGCACACCGGCGAGCCCGAGGGCCAGCAGTACGTCCTGCTCGGTGGCGACTACCTCGGCTCCCTGACCCGGCACGTCTTCGAGACCGTCGCGTTCCACGCCCACCTCGCACTGCACGTCCGCGTGCTCGCCGGGCGGGAGCCGCACCACATCGTCGAGACCCAGTTCAAGGCGTTCGCCCGGGCGTTCCGCGACGCGGTCGCGCTCGACCCGCGGGAGACGGGTGTGCCCTCGACCAAGGGCAGCCTGTGACGAAGGGCGCCGTGTGACGAAGCAGGTCGTGGTCCTCGACTACGGGTCGGGGAACCTCCGCTCGGCCGTGCGTGCGCTCGAGCGCGCCGGTGCGGACGTGACGCTGACCTCGGACCGCGCCTTGGCGCAGGACGCCGACGGCCTCGTCGTGCCGGGAGTGGGGGCGTTCGCGGCCTGCATGCGGGGACTGCGGGCGATCCGCGGCCACGAGGTCATCGGCCGCCGGCTCGCGGGCGGCCGCCCCGTGCTGGGGATCTGCGTCGGCATGCAGATCCTCTTCGAGCGCGGGGTCGAGCACGGCGTCGAGACCGCCGGGTGCGACGAGTGGCCCGGCGTCGTCGAGCGGCTCCAGGCGCCGGTCGTCCCGCACATGGGCTGGAACACCGTCGAGGTCCCGGACGGCAGCACGCTGTTCCGGGGCGTCGAGGGGGAGCGGTTCTACTTCGTGCACTCCTACGGCGTCCGCGACTGGACGCTCGTCACCAACGACCGCACCCGGGCGCCCCTGGTCACCTGGGCCGAGCACGGCGGCGACCGGTTCGTGGCGGCCGTCGAGAACGGCCCGCTCACCGCCACGCAGTTCCACCCGGAGAAGTCCGGCGACGCGGGCGCCGCGCTGCTGCGCAACTGGGTGGCGGCGCTGTGAGCAAGGAGCGGGCGCGGCGGCGCGCCGAGCGCGAGCGGGAGGCGGCGGTGCTCGCCGCCGCCCGCGCCGCCGAGGCCGAGCGCAAGGAGCGCCGCGAGGCGCGGGTGCAGGCCGTCACCTCGCGGCTCCCGCAGCGCCGCCGGGGCCCGTCGGGCATCCTCGCCGAGCGCCGGCGCAAGCAGAACGGCGCGCTCGTCGCGGTCCTGCTCGCGATCAACGTCCTGGTCTGGATCCTCAGCGACGACTGGGCCCTCCGCCTCGCCGCGCTGGTGGTCAGCCTGCTCGCCGCACCTGTCCTGCACACCCTCCTGTTCCGCCGATCGTGAAGAGATGACCACCGTGAGCGACTACCTCGAGCTGCTGCCTGCCGTCGACATCACCGAGGGCCGCGCCGTCCAGCTGGCCCAGGGCGTCGCCGGCTCCGAGCGGGTGTACGGCGACCCGGTCGCGGCCGCGCTGCGCTGGCAGGACGCCGGTGCGGAGTGGATCCACCTCGTCGACCTCGACGCGGCGTTCGGCCGCGGGTCGAACCGTGAGCTGCAGGCCGAGATCGTGGGGGCGCTCGACATCCAGGTGGAGATGAGCGGCGGGATCCGCGACGACGAGTCGCTGGCCTCGGCGCTGGCGACCGGGTGCCGCCGGGTCAACATCGGGACCGCCGCCCTGGAGGAGCCGGAGTGGTGCGCCCGGGTGATCGCCGAGCACGGTGACCGGATCGCGATCGGCCTGGACGTCCGCGGTCGGACGTTGGCCGCGCGGGGCTGGACCCGGGAGGGCGGCGACCTCTACGAGACGCTGGCCCGCCTCGACACCGAGGGTTGTGCCCGCTACGTCGTCACCGACGTCAACAAGGACGGGATGCTCCAGGGGCCGAACCTGGAGCTGCTGCGTGCCGTCTGCGCCGCCACGGCGGCGCCGGTCGTCGCGTCGGGCGGCGTCACGACGCTCGACGACATCCGGGCGCTGATGACGCTGGTCCCGGAGGGGGTCGAGGGCGCGATCGCGGGCACCGCGCTCTACGAGGGCCGGTTCACGCTCGAGGACGCGCTGGCGCTCACCCGGGGCGCGCAGGGGAGCACCCCGTGACCCTCGCCGTCCGCGTCATCCCGTGCCTGGACGTCGACGCCGGGCGCGTGGTCAAGGGCATCAACTTCCAGGAGCTGCGCGACGCCGGCGACCCGGTCGAGCTGGCGCGGGCCTACGACGCCGAGGGTGCCGACGAGCTGACCTTCCTCGACATCTCCGCCTCCCACGAGGGCCGGGCGACCACGATGGAGATCGTGTCGCGCACGGCCGAGGAGGTCTTCATCCCGCTGACCGTCGGCGGGGGAGTGTCGTCGGTGGAGGACGTCGACCGGCTGCTGCGCGCCGGTGCCGACAAGGTCGCCGTCAACACCGCGGCGATCCACCGTCCCGAGCTGGTCGCGGAGATCGCGGACCGGTTCGGCAACCAGGTGCTGGTCCTCTCCGTCGACGCCCGCCGCGCGACCGGCACCCCGTCCGGGTTCGAGGTCACCACGCACGGCGGCCGGAAGTCGGCCGGGCTGGACGCGATCGAGTGGGCGGCGCGCGCCACCGAGCTCGGGGCCGGGGAGATCCTGCTCAACGCGATGGACGCCGACGGCACCCAGGACGGGTTCGACCTCGAGCTGATCCGCGCGGTGCGCCGCGAGGTGACGATCCCGGTCATCGCCTCCGGTGGCGCGGGCGCGACCGAGCACTTCCCGCCGGCGGTCGAGGCCGGCGCGGACGCGGTCCTGGCCGCGACCGTCTTCCACTTCGGCACGCTGCGGATCGCCGACGTCAAGAGCGCCCTGGCGGCGGCCGGTCACCCGGTCCGCTGAGGCGCCGGACGTCGCGCGCCAGCTGCACGAGGAGCAGCAGGCCGACGACGACCAGCGCGACCGAGATCCAGGACGACCAGCCGCGCGCCTCGACGCCGACGACCGCCAGCACGACGAAGACCAGCAGCAGCGAGCCCCGGACCACCCGCACGAGGACGAAGGAGCGCTCGACGCCCGGCGCCGGCCCCGGGTCGGCGGTCACGGCAGCGGCCAGGTGTACACCCGTCGTACGTCGGGGTGGGTGACGACGAGGTCCTCGCCGACCACCGCCGCCCCGACGTTCTCGCTGGTGGGCGGCGCGTCGTCCAGCCGCACGGTGTCGGTCAGGGTGCCGGCGGCGGAGTCGATGACGTAGACGGTCGGCCCGGTCTGGCCGACGACGTAGACGGTGTCGCCATCCGCGACGACCGCGTCGGCGTCCGGGATGCCGGGGACCTCGGCGACCTGCTTCATCGTGCCGGCGTCGAGCGCGATCGCCTTGCCGCTGAGCGTGCAGGACACCCAGACCCGGCCGGCGGTCTCGGCGATGCCCTGCGGCCCGGAGCACGAGGTCAGGTGCGCGGTGCGGACCTTGCCGTCGGCCACCCGCGTGACCGACGTCCCGCCGTAGTTGGCGACCCAGATCCCGCTGTCGCCGGCCGCGACCAGGCGTGGCTCGTCGTCGGTGGCGTACGACGCGACGACCCCGCCGTCGGCGTCGAGCTCGACGACCCGGCCGCCGGCCTGGTCGACGACCCACAGGTGGGAGCCGTCCCAGGCCAGCCCCTCGGGCTCGCTGCCGCCCGGCTTCAGGTGCACGGTCGTGTCGACCTGCCCGCTGTCGGGGTCGATGCGCACCACGGTGCCGTCCTGGATGACGCTCACCCACACGCCGCCCGGGGTGTCCACGATCCGCAGCGGGGCCCTGCCGACCTCGACCGGGTCACCCGTGCCCGGGAGGACGGTGCCGGCGTCGACCTGCACCAGCCACGGCTCGCCGCCCACGTCGGCGATGCCGACCGCGCCGTCGTCCAGCTCGGTCACCTGCGCCGGCCCGGAGGAGGACGGTGCCGGGTCCGCTGCCTCGTCCTCGGACCCGCCGCAGCCGGCCAGGGCGAGCGCGAGCGCGACCACACCTGCTCCGACACCACGCATGGGGAGAGTGTCGTCGACGATCCCGCCCGCGGGACCGGTCGGCGCTCAGTCGTGACGCATTCGTTGTGAGAGCAGCCAGGACGCCACCCGGTCGGCCGCGACCTCGGCGGTGTAGATCGTCTGGTGGTCGGCGTCCGCCACCACGGCCACGGTCGTCGGGTGCCCGCCGTCCTGGAGCGCCTCGGCGAACTGGTCGGTGAAGGCGACCGGGACGGTCGTGTCGGCCTCGCCGTGCAGGAGCAGGACCGGGACGTCGGGACGCAGGTCGGCGCGGTCGACCGGGTTCGCGCTCGCCCAGGCGTCCGGGTCGTCGTCGGGGTCGCTGCCCAGCAGCGCCACCGCCAGGTCGGGGACCTGCGCGATGTCGTAGGGGCCGCTGAGCCCCACGAGCGCGTCCGGCCGGACGGCGGGGGCGTCGCAGGTGGGCGCGTAGTCGTCCACCGCCAGGACGGCGAGCGCGGCCAGGTGTGCCCCGGACGAGTGCCCGAGGACGGCGACGGGGTCGGGCACGAACCCGGCCCGGCGGACGTCCTGGGCGGCCGTGGCCGCGGCGCACAGGACGTCCTCGACCGGCACCGGGTAGGTGACCCCGTCCTGGGCCGCCCGGATGTGGGTCGGCGCCGCGGCGACCCCGTGGTCCGCGAGCGCGGCTGCCAGCCCGGCGAAGCCCGCGGGGTCGGCGGTGGTCCACGAGCCGCCCGGCACCATCACGACCAGGGGCACCCGGCCGCCGTCCTGTCCGCCGTCCTGGCCGGGGCCGTCGGGCAGGTAGACGTCCTCGGTGAGGCCGGGGGAGTACTCGACGGTCGACGTCGGCGACCTGGTCGGCGCCGGCGGGGTGGGCGCGGCGGTCGGCCCGCTCGCGCACGCGGCGAGGGAGGCAGCCACGGCGAGCACGACCGCGGCAGCCCCGGCGCGACCTGCTGGGCGCCTGCCGGTCATCGCTCATCACCTCGCCACCCATCCTCCGACCGGACGGGGCGCGCCCGCCAGGGACCGAGGTCCTGAGCTGGAACCACCGCGCCGGGTCGACGACCGGTGCAGGATGAGGACGTGCGCGCGCTGGTGAAGACGAAGGACGGACCCGGCCTCGAGCTCGTCGACCTCCCCGAGCCGGTCTGCGGCGACCGGGACGTGAAGATCCGGGTGCTCCGAGCCGGCCTCTGCGGGACCGACCTGCACCTGTGGTCGTGGGACGACTGGGCGGCAGCGACGGTGCACCCGCCGATGACGATCGGCCACGAGTTCTTCGGCGAGGTAGTCGAGGTCGGCGCCGACGTCGACCACGTCTCCGTGGGCGACAAGGTCTCCGGCGAGGGGCACATCGTGTGCGGCGCGTGCCGCAACTGCCGCGCGGGACGGCGCCAGCTCTGCATCCACACCATCGGGGTCGGCGTGAACCGCGACGGTGCGTTCGCCGACTACGTCGTCATCCCGGCCACCAACGCCTGGGTGCAGCCCGCCGACCTCGACCCCGACCTCGGCGCGCTGTTCGACCCGCTCGGCAACGCCACCCACACCGCCCTCCAGTGGCCGGTCGTGGGGGAGGACGTCGCCATCACCGGGGCCGGCCCGATCGGAGTCATGGCGACCGCCGTCGTGCGCCACGCGGGTGCTCGGCGGATCGCGGTCACCGACCTCCGGCCCGAGCGGCTGGCGCTGGCCGCCCGCGCCGGCGCCGACCTCACCGTCGACGTCTCCGAGGGCCAGGACCTCGCCTGGGCTCAGGAGCGCCTCGGGATGCTCGAGGGCTTCGACGTCGGCCTGGAGATGTCGGGTGCGCCTGCTGCGGTGCGCGACCTGCTGGCGAACCTCACCCACGGCGCCCGGGTCGCGATGCTCGGCCTGCCGCAGTCGTCGTACGAGGTCGACTGGGGGAAGGTGATCACCCACATGATCACGCTGCGCGGGATCTACGGCCGCGAGATGTTCGAGACCTGGTACCTCATGGGCGCGATGCTCGCGACGACCCCGGCCCTGCGGGACGCGGTCCTGTCCGTGATCACCTGGCGGGGGCCGGCGGAGGACTGGGAGCAGGCCTTCGAGCACACCCGGTCCGGCGTGGGCGGCAAGGCCGTCCTGGATTGGAGCTGAGATGTACGGCGACGTGAAGCAGCAGCTGGCCGACACCCTCGCGGAGATCGAGGGCGCCGGGCTCTACAAGCGCGAGCGCGAGATCACCACGCCCCAGGCGGCGCACATCTCCACCACTGCGGGGGAAGCGCTGAACTTCTGTGCCAACAACTACCTCGGGTTCTCCGACCACCCCGAGGTCGTCGCGGCGAGCAAGCAGGCGCTGGACACCTGGGGCTTCGGCATGAGCTCGGTCCGGTTCATCTGCGGCACGCAGACCCAGCACACCCAGCTGGAGCGGCGCCTGGCGGACTTCCTCCAGGTGGACGCGGCGATCCTGTACAGCTCGTGCTTCGACGCCAACGGGGGCGTCTTCGAGGTGCTCTGCGGCGAGGGGGACGCGATCGTCTCCGACGAGCTCAACCACGCCTCGATCATCGACGGCATCCGGCTGAGCAAGGCGGCGCGCTACCGCTACCGCAACGCCGACACGGCCGACCTGCGCGTCCAGCTGACCGCGGCTCGCGCGGCCGGCGCGCGACGGGTGCTGGTCGCGACCGACGGCGTGTTCTCGATGGACGGCAGCTTCGCGCCGCTCCCGGAGATCTGCGACCTGGCCGACGAGTTCTCCGCGCTGGTGCTGGTCGACGACTCGCACGCGGTCGGGTGCGTGGGGCCCGGTGGCCGCGGCACGCCGGAGCTCTTCGGCGTCGTGGACCGCGTCGACGTGGTCACCGGCACGCTCGGGAAGGCGCTCGGGGGAGCCTCCGGTGGCTACGTCGCCTCCCACCAGGAGGTCGTCGACCTGCTGCGGCAGCGCTCGCGTCCCTACCTGTTCTCCAACTCGGTCGCCCCGGCCGTCGTGGCGGGCTCGCTCAAGGCCCTGGACCTGGCGACGTCCTCCAGCGAGGCCCGCGACACGCTGGCGGCCAACAGCGCACTCTTCCGGACGCTGATGACCGAGGCCGGCTTCGCCCTGCTCCCCGGGGAGCACCCCATCACGCCGGTGATGTTCCCCGGCGAGGACGGTGCCCGGCTGGCCACCGCGATCGCCGACCACATGCTCGGCCAGGGCGTCTACGTCATCGCCTTCTCGTTCCCGGTGGTGCCCCGTGGCCAGGCCCGGATCCGCGTCCAGCTCTCGGCGGCGCACTCCGAGGCCGACGTACGCCGCTGTGTCGGCGCGTTCGTGGCCGCCCGGGAGGCGGTGGCGGGCTCCTAGCGAGCCCGCTCGGCGCCGGGCCGCCCACCCGCGGCGACCCGTGGGTGGCCTCAGGCCTCGTCGTACGACGGCAGCGGCCGCGCGGCGATCTCGGCGGCGTCCTCGTCGCTGAGGCCGAAGAAGCGGAGCATGCCGCGCGCGAGGTCGTCGACGGCGTCCTCGGTGACGGCGTCCGGCTCCTCCGTCCGGAGCCGGAGCAGCTCGATCAGCCCGCCGGCGACCGCGGACAGGCCGACCTCCGCCGAGCCCGGGACGAAGCGGCCGGCCTCCTGCGCCACCTGGATGTCGCGCAGCGCCCGGGGGGCGAGCCCGTCGGGGCGCCGCAGCACCTCGAGCCCGGCGCCGGAGAGGAACCGCGCGAGGTCGGGGTGGGTCCAGCCGAGCCGGCCCGACATCCGCAGCGAGGTCGCGAAGACCGCTGCGGGGTCGTCGATGCCGGCGGTCGCGCGGTCCATCAGCTGGCCCCGGGCGGCGAACCCGGTGATCAAGGTCGTCGACCTGGCCTGGCTGGAGTTCGAGAAGCCCGACCTCGAGCGCGCCCAGCGCTTCCTGGTCGACTTCGGGTTCGCGGTGGCCGACCGCACCCCCGACGAGCTCCGCCTGCGCGGGACCTGGGCCAACGGCCCCTGCCTGGTGATCCGACGCGGCCCCCGCTCGCGGTACGTCGGCCACGCGATGCAGGCCGCCTCCCGGTCCGACCTCGACCGGCTGGCACGCAGCACCGGCAGCCGCGTCGAGGACCACCGCGGCGGTCGCGCCGTCCGCCTGGTCGACCCGAGCGGCTACGAGGTCCGCGTCGTCGCCGGCCTGCCCGAGCTCCCGGCGCTCGCCGAGCGAGCCCCGCTCACGCTGAACTTCGGTCGGACCACCGTGCGCCCCAACGTGCCGCAGCGCCCGCCGCGGGCCGCGGCGCAGGTGCAGCGGCTCGGTCACGTCGCGCTCGAGACGACGCGCTTCAGCGCTTCGCTCGACTGGTACCTCGAGACGCTCGGACTGATCGTCAGCGACTTCCTCTTCCTCGACGACCTCCGCGAGCACGGTCCGACGATGGCCTTCATGCGGTGCGACCAGGGCAGCGCGCCCACGGACCACCACACGATCGCCATGTTCCTCGGGCCCCAGACCGGGTACGCGCACTCGGCCTACCAGGTCACCGACCTGGACGCGATCGCGACCGGGGGCGAGTTCCTCCGCGACCGCGGCTACCAGCGGGTGTGGGGCATCGGCCGCCACATCCAGGGCAGCCAGATCTTCGACTACTGGCGCGACCCCGACCGCCTGATGTTCGAGCACTTCGCCGACGGCGACCGCTTCGACTGCTCGGTCGAGGCCGGCTGGTCCCCGATGTCCGCGAGCGGCCTGGCCCAGTGGGGCCCGCCGGTCAGCCGGGACTTCCTCGGCACCAAGCCCCACCCGAAGCTCGTCCGCGCCGTGCTCACGGCGCTCGCGGTCGACGACAACGACATCGACGCCGGCACCCTGCGGGCCCTGATGAAGGCGATGTCGGCATGAGCACCAACGTCGCCCGCACCGCCGACGGCTGGTGGGTCGTGTCGGCCGACGCCCTGGCCACCCCGGTCCGGACCACGGCGACCACGACCGCCGAGCTGCTGGCCGACCGGGAGGCGGTGGCGGCCGCGGCCGCGACCGACGCCGGCGCCGTCCCGGTCACCGACCTGGAGCTGCTCAGCCCGGTGACGACCCCGGCCCGGGTGGTGGCCCAGATGGTCAACTACCGCTCGCACGCCCACGACTCCGGCTTCGACCCCGACTCGGTGCCGCCGACCTTCTTCCGCAAGTCGTCGAGCTCGGTGACGGGACCGACCGGCGACATCGTCCGCCCCGGCCACGTGCGGTTCCTCGACTACGAGGTCGAGCTCGGCCTGGTCCTGGGCGCACCGCTGCCGATCGGCACCGAGGTCACCGACGAGGAGCTCGGCGACTACGTGGCGGGCCTGGTCGTCACCGACGACGTGAGCGCCCGCGAGATCCAGCTGACCCGCACCCAGTTCTACGAGTCGAAGTCCTACCCGACGTTCACCCCCGTCGGGCCCTACCTGACCCTGGTCGACGCCGCCGAGCTGCGCCGGCTCGCCGAGCTGCGGCTGCGCCTGTCGGTCAACGGCGAGGTCCGCCAGGACAGCAGCGTGGCGGAGATGATCGTGCGCCCGGCCCGGGCGCTCAGCCTGCTCGCCCGCTTCCAGCCGCTGGCTCCCGGCGACCTGCTGCTCACCGGGACCCCCGGCGGCACCGCCCTCAAGGCGCCGCACGTGGTCGTCGAGAAGATCGGGGCGCTGCTGCCGCCGAAGGTGAAGTGGAAGGTCTTCTTCGACAAGCAGGCGTCCAACCCGCGCTACCTGCGTGACGGCGACGCGGTCTCGGCCCGGATCGCGACGCCGGACGGCGCGATCGACCTCGGCAGCCAGCACCACCGGATCGCGGTCGCGCCGTGAGCACCTCCATCCCTCCTGCGGCCCGCCCCGCCCCCGTCGTGGTCGTCGGCGCCGGCCCGGTCGGCTCGGCCGCCGCGCTGCTCCTGGCCGATCGCGGCGTCGCGGTGACCGTGCTCGACCGGTACGCCGAGCCCTACCCGCTGCCCCGCGCGGTGCACCTCGACGACGAGGTGCTGCGGATCCTCGACGACCTCGGGGTCGTCGACGACTTCCTCGCCCGGTCCCGCCCCGCCTCCGGACTGCGGCTGCTCGACGCGCAGCACCGGGTGATGGGGGAGTTCACGCGCAGCGCCGAGCGGAGCAGCCAGGGCTACCCCGAGGCCAACATGTTCGACCAGCCCGAGCTCGAGGAGCTGCTCCGGGACCGGCTGCTCGCGCACCCGCTGGTCTCCGTGCGGACCCGCCGGGACGTCACCGCCGTGACCGGCGTCGACGGCCCCGCCTGCACGGTCACCGCGAGGGACCTCGACTCCGGTGCCGAGGAGCAGCTGCCGGCGTCGTACGTCCTCGGCTGCGACGGCGCGAACAGCACCGTCCGCGAGCTGCTCGGCGTCGAGACGGAGGACCTCGGGTTCACCGAGCAGTGGCTGGTCGTCGACGTCGTCGCCGACCGTGACCTCGACGTCTGGGACGGCGTGGAGCAGGTCTGCGACCCGGACCGGGCCGCGACCTTCATGCAGCTGGTCGGGCGGCGCTACCGGTTCGAGTTCCAGCTCGTGGGGGAGGAGACCGCCGACGACCTCGTCGCGCCTGCGCGGCTCGCGGGCCTGCTCCGCCCGTGGACCGGGCGCGACGACCTGGCGGGGCTCGAGGTGGTGCGGCAGGCGACGTACACCTTCAAGGCCCGGCTCGCCGCGCGGTGGCGCGTCGGTCGGGTCCTCCTCCTCGGCGACGCGGCCCACCTCACCCCGCCGTTCATCGGGCAGGGCCTCGGCGCCGGGCTGCGGGACGCGCACAACCTCGCCTGGAAGCTCGCGGCGGTCCTGGCCGGGGGCACGGACCCCCGGCTGCTCGAGAGCTACGAGGAGGAGCGCCGGCCGCACGCGCGGGCCCTGGTGAAGAAGGCCGTCCTCGTCGGCTGGGCGATGACCGGGGGACAGGACCGGGCCGCCGCCGTGCGCCGCGTGGCGATCGCGGTCCTGTGCCGGATCCCCGGGTTCGCCGGAACCGTCATCGACACCACCACCCCGCGCCTGCGGGGACGGCTGATCACCGGACCCGGACGGGTCGGGAGCGCGCGCCTGGTCGGCGGCCTGGTGCCGAACGTCCTGGTCCCCGGCCCCGCCGGTCCGGCCGCCCTCGACGCGCTGCTCGGGCACCGCGCGGCCGTGGTCACCACCGACGACGCGCCGGACGACGTGGTCCGGGCGGCGCGCGCCGGCGGCCTGCCCCTGGTCGCCGTGCCCGGACTGCCGCGCTCCCTCCGGAGAGCGGCGCGCCGCGGGCTCCTCGTCCGCGCCGACGGCGTCGTCGCCGCCGTCGGGACGGCGGACCTGACCGGGCTCGCCGCGACGCTGGCCGTGCCCGAGCAGGGCGGGGCCGAGGAGGCCGCCGCCCGCGCGTCGTAGCAGCTCCCGGGACGCCCGGCAGCGATGAGTGTCGGCGTCCCGGACGGTCACGACTGGATGCGGACACTCGCCATCACCCAGAACATGACCGTCGACGGCTCGATCGAGCTGCTGGACGACTGGTTCGACCCGACCGACCAGGACGAGGAGATGGCGGCCGAGATCCGCCGCCAGAGCGAGGCGGAGGACGTCCTCCTGCTCGGCCGGCGGACGTTCCTCGAGCTGCGCTCCTTCTGGCCCGAGCAGACGTCCGACGCGACCGGCATCGCCGCCCACCTCGACCGCGTGGCCAAGCACGTCGTCTCCGCCACGCTGACGGACCCGGCGTGGACCAACAGCACCGTGCTGGGCGCCGACTGGCTCGACCGGGTGCGCAGGCTGAGGCTCCAGGACGGCGGCGACATCGTCGCCACGGGCAGCATCTCGCTCTGCCACGCCCTCGTCGGAGCCCGGCTGGTGGACGAGTACCGCCTCTTCGTCCACCCCGTCGCGCAGGGCCGAGGACGACGCCTCTTCCCGGACGGTCACGGCTCCGGGCTGGCACTGCGCGAGAGCCGCAGGTTCCCCAACGGCGTCGTGCTCCTGACCTATGCCGTGAGGTGAGCGCTGCCGGGCCCGGCCCAGGGACGGCGGGCGCGTGCCCTCAGGCCGACCCGAGCGCCGCCAGCAGGCGTCGGTACGTCGCGTCCTCGTCGAGGCCCGTCGTGTCGAGCCGGACCGTCCCCGGGCGCTGCGCCAGGTAGTCGGCCAGGTGACCACGGATCCGGTCCACGAGGTCGGACCCGGGGTCGACGAGGGCCGCCTGGACCCGCGACTCGACCTCCGTGGTGGGGCGCTTGCCGTGCAGGCGCTCGAGGTGCTCCCCGTCCTCGACCAGCAGCGCGACCTCGACGTAGTCGGCCCCGGCCGCGCGAGCCGCCTCCTCGAACGCCGGGTCGGGATCGCGGTCGTGGACGGTCACCAGCTGGGGGAGGACCACGTCGTGCCCGGCGCGCAGGTGCCGCGCGGCGACCTCGCGGCCGTGCCCCCGCGCCACCTCCAGGGCGGCCGAGAAGTCGTCCTGCCAACCCCCGACCAGGCCGGTGAGGACGTCGAGGTCCAGCACCAGCGTCCCGGGGTGCTCGTCCGCGTAGCGGCGCGCGAGCGTCGACTTGCCGACCCGAGAGGGGCCGTTGAGGTGGATCAGCCGCGGCATGGCGCGACCCTACGGGGGGTCCGGAGCCGACGCGGCTGTCCTAGGCTTGCGTCGTGCCCGACGAGCCCCACCCGATCGCCTACACCGCCCTCCAGCCCGGCACGTCCGTGCAGACGAGCGACGGCGTCCACTTCGCCACCGTCCAGGCGGTGCTCGTCGACGAGAAGGTCTCGGTGTTCGACGGCATCGTCGTCCAGACGGCCGACGGCACCAGGTTCGTCGACGCCGACCAGGTCGGGACGATCTTCACCACCTACGTCCGCACGACGCTCTCGGCCGAGCAGGCGGCGGACCTTCCGCTGCCCGAGGGGTCGAACCTGATCGACATCAAGCCGTCGAGGTCGGTGGCCGACCGGGTGCGCCGCATGTTCGGCCGGGGGATGCGCTAGCGCCCGACGCCTGCCGGCGGACTCAGCAGCCGACGACGACCTCGGCGTCGCACACGTCACCACCGCCGCGACCGTCGACCTGGTCCTGGCCCTGGTTGCCGTAGAGCCGGTTCCTCCCGGCGTCGCCGTAGATGACGTCGTCGCCGGGGCTGCCCCCGACGTTCTCGAAACCGACCGCGTCGAACCGGCCCAGCGTCGCGTTGCTGACCCAGCCCGCCTCGATGTCGACCGTCGCTCCCTCGGAGTCGAACCACAGGCCGATCGTGTCGGAGCCCGTCCCCCCGTCGACGAGGGGCGGGGCGGCGGCGCCGACCTGGACCCAGTCGTCACCTGATCCGGCGTGCACGGTGGCAGCCGCGAACTGCACGCCCACGGTGTCATTGCCCGGTCCGCTGCGTACGTCGGCGGGGCCGGCGGCGGTCACCTGGTCGTCGCCCGACCCGGTCGACACCTGGGACGCACCACCGGACCAGACGACGTCGTCCCCGCCCTCGGTGCTGATCACGTCGCGGCCGGCGTGGTCGAGGTACGAGTCGCGCCCGGCGGTGCCGACGAAGACGTCGTCGCCGCTGGTGCCGAAGAACTGGTCGATCCCGGAGAACGCGTCGCCCTCGTGACCGGTCTCGTGGCCCGCGCCGACCTCGAGGTGCACGCCCGTGCTGCCGAGCTCGAGGACGTCGAAGCCCGGTCCTCCGGCGAGGACGTCGCGGGCGTGCCCGGCGCCGTCGACGTCGGTGAGCCAGTCGTCGCCGGCCCCGCCCCAGGCGCGGTCGGCGCCGAGGCCGGCGGTGATCGTGTCCGCGCCCGGGCCGCCGCAGACGAGGTCGTCGCCGCCCCGGTCGGTGTACCGGTCGTCGCCGGCGCCGAGGACGACCACGTCGTCGCCGGCGGTGCCGCGGACGTCGTCGTCGCCGTCGCCGAGGACCACGGTGGCGGGTCGGCCGCCGCAGGTCGGCACGGCGTCCGCGTGCGGGACGGCGGCGAAGGTCGAGGCGACCACCGCGAGGACGACGAGGGTGCGACGCATGGTGACCTCCGAGACGGCGTGGAGGCAGAGCATCTCACTCGGCCGCCGCCCCGTCCGCGAGACCCCGGACTCAGCCGACCCGCGGAGCCGCTCGGCCGCCGGACCGGTCCACGGTGACCTCAGACCCCGAGGTCCGCAGCGCGCAGCTCGGCGACACGGGCGTCCGGCCCCTCGAAGACCAGGCCGTGCGTGGCCGAGCGGCCGAAGAGGAAGAGGACCAGCTCGACCACGTCGCCGGTGACCGTGACCGGGTCCTCGCCCTTGCGCATCGTGGCCGTGGCGCCGGTGTCGGCGCGGCGGACGACGGTGGGCACCGGGAGGCCGCGGCCGAAGAACGCGCCGCCGCGGCTCAGCTGCGACCACAGCAGGTCGACGTCCTCGGGCGCCAGCGCGCGCGGCGACCAGTCCGGCTGCCCGCGACGCAGGTCCTCGTGGTGGACGACGAGCTCGAAGGTGTTGATCAGCCGGTCGAGGGGGGGCAGCAGCCGCAGCGGCGGCGAGGGCGAGCGCAGCGTCTCGACCTGGGTCTCGAACGGCTTGTCCCGCCGCCGCGCCATGGCCCGCTCGGTCAGGCCCGAGAGCGGCGGGACGACGTTGCCGAGCGAGGAGATCGGGTCCCGCTCGCGGACGAGCAGGTGGGCCACCAGGTCCTGGGCGTCCCAGCCCTCGCACAGCGTGGGGGCGTCCGGTCCGAGGACCTGGGCGAGGTCGCAGAAGGCACGGCGCTCGCGGAGCGCCAGGGAGTCGGTCACGTCGTCGAGCATAGGCAGGGGTGCCACCGGCGACCGCGGCCGCTGTCGGCCCCGGGGAATACCCTGGCGGGACCGCGGGTTCGGGCCGCGGCAGGAAGGGGTGCAGGTGGCAGAGCGTCGCAGGCGGGGCACGACAGCAGAGGGCTTCGCCGTCCTCGGGGTGGCGATCCGCCGCGAGCCGCTGGTCTTCACCCTCTCGACCATCGGGAGCGTGCTGTTCGGCGCGCTCACCGTCGCCGACGCCTGGGTGCTGGGCTGGGCCACCGACCACGTCGTCCTGCCCGCCTTCGACACCGGCGAGATCGACAGCTCCCTGCTCTGGGCCGTGCTCGGGCTGTTCCTCGGGGTCGCCCTCCTCCGCGCGGTCGGCATCGTCGCGCGCCGCCTCGGCGCCGGCGTCATGCAGTACCGCATGCAGGCCCACAGCCGCCGCGCCGTCACCCGTCAGTACCTCCGCCTCCCGATGGAGTGGCACCAGCGGCACCCCACGGGCCAGCTGCTGTCCAACGCCAACTCGGACGTCGAGGCGGCCTGGGGCCCGATCGCGCCGCTGCCGATGGCCGTCGGCACCGTCGCGATGATGGTGATCGCCGTCGTCGGGATGTTCGCCGCCGACGTCGTCCTGGCCCTGATCGGCCTCCTCGTCTTCCCGGCGGTGGTCGTCACCAACCTCGTCTACCAGCGCTACGCGTCGCCGCTGATGACGAAGGCCCAGCAGCTGCGGGCCGAGCTGAGCGAGGTGGCCCACGAGTCGTTCGACGGGGCGATGGTCGTCAAGACCCTCGGCCGCGAGTCCGAGGAGACCGCCCGGTTCGCCGAGATGGCCGACCGCCTCCGCGACGTCAACATCCGCGCCGGCCGGATCCGCGCCGCCTTCGACCCGACGCTGGCGGCGCTGCCCAACCTCGGCGTCCTGGTCGTCCTCGGCGTCGGCGTCGCCCGGGTCATGTCCGGCGCCACCGAGCCCGGTGACGTGGTCACGGTCGCCTACCTGCTGACCATCGTCTCGTTCCCCATCCGGTCCATCGGCTGGCTGCTCGGCGAGTTCCCGCGCAGCGTGGTCGGCTACCACCGGGTCCGCAACGTGCTGCTGGCCACCGGCGAGATGCAGTACGGCGAGCAGCGGGTCGCCCCGCTCGACGACGGCGCCCGGCTCTCGGTCGAGCACCTCGCCTACCGCTACGACCCCGAGCAGGAGCTCCTCGACGACGTCACGTTCACGGTCGAGCCGGGCCGCACGGTCGCGCTGGTCGGCGCGACCGCGTCCGGCAAGAGCACCCTCACCAACCTCGTCGCACGCCTGGTCGACCCCGACGGGGGCCGGATCCTCCTCGACGGCGTCGACCTGCGCGACCTCGCGAAGGGTGAGCTCGCGCAGGCGCTGGCGGTCGTGGCGCAGACGGCGTTCCTCTTCGACGACACCGTCCGCGGCAACGTCACCCTCGGCGCCGACGTCTCCGACGAGGAGGTGTGGGCGGCGCTGCGCGCGGCCCAGGCCGACGGCTTCGTCGCAGCGCTCCCGCACGGCCTCGACACCCGGCTCGGCGAGCGCGGCACCTCGCTGTCGGGCGGCCAGCGCCAGCGGATCTCGCTGGCCCGCGCGCTGGTGCGCCGCCCCCGCCTCCTGGTCCTCGACGACGCGACCTCCGCCGTCGACCCCGAGGTCGAGGCGCGGATCCTCCAGGCGCTGCGGTCCGGCTCCCAGGACACGACGCTCCTCGTGGTCGCCTACCGCAAGGCGACGATCGGCCTGGCCGACGAGGTGGTCCACCTCGAGGACGGCCGGGTGGCCGACCGGGGCACGCATGCCGAGCTGATCGAGCGCAGCCCCGGCTACGCCCACCTCGTCAACGCCTACGAGGTCGCCACGGAGCTGGGCACCGACCTCGACTCCGAGCTGGTGGGGGACTCCGAATGAGCACGGTGATGGACTCCGGCGAGGAGATCGGCGCGATCGCGACGATCCGTCGCGGCGTGCACTTCTCGCCCGAGCTGAAGGACGGGGTCTGGGTCACCCTGGCCCTGGCCGTGGTCGCCTCCTGCGGCCAGGTGGTCGTCCCGATCGCCGTCCAGCGCACCATCGACCACGGCCTCAACGGCCCGCAGGGCCCGGACCTGGCCTTCACCGTCGAGATGGGCCTGGTGGCGGCCGCGGCGATCCTGGTGACCAGCCTGGCGTCGTACCTCATGACGTCGCGGCTGTTCACCGCGGCCGAGCGTGGTCTCGCGACGCTGCGGATCAAGGCGTTCCGGCACGTCCACGACCTGCCCCTGCTCACCCAGAACACCGAACGTCGTGGTGCCCTCGTCTCGCGGGTGACCAGCGACGTCGACCAGGTCAGCCAGTTCCTCGTGTTCGGTGGGCTGATCTTCGTCGTCAGCGTCGGCCAGGTCCTGGTCGCGACCATCGTGATGGTGGTCTACAGCTGGCAGCTGGCCCTCGTCGTCTGGGTCTGCTTCGCGCCGCTGTTCCTGTCCCTGCGCTTCTTCCAGCGCAAGCTGTCCGCCGCCTACGGCGTGGTCCGCCAGCAGGTCGGCGTCATGCTCTCGGCGATCTCCGAGCCCGTCGTGGGTGCCGCGGTGGTCCGGTCGTACGCCGTCGAGGACCGCACCCAGGCGCGGATCGACCGGGCCGTCGACGAGTACAAGGCGGCCAGCACCCGTGCCCAGGGCTTCACCGCGTTCTCGTTCTCCCTCGGCGGCGTCTCCGCCGGGCTCGCCAACGCCGGCGTGCTCATCGTCGGGATCTGGCTGGGCTTCGCCGGCGACATCACGGCCGGCACCGTGCTCGCCTTCGCGTTCCTCGTCTCGCTGTTCGTCGGGCCGGTGCAGATGGGCACCCAGATCCTCACCGACGCCCAGAACGCGATCGTCAGCTGGCGGCGGGTCATCGGCATCCTCGAGACGCCGGCCGACCTCGTCGACCCGGGGCCGGACGGCGCGACCCTGCCGCACCACGCCGTCGACGTCTCCTTCCGCGACGTGCAGTTCGCCTACCCGGGCGGGCCGCCGGTGCTGCGCGACGTCGACCTCGACATCGCCGCGGGCAGCCGGGTCGCCGTCGTCGGCGAGACCGGCTCGGGCAAGTCCACGATCGCCAAGCTGCTGACCCGCCTGATGGACCCCAGCGAGGGTGCCGTCCTGCTCGACGGCGTCGACCTGCGCCGGATCTCCCAGGTGTCGCTGCGCAGCAGCGTGGTCCTGGTGCCGCAGGAGGGGTTCCTCTTCGACGACACCATCGCGGCGAACGTCCGCTACGGGCGGCTCGACGCGACCGACGAGGAGATTCTGGCGGCCGCCGAGGAGATCGGCCTCGACGACTGGCTGGCCGGGCTGCCGCACGGGATCGCGACGCGCGTCGGCCAGCGCGGCGAGTCGATGTCCGCGGGGGAGCGGCAGCTGGTGGCGCTGTGGCGCGCCCAGCTCGCCGACCCCGACCTGCTCGTGCTGGACGAGGCCACCAGCGCCGTCGATCCGGCGCTGGAGATGCGCATCGGCCGTGCCCTCGACCGCCTGATGAGCGGACGCACGTCGGTGACGATCGCGCACCGGCTCAGCACGGCCGAGAACGCCGACGAGGTGGTCGTGGTGGACAAGGGGCGGATCGTGCAGCGCGGGCCGCACGCCGAGCTCGTGCAGCAGGAGGGGTCGGTCTACGCCGGCCTGCACGCCTCCTGGGTCGCGCAGCACGGCGTCTGACCCAGCCGGGATACTGGAGCGGTGACCTCCCTCGACCCCGCGATCGCGGACCGGCTCAAGCGCACCGCGGACGGCCTGGTGCCGGCCGTCGTGCAGCAGCACGACACCGGCGAGGTGCTGATGCTGGGCTGGATGGACGACGAGGCGCTGTCCCGCACGCTCACCACCGGCCGCGCGACGTACTGGAGCCGGTCCCGCCAGGAGTACTGGGCCAAGGGCGACACCTCCGGCCACGTGCAGTGGGTGCGGGAGGTGCGCCTGGACTGCGACGGCGACACCCTGCTCGTCAAGGTCGACCAGGTCGGGGTGGCCTGCCACACCGGCGACCGCACCTGCTTCGACGCCGACCTGCTGCCGCTCGCCCTCCCGTCCACGGGGCCGTCCACCGAATCGTCCACCGAACCGTCCACCGAACCGGCCGGGGGTGCCGGTGCCTGATCGCCGGCGGACGTTCGGGCCGGTCGTCCTGGTGGGCCTGGCCTCCGCCGCGCTGACCGCGGTCGCCGCCGAGAAGCCGGCCGTCGACGGAGGCGGCTCCTCGGCCGGGGCGGGGAGCGTGCTGTCGCTCTCCTTCGACGGGAACATGCCCCTGGTGACGGCGCTCGCCCTCGTCGTGCTCGCGTGCTGGGGGGTCGTCCTGGTCACCCGCGGCCGGGTCCGCCGGACGGTCGCGCTCCTCGGCGTCGTGGCCGCCGCCGGAGCGGTGGTCGCCACCGTGGTGGCGTACTCCCAGATCGCCGCCGACCTCCGCGACGAGCTCGAGCAGGTCGGGATCACCGGCGCCGACATCGGGCACACCGCGTGGTACTGGACGGCCCTCGCGGCCGGCGCCGTCTCGCTGGCGTGCTGCGCCCTGGCCCTGGCCTGGGCGCCCGCGTGGCCCGAGATGGGCCGCCGGTACGACGCGCCGGGCGGCGCGCCGGTGCCCGCGGTGCCCCCGGAGGACCAGTCCAGCCTGGACCTGTGGAAGGCGATCGACGAGGGTCACGACCCGACGGCGCCCGAGCCCGAATAGACTGTCGCCGCCACGTCTCGACCGGTTCCCCGAGGAGCACTGCACATGTCTCACAGTCACGGCAACACCCCCGCTGCGTGGACGGCCGTCACGGTCGCCATGCTCGGCTTCCTGGTCGGTGCCGTCGGTCTGCTGTTCAACCCGGTGAACATGGTGATCTTCTGGGTGGGCGCCGCCATCACCGTCGCCTCGCTGGTCGTCTTCGGCGTGATGGCCAAGCTCGGCTACAACGAGTCCTGAGACACCCGCACGAACGGACGCTCCATGACCGCCACCGCGCCGCCCACCTCGGTGGCTGCGGCGCGGTCGGAGAGCCGCTGGCGGCGGGTGGCCGGACCGGCCGCGGCGATCGGCACGCTGGGTCTCGCCACGCTGGCCCTGCACGTGCGGGACCCGCACCAGGCGGGGGCGTGGGGCTTCTGCCCGAGCGCCGCGATGGGCGTCTACTGCCCCGGCTGCGGCGGCCTGCGCGCGGTCAACGACCTGACGAACGGCGACCTCGGCGCGGCCGCGACGAGCAACCTGCTGCTCGTGGTCCTGCTGCCGGTGGCGGTCGTCCTGCTCGGCCGGTGGGCGTGGGACCGCTGGACGGGCACCGTCCGCGAGCCGCACCCGCGGGTCCGGCGCACCTTCCTCTGGTCGCTCGCCGCCGTCGCGGTGGTCTTCGTGGTGCTCCGCAACCTGCCCGGGAGCTGGCTGGCTCCCTGACCTCGCCCAGGACATGACGAAGGGCCGGCCCCGGAGGGCCGGCCCCACGTGTGTCCAGGTCAGGACGTGCTGGCGCTGCCGCTCACGTCGACGACGCCGGCCGCCCACAGGATCAGCCCGAGGATCCCGAGGACCACCGCGATGACGCCGAGGATGAAGCCGGCCTGGGCCATGCCGCGACCGGTGCCCTGTCCGGCGTCGATCTCCTTCTTGGCCATGTTCCCGAGGATGATCGCCGGGATGCCGGCGATGAAGCCACAGCAGACCAGGCCCACGATGCCCAGCACCAGCGACCAGATGGCCTTGCCGTTGGTCTTCTGCGGTGCGCCGCCGTAGGGCGGCTGCGGTGCGCCGTACTGCGGCGGCGGGGGAGGCGGTTCGGAGTAGCTCACTGCAGGAACCCTTCGTCGTGGCCGTCCGTCTGCCGGCCGTTGGGCGGAGACTACCGATGCCGGAGGGGTTCAGGCAGCGTGAAACACTGGTTTCGTCCCTTCGACCTTCTGCGGGAGCCTCCATGTCCGTCCTCGACGACATCGTCGCCGGCGTGCGTGTCGACCTCGCCGAACGGGAGTCCGCCACGAGCCTGGCCGACCTGCGTGCCTCGCTGGCCGACGTCGACCCGGCCCGCGACCCGATGCCGCACTTCCGGGCACCCGGCTCCAGCGTGATCGCGGAGGTGAAGCGGCGCAGCCCGAGCAAGGGCGCGCTGGCCGACATCCCCGACCCGGCCGACCTCGCGCGGCGCTACGCCGCCGGGGGAGCGGCCGCGATCAGCGTCCTCACCGAGCAGCGCCGCTTCGGCGGCAGCCTCGACGACCTGCGCGCCGTGCGCGCGGCCGTCGACGTCCCGGTGCTGCGCAAGGACTTCATCGTCACCTCCTACCAGGTCGTCGAGGCCCGCGCGGCGGGCGCCGATCTGGTGCTCCTGATCGTGGCGGCGCTCGACGACGCGACCCTGCGCCGGCTCCACGACGAGGCGCGCGAGCTCGGCCTGACCGTGCTCGTCGAGGTGCACGACGAGGCCGAGACCGAGCGTGCGGTCGACCTCGGTGCCGAGCTGGTCGGTGTCAACGCGCGCAACCTCAAGACGCTCCAGATCCACGACGACACCTTCGGCCGCCTGGCCCCGCTGGTCCCCGAGGACCGCGTCCGGGTGGCCGAGAGCGGCATCTTCGGTCCGGCCGACGTGAAGCGCTTCGTGGCCGAGGGCGCCCACGCCGTGCTCGTCGGCGAGGCACTGGTGAAGGACGGCGACCCCGAGCACGCGGTCGCGAGCATGACAGGAGTCACGACATGACGACCCACCCGGAGCGCACGACGTCCTTCGACGCGGACGAGCGCGGCTGGTTCGGAGACCCGCAGTCGGGCTTCGGGGGGCGCTACATGCCGGAAGCGCTCGTCGCCGCCCTCGACGAGCTCACCGTCGCCTGGCACGACGCGATGGCCGACCCGACGTTCGTCGCCGACTTCGACGCGATCCTGCGGGAGTACGGCGGCCTGCCGAGCCCGCTCTACCACGCCGAGCGGCTCAGCGACCGGGTCGGCGCCCGGATCCTGCTCAAGCGCGAGGACCTCAACCACACCGGCGCCCACAAGATCCGCAACGTGCTCGGCCAGGCGCTGCTGACCAAGCGGATGGGCAAGACCCGGGTGATCGCCGAGACCGGTGCCGGCCAGCACGGGGTCGCCAGCGCGACCGCGGCGGCGTACTTCGGCCTCGACTGCACCGTCTACATGGGGGCCGTCGACACCAAGCGGCAGGCGCTCAACGTCGCGCGGATGAACCTGCTCGGCGCCAAGGTCGTCGCCGTCGAGTCCGGGAGCGCGACCCTCAAGGACGCGATCAACGAGGCGCTGCGCGACTGGGTCGCGAGCGTCGACCACACGGCGTACCTCTTCGGGACGGCGGCCGGTCCGCACCCGTTCCCGAGCATGGTCCGCGACTTCACCCGCGGGATCGGCGACGAGGCCCGCGCCCAGTGCCTCGAGCAGTACGGCGTGCTGCCGGACGCGCTCGCGGCCTGCGTCGGCGGGGGCTCGAACGCCATCGGCCTCTACACCGCGTTCCTCGACGACGCCGACGTGGCGATCTACGGCTACGAGGCCGGCGGTGACGGCTTCGAGACCGGCCGGCACGCCGCGACGATCCACGCCGGCGACGCCGGGGTGCTGCACGGGGCCCGCACCTACGTCCTCCAGGACGACGACGGCCAGACCATCGAGTCGCACTCGATCTCGGCCGGCCTGGACTACCCCGGGGTCGGCCCGCAGCACGCCCACCTCGCCGCGACCGGCCGGGCCACCTACCTCCCGGTGACCGACGCCGAGGCGATGGACGCGATGGCCCTGCTGGCGCGCACCGAGGGGATCATCCCGGCCATCGAGTCCGCGCACGCGGTCGCCGGCGCGGTCCGGCTGGCCGCCGAGCGGCCCGGCCAGACGATCCTGGTGAGCCTCTCCGGGCGCGGGGACAAGGACATGGAGACCGCCATGGAGTACTTCGACCTCAACCGGGCGGAGGCGACCGCGTGAGCGTCCGCACCGCCTTCGAGAAGGCGCGCGCCGACGAGCGCGCCGCCCTGGTCGGCTACCTGCCGGCCGGCTTCCCGGACGTCGCCGGCGGGATCGACGCGCTCCACGCGATGGTCGACGCCGGCTGCGACGTGATCGAGGTCGGCCTGCCCTACAGCGACCCGGTCATGGACGGCCCGACGATCCAGGCGGCCGCCCAGCAGGCGCTCGAGCGGGGTGCCCGCACCGTCGACGTGCTGCGCACGGTCGAGGCGGTGGCGGCGACCGGCACCCCGACGGTCGTGATGACCTACTGGAACCCCATCGACCGCTACGGCGTCGCGCGCTTCGCCGCCGACCTCGCCGCCGCCGGCGGCTCCGGCCTGATCACCCCCGACCTCACCCCCGACAGCGGCCCGGACTGGATCGCGGCCGCCGACGAGCACGACCTCGACAAGATCTTCCTGGTCGCGCCGTCCTCGACCGACGAGCGGATCGCGATGACGGTCGCCGCCAGCCGCGGCTTCGTCTACGCCACCGCCGTCATGGGCGTCACCGGTGCCCGCACCTCGACCAGCGACCTGGCCGGCCCGCTCGTGGCGCGCACCAAGAAGGCCCTGCGGGACCTCGGCTCCGACCTGCCGGTCGGCGTCGGGCTGGGGGTCAGCAACGGCGACCAGGCCGCCGAGGTCGCGGCCAAGGACGGGATCGGCGCCGACGCGGT
Source organism: Nocardioides sp. (assembly GCF_044226305.1). Classification (GTDB taxonomy): domain Bacteria; phylum Actinomycetota; class Actinomycetes; order Propionibacteriales; family Nocardioidaceae; genus Nocardioides. Next base: position 40,024 of record NZ_JBGAHF010000014.1, on the reverse strand, counting down.
CATCGTCGGGTCCGCCTTCGTGCGGGTGCTGCTGGACCACGCCGACGACCGGGCCGCGGGTCTCCGGGCGCTCACCGCGCTGACCGAGGACCTCGCCCGCGGGGTGCGGCGTGCGTAGGAGCGTCCCCGCCCTACCCCTGCTCGTCCTGGCCGTGCTGCTCGCCGCGTGCGGCGGCAGCGCGCAGAGCGCCGAGGGCGAGCTGAGCGGCACCCGGCTGGACCCGCCGTTCCCCGTCTCGTCGACGCCGTTGACCGACACCGACGGCGACCCGTTCTCCCTCACCAAGGACACCGACAAGCCGCTGACCCTGGTGTTCTTCGGCTACACCCACTGCCCCGACACCTGTCAGACCGTGATGGCCAACCTCGCCTCCGCGATGACCCGGCTCGACAGCGCCGACCGCGACCGCGTCGACGTCGTGCTCGTCACCACCGACCCGGCCCGCGACACCACGGCGGTGCTGGGCCCCTACCTCGAGCACTTCGACCCGGGCTTCATCGGGCTGACCGGCGACCTCGACACGATCGTCGACGTGGCGAAGCCGATGGGGGTGGGCATCACCCAGGGCGAGAAGCTGCCCTCCGGTGGCTACGACATCACCCACGGCACCACCATCACCGGCATCGACGCCGACGACGAGGGGACCGTGTACTGGGACGAGCAGACCTCGTCCGCCGCGTTCGCTGCCGACATCCACACCCTGCTCAACGACTGAGGTCCCGTGCTCACCTCCCTCGCCATCCCCAGCCCGTCCTCCGGCGTCTGGTACCTCGGACCGCTGCCGCTGCGCGGCTACGCGCTGGCGATCATCCTCGGCATCGTCGCGGCGATCTGGATCGGCGAGAAGCGCTGGGTCGCCCGCGGCGGCACGGCCGGCGACATCTCGGACCTGGCCGTCTGGGCGGTCCCGTTCGGCCTGGTCGGCGGCCGGCTCTACCACGTGGCGACCGACCACGACCTCTACTTCGGCGCCGGCAACCACCCGATCGAGGCGCTCTACGTCTGGCGCGGCGGCCTCGGCGTCTGGGGGGCGATCGCCCTCGGCGCGCTGGGCATGGTCATCGGCGCGCGTCGCAAGGGCATCAAGCTGCTCCCCGTCCTCGACGCGTGCGCGCCCGGCGTGCTGGTCGCGCAGGCGCTCGGCCGCTGGGGCAACTGGTTCAACCAGGAGCTGTTCGGCCGGCCCACCGACCTGCCGTGGGGGCTCTCGGTGAGCGACGAGACCGCCGTCAACGCCGGCTACCCGCCGGGGACGACGTTCCACCCGACGTTCCTCTACGAGAGCCTGTGGTGCCTGGCCGCGTTCGCGTTCCTGCTGTGGGCGGACCGCCGCTTCCAGCTCGGCCACGGCCGGGTCGTCGCGCTCTACATCATGGTCTACACGGTCGGCCGCGGCTGGATCGAGACGCTCCGGATCGACACCGTCGAGCTGTCCGACGTCGGCGGCCTGCGGTTCAACGTCTGGACCTCGCTGGTCCTGTTCCTGGCGGGGCTGGTGTGGTTCGTGGTGAGTGCGCGGCTGCGCCCCGGACGCGAGGACGAGGTGTACGTCGACCGGCCCGTCCACGACCGGACGGAAGAGGACAGCGCGACCTGACCGGGTGGTAGCCTGACACCTCCCGCTAGGGCCAATGCCGTCCCCTGCACGCACACTCGCACTGCCGATCCGCCGGCGCCGGACCCGACAACGTCGTGGGGCCTGCGCGGCGCCGAGACGACGGGAGAATGCCCGGTGTTCTCGCACGCATTCCCGCCGCCCCAGGGTCTCTACGACCCCCGCCACGAGCACGACGCCTGTGGGGTGGCCTTCGTGGCGACCCTCACCGGGGTCGCCAGCCACGAGATCGTGCGGCAGGGCGTCCAGGCCCTGCTGAACCTCGACCACCGCGGCGCCGCGGGCGCCGAGCCGAACTCCGGCGACGGCGCCGGGATCCTGATCCAGGTCCCCGACGCGTTCCTCCGCGCGGTCGTCGACTTCGAGCTGCCGGGCCAGCACTCCTACGCCGTGGGCACCGCGTTCCTGCCCGGCGACGGCGAGCAGGTCGCCAAGACCCGCCAGCGGATCGAGGAGATCGCCCGGGAGGAGGGCCTCACGGTCCTCGGCTGGCGCGAGGTGCCGGTCGACCCGTCGTCGCTCGGCAAGACCGCCGCCGGGGTGATGCCGACCTTCAGCCAGCTCTTCGTCGCCGGCTCCGGCTCGCGCGTGACGGGGATGGCGCTGGAGCGCCTGGCGTTCTGCCTGCGCAAGCGCGCGGAGCACGAGACCGACGTCTACTTCCCGTCGCTGTCGTCGCGGACGCTGGTCTACAAGGGCATGCTCACCCCCGTCCAGCTCGACCAGGTCTTCCCCGACCTGCGGGACGAGCGGATGACCTCCGCGCTGGCCGTCGTGCACTCGCGGTTCTCCACCAACACCTTCCCGAGCTGGCCACTGGCCCACCCGTTCCGCTTCATCGCCCACAACGGCGAGATCAACACCGTCATGGGAAACCGGAACTGGATGCGCGCCCGCGAGGCGCTGCTGCGCTCCGACGTCATCCCCGGCGACCTGGACCGGCTGTTCCCGATCTGCACGCCGGGCGCCTCGGACTCCGCGTCCTTCGACGAGGTCCTCGAGCTGCTGCACATGGGCGGTCGCTCGCTGCCGCACTCGGTGCTGATGATGATCCCCGAGGCGTGGGAGAACCACGGCGAGATGGACCCGCGGCGCCGCGCCTTCTACGAGTTCCACTCCGCGATGATGGAGCCCTGGGACGGCCCTGCCTGCGTGGTCTTCACCGACGGCTCCCAGATCGGCGCGGTCCTGGACCGCAACGGCCTGCGGCCGTCGCGGTACTGGGTCACCGACGACGGGCTCGTCGTCCTCGCCTCCGAGGTCGGGGTGCTCGACATCGACCCGGCCAAGGTCGTCCGCAAGGGCCGGCTGCAGCCGGGCCGGATGTTCCTCGTCGACACCGACGAGCACCGCATCATCGAGGACGAGGAGGTCAAGGCCGAGCTCGCCGCCGAGCACCCGTACGACGAGTGGCTGCATGCCGGCCTGATCCACCTCGACGCCGTGCCCGAGCGCGAGCACATCGTGCACACGCACGCCTCCGTCAGCCGGCGCCAGCAGGTCTTCGGCTACACCGAGGAGGAGCTGCGCGTCCTGCTCACCCCGATGGCCAACACCGGGGCCGAGCCGATCGGCTCGATGGGCACCGACACACCGATCGCGGCCCTCAGCGAGAAGCCCCGGCTGCTGTTCGACTACTTCAGCCAGCTCTTCGCGCAGGTCACCAACCCGCCCCTGGACGCCATCCGCGAGGAGCTGGTGACCTCGCTCGCCGGCACGATCGGTCCGGAGGCGAACCTGCTGGAGCCGGCCCCGGCGTCGTGCCGGATGGTGGTGCTGCCCTTCCCGGTCATCTCCAACGACGACCTGGCCAAGATCCGGCACATCAACCGTGACGGCGACATGCCCGGCTTCATCACCCACGTCGCCCGCGGCCTCTACCCGGTCGACGCCGGGGGCGAGGGGATGGCCCAGCGGATCGACGAGATCTGCCAGGAGGTGTCCGCGGCCATCGCCGACGGCGCCCGGATCATCGTCCTCTCCGACCGGCACTCCACGGCCGAGCTCGCGCCGATCCCGTCGCTGCTGCTCACCGGCGCCGTGCACCACCACCTGGTCCGCGAGAAGACCCGCACCCAGGTCGGGCTGCTGGTCGAGGCCGGCGACGTCCGCGAGGTCCACCACGTGGCGCTCCTCGTCGGGTACGGCGCCGCGGCGGTCAACCCCTACCTCGCGATGGAGTCCGTGGAGGACCTCGCGCGGGAGGGCTACTACGTCGGCATCGAGCCCGAGAAGGCGGTCGCCAACCTGATCAAGGCGCTCGGCAAGGGCGTGCTCAAGGTGATGTCGAAGATGGGCGTCTCCACGGTCGCGTCGTACACCGGTGCCCAGATCTTCGAGGCGCTCGGCCTCTCGCAGGCGCTCGTCGACCGATACTTCACCGGCACCACGTCGAAGCTGGGCGGGATCGGCCTCGACACCATCGCCGAGGAGGTCGCCCGCCGGCACGCCACGGCGTACCCGGCCCGCGGCATCGCGCCGGCCCACCGCGAGCTCGAGATCGGTGGCGAGTACCAGTGGCGCCGCGAGGGCGAGCCGCACCTGTTCGACCCCGAGACGGTCTTCCGGCTGCAGCACGCCACCCGCACCGGTCGCTACGACGTCTTCAAGCAGTACACCTCGCGCGTGGACGAGCAGTCGGAGCGGCTGATGACGCTGCGCGGGCTGTTCCGCCTCCGCGGCGCCGACGAGGTCGGCCGCGCGCCGGTCCCGATCGAGGAGGTCGAGCCCGTCTCGGAGATCGTCAAGCGGTTCTCCACCGGCGCGATGTCCTACGGCTCGATCTCGCAGGAGGCGCACGAGACGCTGGCGATCGCGATGAACCGTCTCGGTGCGAAGTCGAACACGGGCGAGGGCGGCGAGGACCCCGAGCGGCTCTACGACCCCGAGCGGCGCAGCGCGATCAAGCAGGTCGCGTCCGGCCGGTTCGGCGTCACCGCGGAGTACCTCACGAACTCCGACGACATCCAGATCAAGATGGCGCAGGGCGCCAAGCCCGGCGAGGGCGGCCAGCTGCCCGGCAACAAGGTGTACCCGTGGGTGGCCAGGACCCGGCACTCCACGCCGGGCGTCGGCCTGATCAGCCCGCCGCCGCACCACGACATCTACTCGATCGAGGACCTGGCGCAGCTGATCCACGACCTCAAGAACGCCAACCCGCGGGCCCGCATCCACGTGAAGCTGGTCTCCGAGGTCGGCGTGGGGACCGTGGCCGCCGGCGTCTCGAAGGCGCACGCCGACGTGGTCCTCATCTCCGGCCACGACGGCGGCACCGGCGCCGCGCCGCTGACCTCGCTCAAGCACGCCGGCGGCCCCTGGGAGCTCGGCCTCGCCGAGACCCAGCAGACGCTGATGCTCAACGGGCTGCGGGACCGGATCGTCGTGCAGACCGACGGCCAGCTCAAGACCGGCCGCGACGTCGTCGTCGCCGCGCTGCTGGGCGCCGAGGAGTACGGCTTCGCCTCGGCCCCGCTGGTCGTCTCCGGCTGCATCATGATGCGGGTCTGCCACCTCGACACGTGCCCCGTGGGCGTCGCGACCCAGAACCCGGTGCTGCGCGAGCGCTACGCCGGCAAGGCCGAGTACGTCGTCAACTTCTTCGAGTTCATCGCCGAGGAGGTGCGCGAGCTGCTCGCCGAGCTCGGCTTCCGCACGCTCGACGAGGCGGTCGGCCAGGTGGGCAGCCTCGACGTCCGCGAGGCCGTCGACCACTGGAAGGCGTCCGGCCTCGACCTGACGCCGGTGCTCTACCAGCCGGACCGCTCGGCCTTCCCCGACCAGGACCTGCGCTGCACCCACCAGCAGGACCACGGCCTGGACCGGTCGCTCGACGTGACCGAGCTGGTGCCGCTGGCGAAGGACGCCATCGAGAAGGGCGAGCCGGTGCGCGCCCAGGTCGCGATCCGCAACGTCAACCGCACCGTCGGCACGATCCTGGGCCACGAGGTCACCAAGAAGCACGGCGGCGCCGGTCTCCCCGACGGCACCATCGACCTGACCTTCACCGGGTCGGCCGGCCAGTCGTTCGGAGCGTTCGTGCCCGCCGGCATGACGCTGCGGCTCGAGGGCGACGCCAACGACTACCTCGGCAAGGGCCTGTCCGGCGGCCGGCTCGTCGTGCGTCCCGACCGGGCGGCGCCGTTCGAGGCCAACGAGCAGATCATCGCCGGCAACGTCATCGCGTACGGCGCGACCGCGGGCGAGATCTACATCCGCGGCGGCGTCGGCGAGCGGTGCTGCGTGCGCAACTCCGGCGCGCGGGTGGTCACCGAGGGCGTGGGCGACCACGGCTGCGAGTACATGACCGGCGGACGGGTCGCCGTCCTCGGCAAGACCGGCCGCAACTTCGCCGCCGGCATGTCCGGCGGCGTGGCCTGGGTCCTCGACCTCAAGCCGCACCGCGTCAACGCCGAGCTCGTCGAGCTCGGTCCGGTGACCCCGGACGCCGCGGTCGAGCTCGAGCAGATGGTGCGCGCGCACCTCGACGAGACCGGCTCCACCGTCGCCGAGGCGCTGCTCGCCGACTGGGAGACCTCGCTGACGCGGTTCACCGAGGTCGTACCGACCGACTACCGCAAGTCCCTCGAGGCCAAGGCCAAGGCCGAGGCCGACGGGCTGGACGAGAACGAGACCGCCCACGCGATGATGGAGGCTCTGCATGGCTGAGATGTCGCTTCCCACCTTGCGGTCCGCGCTCCTCGCGGTCCGCCCGATGATGGAGGGCTGGGTCTGATGGCTGACCCCCGCGGCTTCCTCAAGAAGGGCCGGGAGGTCGCCGAGCGGCGCCCGGTCGAGGAGCGCATCCACGACTGGCACGAGGTCTACCCCGGCAGCGCCGGGCGTGCCCTGCTCCCGATCATCACCGACCAGGCCGGCCGCTGCATGGACTGCGGCATCCCGTTCTGCCACCAGGGCTGCCCGCTGGGCAACATCATCCCCGAGTGGAACGACCTGGTGTGGCGCGGTGACTGGGAGGGTGCGATCGAGCGCCTGCACGCGACCAACAACTTCCCGGAGTTCACCGGCCGGCTCTGCCCGGCGCCGTGCGAGACCGCGTGCGTGCTCGGGATCAACCAGGACCCGGTGACGATCAAGAACGTCGAGGTCTCGATCATCGACAAGGCCTGGGACTCCGGCCTGGTCCGGCCCCAGCCGCCGGAGTGGCTCTCGGGCCGCACCGTCGCGGTGATCGGGTCCGGCCCGGCGGGTCTCGCCGCCGCCCAGCAGCTCACCCGCGCCGGGCACACCGTCGCGGTCTACGAGCGTGCCGACCGGATCGGCGGGCTGCTGCGCTACGGCATCCCCGAGTTCAAGATGGAGAAGCAGCACCTCGACAAGCGCCTGGACCAGATGCGGCGCGAGGGCACGGTCTTCCGGGCCGGCGTCGACGTCGGCGGGGACCAGCTCACCGGCTCCCGCCTCCGGGACCGGTACGACGCCGTCGTGCTCGCGGTCGGCGCGACCGCGGCGCGGGACCTCACGGTCCCCGGCCGCGAGCTCGCCGGCATCCACCAGGCGATGGAGTTCCTCCCGCAGGCCAACCGGGTCGCGCTCGGCGACGAGGTCGAGGGCCAGATCACCGCGACCGGCAAGCACGTGGTGATCATCGGCGGCGGCGACACCGGAGCGGACTGTCTCGGCACCTCCACCCGGCAGGGCGCGGCGTCGATCACCCAGCTCGAGATCATGCCGGAGCCGCCGGCGGACCGGCCGGCCGGTCAGCCGTGGCCCACGTACCCGATGGTGTTCCGGGTCTCCTCCGCGCACGAGGAGGCGGGGGAGCGGGTCTACGCCGTCTCGACCACCGAGTTCGTCGGCGACGGGGACGGCAACGTCCGGGCGCTCCGGCTGGTCGACGTCCGTCTCCAGGACGGCCGGTTCGAGCAGGTCGAGGGCTCCGAGCGCGAGATCCCGGCCGACCTGGTGCTGTTCGCGATGGGGTTCACCGGACCCGAGCGGGCCGGCCTCGTCGAGCAGCTCGGCGTCGACCTCGACGAGCGGGGCAACGTGGCCCGCGACGCGTCGTACATGTCCTCGGTCGACGGCGTGTTCGTGGCCGGTGACGCCGGCCGCGGCCAGTCGCTCATCGTCTGGGCGATCGCCGAGGGCCGGGCCGCGGCGTCCGCGGTGGACCGCTACCTGACCGGCTCGACGAACCTGCCCGCGCCGATCCCGCCCACCGAGCGTCCGCTGGTCGTCTGACCGCGCCCGGCACCCCCTCCCGGAGCCCCGGCACCGATGCCGGGAGGGGGTTAGGTCTTTGAACGATCAAAGTCGGGGTAGGGTGGAGCGCGTGCGTAGAGCCAAGATCGTCTGCACCCTCGGCCCGGCGACCTCGTCGCCCCGGCGGATCCGGGAGCTGGTGTACGCCGGGATGGACGTCGCCCGGCTCAACATGAGCCACGGCTCCCACGAGGACCACGCCGAGGCGTACCGCCTGGTGCGGGAGGCCTCGGACGCCAGCGGCCACGGGGTCGCGATCTTCGCCGACCTCCAGGGCCCCAAGATCCGGCTCGAGAGCTTCGCCGACGGCCCCGTCGTGCTGCGCCGCGGCCAGGAGTGGACGATCACCACGCGCGACGTCCCCGGCGACGACCAGGTCTGCGGCACGACGTACAAGGGCCTGCCGGGAGACGTGAAGCCCGGCGACCCGCTGCTCATCGACGACGGCAAGGTCCGCCTGCGGGTGGTCTCGGTCGACGACACCGACGTGCGGACCGAGGTCCTCGTCGGCGGGAAGGTCAGCGACCACAAGGGCATCAACCTGCCCGGTGTCGCCGTGTCGGTGCCGGCGCTGTCCGAGAAGGACGCCGAGGACCTGCGGTTCGCGCTCGGGCTGTGCGTCGACTTCATCGCGCTGAGCTTCGTGCGGGACGCCAAGGACGTCGAGGACGTGCGGGCGATCATGGACGAGGTCGGCGTGCGGGTGCCGGTGATCGCCAAGATCGAGAAGCCGCAGGCGATCGAGAACCTCGACGAGATCATCACGGCCTTCGACGGCTTCATGGTCGCCCGCGGCGACCTCGGCGTCGAGTGCCCGCTCGAGGACGTGCCGTTCCTGCAGAAGCGGATCGTGGAGAAGGCCCGCCTCAACGCCAAGCCGGTCATCGTCGCCACCCAGATGCTGGAGTCGATGATCACCGCTCCGGCCCCGACCCGGGCCGAGGCCTCCGACGTCGCGAACGCCGTCCTGGACGGCGCGGACGCCGTCATGCTCTCCGGCGAGACCAGCGTGGGGGAGTACCCCGTCCACACGGTCGAGACGATGGCGCGCATCATCACCGCCACCGAGGCGCACGCGCTCGAGGACTCCAGCGACAGCGCGCACGTCGCGACGATCGAGTGGGACCCGCACACGCGTGGCGGCGTGATCGCCAAGGCCGCCGGCGAGGTCGCCGAGCGGGTGGGCGCCAAGTACATCGTCGCGTTCACGACGAGCGGGGACTCCGCGAAGCGGATGTCGCGGCTGCGCGGGCCGATCCCGATCCTCGCCTTCACGCCGATCGCCCAGGTCCGTTCCCAGCTGGCGCTGACCTGGGGCGTGGAGACGTTCAAGACCCACCCGGTCGAGCACACCGACGAGATGGTCCGCCAGGTCGACGAGCAGCTGCTCCAGATCGGCCGGGTCCGCGAGGGCGACCTGGTCGTCCTCATCGCCGGCAGCCCCCCGGGCATCCCCGGCTCGACGAACGCGCTGCGCATCCACCGGATGGGTGACGCCATCAACGAGGTCGCCCCGGCGTACCGACGCCACTGACGCGGGTCCCTCCTGCCGCCGCCATGAGGCTTCATCGGCCGGCCGATGAAACTCACGGCTGGACGATGAAGGTTCATCGTCCAGCCGTGAGTTTCGTGGTCGGGTGCGGACGTGCTGCCGGCGTGGCGTGCCTGGTGCCCCGGGTGGGATTCGAACCCACACTGGACGGTGTTTGAGACCGCTTCCTCTGCCGTTGGGATACCGGGGCGCAGTGCGCGGGAAACCCTAACGGACCAGCATCCGGTCACCACGTTGGACAAAGTCGATCAATCCACTACAGTTTTCGCAGGAGCGAGGGTAGGAGGTCGACATGTGGAACCCGTGGGCGTGGGCCAGCGCCAGCCACGAGGGCGCGCTCGCCAATGCGCGGGTCGCCTCGGCCGAGCTGAACCGCCGCCGGGTCGAACGGGTCGAGGTCGACCTGTTCCTCGAGCAGCGGTCCGGCGCCGCGCGGACGACGGAGGCCGGATAACCTTCTCCCCGTGAGCCAGCAGCCGACGCCTCCCGCGCGACCGGGGGAGGGGACGCACCGACGCGTCGTCATCGCCGAGGACGAGGTGCTGATCCGGATGGACCTCGCGGAGATGCTGGCCGAGGACGGCTACGAGGTCGTCGGCCAGGCCGGCGACGGCCAGACCGCCGTCGCACTGGCGGAGGAGCTGCGGCCCGACCTGGTGATCCTGGACGTGAAGATGCCCGTCCTCGACGGCATCGCCGCGGCCGAGCGGATCGCCGGGCAGCGGCTCGCTCCGGTGGTCATGCTCACCGCGTTCTCACAGCGCGACCTCGTCGAGCGCGCGCGGGACGCCGGGGCGATGGCGTACCTCGTGAAGCCGTTCACGCGCTCGGACCTGGTGCCGGCGATCGAGATGGCGGTCAGCCGCTTCACCGAGCTCACGATGCTCGAGGCCGAGGTCGCGGACCTCACCGAGCGGCTCGAGACCCGCAAGGCGGTCGAGCGCGCCAAGAGCCTGCTCCAGGAGCAGCTCGACCTCTCCGAGCCGGAGGCGTTCCGCTGGATCCAGAAGACCGCCATGGACCTGCGCCTCTCGATGCGCCAGGTCGCCGACGGGGTCGTCACCCACGGTCCCGGCATCGCCGGCTGACGACGTCGTCGCCGGGGCCGTCTCCCGGGCCGTGCGCGAAGGTCACCGGCAGGTCACGCTTCGGTAAAACCCGGCGCGACTCGCGCGGTGCGGGCGGTGATCTGGCGCCACGGGACCGGTTGACCCCTAAACTGCCCTGCGAGCCCGGCCCGGGTTCTGGATCGGAGGACCGTCTTGACGTCTCGACCACTCGCCCCTCCGCGGGCCGTGAGCAGGGGCGCGACCGGTGTCGTACTGACGATGCTGCTCGCACCGTTGCTGCTCCTCATCGGTGCGCCGCCCGCGAACGCGGTCGACACGCTGTGCCTGCCCGGACCGGACAAGGCCTGCATCGCCGGCACCCTGCGGACCGAGTCCGACGTGATCCCCGACGTGAAGCTCACGGTCACCGACGAGTCGGGCACCTCCCAGGAGGTGACGACCAGCGAGACCGGCAAGTGGAACGTCTCCGTCGACAAGGAGGGCACCTACACCGTCAAGCTCGACGAGTCGTCGCTGCCCGAGGACCTCGACGTGGACACCGGTGAGGTCACCGTCCAGGCCAAGTTCGGCACGACCGTCCCGGCGCTGCTCACGGTGCGCACCGCGGACTACAACGCGGGCAGCAGCAAGGTCGACGAGATCATCCAGAGCACGGTCAACGGGCTCCGGCTCGGCCTGCTGCTGGCCCTGGCGTCCGTCGGCCTCTCGCTCATCTACGGCACGACCGGGCTCTCGAACTTCGCGCACGCCGAGCAGGTCACCCTGGGCGGGATGCTCGGCTACTGGCTGATCAACCTCCACGGCCTCGGGATCTGGGTCGGTGGCGTCCTCGTCGTGATCCTCTGCGCCGCCACCGGCTGGGCCCAGGACCGCGGGCTCTGGCAGCCGCTGCGCCGTCGTGGGCTGGGCCTGACGCAGATGATGATCGTGACGATCGGGCTCTCCCTGGCCCTCCAGTACACCTACCAGCTCCTGGTGGGCGCGCGGACGGTCCGGGTCGAGCAGGAGAACCCGACCGTGACGGAGATCGGGCCGGTCACGATCACCAACCAGTCGATCGTCGCGATGGCGATCTCGATCGTCGTGCTCGGCATCGTCGGCTACGCGCTGCTGCGCACCAGGATCGGCCGTGCGACCCGGGCCGTGTCGGACAACCCCGCGCTCGCCGCGGCGTCCGGCATCGACACCGACAAGGTGATCCGGCTCGTCTGGATCGTCGCCATGGGTCTGGCCGGCCTCTCGGGCCTCCTCTACGCGCTGGTCACCAACGGCATCAAGTGGGACACCGGTCTCCAGATCCTGCTGCTGCTGTTCGCAGCGGTCACCCTCGGCGGTCTCGGCACGGCGTTCGGCGCCCTGATCGGCGCGCTGATCATCGGGCTGGTGGTCGAGCTGTCGCCGGTGTTCGGGATGCCGGGTGACTTCAAGTACGCCACCGCCCTGTTGATCTTGATCCTGCTCCTGCTCGTGCGGCCCCAGGGCCTGCTCGGCAAGCCGCAGCGGGTCGGCTGAGGAAGGAACGGTCATGGACACCATCCAGTCGATTCTCAACGCGATGATGCGCGAGGCGCTGTCGCCGGGCACGGCGGCGGTCGCGATCGCCGTCATCGGGCTCAACATCCACTTCGGCTTCACCGGCCTGCTGAACATGGGCCAGGCCGGCTTCATGCTCCTCGGGGCGTACGGCATGGGCATCGCGGTCTGGCACGGGCTGCCGTTCGCGGTCGGCATCCTGCTCGGGCTCGGGTCCGCACTCGTGTTCGCCCTGGTGCTCGGCGTACCGACCCTGAAGCTGCGCGGCGACTACCTCGCGATCGTGACGATCTCCGCAGCGGAGATCATCAGGTACGTCGGCAGATCGTCGTTGCTGACGGACTTCACCGGCTCGGCCCAGGGCATCCCGGGCAGCCAGTACCGCGACCCGTTCACGAGCCTGTCCTTCTTCGGCGGCGGCTCCTTCACGCTGATCCCGTTCAACTACGCCGACGTGGCCGACGGCGCCGCCTGGGTCCGGATCATCGCCTGGCTGCTGACGGCCGCCTCGATCGCGGCGCTCGTCTACGTGCTGCGCAGCGGCGACCAGCTCAACGGCGTCGCCCGCAACGGGCTGGTCGTGCTGCTGGTCGTGCTCAGCCTGTTCCTGCTGTTCTTCTCGTTCCCGGTGCCCAACCAGCTCACCGGCGTCAGCGGCTGGTGGGTGCGCGCGGTCGCGTGGACGCTCGTGCTGCTGTCGAGCTTCATCGTCTACCTGTTGGTCCGCAGCCCGTGGGGCCGCCTGCTGCGCGGCGTCCGGGAGGACGAGGACGCGATCCGCTCGCTCGGCAAGAACGTGTTCGCGATCAAGATGCAGGCGCTGATCATCGGTGGCCTGTTCGGCGCGATCGGCGGCATGGTCTACGTGCTGCCCTCGAGCGTGCAGCCGGACTCGATGGGCCGCACCCTGACGTTCTTCTGCTACACCGCGCTGCTGCTCGGTGGCGCCGCGACGATCTTCGGTCCGGTGCTCGGGTCGGTGCTGTTCTTCGCCGGGCGGATCTTCATCCAGACGGCCTCCCAGGCCTACATCCCGAACAGCGTCCTGAGCGACCAGAAGACGGCGCAGTTCTCCTACATCGTCGTCGGCATCGCCTTGATGCTGCTGGTGATCTTCCGGCCGCAAGGCATCCTGGGCAACAAGAGGGAGCTCCGCTTCGATGTCTGAGCAGATGGCAGAGCACGCCCGCACGTCCGGCCTGGCCGACCCCGCCGCGCGTGCGGCGCTGGTCGGCACGTTCGACCCCGAACCCGGGGCGAGCAAGCCCGACCCGATCCTGGTGGTGGACCACATCGTCCGTCAGTTCGGCGGCATGACGGCGGTCGACGTGGGCCACCTCGAGGTCCAGCGGGGCATCATCACCGCGCTGATCGGGCCGAACGGGGCCGGCAAGACCACCTTCTTCAACCTGATCACCGGGTTCGACCGGCCCACCTCGGCCAAGGACGGCGCCCACTGGGCGTTCGACGGGCGCACGCTCGACCGGACGTCGGCATCGAGCGTCGCGCAGGCCGGCATGGTCCGGACCTTCCAGCTGACCAAGGCGCTGAGCCGGATGACGGTCATCGACAACATGATGCTCGGCGCGCAGCACCAGGCCGGCGAGAACCTCTTCAAGTCGATGTTCCGGCCGGCCTGGCGGGCGCAGGAGCAGGCCATCGAGGACAAGGCCGACGAGCTGCTCGCCCGGTTCAAGCTCTACGAGAAGAAGCACGACTACGCCGGCAGCCTCTCGGGCGGGCAGCGCAAGCTCCTCGAGATGGCGCGGGCCCTGATGAGCGACCCGAAGATGATCATGCTCGACGAGCCGATGGCCGGGGTGAACCCGGCGCTGACGCAGTCGCTGCTGGGCCACATCCAGGCGCTGCGCGACGAGGGCATGACGGTGCTGTTCGTGGAGCACGACATGCACGTCGTGCGCCACATCTCCGACTGGGTCGCGGTGATGGCCGAGGGCCGGCTGGTCGCGGAGGGCGCGGCGGACACCGTCATGTCGAACCCGGCCGTGATCGACGCCTACCTCGGCGCCCACCACGACACCGACCTGGGTGACGACAGCCTGCTGGCCGACGAGGTCCTGGAGGAGCTGGCCCAGGAGGTCGCCGCCGAGGAAGCCGAGCGCGGTACCGACGACCAGGCGGAGGAGACCCGATGAGCGAGCAGCAGGCCGGCGGAGCCGGCGTGACCACCGAGACCCGGACCCCGGTCATCGAGGCACGGGACGTCATCGCCGGCTACCTCCCGGGCGTCAACATCCTCAACGGGTGCAGCCTCGCGGCGTACCCCGGCGAGATGATCGGCATCATCGGTCCCAACGGTGCGGGCAAGTCCACCCTGCTCAAGGCGATGTTCGGCCTGGTCAAGGTGCACTCCGGCTCGGTCACCCTGGGCGAGCGCGACATCACCAACCTGCGCACCAACCAGCTGGTGGAGATGGGCGTCGGGTTCGTGCCGCAGACCAACAACGTCTTCCCCTCGCTCTCGATCGAGGAGAACCTCCGGATGGGCCTGTTCCTGCGGCCCAAGAAGGTGGGGGAGCGGCTCGCCGCCATGTGGGACCTCTTCCCGGTGCTGCACGACCGCCGCAACCAGAGCGCCGGCGCCCTGTCCGGCGGTGAGCGCCAGTCGCTGGCGATGGCCCGGGCGCTGATGATGGAGCCGTCGGTCCTGCTCCTCGACGAGCCGTCCGCCGGCCTCTCGCCGGTGCGGCAGGACGAGACGTTCCTGCGCACGCGCCGGATCAACAAGACCGGCGTCTGCGTGGTCATGGTCGAGCAGAACGCCCGCCGCTGCCTCCAGATCTGCGACCGCGGCTACGTCCTCGACCAGGGCCGGGACGCCTACACCGGCAGCGGGCGCGAGCTGGCCAACGACCCGAAGGTGATCGAGCTCTACCTGGGCACCCTCGCCAAGGACGTCGACGAGACGCGGCCCGACAAGCACTGACGGGCTCCGCCCGTCCACGTACCGACGCCCCTCCACGCACGTGCAGGGGCGTCGGTCGTCGCGCGTCCGCCGCCGGCGGCGGCCACCAGGACGGACGAAGGGCCCCGGACCGATGGTCCGGGGCCCTCCGCGTGGAGCGGTGTGATCAACGGGTGATCAGCGGGTGATCAGGAGGTCACCCCTCGGAGCCCTTCGCGCCCTCGACCGTGCTGGACAGCGAGGGAGAGTTGTTGCCGTCGAAGGTGTAGATGCCCACGAACGCCGACGACGGGTCGTTCTCGTCGTCGATCGGACCGATGCCCGAGGGACCCTTGTAGTGGATCTCCTTGCCGTCCTCGAGCAGCGCGACGCAGTCGGAGTACGTGGTGCACTCCTCGCCGTCGCTCGCACCGGAGACCGCGGCCAGGTTCTTCTGGATCGTGGCCGGGTCGGTGGCTCCGCCCTTCACCGCAGCCAGGGCGGCGAGGATGGTGGCGTCGTAGGACTCGGCGCCGTAGGAGTAGTCCTTCAGCTTCTCGCCGTTGACGGCCTGGTTCCAGCCCTGGAGCCGGTCCTTGAAGGCCTGGTCGGGGTCAGCACCGGGGATCGTGCCCTGGGCGCCCTCAAGGGTGCCCTTGGCGAAGTCCGCGCTGTAGTCGGCCGTGTTGCCGTCGGAGAAGTAGGTCTTGGACATGTCCCAGCCCTGGGCCTTCAGCTCCGGCACGATCGACTTGGTCTCGTCGAACGCCAGGACCACGATCGCGTCGGGCTTGGCGGCGAGCACGCCGCTGACCTCCGAGGAGAAGGTGGTCTGTCCCGGCGGGAACTCCTGGCCCTTGCCGGCGCAGCCGTAGACGCACGAGCCGCCGGCCGCCTCGACCGTGTCCTGGACGGCGTTCCGGAGACCGGTGCCGTAGGTGTCGTTGAACACCAGGAAGCCGACCTTGGTGTAGCCGTCGGTCGTGATCAGGGTGCCCAGCGCGTTGCCCTGGACGCCGTCCGGCGGGGCGGTACGGAAGTACCACGGCGAGTAGCCGGAGAGGTCGACCGCGGTGTTGGCGGGCGAGATCTCGACGATCTTGTTGTCGGCGAACGTGTCGACCACGTTCAGCGAGACGCTGGACGAGGCGGCACCGATGACGACCGAGGGCTTGCTGGCCACCAGGGTCCCGGCGGACGCGGTCGAGACCGACATGTCGTTGGAGTCACCGGAGTCCTGGATGTCGGTGCAGGACTTGGCCCCGTCGACGCCACCTGCGGCGTTGATGTCCGAGGAGGCCAGGCCGACGCCCGCGATCTCGGGCGGGCCCAGGAAGGCGAGGCTGCCGGTCAGCGGCAGGATGCCACCGATGCGGAAGCTGTCGGCGCTCGTCTGGTTCGCCGCGCACTTGTCGTCCGTGTAGGTCTCGGTGGCTGCGCTGGACTCGGAGGCCGAGGGGCTGTCGCTTGCGGCAGCGTCCCCACCGCCCGAGTCGGAGCTTCCGCAGGCTGCCAGGGCCATGCCGAGGACAGCGGTAGCTGCCATCAGCCGTGCCCGAGTGGCGGTTGTGGATCGATTCACGTTGTGAACCTTTCTGTCTGTCGCGTGAGGTGCACTTCACCGCGCCCGCCCTCCCGAACGGGGGGGCATGCCCTGCCACCGTAGGACCGGGGGTGTGGTGCCGGGTTCAACGGCACCCTCTCGTTAGCGAACCGTTACGTCAATGAATTGCGGCGGCGAGCTCGACCAGGAGGGGGGCGACGAGCAGCGCGGGCAGCAGGTCGGCGACCGGGATCTCGCGGATCCGGAGCAGCCGGAGCGCCACGCCGACGAGGAGCAGGCCCCCGGTCGCCGTGATCGCCGCCAGCTGGGCGTCGGGCAGGACGCCGCCGATGGCGAGCCCGAGGAGCGTCAGCGACCCCTGGACGACCACGATGGTGATGGCGCTGGCGGCGACCCCCCAGCCGAACGAGGCGGCGAACGCGATGGCGGCGAACCCGTCGAGGGCCGCCTTGAGGACGAGCTGCTCGGCGCCGTTCCCCAACCCGTCGTTGAGCGACCCGAGGATCGTGAGCGGGCCGGTGCAGAAGACCAGCGAGGAGACCACGAACCCCTCGATGAACCGGTGCCGCTCCGCGGAGCCCGCCTCCCCGGCCAGCCGGGACTGGAGCCACCCGCCGAACGCCTCGACCCGCGACTCCAGCCGCAGCAGGGAGCCGACGATGCCCCCGACCAGCAGCGAGCCGAGCACGATGAGCATCGGGGCGCTGTCCCCGACCCGGTCGGCGAGGTCGTCGTCGAGGACCGCCACGGCCGACGTCCCGGCGATCAGCAGGGTCACCAGGCCGAGTGCGTCGGTGACCACGTCGCGGGTCCGCTGGGGCAGCCGGTTGCCCAGCAGGACCCCGATGGTGCTGCCGAGCAGGACGGTCGCGACGTTGACGGCGGTACCGATACCGGGGATCACGGGACTCCTCTGACAGACGCGAGCGGCTGAGCGTAGTCTCCTTCAGTGGTGCTGCGTTCGGGGGACACGAGCTGCGGCTGACGATGGAGGACTCAGAGAGCATGACGCGATGACGCGTTCGCTGGTCACGCTGCGGCCGGCCACGGCGGCCGACGCCCCCTACCTCGCCGAGCTCTGGGCTGACGTGATGAGGAAGGTCGGGCCCGAGGACCAGGTGGGCGACATCCAGGCGGTCCTGGCGCGCGTCGAGGCCTCCGCCGACGAGCTGATGGTCGTCGCGGAGTACGACGGCGAGTTCGCCGGCGCCGTCGTCCTCGAGGCGACCACGCTCTCGGCGCTCAACCTCGAGCCGGTCGTCCGGGCGCTCTCGCCGCACGTGCTCCCGCGGATGCGCCGGCACGGCGTGGGCAGCGCGCTGATGGACGCCGCGGTCGCCTGGGCCGAGGAGCTCGGGATCGGCCACGTCGCCACCGCCGCCGTCTCGGGCTCCCGCGACGCCAACCGCTTCATGGCCCGCATCGCGCTCGGCCCGTACGCCGTCCTCCGGGTCGCCCCCACGCACGCCGTCCGCGCCCGGCTCACCGCCCACCGGCGGCCGGTGGCCGGCGCGACCGGGGGCCGTCAGCTGGGCCAGGTGCTCGCGGCGCGCCGCTCGATGCGGCGCTCCCGCGCGGCCGAGGGCTGAGCCGGGCCGCGAGGACCGGCCGCTAGGACTGGTAGCGCTCGCGCGGCATCAGCGCGCAGGTGATCCGGGAGGTGCACACGCGCTTGCCGCGCTCGTCGGTGACGACCACCTCGTAGGTCGCGGTGCTGCGACCGAGGTGCAGGGCGGTGGCGGTCCCCGTGACGGTGCCGGAGGTCGCCGAGCGGTGGTGGGTGGCGTTGATCTCGATGCCCACCGAGAGCCGGTCGGGGTGCGCGTGCAACGCCGAGCCGACCGACCCGAGGGTCTCGGCGAGCACCACCGACGCGCCGCCGTGGAGCAGCCCGTAGGGCTGGGTGTTCCCCTCGACCGGCATCGTCGCGACGACCCGCTCGGCGCTGATCTCGACGAGCTCGATGCCCATCTTCTCGTTCAGGCCGCCCATGCCCTGCGGCATGGCGGCGAGGAACTCCGCCACGTCCTTCGACTCGCTCATGGGGCCATCCTGCCTGTCGGTGGGCGCGGATAGAGTCGCAGGGTGCCACGCCTCCTGCTCCTCGACGGACACTCCCTCGCCTACCGTGCGTTCTTCGCCCTCCCCGTCGAGAACTTCTCCACGACCACCGGACAGCACACCAACGCGGTCTACGGGTTCACCTCGATGCTGATCAACGTGCTGCGCGACGAGCAGCCGACCCACGTGGGCGTCGCGTTCGACGTCTCCCGGCAGACGTTTCGGCTCGCGGAGTACGCCGAGTACAAGGCCAAGCGCAA
This sequence comes from Nocardioides sp., assembly GCF_044226305.1. GTDB lineage: Bacteria > Actinomycetota > Actinomycetes > Propionibacteriales > Nocardioidaceae > Nocardioides. Next base: position 21,241 of record NZ_JBGAHF010000014.1, on the reverse strand, counting down.
CAAGACCCCGGGGGAGTTCAGCAGCCAGCTGCCGCTGATCGAGGAGGTCCTCGACGCGCTGAACATCCCGTTCCTCAAGAAGGACGGCTACGAGGCCGACGACATCATCGCCACGCTGGTGAGCCGGGCGCTGGAGGACCCGGACATGGAGGTCCTCATCCTCACCGGCGACCGCGACTCGCTCCAGCTGGTGACCGACCGGTCGACGGTGCTCTACCCGATGCGCGGGGTCTCCGACCTGGCCCGGATGACGCCCGAGGCGGTCGAGGCCAAGTACGGCGTCCCGCCGGCCCGCTACCCCGAGCTGGCCGCGATCGTGGGGGAGACCTCGGACAACCTGCCCGGGGTCCCCGGCGTCGGCCAGGGGTACGCCGCGAAGTGGATCAACCAGTTCGACGGGCTCGACAACGTCATCACCCACGCCGACCAGATCACCGGCAAGAAGGGTGAGGCGCTGCGTGAGCACCTCGGCGACGTGATCCGCAACCGCCGCCTCAACGAGCTGGTCCGCGACCTCGACCTCGAGCTGGCGCCCGCCGACCTGGCGCTGCGGCCGTGGGACCGCCAGGCCGTGCACACCCTCTTCGACGGCCTGGAGTTCCGGGTGCTGCGCGACCGGCTGTTCGAGACGCTCTCCTCCGAGGAGGAGATCGACGACTCGGGCTTCGACGTCGCGATGACCGTGCTCACCGCCGGTGGGCTCGGCCCGTGGCTGGCGCAGAACGCCTCCTCCGGGGAGCGGGTCGGCGTGCACGTCGTCGGGCGCTGGGGCGCCGGCACCGGCGACGTCAGCGGGCTCGCGTTCGCGACCGGCGACGGGACCGCCGCCTGGGTCGCGGTCGACGAGATCGACCCCGCCGACCAGGCGGCGCTCGCCGCCTGGCTGGCCGACCCGGCGCAGCCCAAGGTGCTCCACGACGCCAAGGGGCCGATCCTGGCGCTCGCGGCCTGGGGCACGCCGCTGCACGGACTGGCCCGCGACACCGCCCTCTCGGCGTACCTCGCCCGTCCCGACCAGCGCTCCTACGACCTCGCCGACCTGACGGTCCGCTACCTCAAGCGCGAGCTCAAGCAGGGCGGCACCGACGACGGGCAGCTCAGCCTCGAGGGCCTCGACGAGGGTCTCGGCGACGCCCGGGCCGGTGAGGTCGAGATGCTGCACGCCCGGGCGGTCCTCGACCTCGCCGCCGCGCTCGACGACGAGCTCGAGGAGCGCGGCGGGACCCGGCTGCTCAACGAGATCGAGCTGCCGCTGGTCGACCTGCTGGCGAAGATGGAGCAGACCGGCATCGCGGTCGACACCGACCACCTCGAGGCGCTGGAGGCGCACTTCGCGACCGAGGTGCGCACCGCCGCGGAGGAGGCGTTCGCGGTGATCGGCAAGGAGATCAACCTCGGCTCGCCCAAGCAGCTCCAGGTGGTGCTCTTCGACGAGCTCGGGATGCCGAAGACCAAGCGCACCAAGACCGGCTACACCACCGACGCCGACGCGCTCCAGGCGCTTTACGTCAAGACCGAGCACCCGTTCCTGCTCCACCTGCTGCGCCACCGCGACGTGATCCGGCTGCGCCAGACGATCGAGGGGCTGCTCAAGACGGTCGCCGGCGACGGCCGGATCCACACGACGTTCAACCAGCTGATCGCGGCGACCGGCCGCCTCTCCAGCACCGACCCCAACCTCCAGAACATCCCGGTCCGCACCGAGGAGGGCCGCCGGATCCGCGAGGCGTTCGTGGTCGGACCGGGCAGCGAGTGCCTGATGACGGCCGACTACAGCCAGATCGAGATGCGGATCATGGCCCACCTCTCGGAGGACGCGCTCCTCATCGAGGCGTTCCGGTCGGGCCGCGACTTCCACTCGATCACCGCGGCCCGGGTCTTCGACGTGCCGGCCGACGACGTGACGGTCGAGATGCGGGCCAAGATCAAGGCGATGAACTACGGCCTCGCCTACGGCCTCTCCGCCTTCGGCCTGGGCCAGCAGCTCGGCATCGAGCCGGGCGAGGCGCGCGGCCTGATGGACGAGTACTTCCAGACCTTCGGCGGCATCCGGGACTACCTCGGCGGCGTCGTCGAGGAGGCCCGCAAGACCGGCTTCACCGAGACCATCAAGGGCCGCCGGCGCTACCTGCCCGACCTGACCAGCGACAACCGGCAGCGGCGCGAGATGGCCGAGCGGATGGCGCTGAACGCGCCGATCCAGGGGTCGGCCGCCGACATCATCAAGATCGCGATGCTCAACGTCGACCGGGCGCTCGAGTCCGCCGGGCTGGCGTCCCAGATGCTGCTCCAGGTGCACGACGAGCTCGTGTTCGAGGTCGCCGCGGGGGAGCGGGACGCCCTGGAGGCGCTGGTCCGCGAGCAGATGGGCGCCGCCGCCGACCTCACCGTGCCGCTCGACGTGTCGGTCGGCTTCGGCCGCAGCTGGCACGACGCCGCCCACTAGCAGGGCGGCGCCACGGGCCCGCCCCGAGCGGGTCAGGGCGCGATCGGCTCCTCGTCCGGCGCCGGCCGGATGACGTGCAGGCTGACGGCGAGCAGCACGACCAGCAGCAGCGAGTCCACCGTGATCACGACCGACAGCAGGCCGCGCAGGCTGTCGGAGGTCAGGCCGAAGGCCACCAGGGAGATGAACGCCGCCCAGACCAGGTAGACCGAGCGCTGGCCCTGGCGGGCGAGCACCGAGTAGACGAGCAGCTGGAGCATCGAGAGCACGGTGCCGAGCACCGCGAAGATCCAGAGGTGGTCGGAGATCTCCTCGAACTGCTGACCGCCCACGAAGACCAGCGCGAGCTGGGGCACCAGCAGCGCGCCGGCGGTCACCACCGCACCGATCACCGAGACCAGCGCGAGGCTGTAGGTCAGCGCCCGTCGTCGCTCGCCGGCGGTCGACATCGACGGGAAGGCGATGACGACGACGAACTGCGGGAGGAACAGCACGGCCTTGGTGAGGATCAGCCCGCCGGCGTACAGGCCGGCGTCGTGGGCGGGGAGCACGTTGCGCGCGATCACGATGTCGACGTTGGAGAGGGCGAAGAACGCCAGCAGCACGTGAGAGTTGTGGAACGACTCGCGGATGACCAGCCGGAAGCCGTGCTCCTCCGAGGCCACGCCCGCGTCGCGTGGGCTGCGCAGGAACCACCATCCGGCCACGACCGGGAAGCAGGCACCGATGCCGGTGCCGATGATCGCCGCGGTCTCCGTCGGGTGCCAGGCGATCAGGGCGGTGCCGATGATCAGCCGCGGCACCCCGCTGAGCACGTAGACCACCGACAGCGCCTGCCAGCGCCGCTCGCCCTGGAGGATGCCGGCCTGGCCGCCCATGATCGTGAACGGCACCGAGACGACCGAGACCAGGGCGGCGGTCAGCAGGCTGTCGAGACGGAGCACCGCGTTGAGCAGCGGCGTCAGTACGAGGAGGAGCACGCCGAGGGCGACCGAGGCACGGTAGGTGACGCCGAGGATGGTCCGCTCGATCTGCGCGACGTGCTCGGGCTCGGCCGCGATCCGCCGCGCGGCGGTCGCCTGGAGGCCGAGCTGGAGCACGGTGATGACGAGGAGCGTTGCCATCAGGCTGGCGAAGGCGCCGTACGCCTGGGGTCCGAGCAGCCGGGCCGCCGCCATCGTGAACCCGTACGTCGCGACGTTCATGATCGCCATCGCCACCGCGATCGAGCCGCCGCCGCTGAGCAGCTGCTTCACGCGCCGGGTCGGGGTCACGGAGCAGAAGCGTATGCGAGACTCACGCGCGTGATTCACGGCGGTGCCGTGCTGCGGTCGATGCGGCCGAAGCAGTGGACCAAGAACCTGCTGGTGGTCGCTGCGCCCCTGGCCGCCGGCGATCTGGGCGACCCCGACGTCCTCGGTCCGACGGTGCTGGCGTTCCTCTCCTTCTGTGCTGTGTCGTCGGGGACCTACCTCGTCAACGACTGCGCGGACCGGGAGGCCGACCGGCTGCACCCGCGCAAGCGGACCCGGCCGATCGCGGCCGGCGAGCTCGGCGTGCGGGCGGCGCTGGTGGTCGCGGTGCTGCTGTTCGCGGTCGGCCTCGCCCTGGCGGCGCTCACCGACCCCGGGTTCGTCGTGCTGCTGGTCTCCTACGTCGTGCTCACCCTGAGCTACTCGCTGTGGCTCAAGCACGAGCCGGTCATCGACCTCGCGCTGGTCGCGGCGGGGTTCCTGATGCGGGCCGTGGCCGGCGGCCTGGCCGCGTCGATCCCGATCTCGGACTGGTTCCTCATGGTGGCCGGCTTCGGCTCGCTGTTCATCGTCGCGGGCAAGCGCTACTCCGAGAAGCACACCCTGGGCAGCGAGGCCGGCACCCGGCGCTCGCTCACCGGCTACACCGACAGCTACCTGCGCTTCGTGTGGAGCATCGCCGCGGCGGTGACCGTGACGGCGTACTGCCTGTGGGCCTTCGAGAACGCGCCACCGACCGGCATCCCCTGGCACACGCTCTCGATCCTGCCGTTCGTGGTCGGGCTGCTCCGGTACGCCGTCGACGTCGACGCCGGGCAGGCGGCCGAGCCCGAGGACATCGTGTGGGGGGACCGGGTGCTCCAGGGGATCGGGGTCGTCTGGGTCGTGGTGCTCACGCTCGGGGTGCTCGGTGTCTGAGCCCGGGTCCGAGCAGGTCGCCGAGCTCCGCGGCTGGGGCCGCACCGCGCCGTCGTCCGGCCGGACCGTGACCGCGACCGCGGCCGAGGTCCCGGCCCTGGTCCGGTCGGCCGGCCCGCGCGGGATCGTGGCCCGCGGCCTGGGCCGCTCGTACGGCGACGTCGCCCAGAACGCCGGGGGCGTCGTGCTGCTGCCGCTGCCGACCGACATCGGCGAGGTGGGCGCGGACGGGACGGTCCGGGTCTCGGCCGGCACCAGCCTCCACGACCTGATGGTGGCGCTGGTCCCGCGCGGCCGGTTCGTCCCGGTCACGCCGGGCACCCGCTACGTCACGGTCGGCGGCGCGATCGCCTGCGACGTGCACGGCAAGAGCCACCACGTCGCGGGCAGCTTCGGCGACCACGTCGTCGACCTCGACCTGGTGCTGGCCGGCGGCGAGACCCGGACCGTCGGTCCCGACCGCGACCCCGACCTGTTCTGGGCCACGGTCGGCGGACTGGGGCTGACCGGGGTGGTCACCGCGGCGACGCTGCGCACCATCCCCGTAGAGACGTCGTACGCGACGGTCACCACGCAGCGGCTCGCCGACCTCGACGCGGTGATGACCGAGATGCGTGAGGGCGACCAGCGCTTCACCTACTCGGTGGCGTGGATCGACACCCTCGCTCGTGGCGCCGCGCTGGGCCGCTCGGTGCTCTCCCGTGGCGAGCACGCCACCCGGGACCAGCTCACCGGCCGCGCTGCCGCCCACCCGCTGGTGGCGCCGGCCGGCCCGCGGGTCGCCGTCCCGTTCACGCCGCCGGCCAACCTCGTGGTCCCGCTCGGCGTGCGGGCGTTCAACGAGGCGTGGTTCCGCCGGGCGCCGCGGCACCGCACCGGTGAGATCCAGAGCCTCGGCGCGTTCTTCCACCCCCTCGACGGGATCGCCGGGTGGAACCGCGCCTACGGCCCGCACGGCGTGGTCCAGTACCAGCTGGTCGTCCCCGACGGCGAGGAGGCGGCGCTGGTGCGGGTGCTCGAGCGGATCGCGGGCGAGCGGCTGTCGTCGTTCCTGGCCGTCCTCAAGCGGTTCGGGCCCGGCAACGCCGGCCTGCTCTCGTTCCCGACCGCCGGCTGGACCCTGGCGTACGACGTGCCGGCCACGCCCGCGCTCGCGCCGCTGTTCCAGGAGCTCGACGAGACGGTGGTCGCCGCCGGCGGGCGCGTCTACCTCGCGAAGGACTCCCGGCTGCACCCGCGGCTGCTGCCGCAGATGTACCCCCGGCTCCCCGAGTTCCGGGCCGTCCGCGAGAGGGTCGACCCCGACCGGGTGTTCCGGTCCGACCTCGCTCGTCGCCTCGAGATCTGATCGGACAGACCTGATGCTCAACGCCCTCGGCCAGCCGCAGACCGTGCTCCTGCTCGGCGGGACCAGCGACATCGCCCGCGCCACCGCCCGCGCGTGGGCCGCCTCCGGCGACCTGCACGTGGTGCTCGCGGCCCGGCCCGGCCCGCGGCGCGACGCCGCCGTCGCCGAGCTCACGGGCCTGGGCGCCACGGTCGAGGCGGTCGACTTCGAGGCCGAGGCGACCGGGACCCACCCGGCGCTGGTCGCGGCGGCGGCCGCGGGCCGCGACATCGACGTCGCGCTGGTCGCCTTCGGGGTGCTCGGCGACGAGGAGCTCGCCTGGCAGGACCACGACACCGCCGTCCACCTCGCGACCGTCAACTACACCGCGGCGGTCAGCGTCGGCGTGTGCCTCGCGGACCTGGTCCGCCGGCAGGGGCACGGCGTGGTCGTGGCGCTCTCCTCGGTCGCGGGCGAGCGGGTCCGACGCTCGAACTTCGCCTACGGCGCCAGCAAGGCCGGGATGGACGGGTTCTACCTCGGCCTCGGCGAGGCGCTGCGCGGCACCGGCGGCCGGGTGCTGGTCGTCCGCCCCGGCTTCGTGCGCACCAAGATGACCGAGGGCCGCGACCCGGCGCCGCTGTCGGTCGACGCCGAGGACGTCGCCGCGGCGATCGTGCGCGGCGTGGCGGAGGGGGACGAGCTGGTCTGGGTGCCGGCCGCGATGCGGGTGGTCATGTCCGGGCTGCGGCACGTCCCCCGTGCCCTGTTCCGGAAGCTCCCGCTCTAGTGGCCCGAGCAGCGCCCCGAGCCTCGTGGGTGGTGCCGGTGTGGGCGGTCGCCCTCGCCGTGCTGATGCTCGGCCCGGCGCTGGGGCCCGGCTACCTGCTGACCTACGACATGGTCTGGGTGCCCGACCTCGCGCTCCGCTCGGACTTCCTCGGCCTCGGGTCGGCGCTTCCGCGGGCGGTGCCGTCGGACGCCGTGGTCGCGGTCCTCGACGAGGTCGTGCCGGGGATGCTCCTGCAGAAGCTGGTGCTGCTCGGCGCCCTGGTGCTCGGCGGCCTCGGCGCGGCCCGGTTGGCCGGGCGCTCGACCCTGGCCCGCCTGGTCGCGGTGAGCGTCTACGTCTGGAGCCCGTACGTCGTGGAGCGGCTGTGGATCGGCCACTGGCCGCTCCTGCTCTGCTGGGCGGTGCTGCCGTGGCTGGTCGCCGAGGGGGTCCGGCTGCGCGGCGACCCGCGGATCGGCGCGGCGCTGCCGTTCCTCCTGCTGGTGGGCTCGCTGAGCGCGAACGCCGGGCTGATGGCCGCGGCCACGCTGCTCGCCGTCGGCCTGACCCGGGCGACCGCGGCGCGGCTGGTCGCCCTCGTCGCCGCGGCCAACGCCCCGTGGCTGGTCGCCGGCCTCCTGCACGTCGGCACCGCGACGTCCGCGACCTCCGGCACCGTCTTCGGGCTCAACCACGAGGGGTCGCTCCCGGGTCCGCTCGCCGCACTGACGCTCGGCGGGATCTGGAACACCGAGGTCGTGCCGTCCTCCCGCACGCTGCTCGTGATCCCGGCGCTGCTCACCATCGCCTACCTGTCGCTCGCGGCCGTCGGCGCGCGGCCGCTGGCGCACCGCCTGGGCCGGCGCACCACCACGGCGCTGGTCGCCCTCTGGGCCGTCGGGTACGGCGTCGCGGTGCTGTCCTGGGCCGCACCCGGCGCCGTCGGGTGGGTGGTGAGCACGGTGCCTGGCGGCGGGCTGCTCCGGGACGGCGCCCGGTGGCTGGCGCTCTGCGCCCCGCTGACCGCGGCGCTGGTCGCCGCCGGGGTCGAGCGCTGCGCCGACCGGGTCGCGGAGCGTCCGGTGCGGGTGCTGGTCGGGGTCGCCGGGGCGCTCGTGCCGCTGGCGTTCCTGCCCGACGCGGCGTGGGGCGTCTCCGGTGAGCTGCGCCCCGCCGACTACCCCGACGACTGGGCCGCGGCACGCAGCGCCCTCGGCACCGGCCGGGGCGACCTGCTGGTGCTGCCCTTCACCAGCTACCGCGCGCCGACGTGGAACCACGGGCACAAGGTGCTCGACCCGCTGCCGCGCTACCTCGAGCCGAACTACGTCGTCGACGACCGGCTGTTCGTCGACGGACGGGCGGTCGCCGGCGAGGACCCCCGGGTCCCCGACGTGCTCGCCGCGCTCGCCCTGTCCAGCCCGACCGACCGCGCCCGGGCGCTCGGCGACCTCGGGATCGGCGCGCTGGCGCGCGACCGGACGGTGCCGACGGACCCGGCCTACGACGCCGAGGTCCCGGGCACCGAGGTGTACGGGTCGGCCGGTCTCGAGGTCGTCGAGCTCGACGTGCCGGTGGCCGACCGCGAACCGCCGGTCGGCTGGTGGCTCGCACTCGGCGCGGCCTGGGCGGCGTTCCTCGGGGTGGTCGCGGTCGGGGGGCGGAACTCGTTCCAGACCATCTCGTCCAGAATTCACACCCGCCGTGGGTCCGGGTGATACCGTCGGCGACGAAAGGGAGGGACACTACGTGCTTAGGGTAATTCTCATCACGATGGCGAGCGTGACAGGTGGTGCCGTCATCGGTGGCGCCACGATCGTCGGCCTCGTCAACGCGCAGACCGCTCCTCCCGACCAGTCGCCGGCCAGCGTCAGCAACCCCACCCTGGACTACGGCTCCACCCAGTGACCCGCCCGGGCCGGTTCGTCCGGTCCGGTCCGAGCGTCCCCCGAGGCGTGTCCGGCTGCTTGCCGATCCGTCCTCGGTTCAGTCCTCGGTCGCGTCCTGGTCGCTGACGAGCTCGCCCCGCAGCGCGGCGGAGACGACGTGCGCGAAGGCCGACTGCGAGTGCGCCCACGTGAAGCCGGCACTGTGCCGCCGCGCCCCCTCCGCGAGCACGCGCCGGCCCTGGTCGTCGCGCAGCAGCGCCCCGAGCGCCGCCACGAGCTCGGCCGGGGTGTTGACGAGGATCCCGGAGACGCCGTCCACGATGGACTCGCGGGTCCCGCCGGCGCTCGCGTAGGCGACGGTCGGCGTCCCGTGCGCGGCCGCCTCGCCGACGACCAGGCCCCAGCCCTCCTTGAGCGAGGGGAGCGCCATCACCCACGACTCCTCGTAGATCTCCTGCTTGCGGACCTCCGACACGTGGCCCTCGAAGACCACGGCACCGCGCGCGACCAGGTCGGCGGCGTACTGGTGCAGCTCGGCCTCCCACCAGCCGCTGCCCACCACGCGCAGCCGCAGGTCGGGGAACTCCTCGATCAGGGCGGCGACCGCGTCGATGGCGTGCTCGACCTGCTTGTGCGGGACCAGCCGGCCGACGACGCAGACCGAGGGGTTCGGCGACTTGTGCGCCTCCACCCGGACGACCGGGTCGGAGCCGTTGTGGACGACCGCGACCCGCGGGCCGGTCACCCCGAGCTCGCGCAGCTCGGCCCGGGTCGCGCGCGAGACCGCGACGTACTGGCGGCGGCGGTAGAGCCGCGGCGCGAGCCGGCTCTCGATCCACCAGCCGACGCGACCCGTGACGCCGGGGTAGACGACCGGCCACTGCTCGCGGTGCACGTGGTGGACGAGCACGATCACCGGCCGCCGGGTCACCAGCGGGGTGAAGAACGGCAGCCCGTTCTGGACGTCGACGACCACGTCGACCCGACCGAGGTGCCGACGCAGCAGCGCCCACATCCCGAGCAGGTAGACCGACAGCTTCGACCCGCGCCGGACGAACCGGATGCCGTCGACGACCTCGTCCGGGGCGGCCCCGGCGTAGGCGACGCAGAAGATCGTGACCCGGCAGCCGCGCTCGACGAGCCCGGCCGCCATCTTCTCGAGGTAGCGCTCGGCGCCGCCGCCCTCGGGGTTGCCGGTGTCGCGCCAGCTGAAGAACGCGACGTGCCGGCCGGCGAGGTCCCCGGCGAGGTCCCCGGCAAGGTCCTCGGCGTCGCGGGGCTGGTCGGTCGTCGGCACGCGGCGAGGTTACCGGTTGGTTCGGATAGGGTTCCCGGCATGCGAGGAGGGGGCGCTACCGACGCGCCGGCGTGGACCCCCGACCTCAGCCGGTCGGTCCGCCTGTTCCGCGACTTCCGCGTCGAGCAGACCGACCCGCGGCGGTTCTACTCGGCCCTCGCCGCGGACTCGGTCGGTCAGCTGTCCGGCTACCTCGACCTGGCCGGCGCCACCGTCCTCGACGTCGGCGGGGGACCGGGCTACTTCCGGGACGCCTTCCGCGCGGCCGGCGCGGCGTACTGGGCCCTCGACGCCGACGTCGGCGAGCTCTCCGGCCTGGGCGAGATCGCCCGCGGCACCGTGGTGGGCGACGGGATGAACCTGCCGTTCCGCGACGGCGCGGTCGACCTGTGCTACTCCTCGAACGTGCTCGAGCACGTGCCGCGCCCCTGGGACATGGCCGACGAGATGGTCCGGGTCACCCGCCCGGGCGGCATCGCCTTCATCTCGTTCACGCTCTGGTGGGGACCGTGGGGCGGCCACGAGACCTCCCCGTGGCACTACCTCGGCGGCCGCCGGGCGCGGCGCCGCTACCGGCGCACCCACGGCCACGAGCCCAAGAACAGGTACGGCGAGTCGCTGTTCGCCGTGACCGTGCGGGACGCGATGTCCTGGGTGCGGCGGCAGCAGGGCGGGGAGGTGCTCGCGGTCATCCCGCGCTACAACCCGCGCTGGAGCTACTGGATGACCCGGGTCCCGGTCCTGCGGGAGCTGGTGACGTGGAACCTCGTGATCGTGGTGCGCAAGGGGTGAGCGAGCAGCAGCAGACCGCCCGCCCGGGCGTGGCCACCTCCGGGCTCCGGATGGCGGGCTACGCCGCCGTCCTCACGGCGCTCGCCTTCTCCCAGTCGGCCGGCAAGACGGTCGCCGACACCAAGTTCGACCTGCTGACCGCCCCGTGGAAGTTCCTCTCCGGTGCCGTGCGGCTCTGGGACCCCTCGGCGGCCTTCGGCCAGATCCAGAACCAGGCCTACGGCTACGCGTGGCCGATGGGCCCCTTCTTCCTGCTCGGGAACCTCGTCCACCTGCCGCCGTGGGTGATCCAGCGGCTGTGGTGGAGCCTGCTGCTCTGCCTGGCGTTCTTCGGCGTGGTGCGGCTCGCGCAGCGCCTGGGCCTCGGCACGCCGTTCACCCAGGTGCTGGCCGGGTTCGCGTTCGTGCTCACCCCCCGGATCACCACCCTGCTCGGGGGCACCTCGATCGAGATCTGGCCGATGGCGCTCGCGCCCTGGGTCCTGCTGCCGCTGGTGCGCGGGAGCCAGGAGGGCTCGGTGCGCCGGGCGGCGGCCTGGTCGGCGCTCGTGGTCGCCTGCTGCGGCGGCGTCAACGCGGTGGCGGTCGCGGCCGTGCTGCCCCTCGGCGTGATCTGGATCCTCACCCGCGCGCGCGGCCGCCGGAAGTGGCCGCTCCTGGGCTGGTGGACGCTGTTCACGGTCATGGCGACCCTGTGGTGGAGCGCCCCCCTGGTCTTCCTGGGCCGCTACAGCGTGCCGTTCCTCGACTACATCGAGAACGCCACCATCACCACGGTGCCGACGGACCTCACGCGCACCGTGCTGGGCCAGTCCGACTGGGTCGCCTACTTCGCGGGGATCGACTACCCGGCGGGCCAGGAGCTGGTGACGACGCCGTTCCTCATGCTCGACGCCGCCGTCGTGGCGGCCTTCGGCCTGGTCGGCCTCGCCCTGCGGTCCAACCCGCACCAGCGCTTCCTGACGTGGGGCCTGCTCACCGGGCTGGTGCTGGTCGGGTTCGGGTACGCCGACGAGCTGGCCGGCTTCGTCTCCCACGACCGCCAGACCCTGCTGGACGGCCCGCTCGCCGCGCTCCGCAACCTCCACAAGTTCGACGTGGTGCTGCGGATCCCGCTGGTGCTGGGCTTCGCGCACGCGCTGGCCGTCGTCGGCTCCTACGCCCGTGACCGGGCCTCGACCTGGTCGGCGCGGGCGCTCCAGATCGCGGCGGTGCTCGCCGTCGTGGCGCTGGCGCTGCCGTGGTCGCAGGACCGCCTCGCGCCCCGCGAGGGCGTCACCGCCGTCCCGGACTACTGGTACCAGGTCGCGGACTACCTCGGTGAGAACGACGACGGGACCGTCGCCCTCGAGGTCCCGGCGTCGGCGTTCGGCGTCTACACGTGGGGCAACGTCCACGACGACGTCCTCCAGGGGCTCGCGAGGAGCCCGTGGGCCGTGCGCAACGTGATCCCGCTCGCCCAGCCCGGGAACGTGGTGTTCCTCGACGCGATCGGCCAGGTCCTCGAGGACGGCCACCCGAGCTCGACGCTCGCGCCGTTCCTCGCCGAGAACGGCGTCGGCAAGCTGGTCGTCCGCAACGACCTCGACCGCCTGCAGACGGGTGCTCCGGACCCCGCCTACGTCCGCAGCGTCCTCATCCACTCGCCCGGCATCGAGCTCGCGGAGTCCTTCGGCCCCCGGCTCGGGGCGCGGGCGTGGAGCTACTCGCCCAACGGCAACATCCGCGTCGTCGAGGGCTCCGGCATCGCCGCCGAGGTGGGCTCCGTGGACGTCTACACCGTCGAGGGGGCCGCCGCGGGGACGGTCACCCCGGGGCCGCAGGTGCTGCTCGGCGACCCCGGCTCCGGGCTCGACCAGGGCATGGCCGAGCTCGGTCCCGGCCCGCGGGTGCTGGCCGAGGACGCCGACGGGGAGGAGGGCGGCGAGGTCCTCACCGACGGCAACAAGCGGCGCGAGGTCAACTTCTCCGCGGTCCGGGAGAACGTGTCGGCGACGATGCCGGCGACCGAGCCCTACCGGCTGGCGGGTCCCGAGACCACGCGCCGGTTCCTCGACCACCCGGAGCGCTGGCAGACCACGGAGAGCTGGGCCCGGACGGTCGCCCAGGCCTCGAGCAGCACGTCGCAGGCGTTCGCGGACGCGCAGCCGCCGCTGGAGGTCGGGACCCACCCGGGTGCCGCGCTCGACGACGACCCGGCGACCGAGTGGAAGTCCGCCCGGCACCTGGACCCCACCGGTCAGTGGTGGCAGGAGACCTACGTCGGGCCCACGTTCGTCGACCAGGTGAAGGTCACCCTGGGCCGCAGCTCGGCGCCGGTGGCCGAGCTCGAGATCCAGACCGACGAGGGCGGCCGGGTCGTCCCGGCGCCGGAGCCCGGGAAGGCCCGCACCTACGACCTCGGCATCACCGGTGCGAGCTACCTGCGGATCACCGCCGCCGGGCGGGACCTGCGGCTGCCCGGCACCTTCGCGCTCGCCGAGGTCGAGGTCCCCGGGGTCGCCGCGCAGCGCTACCTGACGATGCCGCTGCCCGACGACCGGTTCCCGCTCGACGCGATCGCCGTGACGCGGGACCCCGACCGGGCGCCGTGCGTCATGGTGGGCGCGACCTACGCGTGCGACGAGTCGCTGTTCTCGCCGGGGGAGGACGGGGACACCCTCGCGCGGCGGTTCGTGCCGTCGTACCAGTCGCTCTACCGGCTGTCGGCCACCGGGTCGCTGCGCCGCACGGTCGACGCGAGCCTGCTGCTCTCCTCCGGCGCCCAGCTCACCAGCGACGCGCCGATCGTGGACGTGGCCACCAGCCCGGTCGCCATGGGCGACGGCGACCTCGCGACCACCTGGGTCGCCAGCAACCCGCGGGAGGTGGTGCACCTCCAGCTCCCCGAGCGGCGGACCGTCGACCAGCTGCGGCTCCAGGTCAACATCGGTGCGGCCGCGGCCCTGCCGTCGAAGCTGCTGGTGCGGGCGGGCGACCGGCACGTGGTCGTGGGCGTGACGGAGAACGGGGTGGCCCGGCTGCCGGGCTGGCGGACCGACGAGCTGGACATCCAGGTGCGCGACACGAGGACGGCCGTCTCGGCGTACGGGCGGGCGTTCGTCCGGCTGCCGGCCGGCATCTCCGAGCTCGAGGTCGACGGCGAGTCGCTGAACGACGACGCCGTCACGCCCCGCCGCTTCCCCTGCGGGACCGGACCCCAGGTCACCGTGGCCGGCCAGCTCCGCGACACGGCGCTCCGGGCGAGCACCCGCGACCTGATCCGCGGCGCGACGGTGCCGCTGCGGATCTGCGGCTCCCCGCAGATCCTGCTGTCCCCGGCCACGACCTCGCTCCTCGCGCTGCCCAACCCGCTGTTCCGCTTCGAGTCCGCCACCCTGCGCCACCGGGTGCCGGACCCCGAGCCGACGGCCGTCGACGTGGCCCACGACGGCGCCGGCTCACCCTCGTCGGTCGACCTGCCGGCGCGGCCTCAGGACGGCGTGGTCACGCTGCCCCAGAACATCAACAGCGGGTGGCAGGCCGACCTCGACGGGGAGCGGCTGACCCCGGTCCGGATGGACGGGTGGAAGCAGGGCTGGCGGGTGCCGGCCGGTGCCGCCGGCACGATGACCGTGGAGTACCGCCCTGCGCTGCCGTTCACCCTGCTGCTCGCCGGCGGCGGGGCGCTCGTGCTCGTCGTCGTCGCCGTCGCCGTCTGGCCGCGGCGGCGCCGGTCGGTCGCCGCGGAGCCGGCGCCGCTCGCGGCAGGACGACCCGGGCTGCTCGACGCCGTCGTCGTCCTGGCTGCGGGCGCGCTGCTCTCCGGGTGGTGGGGGCTCGGTGGTGCGGCGGTCGCCGTGGTCGCGGGGCTGCTGCTCCGGCGGTTCGCGGGCTGGGCGTGGCTCGCCGGCATCGCGCTCGTCGTCGGCTCGATGGCGCTCACCGTCGACTGGGTCACGACCCGGTCGTGGGCCGTCACCTGGAGCCAGTCCTGGCTGCTCGCCGCGGTCTGCCTCGCGGTCGCCTCGCTGGCGAGCGCCTGGGCGCCCGGTCAGAGGACGGTCGCGTGGTCCGGCCGCGCCTCGGCGTCCATCCGGGCGAAGAACCGGACGTTCTTGAAGCGCATGACGCGGCGCTCGAAGCCGTAGTAGGACATCGTCGCCAGCACGATCGTGATGCCGAGCGTCAGCGCCGCGACCGTCACGAAGTGGCCGGTGAAGTAGTCGAGGTCGAGGACGGCGAAGACGCCGTTCAGCACGAGCATGTGGATGGCGAAGATGCCGTAGGAGATCTCGCCGAGCCAGAAGAGCACGGGACCGCTCAGCTGCGTGCGGACCCAGCCCTCGCGCTCGGGCCCGAACACCAGCGGCAGCAGGTAGAGGCCGCCGGCGACGGCGTACAGGACGACCTTGAGACCGGCCTCCCAGCCGCCCGGCGTCAGCAGCGTGCGCGGACCGGCCAGCGGCGAGGCGGCGATCGCGAAGACCGCGGTCGCCAGGATCCAGCAGCCGAGCAGGTCGTGGCCGAGCCGCTCGAGGACGTGCTCGCGGGGGTGGACGGCGAGGTCGGCGGAGACGGCCGCGAAGCACACCCCGACCAGGAACCAGGGCAGGTAGCCGGGCAGCCACTGCGCGTAGTGACCCTCGTTGCCGGGGATCTGCGCGACGATCGCCTGCCAGGTGACGCCGGCCGCGAAGAAGATCGCGGACCGGCCGAACACGCTCGGCAGGTGCAGCGTGTGCAGGCGGGTGCCCGGCCGCCAGGTCAGGAACCAGGCGAGGGCGGGCAGCACGAGGTAGAACGCGACCTCCGTGCAGAGGCTCCACATCTGGGTGAGCGAGCTCGGGAGCAGCTCGGGCCGGTAGAGCTGGGTGAAGGTCAGGTTGGCCAGCCAGTCCTGCCAGCCCATGTCGGCGTTCGCGGGGTCGAAACCGAGCGCGATCACGACGACCAGCCAGTAGAGCGGCAGGATGCGCAGCGCCCGCTTCCACAGGTAGTGCCGGGTCGAGGGCGCCGGCCTGCCGAGCGCGGCGGTCAGGAACCACGGCCGCGTCAGCAGGAAGCCCGACAGCACGAAGAAGATCGTGACGCCGAAGTCGAGGCGGGCCAGCACCGCGCCCACCCAGCCGTGGTTGATCTGGCCGGTGTTGAAGGCCGAGTGGGTGAGGACGACCATGATCGCCCCGATGGCGCGCGCGGCGTTCAGCGTCGGGAATCTCCGGTCCCGGAAGCTCATCCGGCGCCCTCCTCGTCGGTCTGCGGGACCGCGCGGCCCACGGTCACATCATCGGTGCACAAGGCCACCCCGTCGACCAGTCCGCCGATCGTGACCGAGTCGAGACGTGAGCCGCCGGCGACGTACAGCGCGTGGACCCCCGCGCGGACGGTCGTGTCCCGGGTGACGTCCCCGGCCGTGACGCGCACCGGGCTGTCGCCGCTGCTGAGGTAGCCGATCCGGATCCACCAGCCACCGTAGGCCACCGGCCCGTCCAGCGGGATCGTGACCGGCGACTGCTCGACGCGCCACCCGCACCGGCGGTGCGGACCGTCCTTCCCCTCGCGGACCGGCGTGACCGTCGCCGGGACGATGTTCCCCTCGTCGTCGATCACCTGCAGCCGGTCGGTGGCGACGTCGGTGAACGCGAGCGCGTCCTCGCCGGCGAGCAGCCGGCTGGCGAGGTTCTCGGGGTAGCGGACCCCGAAGGTGACGAAGTCGGGCACCGGCCGGTCGACCGTCGCGATCGGCGTCGTCGCGGCCTCGAGCTGGGGGACCAGGCGCCCGAACCACCGCTCGGCCGCGGTGTCGGAGTGCCAGTGGTCCACGAAGCCCCAGGTCGACCAGCCGGCGAGCACCGCCACGAGCGCCGTGGCCACCGCGATGCGGCGCGGGTGGTCGAGGAACTCGCTCTCGGAGCGGCGCTCCGAGGACTCCGCGGCGCCGATGACCGGCATCGTCATGCCGGCCAGCGCGATCGCCGACGCCGCCGCCAGCTCGCCCTGGAAGCGGTAGTCCAGGCCGATGAGGGGCCCCGACACGCTGGCCCTGGTCACCAGCACCAGCACCATGTCGATGAGCAGGAAGTAGCCCGGGATCCACAGCGCCCGCAGGGCCCGCCGCCGGTGCTTGCGGATCTCCCAGAGCAGCACCGCGAGCAGCGCGAGCGCGAGCAGCGCCGGCCCGTCGCCGGGGAGGGCGAACGAGAACGGCTGGTCGGGGACCCGCCACCAGCGCAGCGGCCCGCCGAGGAGGCCGGGCACGTAGGAGTCGAGGAACATCCGCCGGAAGGTGCTGAGCGCGGGGTAGCCGAGCGGCTTCGACGCCCGGAAGTCCCGCCCGACGTTGAGGTAGAGCACGACGTAGACCGCACCGGTCGCGACGTAGAGGACCAGCGCCGGCCAGCGGCCCGCCACCGCCGTGCGGACCCGCTGCACCGGCGACCTCCCGGTGGCGAACCAGCACAGGGTCGCGATCCCGAGGACGCCGTACACGAGGGCCGTCTTCTCGTTGAACGCGATGCCGGCGACGATCCAGGCGTTCGCGGCCACGGCGTGCCGCAGCCGCCGGGTGCGCAGGTAGGTGACGTGGGCGGCGAGGCCGAAGAACAGGGCCACCTGGAGGGGCAGCAGGTTGACCGCGGCGGCCCACCAGATCGATCCCTCGAGCGAGATGACCGAGACCAGGAACAGCACGAGCGGCGGCAGGATCCCCGGCCGGAGGCCGAACAGCGTGCGCAGCAGGTAGAGCAGGCCGAGGTCGCAGAGCGCCTGCAGCGCGACCAGCTCGGTCGCCGGCAGCGCGAAGCTCCACGGCGCGACCTGCTGGTTGACCCAGGTGAGGTACATCGCGGCGGGCATGACGTGGCCGAAGTAGGAGCGCGACGCGACCGCGGGGGAGAGGCCGTCGTGGACCATCCGCGAGATGAAGTTGAAGTCGTCGACGTGGAACCAGCCGCCGTACGTCGCCCATGCCCGCACCACCAGCTGGAGGGCGATCAGGACCAGCGCGGCGACCAGCACGCGACGTTCGCGGCCGGCGACCGGACCGGCGGTGGGGCTCGCGGGAGGACTCGCGGGTGGGCTCGAGGTGTCCGCGCTCATCGGGACGGCTTCGCCGCCTCGGGCGAGCCGAGCACCAGGCCGGTCACGCACAGACCGGTCTCGTCGGGGAACGAGTTGATCACCACGGTGTCGAAGGTCCCCGAGGCCTGGAACCACGCGGTGTGCTTGCCGGCCGGCAGGTCGACGTCGTGGGCCTGGTCCCCGGCGACGAGACGGAAGTGGGTGTCGACCGGGCTGCGGTAGTTGACCGCGATCCACCAGCCGTCGCCCAGCACCGGGCCGTCCAGCGGGATCCGCACGATGCCGCCCTCGAGCGGGTAGGGGCAGTCGGGATCGGCGTCCTCGGGCACCTCCATCAGCCGCGCCGGGTCCA
This sequence comes from Nocardioides sp., assembly GCF_044226305.1. Lineage (GTDB taxonomy): Bacteria > Actinomycetota > Actinomycetes > Propionibacteriales > Nocardioidaceae > Nocardioides. The sequence continues at coordinate 3,133 of NZ_JBGAHF010000014.1, read as the reverse complement.
GCTGGACGTCGGTGAGGCGGCCGTCGTCGTCGAAGAGGTAGAGGTCGTCGACGGAGCTGCGGGGGAACGACATGTGCTCGGCCCAGGGCTTGAACAGGTGGCTGTAGGTGTTCTCCGGGTAGCGGAAGGACCACAGCAGCGTCTGGGGGACGCCCGCGTCGACGAGCGGCACGGGCTCGTCGGAGGAGGTGAGGGTCTCCTCGACCTGCGTCAGGTAGTCGCGGGTCGGGTTCCGGTCCTGCCAGAGGTCGACCCAGCGGACGCTGGAGACCGCCGCGAGGAGCACCACCGCGACGGTGATCGCCGCGATCAGCCGGCGACCCTCGTAGCCGTTCGGCGCGTCGGGGCGGACCTCGTTCTCCTCGACCGCGCCCCGCAGCGGGAGGAAGGCGAGGCCGAGACCGAGCACGATCACCGCGGCCGACTCCGTCTGGTAGCGGTACTCGCGGGCGATGTCGGGCCCGACGACGCCGGCCCGCGCCGAGGCGAGCAGGGCGACGTTGGCGATCGTCATGAAGGCGAGCGGTCCCCACGCCCGCTTGCTGATGGTGCGGCTGCGCCACGCGTAGACCGCGACGGCGGCGGTGGCGGCCCAGGACAGCACCAGGAGGACGTCCGGCGGGTCCGCGAAGGCGCCGCCGGTGAGCGGCTGCCACACCACGGGACCGCCGACGACCGCCGGGAGCATCGCGACCGCCACCAGGTTCCAGGCGATCGGCCCCCAGGCGACGTCCGTCGACTCGCCGGGGGAGAAGTTGAGTCCCACGGCGGCGTAGACCGCCACGTACGCGCCGCCGGCGACGACCGCGAGCACGACCGCCAGGCGGTAGGTGTCCCACAGCCGCCGGAGCCGCTCGGGGGTCTTGCCGGCGCTGAACCAGCCCAGGGCGACCAGGCCGTAGATGCCGAGCACGAGGACGGTCTTCTCGTAGAAGAGCAGCCCGATCGCGACCCACAGCAGCGAACCGACCAGGTGCCGGACCCGCCGGCCGCGGAGGTAGGCGAGGAAGTCGGTGAGCCCGAAGGTCAGCGCGATCTGGAGCGGGAGCTGGTTGATCCCGGCCGCCCACCACACCCCGGCCGAGAGCGTGAACACCCACATCAGGTAGCCGGCGAGCAGGGCGAGCACGACCGGTCGCCGGCCGAACATCGACACGAGCAGCCGGAGCATCCCGATGCTCGCGACCAGCTGGAGGAGCAGCAGCGTCACCGCCCAGGGCGCCCACTGGTAGACCCACCACTTCGTCAGCACCCACGCGATCGCGAACCCGGCCGGCATCAGGTGCCCGCCGTAGGACTCGGTCAGGTAGGACCACCCGAAGTCCTGGTTCATGGCCCGCGACTGGAAGGCCAGGTCGTCGAAGTAGAACCACGATCCCCACAGCGCCCAGGCCCGGAAGACCAGCTGCAGGAGGATGAGGAGCGCGCCCGCGAGCAGGAAGCGGTCGGGTCGGCGCGGCACGCCGGGAGTCTCCCACAGGGGCGCGGACAACTTTCGGTCACGGCTGTGACGGAAGTCGCATCTGTACCGGTCGGTAATGCTAACGTGCGCCCAATTGATCCTGGGAGGGACTGCTCGTGAAGCGTAAGTGGTTCGGTGTCGTGCTGCTGGGCCTTGGCGCCTTCTTGCTGGCGATCGGGGTGCTCGGTCTCGTCTGGGCACCCGGGGTGGTCAAGAAGACCCCGCTCGACGTCAACCAGGTCACCCACCTCGACGGCACCGTCAAGAAGCTGAACGCCGCGACCGGCGAGCTCGAGGAGAACCCGGTCAAGGTCCAGAACATCACCCAGGTCGACTCCGACGCGTCCACCGACGACGTCGCGGTGTGGGTCGGCACCACGTGCGTGGTGGCCGACATCGACAACGCGCCCGACTGTGTCGACGGCGACGACCCGCGTCTGATCACCGCCAGCACCGACGCCTTCGCCACCGACCGGGTCTCCGCCCTGGCGATCCCGGACTTCCCCGGCCTCCCGGCCGACGCCGTCCCGCACGAGGGCCTGGTCAACAAGTTCCCGTTCGACGCGGAGAAGACGACCTACCCCTACTGGGACGGCACCATCGGCTCCGCGGTCGACGCGACCTACGACCGCACCGAGACGATCGAGGGCATCGAGTGCTACGTCTACACCTTCACGATCACCGACGCACCGATCGAGATCGCCGAGGGTATTGACGGCACCTACGACAACACCGTCGAGATCTGGGTCGAGCCCAAGACCGGTGCCATCCAGCAGCAGACGCAGGACCAGCAGCGCTACCTCGACGACGGCACCCAGGTGCTCGACCTGAAGATCGGGTTCACCGACGAGCAGATCCAGCAGTTCGCCGACGACGCGGTGACGAACATGCGGCTGCTGTCGGTCATCACCGTCTGGGTGCCGGTCGCCGGCTTCGTCGGCGGCGCGCTGTGCGTGATCGCCGGGGCGCTGCTCCTGGTCTCCGCCCGCCGCAACCGCACCACGGGTGGCGGCGGCGCGCACGTCGAGCAGGAGAAGGCCGCCACCACGGTCTGACCGCGGGAGGCCTGGCCGGGCCGTGCGCCCGGGTCAGGCCCGCAGGTCGGCGCCGAAGATCGCGGTGCCCGGGGTGAACCGGCCCCGGGTCCCCGACCAGCCGCCCCAGACCCGGTCGTGGTCCGGCGGCCACTCCGGCTCCAGCAGGTCGGTGATCACGAAGCCGGCCCCGGCCAGCAGGGCGACCCAGTCGCCGAGCGTGCGGTGGTGCTCGACGTAGGACACCTGCCCGGTCGCGTCGTCGACCTCGACGTACGGCGTGCGGTCCCAGTAGGACTGGCTGGCGACCAGGCCGGCCTCGCCCGGGTCGTCGGGGAACATCCACCGCGTGGGGTGGGTGATCGAGAACGCGTACCGACCTCCGGGTCGCAGCACCCGCGCGGTCTCCGCGACGGCGTCGGCGATGTCGCTGACGAACTGCAGCGCGCCGAAGGACGAGAAGACGACGTCGAAGCTGGCGTCGGCGAAGGGCAGCTGGGTCGCGGTGCATCGTTTTTACTTCTGGTTTTTGATGAAATAACACAGGGTCCGGATTGATTCGGAGGCGTTTTCCAATGGGCAGAGCAATTGTTAGATAATGCCTCGGGGCTGATCACTGCAACTGGTGGCCAATGCC
>NZ_JBGAHF010000013.1:0-122309 GCF_044226305.1 Nocardioides sp. | reverse complement strand
CAAGGACGTCCCGTCGGTGCTCGCCACCCCGGTGTGGGTCACGGCGGACCAGGTCCAGACCGTGGTCGACGCGGGCCAGGCCAACGCTGCGGACATCTGCAAGGGCATCGAGCAGCTGTGCCAGAAGTACGGAGTGAGCTGACCGCCTAGCGGTTGAGTGACACCACTCTGAGTGCGGGGGCCCGTCCTGATGGGCGGGCCCCCGCTCCGCACCCGGATCCTGGAAGGCAAACACATGTCGTCACAACAGCCGCTGCTGGAGCTGCGCGGCGTCCACAAGGCTTTCGGCCCCGTCGAGGTGCTCCGCGGCGTCGAGCTGACCGTCCGGCCCGGCCGGGTGACCGCCCTGGTCGGCGACAACGGAGCCGGCAAGAGCACCCTGATCAAGGGGATCGCGGGCATCTACCCGTTCGACGAGGGTGAGTACTCGTTCGAGGGCACCCCTGTGAACGTGAAGAACCCGCGCGACGCCAACGCGCTCGGGATCGAGGTCGTCTACCAGGACCTCGCGCTGTGCGACAACCTCGACGTCGTCCACAACATGTACCTCGGCCGCGAGCTCACCAAGCGCGGCATGGTGGACCAGGACACCATGGAGGCCCGCGCCCGCGAGACGCTCAACGGACTGTCGGTGCGCACGCTGCAGTCGGTGCGGACGCACGTCGCTGCGCTGTCAGGCGGCCAGCGCCAGACGGTCGCCATCGCGCGCGCCGTCCTGTGGAACTCCAAGGTCGTCATCCTCGACGAGCCGACCGCCGCGCTCGGCGTGGCCCAGACCGAGCAGGTCCTGCTGCTCGTGCGCCGGCTGGCCGACCGCGGTCTCGGCGTCATCCTGATCAGCCACAACCTCAACGACGTCTTCCAGGTCGCCGACGACATCGCGGTGCTCTACCTCGGCTCCATGGTCGCCACCGTGGAGCGTACGGACGTGACCCAGGGACAAGTCGTCCAGCTGATCACCACCGGCACCTACGAAGGCCGCGAGCCGACCGTCAAGAACGGGGAGATCCGATGAGCACCGCCACAGCACCGGCCCCGGCCCCCGAGCACGAGGACCGGGCGACCCTGGGCAGCATCGCCCGCGACTACTTCACCAAGGTCCGCGGCGGCGACGTCGGCTCGCTGCCGGCCATCCTCGGCCTGGTCGTGCTCGTCGTCGCGTTCTCGCTCCTCAAGCCCGAGACGTTCACCAAGGCGTTCAACTTCGGCAACCTGATCCAGCAGTCGTCGGGTGTCACCATCATCGCGATGGGGCTGGTCTTCGTCCTCCTGCTCGGTGAGATCGACCTCTCGGCCGGCTACACCGCGGGCGCGGCCGCGGCCGTCGCGTCGGTCCTCCTCACCAACCACGGCTGGCCGACCGCTGCGGCGGTCGTCGCCGGGATCCTGACCGGCACGGTGATCGGCATGTTCATCGGGTCGCTCGTCTCCCGGCTCGGCATCCCGTCGTTCGTCGTGACCCTCGCACTGTTCCTCGCCCTGCAGGGCGTGGTGCTGACGCTCATCGGCGAGAAGGGGTCCGTCGACTCGGGGGAGTGGATCGCGAAGCTCAACGCCGACAACCTCCCGGTGTGGCTGGGCTGGGTCCTCGCCGTCGTGCTCGTCGGGAGCTATGCCCTGTCGACGTTCGTCAGCAACCGGCGCCGGCGGGCCAACGGCCTGACCAGCGAGCCGACCCTCCTGTGGGCGATCAAGACCGGCGGTCTGGCGATCCTCACCTTCCTGGTCGTCTACTACCTGTCGATCGAGCGCAGCCCCAACCCGACCATCAAGTCGATCTCCGGCGTCCCGATCGCCCTCGTCATGATCATCGGCCTCGCGCTGGTGCTCAGCGCGCTGCTGAGCCGGACCCGCTGGGGCGGTCACGTCTACGCCGTCGGCGGCAACGCCGAGGCGGCACGTCGAGCCGGCATCAACGTCAAGCTGGTGCAGCTGAGCTGCTTCATGATGTGTTCGACCGTCGCGGCGGTCGGCGGCCTGATGCTGGCGAGCTTCAGCGGCGGCGTGAACAACGTGACCGGCGGCAACCAGACGCTGCTCTTCGCCGTCGGTGCGGCCGTCATCGGTGGCACCAGCCTCTTCGGCGGCAAGGGACGCATCCTCGACGCGATCATCGGCGGCACGGTCGTGGCCACGATCCAGAACGGCATGGGCCTGCTCAACCAGCCCGCCAGCCGTCAGTACATCGTCACCGGCCTGGTGCTGCTCGTGGCGGCCAGCGTCGACGCCATCAGCCGTCGCAAGGCCGCGTCCACCGGACGAGTCTGACGGAGGCGCACGTGCCCACCCGTACCGGGGTCGGCACCGAGGAGCTTCGACGTACGAACCTGTGCGCCATCCTCCAGACGGTGCATACCCACGGACCGACCACCCGCGCGGTGCTCACCAAGCAGCTCGGGCTGAACCGCAGCACGATCGGTGCCCTCACCGGCGAGCTGCAGGCCCTGGGGCTGGTGTCGGAGGAGACGGCTGCGGTGGGGGGGCGCTCGGGTCGCCCCTCCCACCTGGTCGTGCCCCGGGCCGACAACGTCGTGGTGGCCGTGGACCTCGGGGTCGACCGGATCGCGGTCGCCCTCGTGGGTCTCGGCGGTGAGGTCCTCGAGCGGCACAACCGCACGCACCAGCGCGGGGAGCACGATGTCGACCACGTCGTCGACGCCGTGGCGCAGATGGTCGGGGACGTGCTCGCCGACCGCTCCGGCCTGCGGTGCCTCGGCATCGGGGTCTCGGTCCCGGGCGCGGTCCGCGCCAGCGACGGCCTGGTGCGGTTCGCGCCCAACCTGGGCTGGGTGGAGGAGCCGTTCACGGACCTGCTGGCCAAGCGGCTGGGTCTGCGGGTCTCCACCGGGAACGACGCGAACCTCGGGGTGCTCGCGGAGCACCTGCGTGGTGCCGCCGTGGGGTACTCCGACGTGACCTACCTCAGCGCCAGCGTCGGCATCGGCGGCGGCTTCCTCATCGGCGGTCGACCGCTGGCGGGCTCCACGGGGTACGCCGGCGAGGTCGGTCACATGCAGGTGGACAGCCACGGTCCCGTCTGCCGGTGCGGCGCGGTCGGTTGCTGGGAGACCAAGGTCGGGGAGAACGTGCTGCTCCGCTCGGCGGGCCGGCTGTCCGGGGGCGGGCCGCCCGCGGTCGCTGAGGTCATCGCCGCCGCCGAGGCGGGGGAGGAGCGTGCTGCCGAGGCGGTCGCCAAGGTCGCCGAGTGGTGCGGGGTGGGCATCCGCGCGATCATCAACCTCTTCAACCCCGAGGTCGTCGTCCTGGGCGGCTGCCTCGCCCAGGTCTGGCGGGCGGCCGAGGACCAGGTGAACGAGGCGATGAGCCGCAGCAAGCTGATGTCCCCGCGCGAGGACGTCGTCATCCGGTCCGCGCTGCTCGAGGACTCCCCGCTGATCGGGGCCGCCGAGCTGGCCTTCGCGCCGGTGCTCGAGCACCCGCAGGCCGTGCTCGCCGTGATCTGACCACCCGGCGTACCACGCCCCGCGCACCCGGTAGCCTGCTTCCGCCATGCTCGAACCACTGCGCGCCTTCTTCACCAAGGTCATCTCGCCGATCGCGACCCTGCTCATCCGGATGGGCGTGAGTCCCGACGCGGTGACCCTCGTCGGCACCATCGGGGTGTGCGCCGGTGCGCTGGTCTTCTTCCCGCAGGGGATGCTGCTGACCGGCGTCCTGGTCATCACGGCGTTCGTCTTCAGCGACCTCATCGACGGGCACATGGCCCGCACCACCGGCCGGGTCAGCAAGTTCGGCGCGTTCTGGGACTCCACGCTCGACCGCGTCGCGGACGGCGCGATCTTCATCGGGCTCGCGCTCTACTTCGCGTGGGAGGAGCCGAGCCGCCTCTACCTGGTGCTGAGCCTCGTCTGCCTGCTCATGGGCGGGGTGACGTCGTACGCCCGCTCGCGCGGCGAGACGCTCGGCTTCTCGGTCAAGGTCGGCATCGCCGAGCGCGCCGACCGGCTGGTCGCGATCCTGGTCGCGACCGGTTTCAGCGCGATCTTCGACCTCCCGGTGCTCCTCTACATCGCCCTGTGGGCCCTCGCCGTCGCGTCCACCATCACGGTCGGGCAGCGCGTGTGGGTGGTCCGGAAGCAGGCGATGGCCGAGGCCGGCACTACGATCTGACCATGGCTGAGAGCAACACCCACGACGTCCCCACCACCGGCACCACTCGCGTGAAGCGCGGGATGGCCGAGATGCTCAAGGGGGGCGTGATCATGGACGTGGTCACCCCCGAGCAGGCGAAGATCGCGGAGGACGCCGGCGCCGTCGCGGTGATGGCGCTGGAGCGCGTGCCCGCCGACATCCGCGCCCAGGGCGGGGTGTCGCGGATGAGCGACCCCGACATGGTCGACGGCATCATCGAGGCCGTCTCGATCCCGGTGATGGCCAAGGCCCGGATCGGTCACTTCGCGGAGGCGCAGGTCCTGCAGTCCCTCGGCGTCGACTACATCGACGAGTCCGAGGTGCTCACCCCGGCCGACTACGAGAACCACATCGACAAGTGGGCGTTCACGGTGCCGTTCGTGTGCGGTGCGACCAACCTGGGCGAGGCGCTGCGCCGCATCACCGAGGGCGCGGCGATGATCCGCTCCAAGGGCGAGGCCGGCACCGGTGACGTGTCGAACGCGGTCACCCACATGCGCACGATCCGTCGGCAGATGCGCCGGATCGCCTCGCTGGAGGGTGACGAGCTGTTCGTGGCTGCGAAGAAGCTGCAGGCGCCCTACGAGCTGGTCAAGGAGGTCGCCGAGAGCGGCAAGCTGCCGGTCGTGCTGTTCACCGCGGGTGGCATCGCGACCCCGGCCGACGCGGCGATGATGATGCAGCTGGGCGCCGAGGGCGTGTTCGTGGGCTCCGGCATCTTCAAGTCCGGCAACCCGGCCCAGCGTGCCGAGGCGATCGTCAAGGCCACCACGTTCTACGACGACCCCGACGTGGTCGCCAAGGTCTCGCGCGGTCTCGGCGAGGCGATGGTCGGCATCAACGTCGAGGAGATCCCGCAGCCGCACCGACTCGCCGAGCGCGGGTGGTGACCCGGCCGACCATCGGCGTCCTCGCCGTCCAAGGTGACGTCCGCGAGCACCTGGGCGTGCTCGCCGGCCTCGGTGTCGACGCGCGGACCGTGCGGCGTCCGGCCGAGCTCGACGACTGCGACGGGCTCGTGGTCCCGGGCGGCGAGTCGACCACGATGGCCAAGCTGGCGCGCACCTTCGACCTGCTCGAGCCGCTGCGCCAGCGGGTCAAGGAGGGGCTGCCGGTGTTCGGCACCTGCGCGGGGATGATCATGCTCGCCGACCGGGTCGAGGACGGCGTACCCGGCCAGGAGACGATCGGTGGCCTCGACATCACCGTGCGCCGCAACGCCTTCGGGCGACAGGTCGACTCCTTCGAGGGCGACCTCGAGCTGGTCGGGCTGACCGGGCCGGTGCACGCCGTCTTCATCCGCGCGCCGTGGGTCGAGTCGGTGGGCGAGGACGTCGAGGTGCTCGCCCGGGTCCCGCACGGCCCGGCGGTGGGTAGGATCGTCGCGGTCCGTCAGGGTCCGCTGATGGCGACGTCGTTCCATCCCGAGGTGGGTGGCGACCCCCGGGTCCACCGCCTGTTCGTGGACCTGGTCGAGGGTCACGGCTCGCTCGACCACCGAGGTTAGAGAAGGAGACGCATGTCCGGCCACTCCAAGTGGGCGACCACCAAGCACAAGAAGGCCGCGATCGACGCGAAGCGCGGCAAGCTGTTCGCCAAGCTGATCAAGAACATCGAGATCGCGGCCAAGATGGGCGGTCCCGACCCGGCCGGCAACCCCACGCTCTACGACGCCATCCAGAAGGCGAAGAAGCAGTCGGTGCCGAACAAGAACATCGACTCCGCGGTCAAGCGCGGTGGTGGTCTCGACGGGGGCGGCGTCGACTACGAGACGATCATGTACGAGGCCTACGGGCCGCAGGGCGTGGCGCTGCTGGTGGAGTGCCTCACCGACAACCGCAACCGCGCCGCGATGGAGGTCCGGACCGCCGTCACCCGCAACGGCGGGACGATGGCCGACCCCGGGTCGGTGTCCCGGCTGTTCACCCGCAAGGGCGTCGTGGTGGTGGGCAAGAGCCAGGAGCGCGGCGGCTCGGCCTGGGAGGTCTCCGAGGACGACGTCCTCGAGGCGACCCTCGACGCCGGCGCCGAGGACGTCAGCGACCTCGGCGACAGCTTCGAGGTCCAGAGCGAGGCCTCCGACGTGGTCGCGGTGCGCACGGCCCTCCAGGCCGCCGGCATCGACTACGACTCCGCCGAGGTGCAGTTCGTCGCGACCATGGACATCCCGGTCGCCGAGGTCGACGTGGCCGGCAAGGTGTTCCGCCTCGTCGACGCGGTCGACGACCTCGACGACGTGCAGAACGTCTACAGCAACGCCGACATCCCCGACGAGGTCCTCGACTCCATCGACGCCTGATCGCTGCCCGCGGGCGGCCGTGGTCGGGGCCGGACGTCATCCGGTCCGGTTGCCGGGGCGACCAGGTCGTATGACGTCGCGCGGGGGTCGCCGGGAGGTCATCCGGTCCGGTTGCCGGGGCTACCAGGTCGTATGACGTCGCGCGGGGGTCGCCGGGAGGTCATCCGGTCCGGTTGCCGGGGCGACCAGGTCGTATGACGTTGCGCAGGCGGCGCCGAGGCAGCAGAGCCCGCCGCACCCCGACAGCGGAGGCCCGGCACGCGACAGCAGAGGCCGCCGTCGACCGCGTGTCCTGCGGCCGGCCGGGGGAGCGGCTGCGTTAGCGTGGCCTCCGAACACCTGTTCGGACGAAAGGCCACCTCATGCGCGTGCTCGGGATCGACCCCGGCCTGACCCGCTGCGGCATGGGCGTGGTCGAGGGCTCGGTCGGTCGACCGTTGACGCTGGTCGACGTCAACGTGCTGCGCACGTCGTCGGACCTGCCGGTGCCCGAGCGGCTGGTGACCATCGAGAAGGGCGTGGACGCCTGGCTCGACGAGCACCAGCCCGACGCCGTCGCCGTGGAGCGGGTCTTCGCACGCTCCGACGTCAGCACCGTGATGGGCACCGCCCAGGCCAGCGGGATCGCCATGGTCTGCGCCGCCCGGCGCGGCCTGCCGATCGCCCTGCACACCCCGAGCGAGGTCAAGGCCGCGGTCTCCGGCAACGGCCGGGCCGACAAGGCCCAGGTCGGCATGATGGTGACCCGGATCCTGCGGCTGGACGCGATGCCCAAGCCGGCCGACGCGGCCGACGCGCTGGCCCTCGCCATCACCCACATCTGGCGCGGCGGCGCGCAGGCGCGGCTCGACGCCGCAGTCGCTGCCGCGGGAAGGAGTCGGCGTTGATCGCCTTCGTGCGCGGCCGGGTGGCCGCGGTGACCCTGTCCTCGGCCGTCCTGGAGGTCGGCGGGGTCGGCCTGGAGCTGATGTGCACCCCGGGCACCCTCGCCACGCTGCGCACCGGCCGGGAGGCGACCCTGCCCACCAGCATGGTGGTCCGCGAGGAGTCGCTGACCCTCTTCGGCTTCGTGGACGAGGACGAGAAGCAGACCTTCGAGCTGCTCCAGACCGCGTCCGGGGTCGGGCCGAAGCTCGCCCAGGCGATGCTCGCGGTGCTCCCGCCCGACGACCTGCGCCGCGCGATCGCGGGCGACGACACCAAGACGTTGACCCGGGTGCCGGGCATCGGGCAGAAGGGCGCCCAGCGCGTCATCCTCGAGCTCAAGGACCGGATCGGCCCCCCGGTCGGCGGTGGCGGTGGTACGCCGGCGCCGACCGCGGTCGCGCCGTGGCGCGACCAGGTGCACCAGGGCCTGGTGGGCCTGGGCTGGCCGTCCCGTGACGCCGAGAAGGCGGTCGACGCAGTGGCCCCGCAGGCCGGCGACGCCCCCGACGTGGCCGCGCTCCTGCGCGCCGCGCTGCGCACCCTGAGCAAGGCCTGACGTGGCCTTCCACGAGGAGGAGCTCGAGGAGGCCGAGGCCGTCCACCTCCGCTCGATCACGGCGGCCGAGGCGGAGGGGGACGAGCGCGCGGTCGAGGCGGCCCTGCGACCGCGCACCCTCGACGAGGTCGTCGGCCAGGTCCGGGTCCGCGACCAGCTCGGGCTGGTGCTCGAGGCCGCACGCCGGCGCGGCCGGGCACCCGACCACGTGCTGCTCTCCGGCCCCCCGGGCCTGGGCAAGACGACCCTGGCGATGATCATCGCCCAGGAGATGGGCGTGCCGCTGCGGCTGACCAGCGGCCCCGCGATCACCCACGCCGGTGACCTCGCCGCGATCCTCTCCGGGCTGAACGAGAACGACGTCCTCTTCGTCGACGAGATCCACCGGATGTCGCGGCCGGCGGAGGAGATGCTCTACATGGCGATGGAGGACTTCCGCGTCGACGTCGTCATCGGCAAGGGCCCGGGTGCCACGGCGATCCCGCTGGAGATCCCCCCGTTCACGCTCGTCGGTGCCACCACGAGGTCGGGCCTGCTGCCCGGGCCGCTGCGGGACCGGTTCGGGTTCACCGCGCACCTGGAGTTCTACGAGGCCGACGAGCTCGACCTGATCGTCCAGCGCTCGGCCCGGCTGCTCGACGTCGACGTCCGCGCCGACGGCACCGCCGAGATCGCCTCCCGCTCGCGCGGGACCCCGCGGATCGCCAACCGGCTGCTGCGGCGGGTGCGCGACTACGCCCAGGTCCGCGCCGACGGCGTCGTGACGCTGCCGGTCGCGCACGCGGCGCTCGACCTCTACGAGGTGGACCAGCTGGGCCTGGACCGGCTCGACCGCGCCGTGATCGACGTCCTCTGCCGGCGCTTCGGAGGCGGCCCGGTGGGGGTCTCCACCCTCGCGGTCGCGGTGGGGGAGGAGCGCGAGACCGTCGAGGAGGTCGCCGAGCCCTTCCTGGTGCGCAACGGCTTCCTCGCCCGGACCCCCCGGGGGCGGGTCGCCACGGCCGCCGCCTGGCGTCACCTCCGGCTCGAACCACCCGCGGCTCCCGTCCTCCCGCCCGGCGACGTCACGCTCTTCGAGGACTGACCGGGCTGCGTCGAGGCTCGCGGGGGACCCGGATTCGTGGCCTGCACCACTCGCCCGGTTAGACTTCCGTGTCGACCGGTCCGCTCTGGGCCGATGTTCCCCGTCTGCTCGTGAGGTTGTTTCGTGCTTAGGTTGCTGCCGCTCGTCGGCATCGCCCTCCTCTTCTGGCTCTTCATCATCCGGCCAGCCAGTCGACGGCAGAAGGAACTCGGCCGCATGCAGTCGTCGTTGTCCCTAGGGGACGAGGTCGTGCTCACCTCCGGCGTCTACGGATCGATCACGGCGCTGGGCGACGACCACGTCCAGCTGCAGGTCGCTGACGGGGTGGACATCAAGGTCGCCCGGGGTGCGGTCGGCACCGTGGTGACGAAGGTCGACGAGCCCGACGAGGACCTCGAGACGAACGACGAGTCCGGCTCCGCCGCCGGACCTGAGGAGAGCTGAGATGGCACGCAAGACCGCCCGCCCGGGGCGCACCCTCGTGGTGTTCTTCCTCGCGGTGGCGATCGCCTACGGTCTGGTGGCCATCGGCGGCAGCTGGAAGCCTGCCCTGGGCCTGGACCTCAAGGGCGGCACCCGGATCACGATGATCGCGGAGGGGAGTCCCACCAAGGAGAACCTCACCGAGGCCGCCAACATCATCGACCAGCGCGTCAACGGCTCCGGCGTGACCGAGGCCGAGGTGACGACGCAGGGCAACAAGTACATCGTCGTCGAGATCCCGGGCGACACCTCCAGCTCCCTGGTCGACACGGTCACCCGCACCGCGCAGCTGCGGTTCCGCACGGTCGCCTGCACGAACCAGAGCCCGGGCCCGTGCGCGACCGCCACCCCGCAGCTGCCGAGCTCGGACCCGTCGGCCACCAGCAGCCCCTCCGGCACCAGCTCGAGCAAGCCCTCCTCGAAGGCCTCCCCGAGCGCCAGCCCCAAGAACCGCCCGGCGTACGCGGCCCCGAAGAAGCCGTCGTCCTCGGCCAGCCCCTCGGCGACGGGCAAGCCGTCGGCCAGCTCGTCGGCGACGGCCTCGGCCGGCTCCTCCTCCAGCGCCTCGCCCTCCGCCTCCCCCTCGTCGGGGTCCTCGAGCGACCGCGACCCGGCCAAGTCGGCGCTGGCGTTCCAGAACAACCCGCCGCAGGAGGCCATCGACGCCTTCAACGCCTACACCTGCCCGACCGACAAGCCGGTCCAGGACCAGGCCGACACCTGGCTGGTGACCTGCGGCGCCGGCGAGGACGCGGCGATCAAGTACCTCCTCTCGCCGGCGGCGGTCGAGGGCACCGATCTCACGAGCGCGAGCGCGGGCGTCCCGCAGAACCAGGTCGCCTGGCAGGTCGACCTGTCGATCGGCGGCCAGGGCAAGCAGGTCTTCGCCGACCTGTCGCAGAACATGGTCGGCACCGAGAAGCAGTTCGCGATCGTGCTCGACGGCCTGGTGATCTCCGCGCCGACGTTCAACGGCGTGATCACCAGCGGTGACGCGCAGATCAGCGGCAACTTCACCGAGACCTCGGCGAAGAGCCTGGCGACCAGCCTCAAGTACGGCGCCCTGCCGATCGCGTTCGAGAAGGACGGCATCTCGGTGGAGCAGATCGGCGCCTCGCTCGCGGGCGACCAGCTCACCGCCGGCATCACCGCCGGCCTGCTGGGCCTGCTGCTGGTGATGATCTACTGCCTGCTCTACTACCGCGGCCTCGGCATCGTGGTGATCGCCTCGCTGATCGTCGCCGGTGCCGTGACGTACGCGATGGTGCTGCTGCTCGGCCACACCGCCAACTTCACGCTGACCCTGCCCGGCATCGCCGGACTGATCGTCGCGGTCGGCATCACCGCGGACTCGTTCATCGTCTACTTCGAGCGGATCCGTGACGAGATGCGCGACGGCAAGTCGATGCGGGTCGCCGTCCAGGCCGGCTGGAAGCGGGCGCGGAACACCTGTCTGGCGGCCGACACGGTGTCGCTGCTGGCGGCGGTCGTGCTCTACATCTTCGCCGCCGGCGTGGTGAAGGGCTTCGCGTTCGCGCTCGGCCTGTCCACGCTGATCGACCTCGCGGTGTTCTTCTGGTTCACGCACCCGATGGTGACGTGGCTGGCTCGGTTCCGATTCTTCAACAGCGGTCACAAGCTCTCCGGCCTCAGTGCCGAGACGCTCGGCGTCGACCGCGTCGCGACTGCAGGGGGTCGGGCCTGATGGGCAAGTTCTCGCGGATGGGCAACGACCTCTACACGGGTCGCAAGTCCATCGACTTCGTCGGACGCAAGTGGCTCTGGTACGCCATCTCGGGCCTGATCATCGTCGGCGCCGTCCTGGGCCTGTCGGTCAAGGGCCTCGACATGGGCATCGAGTTCGTCGGCGGTGCGGAGTACAAGGTGTCGCTGCCCAGCGACCAGGTCACCCAGTCGACCGCGGACGAGATCCGCAACGCGGTGGCCGACACCGGCATCCCGGCCGCCCAGCAGCCGGTCGTCACGACCAGCGGCGACAAGGCGATCCTCGTGCAGGTCAAGCCGGTCACCACCGCGGAGAACCGGCAGATCAAGGACACGATCGTCGAGACCACCGGTGTCGACCCGGGACAGGACATCACCACCCAGGACATCGGTCCCAGCTGGGGCAAGGAGATCGCCAAGCGCTCGGCGATCGGTCTCGCGGTGTTCCTGGTCCTGGTCGTGCTCTTCATCTGGGCGTACTTCCGCGAGTGGAAGATGTCCGTCGCCGCGATCGTCGCGCTCATCCACGACATCATCATCACGATCGGCGTCTACGCGATCTCCGGGTTCGAGGTCACGCCGGCGACCGTCACCGGCATCCTGACCATCCTCGGGTTCTCCCTCTACGACACCGTCGTCGTCTTCGACAAGGTCCGGGAGAACACCAAGAACCTGCGTGAGAGCCGGATGTCGTACGGCGAGGCTGCCAACCTCGCGGTCAACCAGACCCTCGTGCGCTCGATCAACACCTCGATCGTCGCGCTCATCCCGGTCGGCGCGATCCTCTACGTCGGCGCCGTCCAGCTCGGTGCGAGCACCCTCAAGGACCTCGCGCTCGCGCTGTTCGTCGGCATGGCGGCCGGCGCGTACTCCTCGATCTTCATCGCGACGCCGCTCCTGGTGCAGCTGAAGGCCAACGAGACCGGCGTCCAGCAGGCCGAGCGCCGCGCGCAGCAGCGGCGCAAGCAGATGGAGGCCGACCGCTACGCCGCCGTGCCGACGTTCACCGACGACCTGCCGGTCCACGACGAGCCGGGCGACGACGACGAGCTGGTGGAGGGTGCCCCGGTGTCCGGTGGCGCCGCCGACCGGCCGAGGTCACCGGAGGCGATGGGCCGGGGCCGGATCGCCCCCGCGCCGACCCGGCCCGTCCAGGCCAGCCCGTCCTCGGGCCGTCAGCAGCCGACCCGCCAGCCGCGGTCCAAGCGGGGCAAGAAGTGACGGGACCCGGGCCAGGGTTGGCCGGGGCGCTCGAGCTCATCGCCGACGTACCCGACTTCCCCTCGCCCGGGATCCTCTTCAAGGACATCACCCCGCTGCTCGCCGACCACACCGCGCTGCGGGAGGTCGTCGACGCGCTGGCCGCCCCGGCCAGGGACAGCGGTGGCGCTCCCGTCGTCGACAAGGTGCTCGGCATGGAGTCGCGGGGCTTCATCCTCGGCGCCCCCGTCGCGCTCGCCCTCGGCGTCGGGTTCGTCCCGGTCCGCAAGGGTGGGAAGCTGCCCCGCGAGACCTTCGAGGTCTCCTACACGCTGGAGTACGGCGAGGCGACCCTCGAGGTGCACCGCGACGCCCTCCGGCCGGGGGACCGGGTGCTGCTCGTCGACGACGTGCTGGCGACCGGAGGCACCGCCCGGGCGACGGTCGACCTGGTCGAGCAGTGCGGCGCCTCGGTGCACGGCGTCGCGGTCCTCATGGAGCTCGGGTTCCTCCCCGGCCGGGAGCAGCTCGGCGACCTGCCCGTGACCACCCTGCTGACCGTCTGAGCCCGGTCGCCGACCCGCGGACCGGCCCGCCTCCCGGCCCGTAGACTGGCCACGTGACCGAGGAGAGCACCGCACCCCCTTCCCAGCGGGAGCGGCGCGCACCGGAGACGGCGTCCTCGACCCGCAGCATGCGGGCGCGCCTGGCGCGGATGGGGACCCGCAACCAGTCGGCCAACCCGGTCCTGGAGCCGCTGTTCAAGTCGGTCCGGGCCAACCACCCCAAGGCGGACCTGGCGCTGCTCGAGCGGGCCTACGTCACGGCCGAGCGGATGCACGGCACCCAGACCCGCAAGAGCGGTGACCCCTACATCACCCACCCGCTCGCGGTGACGACGATCCTCGCCGACATCGGGATGACCGAGCCCACCCTGGCTGCGGCGCTGCTCCACGACACGGTCGAGGACACGCCGTACACCCTGGAGCAGGTGCGCGAGGACTTCGGCGACGAGATCGCCCAGCTCGTCGACGGGGTCACCAAGCTCGACAAGGTCAAGTACGGCGACTCCGCGCAGGCGGAGACCATCCGCAAGATGATCGTCGCGATGTCGCGCGACATCCGGGTGCTCGTCATCAAGCTCGCCGACCGGCTCCACAACATGCGCACGCTGCGCTACGTCCGGCAGGAGACCCAGGAGCGGGTCGCCCGCGAGACGCTCGACATCTACGCGCCGCTGGCCCACCGGCTCGGCATGAACACCATCAAGTGGGAGCTCGAGGACCTCGCGTTCGCGACCCTGCACCCGAAGATCTACGACGAGATCGTCCGGATGGTGGCCGAGCGCGCCCCCTCACGCGACCAGTTCCTTGCCGAGGTGATCGCCCAGGTCGAGGCCGACCTGCGCGAGGCGAAGGTCAAGGCGACCGTCACCGGGCGGCCGAAGCACTACTACTCGATCTACCAGAAGATGATCGTCGGCGGTCGGGAGTTCTCCGACATCTACGACCTGGTCGGCATCCGCGTGCTCGTCGAGAACGACCGCGACTGCTACTCCGTCCTCGGCGTCCTGCACGCGCGGTGGAACCCGGTGCTCGGCCGGTTCAAGGACTACATCGCGATGCCGAAGTTCAACATGTACCAGTCGTTGCACACCACCGTGATCGGCCCCCAGGGCAAGCCGGTCGAGCTGCAGATCCGCACCTTCGCGATGCACCGGCGAGCGGAGTACGGCGTCGCGGCGCACTGGAAGTACAAGGAGGACGGCCGCAACGGCGTCGACACCGAGCGGGCCGCCGACCTCGACGACATGACGTGGGTGCGGCAGCTGCTCGACTGGCAGAACGAGGTCGAGGACCCGGGGGAGTTCCTCGAGTCGCTGCGCTTCGAGATCAACCGCGCCGAGGTCTACGTCTTCACCCCGCGCGGGGACGTGATCGCCCTGCCCACCGGGGCGACGGCGGTCGACTTCGCCTACGCCGTGCACACCGAGGTCGGGCACCGCACCATCGGTGCCCGGGTGAACGGGCGGCTGGTGCCGCTGGAGTCCGCGCTGGAGAACGGCGACGTGGTCGAGGTGTTCACCTCCAAGTCGCCGACCGCGGCCCCCTCGCGCGACTGGCTGGGGTTCGTGAAGTCGCCGCGGGCCCGCTCGAAGATCCGCCAGTGGTTCACCAAGGAGCGGCGCGAGGAGGCGATCGAGCAGGGCAAGGAGCAGATCGCCAAGCTGATGCGCAAGGAGGGGCTGCCCCTCAAGCGGGTGATGACCCACGAGACGCTGATGCTGGTCGCCGCGCACTTCAAGCTCGCCGACGTCTCGGCCCTCTACGCCTCGGTCGGCGAAGGGAACCTCTCGGCCCAGGCCGTCGTCCGCCGGGTGATCGACCTGCACGGCGGGGACGACGGTGCGGCGGAGGACCTCGCCGAGGCGGTCACCATCACCGGCCGGCGGGGACGCTCCAAGGTCCAGCCGGGCGGCGACGCCGGCGTCATCGTCAAGGGCGCTCCGGACGTCTGGGTCAAGCTCGCCAAGTGCTGCACGCCGGTGCCGCCGGACCCGATCCTGGGCTTCGTGACCAAGGGCGGCGGGGTGTCGGTGCACCGCAAGAACTGCACGAACGCGGCCAGCCTGCAGACGCACCCGGAGCGCCTCATCGAGGTCGAGTGGGCGCCGACCGGGCAGTCGAGCTTCCTGGTCAACATCCAGGTCGAGGCGCTCGACCGGGCCCGGCTCCTGTCGGACATCACGATGGCGCTCTCCGACGCCCACGTCGACATCCTCAGCGCGAACCTGTCGACCAGCCGGGACCGGGTCGCCAAGAGCCGGTTCACCTTCGAGATGGCCGAGGCCAAGCACCTCGACACCGTCCTCAAGGCGGTCCGCTCCGTTCCCGGCGTCTTCGACGCCTACCGCGTCACCCAGTAGCGCCACGGAGCGTCCGCGGCGTTGCCGGCGCTCGACGACCCGCTTCGCTCGAAGGTCGCCTTCGCGCCGGCGCCTTGCGGCCGCACACGTAGCGCGACTGAGTGATCAGGCCACGTGATCAGGAGAAGTCGGCGCTCGCGCGCCTCGCGGTCTCGAGGAAGGT
This sequence comes from Nocardioides sp., assembly GCF_044226305.1. Classification (GTDB taxonomy): domain Bacteria; phylum Actinomycetota; class Actinomycetes; order Propionibacteriales; family Nocardioidaceae; genus Nocardioides. Next base: position 106,794 of record NZ_JBGAHF010000013.1, on the reverse strand, counting down.
CTGCCGGGAGGCCAGGTTCTCCTCGAGCTCGCGGATCTTCTTCTCGTTGCCCGCGGCCCGCGCCGCGTCGAGGTCGGCCTCGACCTGGGCGATCGCGGCCTCGAGCTTGGACACCATGTCGTCGGCGCGAGCGGACTTCTCCGGGTCGGAGCGGCGCCACTTCTCGTCCTCGACGCTGCGGATCTCCTGCTCGACGCGGCGGATCCGGGCCTCGAGGTCGCGGATCCGGTCGCGCGGCACCTTGCCGGCGGCGTCCCACCGCTCGGCGATGTCCCGGAACGCCCGCTTGGCGGCGTCGACGTCGGTGACCGGCAGCAGCGCCTCGGCCTCGGTCAGGAGCTGCTCCTTGACGACGGCGTTCGCCGCGAACTCCTGGTCCTGCTCGGCGGCTGCGGCGTCGCGGGCGCCGAAGAAGGCGTCCTGCGCGCCCCGGAACCGCTTCCACAGCGCGTCGTCGACCTCGCGCGGAGCCGGCCCGGCGGCCTTCCACTGCCGCATCAGGTCGCGGTAGCGGCCCGCCGTCGGTCCCCAGTCGGTCGACGTCGCGAGCCCTTCGGCCTCCACGGCGAGGCGTTCCTTGACGACGCGGGCCTGGTCGCGCTTCTCGTGCTGCTCGGCGAAGTGCGCCTTGCGGCGCCGCGTGTACGCCGTGCGCGCGCTCGAGAAGCGACGCCAGAGCGCGTCGTCGGAAGCCCGGTCGATGCGGGGGAGCGCCTTCCACTCGTCGAGGAGCTCGCGCATCCGGTTCGCCCCGTTGCGCCAGTCGGACCCCTCGGCGAGCGTCTCGGCCTCCGAGACGATCCGCTCCTTGCCGGTGCGGGCCTCGGCGGAGCGGCGGGCCCGCTCGACCTTGCGGGCCTCGCGCTGGCTCTCGAGCACCGGGGCGAGGGCGTCCAGCCGGGCGGTCAGCGCGGCCAGGTCACCGACGGCGTTGGCCTCGGCGACCTGGGTGCGGACGGTGCGCACGGATGCGGCCGCCTCGTCGGGGGACATCACGCCCGAGGTGATCCGCTGCTCGAGCAGCCCGACCTCGAACGCCAGCGCGTCGTACCGTTCGGTGAAGAACTTCAGCGCCTCGTCGGGCGTGCCCTCGGGGTACTGACCGACGGAGCGCTCCCCGTCGGCGGTCTTCACGTAGACGGTGCCGTCGTCGTCGACGCGGCCCCACTCATGACTCGTCACCACGTTGTCCTGGTTCGCTCGATGTGCGCTGGGCGCCCGCCACGCGGTGCGCAGGTGCCCATGCTAGTGGGCGCTGCCGGGACCCGCGCTCGGTGGCGGTGCTGGACCACTGGCGGCCACCCCACCACCCGTGCGGGCCATGCGACCCGGGCCCATCCGGGCCATTTGTCCTTGGGGACGGGCCACGGGGCCGCGCACGGGTCTACCTTCCCCAGCAGGCAGGGGGACCGAACCGGAGGCTGACATGCGCGCGACCAGTGGTGCCAGACGAGCAGTTGCAGTGATCGCAGCGAGCGTCACGGCGCTCCTGCTCCCTCTCGGCGGGGCGGCGTCAGCCGCCGACGGATCCGGGAGCCCGAGCCCGAGCGCGACGGTCACACCGTTGGAGAAGGTCAACGCGCTGGTGGAGCCCAGCGTCGTGTTCCTGCTCCAGACGTGGGACGGGTACGTCTACGACACGTTCAACAAGCAGTACCTGAACCAGGGCAACCCGTTCGAGCTGCAGTTCCAGTGCACCGGCTTCGTGGTCAACCCCAACGGGTACATCGCGACCGCCGGCCACTGCGTGGACTTCAAGGAGGTCCAGAGCAGCTTCGTCGAGACCGCGGCCCAGTGGGCGATCGACAACGGCTACTACAGCAACACCTCGCTGACGCTCGACGACGTGATCGGGTTCGGTGACTACCGCGTCGAGTCCCAGGACCGCAAGAACGCCGCGGACCTCGAGATCCAGGTCGCCTCGGGCGCGTCGGTCTCGGGCATCGACACCTCGACGGTGAAGAAGGCCCGGGTCATCGACTTCGAGCCCCAGGCCAAGGGCGACGTCGCGCTGCTCAAGATCGAGCAGACCGACATGAACGCGCTGCCGATCTCCGCCGACGAGGTCGAGGTGGGCACCGACGTGGTGTCGATCGGGTTCCCGGCCTCCGTGGACTCCGTGACCGACCCGAACCTCACCCCGTCGTTCAAGGACGGGACGATCAGCTCGGTCAAGACGGTGCAGGGCGGCGTCCTGCCGGTCTACGAGATCTCGGCGGCCGTGTCCGGCGGGATGAGCGGCGGTCCGTCCGTCGACCTCGACGGCCAGGTCATCGGGGTCAACAGCTTCGGCATCCTCGGCGAGCCCCAGGCGTTCAACTTCCTGCGCCCGTCCTCGCAGCTCTCCGAGCTGATGGCCGGCGCCGGCGTGACCAACGAGCTCAGCGACGCCACGCAGGCCTACCGCGACGGTCTCGAGGCGTACTGGGCCGGGGACAAGGCGACGGCCGTCGACAAGCTCGGCACGGTCGCGGACGACCAGCCGACCAACAAGCTCGCCGCCGACTACCTGGCCAAGGCCGAGGACCTGCCCGACCCGCCGGCCGAGGAGGACAGCGGCGGCTCGAACCTGGCGATGGTGGCGATCATCGTCGTGGTCGCCGTCGTGGTCCTGGGTCTGATCGCGCTGCTCGTCGTCCTGCTGATGCGCCGGAAGGGCAAGTCCCCGGCGGCTCCCGCGGGTCCCGGAGGGGTCGCGCCGGTGCCGGTCGCTCCCGGCGGCGCACCTGCGCCGTCGTACGGCGCCCCGATGACCGCCGCGCCGACCCCGGTCGCCCCCGTGGCCCCCGTCGCCACGGCGACCCCGCCGGCCGGTCCGGCAGCCACCCCGCCGGTCGCCCCGGCGACTCCGGCGCCGGCCGCTCCGGTCGGCTTCGCCCCGGGCGCCGCGGCACCCGCGGCCCCGGCCACGCCGCCGGCACCTGCCGGCGGCGCGGCGCCGCCGCCTGCGCCGCACGCCGCCGCCGGCTGCGCCGCCGCCGGCTGCCACGCCGCCGCCGGCTGCCACGCCGCCCCAGGCCGCCGCCGCCGCCGGCTGCTGCTCCGCCGCCGGCTGCCGCGCCGGCACCCACACCGCCGGCGCCCGAGCCGGCGCCGACGGCCGAGGCCGAGCCGGCGGCCGAGTCGGGGGCCGACAACCCGCGCCACCCTGCGCACTTCTGCCCGAACTGCGGTGACCCGGTCGAGCCGGGCACGAAGTTCTGCAGCAACTGCGGGCACGCCCTCGCCTGACGCGGGCGTGCGGCCCCCGCCACCGGGTGCCGCACGCCGGTCGGGCGCTGGGTAGGCTGCCGAGGTGCTGATCGCCGGATTCCCCGCGGGACCGTGGGGCACCAACTGCTACGTGGCCGCCACCGGGCCGGGCAGCGAGTGCGTGGTCGTCGACCCCGGCAAGGACGCCGCCGAGGGCGTCGCCGCCGTGGTCCGCGAGCACCGGCTCAAGCCGGTCGCGGTGCTGGTCACCCACGGCCACGTCGACCACATGTGGTGCGTCGCCCCGGTCGCCGGGACCTACGACGCCACCGCGTGGATCCACCCCGCGGACCGGCACCTGCTCGCGGACCCAATGGCCGGCATGTCGCCGGAGACGAGCGCCATGATGCTCGGCGGCAGGTACGAGTTCGCCGAGCCCGACGACGTCCGCGAGCTCACCGACCTCCAGGAGCTCGAGCTGGCGGGCCTGCGGTTCGTCGTCGACCACGCCCCCGGCCACACCGCGGGCTCGGTCGCGTTCCGGACGCCGTACGACGCCGACGGGATCTCCGAGGTCATGCTGTCCGGCGACCTCCTGTTCGCGGGCTCCATCGGCCGCACCGACCTGCCCGGCGGGGACCACGCGACCATGCTCCGCAGCCTGCGCGAGAAGGTGCTGACCCTGCCCGACGACGTCGTGGTCCTGCCGGGTCACGGGGAGCAGACGTCGATCGGCCGCGAGCGCGCCACCAACCCCTTCCTCCTCGACCTGCAGTCGGACGGCCCGTCCGCCGGCACGGCGGGTCGCGTCACCCGAGGTCTCTGACACAAATGAGCACCAAGCCGACCCCGCTCAGCGGGTTCCCCGAGCTGCTGCCCGAGCAGCGCTTCGTCGAGCAGCAGGTCATCGACTCCCTGCGCCGCACCTTCGAGCTGCACGGCTTCGCGGGCATCGAGACCCGGGCCGTGGAGCCGATGGACCAGCTGCTGCGCAAGGGGGAGACCTCCAAGGAGGTCTACGTCCTGCGGCGGCTGCAGGAGGCCGACTCCGGCACCGACTCCGGGATCGGCCTGCACTTCGACCTGACCGTGCCCTTCGCGCGCTACGTCCTCGAGAACGCCGGCAAGCTGGAGTTCCCGTTCCGGCGCTACCAGGTACAGAAAGCATGGCGCGGCGAGCGGCCCCAGGAGGGGCGCTACCGCGAGTTCACGCAGGCCGACATCGACGTCGTGATGAAGGACGAGCTGCCCTTCCACTTCGACGTCGAGGTGGCCCGGGTGATGGCCGAGGCCCTGTCGGCACTGCCGTTGCCGCCGCTGCGGCTGCGCGTCAACAACCGCAAGCTGATCGAGGGCTTCTACCGCGGCCTGGGCGCCGCGGACCCGCAGGCGGTCATCACGATCATCGACAAGCTCGACAAGCTGCCCGAGGAGCAGGTCGCGGCCCTGCTCGGCAGCGACGCCGGCCTCGACGGCGACCAGGTCCGGCAGTGCCTGGCCCTGGCGCGGATCACGACGACCGACAGCTCCTTCGTCGAGCGGGTCCGCGAGCTGGGGGTCGAGCACGAGCTGCTCGACACCGGCCTCGCCGAGCTGGCCGCGGTCGTCGACGGCTGCGCCGACGTCCGCAGCGACCGGTTCGAGGTGGAGGCCAGCCTGAGCCTGGCGCGCGGCCTGGACTACTACACCGGCACGGTCTTCGAGATCCACATGGTCGGCTTCGAGTTCCTCAAGTCCGTCGGCGGGGGAGGGCGGTACGACGCGCTCGCCTCCGACGGTCGCAGCACCTACCCCGGCGTCGGGATCTCCTTCGGGATCAGCCGCACCCTGGTGCCGCTGATGAGCCGCGGCCTGCTCGCCGCGGACCGCAAGGTGCCCAGCGTGGTGCTCGTCGCGCTCGTCGACGAGGACTCCCGGTCCGCCAGCGACGCGATCGCGTCCGCGCTGCGAGCCCGGGGGATCCCCTGCGAGGTCGCCGCGGCCGCACAGAAGTTCGGCAAGCAGATCCGGTACGCCGAGAGGCGGGGCATCCCCTACGTGTGGTTCCCCGGCGCCGACGGTGACCAGGTCAAGGACATCCGGTCCGGTGACCAGGTGGCGGCCGATCCCGCCAGCTGGGCGCCGCCGAGCGAGGACCTGCGACCGCAGGTCGTCGCCACGAGCAACGACGAGGAGCAGAAGTAGTGATCCGCACCCAGGACGCCGGCGCGCTGCGCGCCGAACACGTCGGCCAGACCGTCACCCTCGCGGGATGGGTGGCGCGACGGCGCGACCACGGAGGGGTCGCCTTCCTCGACCTGCGCGAGGCCAGCGGCGTCGTGCAGGTCGTCGTGCGTGACGAGGAGGTCGCGCACGCGCTGCGGTCCGAGTACTGCATCAAGGTCACCGGCGAGGTGAGCAAGCGCCCGGACGGCAACGCCAACCCGAACCTGCCGACCGGCGAGGTCGAGGTGATCGTCGCCGACCTCGAGGTCCTCAGCGCCGCAGCCCCGCTGCCGTTCCCGATCGACGAGCACGTCGACGTCGGCGAGGAGGCGCGGCTCCGGCACCGCTACCTCGACCTGCGCCGCAGCGGCCCCAACCACGCGCTGCGCCTGCGCAGCAAGGTCAACAAGGCCGCCCGCGACGTCCTCGACGCGCGCGACTTCGTCGAGATCGAGACGCCCACCCTGACCCGGTCGACCCCCGAGGGCGCGCGCGACTTCCTCGTGCCCGCCCGGCTCCAGCCGGGCAGCTGGTACGCCCTGCCGCAGAGCCCCCAGCTGTTCAAGCAGCTGCTGATGGTCGCCGGCATGGAGCGCTACTACCAGATCGCGCGCTGCTACCGCGACGAGGACTTCCGCGCCGACCGGCAGCCGGAGTTCACCCAGCTCGACATCGAGATGAGCTTCGTCGAGCAGGACGACGTGATCGCCGTCGCCGAGGAGGTCCTGGTCGCGCTCTGGCGTCTCATCGGGCACGAGGTCCCGACCCCGCTGCCGCGGATGACCTACGCCGAGGCCATGGCCCGGTTCGGGTCCGACAAGCCGGACCTGCGCCTGGGCCAGGAGCTCGTCGACTGCACGGACTTCTTCGCGGACACCCCCTTCCGCGTCTTCCAGGCGCCGTACGTCGGCGCCGTGGTGATGCCCGGGGGAGCGAGCCAGCCGCGCAAGCAGCTCGACGCGTGGCAGGAGTGGGCCAAGCAGCGCGGCGCCCGCGGGCTGGCCTACGCCCTGGTGCAGGAGGACGGGGAGCTCACCGGTCCGGTCGCCAAGAACATCTCGGACGAGGAGCGCACCGGGCTCGCCGCACACGTCGGTGCGCAGCCGGGCGACTGCATCTTCTTCGCCGCCGGACCGGTCAAGACCAGCCGTGGTCTGCTCGGGGCCGCCCGCCTCGAGATCGGGCGCCGGTGCGGCCTGATCGACGAGTCCGCGTGGGCGTTCACCTGGATCGTCGACGCGCCGCTCTTCGAGCCCGCCGACGACGCGACGGCGGCCGGCGACGTCGCCGTCGGCAGCGGTGCGTGGACCGCGGTCCACCACGCGTTCACCTCCCCCCAGGACCTCGAGTCGTTCGACTCCGAGCCCGGCGATGCGCTCGCCTGGGCCTACGACATCGTCTGCAACGGCAACGAGATCGGCGGCGGCTCCATCCGTATCCACCGCGAGGACGTCCAGAAGCGGGTGTTCGCGGTCATGGGCCTCGGCGAGGCGGAGGCGGAGGAGAAGTTCGGCTTCCTCCTCGAGGCCTTCAAGTACGGCGCGCCGCCCCACGGCGGCATCGCGTTCGGGTGGGACCGGATCGTCGCGCTGCTCGCCGGCAGCGACTCGATCCGGGACGTCATCGCGTTCCCGAAGTCCGGGGGAGGCTTCGATCCGCTGACCGGAGCTCCTGCACCGATCGCGCCCGAGCAGCGCAAGGAGGCCGGTGTGGACGCCGTCCCGGCGAAGGAGGTCCCGCCCGAGGGCTGAACCGGCGGACGCCCCGTGATCCGCAGATCTCGCTCAGATCAAGAGCAGGTAACAAGAACGCGTCGAGACCAGATCGTTACACGCAGATGACCCGATGATGCGAAGGCGTCACATAGAGTCGCAGCGGTCGCCGTCCCCCGGCATCCGTGATCCGGCTCCCGGACCGACGACCAGCACATCCGACACGACAGAGGTGCCATGTCAGTTCAGGCTTCGAACCTGGAGAGTGAGCAGCTTCCCGACCCGACGGGGGTCGCCGTCGCTGACCGCAGCAAGGTCGCCGGCCAGTCGCCGACGAAGCTCGCGATCGGGCGGTTCCGTCGCGACAAGCTGTCGATGATCGCGTTCGTGGTCGTCTTCCTCTACCTCCTGGCCGCGATCTCCGCGCCGTTCCTCGTGCACTTCGGGGTCCTGGACCCGACGAGCTACCACGAGGACCTCATCGACGGGAACACCGGCGGCCTGGCCATCGGGAAGTTCGGCGGCGTCAGCTGGGACCACCCGCTCGGCGTCGAGCCGGGCACCGGTCGCGACGTCCTGTCGCGGGTCTGGTACGGCATCACCTTCTCGCTCGCGATCGCGCTGTCGGCGACCTTCATCGCGATCGGCCTCGGCACCGTCCTCGGCATCATCTCCGGCTTCAGCGGCGGCTGGACCGACTCGATCATCGGCCGGGCCGTCGACCTGACGCTCTCCTTCCCCCAGACCCTGATGCTGCTGGCGCTCTCCAGCCTCGGTGTCGCCTTCGTCGCCAGCTTCATGCCGGGCGGGCCCTCCGACGACATCCCCAACGGCTTCTACGTCGTGCTCGTCCTCGGACTGTTCGGCTGGCCGGGCATCGCCCGCATCATCCGTGGCCAGGTGCTGACCGTGCGCGAGCGCGAGTTCGTCGACGCCGCGGTCCTGCTCGGCGCCCCGCGCCGGCGGATCTACTTCAAGGAGATCCTGCCCAACCTGTGGGCCCCGCTGCTGGTCACCTTCACGCTGACGATGCCCGTCTACGTGTCGGCCGAGGCGGCGCTGGCGTACCTCAACGTCGGCATCCACCCGCCGACCCCGACGCTCGGCAACGTGCTGCGCAGCTCCATCAACTACTCGACGGCCGACTTCCTGTTCTTCTTCGCGCCGGCCTTCCTGATCATGATCATCGTGGTCAGCTTCAACCTGCTCGGAGACGGGCTCCGGGACGCGCTGGACCCGAAGTCAGGGCGTTGAGGCACCAGCAACAACCAGCACCACCACCAGTCTTCGGCGACACCGAGTCGTCGAATGTGCCGCCGCTCCAGGCGCGTCACACACTCAAGGAGAAGTAATGTTCAAGTATCGAAAGCGGGTGTTCGCGGCCACCGCCGCGGTCGCTCTCGCGGCCGGTCTTGCCGCGTGCGGCGGCAGCAGCTCGGACGGCGGCAGCGGCAGTGGGGCGCCCACCTCGGACGCCACGGGCGGCGACCTCCTCTACTACCTGTACACGCCGATCGAGCACCTCGACCCGCAGCGCGTGTACGTCGGTCGCGACATCACCAACCTGAGCCGGACGGTCTACCGCACGCTGGTGGCCTTCCCGATCTCCGACGACCCCGACACCGCCAACACGCCGGTCCCGGACCTCGCCACCGACACCGGCACCTCGACCGAGGGCGGCAAGGTCTGGTCCTTCACCGTCAAGGACGGCGTGAAGTGGGAGGACGGCCAGCCCGTCACCTGTGAGGACTTCGCCTACGGCGCCTCGCGGGCGTTCGCGACCGACGTCATCACCGGCGGTCCGAACTACATCCTGAGCTACCTGGACATCCCCACCGACAAGGACGGGCTCCCGGCGTACAAGGGTCCCTACACCGGCGAGGGCCAGGACCTGTACGACAAGGCCGTCACCTGTGACGGCAACACCATCACGTACCACTTCAACAAGCCGTGGCCGGACTTCCCGCTGGCGATCGCGGGTCTCCACATGATGGACCCGTACCGCAAGGACAAGGACCAGGGCGAGAAGTCGAACTACCAGATCTTCTCCAACGGCCCGTACAAGCTGGACGGCACCTGGAGCAAGAACAAGGGCGGCACGCTGGTCCGCAACGACCAGTACGACGCCTCCACCGACGACCCGGAGCTGCGCAAGGCGCTGCCCGACTCGATCGAGTTCCAGATCGGTCTGACCCCGGAGACCCAGTACGACCGCCTGATCGCGGACACGGACGCGAACGCCGTCACCGGCACGAGCATCCCGCCGGCGTACTACTCGCAGGTCGAGGGTGCGGTTGCTGACCGCTCCGTCCTCGTCGACTCGCCGTACGTCTACTACCTGGTCCCGAACTTCCGGTCCGAGACCATGTCGAACCCGGCGGTCCGCAAGGCCCTCGCCGTCTCCACGAACTCCGACGCCTACAACGTGGCGCTCGGTGGCGACAAGGCCGGTTCCCCGGCCGAGTCGATCGTGAGCCCGGCCGTGGTCGGCTACAAGGAGAACCCGGCGTTCGCCGGCCCCAACGAGGGTGACCCGGACCAGGCGCTGCAGATCCTCAAGGACGCCGGCGTCCAGACCCCGGTTCCGATCAAGTTCACCTACCCGACCAGCGACACCGCCGACAAGTGGGCCGCTGCGCTGAAGGACACCTGGGACAAGGCTGGCTTCGACGTCACGCTCGACGGCCTCGGTGACACCTACTACACCGTGATCCAGAAGCCGGACAAGGACTCCGACGTGATGTGGGGTGGCTGGGGTGCCGACTGGCCGTCCGCCATCACCGTGACGCCGCCGCTGTTCGACAGCCGCCCGAACCTGACCGCCGCCAGCGACGGCCAGGACTACGGCGCCTACGACAGCGACGCCTTCAACAAGATCGTGGACGAGGCGCAGAACGCGTCCGACCTGGACGCCCAGACCGCTGCCCTGCAGCAGGCTGACATCCAGCTCGGCGAGGACGTGGCCTACATCCCGCTCAGCATCACGAAGTTCTACATGATGTACGGCTCGGACGTCACCAACTACACGACGACCCCGTCGTCGAACGGCTACCCGGACCTGGGTGCCATCGGCGTCTCCAGCTGATCACATCAGCATCCGCAACACCTGCGTCGGGCGGTCGCCGCGGGCGGCCGCCTGGCCGTGCAAGGCCCGCCCCCCCGACGTGCGGGGGTGAGGGTCTCGTCGCGAGGCCCTCACCCTCACCTCCGTCCAGGGTGCATGCTGTAGCCAGCACAACCTGCAGGCCCAGCCCAGCGCTCGAGAATCCCCGAGGTGGTCCCCCGATGTTCGCCTACGTCGTCCGCCGCTTGTTCATCGGCGTGATCCTGCTGATCCTGATGAGCTTCGTGACGTTCGTGCTCTTCTTCGCCTCGCCGGTCGACCCCGGCCGCTACGCCTGCGGCAAGAACTGCTCGCCGGCCCTGATCGAGCAGACCAACAAGGCGCTCGGCTACGATCAGCCCGTCGTGGTCCAGTGGACCGACTTCATGCGCGGCGTGGTCGCCGGCCGTGAGTACCCCAACGACCCCGCGCTGCGGGAGAAGGCGCCGCAGCTGGTCAGCAGCTGCCCGGCCCCCTGCATGGGCTACTCCGTCGTCAACAGTGCCACCGTCAACAGCGAGATCAAGGAGGCCTTCCCGGTCTCGCTCTCCCTCGCCCTCGCCGCCCTCGTGATGTGGGTGTCGGGCGGGGTGATCTTCGGGACCATCGCCGCGGTCAAGAAGGGCACGATCATGGACCGCGGCATCGTCGCGTTCTCCCTCGTCTTCTACGCCTTCCCGGCGTTCTTCATCGGCCTGTTCCTCCTCAAGTTCGTCGCGATCAAGTGGGAGTGGGTGCCGATCCCCGAGTACACCCCGATAGCGGAGGGAGGGGTCGGACTCTGGCTCCAGGGCCTGCTGCTGCCCGGCCTCACGCTCGCCCTGCTCTACATGGCGGGCTACGTGCGGATGACCCGCGCCTTCGTGCTGGAGTCCATGACCGAGGACTACATCCGGACCGCGCGGGCCAAGGGCCTCAAGAGCCGCCGGGTCCTGGTGAAGCACAGCATGCGTGCGGCGCTCACCCCCCTGGTCACCCTGATCGGCCTGGACTTCGCCGGTTTGATGGGTGGTGCGATCATCACCGAGACAGTCTTCAACTACAACGGACTCGGAAAGCTGGCCGTGCAGTCGAACTTGACCTACGACCTGCCCACGATCGTGGGCCTGGTGCTCCTCCTGGGAGCGTTCGTGATCGTCGCCAACATCATCGTCGACGTCCTGTACGCCGTCATCGACCCGCGCGTCCGCGTCGGCTGAGGGGAGAACCTTGTCCAGCTTTCTTTCCGTCCGGGACCTGAAGGTCCACTTCCCGACGGTCGACGGGGTCGTCAAGGCGACCGACGGGCTCTCCTTCGACCTCGAGAGGGGCAAGACGCTCGGGATCGTGGGCGAGTCCGGCTCCGGCAAGTCGGTCTCGAGCTCGGCGATCCTGGGCCTGCACCGCAAGACCAGCGCGATCGTCAGCGGCGAGATCCTGCTCGACGGCGTCGACCTGCTCAAGATCAGCGACGAGGACATGCGTCGTCGCCGGGGCAAGGAGGTCTCGATGATCTTCCAGGACCCGCTCTCGGCGATGCACCCCTACTACACCGTCGGCAACCAGATCGGTGAGGCGTACCGCGTCCACCACGACGTCAGCAAGAAGGCCGCCAAGGCCCGCGCGATCGAGATGCTCGACCGGGTCGGCATCCCGCAGCCGGACCGGCGGGTGGACGACTACCCGCACCAGTTCTCCGGCGGCATGCGGCAGCGCGCGATGATCGCGATGGGCCTCATCAACAACCCGGGCCTGCTGATCGCCGACGAGCCGACCACCGCGCTCGACGTGACCGTCCAGGCGCAGATCCTCGACCTCCTCCAGGACCTGCAGCGCGAGTTCGACTCCGCCGTCATCATCATCACCCACGACCTGGGTGTCGTCGCCGAGATGGCCGACGACGTGCTGGTGATGTACGCCGGCCGGGCCGTCGAGTACGGCACGACGAAGGAGATCCTCACCCACCCCGAGATGCCCTACACGTGGGGGCTCCTCTCCAGCATCCCGGAGGTGGGTGGTGACCCCAACGCGGCGCTGATCCCGATCCCGGGCAACCCGCCCAGCCTGCTGAGCCCGCCGCCGGGATGCATGTTCCACCCGCGGTGCACCTTCCAGGACAAGGTCGAGGGCGACCTGTGCGCGACGACCCTGCCCGAGCTGGTCCCGGGCAGCCGTTCGGAGACGCACCTGAAGCGGTGCCACATCCCCGATTCCTATCTCGTGTTCGAGCAAGAGGTCCTGCCGGCGATCGCGCCGGACCTGGTGGAGGAGCGATGAGCAACCAAGGCCCGATCGGATTCGGGGACCCGAACTCCGAGGAGCTGCCGACCTTCGCCGGCATGCCCGGCGAGAACATGGCGAGCCACAGCGAGGACCCCACCGACGACGCGGCGACCTTCGTCGAGAAGGAGGTGCCGCACGCGCCGTCGGTCGCCCCCGTCGACGCCAAGACGATCCTGGAGGTCCGCGACCTGCGGATGTACTTCCCGGTGAAGTCGGCGGGCATCGTCCGGCGCACGATCGGCCACGTCCAGGCCGTCGACGGGATCTCCTTCCAGCTCCCCGCGGGCGGCGCGCTCGGCCTGGTCGGCGAGTCCGGCTGCGGCAAGTCGACGACCGGCCGGCTGATCACCCGGCTCTACGAGCCGACCGGTGGGTCGATCGTCTTCGACGGCAAGGACATCACGAAGACCTCGGCGCGCGGCCTCAAGCCGCTGCGGCGTGAGATCCAGATGATCTTCCAGGACCCCTACACGTCGCTGAACCCGCGGCACACGGTCGGTGCGATCGTGGGGGCGCCCCTGGCGATCCACAACGTGGTGCCGAAGGACAAGATCCTGCCGCGCGTGCAGGAGCTGCTCGAGATCGTCGGCCTGAACCCGGAGCACTACAACCGCTACCCGCACGAGTTCTCCGGTGGCCAGCGCCAGCGCATCGGCATCGCCAGGGCGCTCACGCTCCAGCCGAAGGTGCTGGTGGCCGACGAGCCGGTCTCGGCCCTGGACGTCTCCATCCAGGCGCAGGTCATCAACCTGCTGCAGGACGTGCAGAAGGAGTTCGGGATCTCGTTCCTGTTCGTCGCGCACGACCTGGCGGTCGTGCGGCACTTCTGCCCCGAGGTCGCGGTGATGTACCTCGGCAAGATCGTCGAGATCGCCGACCGCGAGACGCTCTACAACCGCCCGAACCACCCCTACACGCAGGCGCTCCTCTCGGCCGTGCCGGACGTGAAGCAGGCCGCCATCGGCGGTCGGCGCGAGCGGATCCGGCTGCAGGGCGACGTGCCCAGCCCGATCAACCCGCCGTCCGGGTGCCGGTTCCGGACCCGCTGCCCGCTCGCGCAGGAGATCTGTGCCCGGGTCGAGCCGCCGCTGCTCCAGGTCGGCAAGCGGCACAAGGTCGCCTGCCACTTCGCGGGCGAGCTCGGGCACCACCCGGACCGCCCGGTGACGGCCTCGCTCCTGGGGGTCGACGACAGCGGCACGCCGAACCCCGGTGCCACGCCGAGCAGCGAGGTCGGCAACGAGCCCGGCTTCTCGGACACCTGGTTCGACCTGGAGCGGAAGACGATGGCGAGCGCCTAGCAGCCGACGCCTCCCCTCCGATGGTGGACGACGGACTCTTCGACGCCCCCGGCACCGGTCCCCGGTCCGGGGGCGGCTCGCTGAACGCGAACACCCACGCGTCGGCGCCGCTGGCGGTGCGGATGCGGCCGCGCACCCTCGACGAGCTCGTGGGGCAGGAGCAGCTGCGCGCCCCGGGCTCGCCCCTGCGCCGGCTGGTCGAGGGCGACCAGCCGATGTCGCTGCTGCTGTGGGGGCCGCCCGGCACCGGCAAGACCACGATCGCGGCGATCGTGAGCCAGCAGACCGACCGCCGCTTCGTCGAGGTGTCCGCGGTCTCGGCCGGCGTCAAGGAGGTGCGTGCAGCGATCGACGCCGCGCGCGCGGAGCTGGTCGCCGGCGGCCGGGAGACCGTGCTCTTCGTCGACGAGGTGCACCGGTTCAGCAAGGCGCAACAGGACGCCCTGCTGCCCGGGGTGGAGAACCGGTGGGTGACGCTGGTTGCCGCTACCACCGAGAACCCGTTCTTCAGCGTGATCTCGCCGCTGCTCTCGCGCAGCCTGCTGCTCCGGCTCGAGTCGCTCTCGGACGACGACGTCCGCGCGGTGCTGGAGCAGGCGATCGTCGACGAGCGGGGCCTCGCGGGTGCGGTCACCGTCGAGGACGTGGCGCTCGACCACCTCGTCCGGCTCGCCGGCGGTGACGCCCGTCGCTCCCTGACCTACCTCGAGGCGGCCGCGGGCGCGGCCACGTCCCAGGGGCTCGCCACCGTCGACCTGGCGACCGCCGAGACCGCCGTCGACCGGGCTGCGGTCCGCTACGACCGCCAGGGGGACCAGCACTACGACGTCGTCAGCGCGTTCATCAAGTCGGTGCGCGGCTCCGACGCGGACGCCGCGCTGCACTACCTGGCCCGGATGATCGAGGCGGGGGAGGATCCCCGCTTCATCACCCGCCGGTTGATGATCCTCGCCTCCGAGGACATCGGCCTGGCGGACCCGACCGCGCTCGCGACCGCGGTCGCGGCTGCGCAGACGGTGCAGCTGATCGGGATGCCCGAGGCCCAGCTGACCCTGGCCCACGCGACGATCGCCCTCGCGGTGGCGCCGAAGTCGAACGCCGTCACCACGGCGATCGGAGCAGCCCTCGCCGACGTCCGGGCCGGGAAGATCGGTCAGGTGCCGCCACACCTGCGTGACGCCCACTACGCGGGTGCGAAGAAGATCGGGCACGGCAGCACCTACACCTACAGCCACGACGAGCCCTACGGCATCGCCGAGCAGCAGTACGCCCCGGACGTCGTGCTCGACCGCGCGTACTACCAGCCGACCTCGTTGGGCGCCGAGGCCGCCATCAAGGAGCGGTGGGAGCGGGTCCGTCGCATCATCCGAGGCGGGGACGCGTGAGCGTGCGGGGTCTCGGCGGGCTCGGCCGATGACCCCGCGATAGGGTCGGTCACCATGCAGGACTGGATCGTGCCCGTGCTGGCGATCGGGCTCGCGGCCGTCGCGCTGGGGCTCGGCGTGGTGCTCGTGCGCGCCCGGTCCCGCACCGCCCAGGAGCTGGACCGCGCCCGTGCCGAGACCGCGGCGCTCCAGGCGCAGCTCGAGGAGCTCGAGCGCCGGGTGGACCGGGCCGACCCGCGACCCGCGGCCGACGCCGAGTTCCTCATCACCGACCTCGGACAGGCAGCGACCGAGCCCGGGCCCGAGCCGGGTGCCGCCCCGCAGGTCGGCGGTGCGCTGTTCGCCGACCTGGTGCTGCGCGAGACGGTCGTCAAGGCCGCGTCGCTGGCGCACGGCGTCCGGCGGGCGCTCGACGCCGAGACCCGCAACCGGATCCGCTTCGAGATGCGCAGGGAGGTCCGGACCTCGCGTCGGCGGCGGCTCCGGTTGCAGAAGGAGCTGCTGCGGAAGGCGCGTGCCGCGGACCGCGCCGCCCTCGACGAGGAAGACACGGCCGCATGAGGCGCGGGCTCTGGTTCGCCGCCGGAGCCGGGACCGCCGTCTACGTGATGGTCCGGGGCCGGCGCGCGGCCGAGGTCTTCACCGTGGACGGCCTCAAGGACCGGCTCGGCGCCTTCGAGGTCGGCGCTCGGGTCTTCCGCGATGAGGTCGCCCAGGCGAGCGCCGAGAAGGAATCGGAGTTGCGCGACCGCCTCGGTCTCGTGCCTCATGGGACACCCGCGCTCACCGGCGGCCGCCACAAGGCGGTCCCGGCCGGCCCGACCACCTCCGACCCACCCACCGAGACATCCGAGGAAGGCAGCATCTGATGGACACCGCGGAGATCCGCCGCCGGTTCGTGGCTCACTTCGAGTCGCACGGCCACACGCCGGTGCCCTCGGCCTCGTTGCTGTTGGACGACCCGAACCTGCTGTTCGTGAACGCCGGCATGGTGCCGTTCAAGCCCTACTTCCTCGGGCAGGAGACGCCGCCGTACGCGCGGGCCACCAGCGTGCAGAAGTGCGTGCGCACCGCCGACATCGAGGACGTCGGCAAGACCACCCGGCACAACACGTTCTTCGAGATGTGCGGCAACTTCTCCTTCGGCGACTACTTCAAGGAGGGCGCGATCGAGCTCGCCTGGGAGCTGGTCACCAAGCCGGTCACCGACGGCGGGTTCGGTCTGCCCGAGGGTCGGCTCTACCCGAGCGTGTACGACGCGGACCCGGAGGCGGTCGAGCTCTGGAAGAAGGTCACCGGCCTGCCCGACGAGCGCATCCTGCGGCTGGGCAAGAAGGAGAACTACTGGTCGATGGGCGTGCCCGGACCCGGTGGGCCGTGCTCGGAGATCCTCATCGACCGGGGCCCGGCGTACGGTCCCGACTTCGACCCGACCGCCCTCGGACCCGACATGCCCGTCGACCTCGAGGACCGCCTGCTGGAGATCTGGAACCTGGTCTTCATGCAGGACTCGCTCTCCGCGGTGCGCTCCAAGTCGGACTTCGACATCGCGGGGTCGCTGCCGAAGAAGAACATCGACACCGGCATGGGCCTCGAGCGGGTGGCGTTCCTCCTGCAGGACAAGGAGAACAACTACGAGATCGACGTGCTCTACCCGGTGATCGAGAAGGCCGAGGCGCTCACCGGGCGTCGCTACGGCGCCGACCACGAGGACGACGTCCGGTTCCGGGTGGTCACCGACCACGTCCGCAGCTCGATGATGCTCATCGCCGACGGGGTGACGCCCGGCAACGAGGCGCGCGGCTACGTGCTGCGCCGCCTGCTCCGCCGCGTGGTCCGCTCGATGCGGCTGCTCGGCTACGAGGACCCGGCGCTGCCCGAGCTGCTCCCGGTGAGCCGGGACAAGATGGGCGAGACCTACACGGCGCTCCACCAGGACTGGGAGCGCATCTCGACGGTCGCCTACGCCGAGGAGCACGCGTTCCGGCAGACCCTGCGGGCCGGCACCACGATCTTCGACCAGGCGACCGCCGCGCTGAAGAAGACCGGTGGCACGACGCTCCCGGGCGACCAGGCCTTCGCGCTCCACGACACCTACGGGTTCCCGATCGACCTGACCCTCGAGATGGCCTCCGAGCAGGGGCTCGCCGTGGATGAGGCCGGGTTCCGCCGGCTGATGGACGAGCAGCGGCAGCGGGCCAAGGACGACGCCAAGTCGAAGAAGGGCCAGCACCGCGACGCGTCGGCCTACCGCGAGGTCGCCGACGCGATGGGCGCGCCGGTGGTCTTCACCGGCTACGACAGCGTCGTGGACGAGGGCTCGGTGCGTGGGATCGTCGCCGCGGGCGGGGTCGTGCGTGCGGCGGGGCCGGGCGAGCTGGTCGAGCTGGTGCTCGACCGCACGCCGTTCTACGCCGAGGGCGGCGGACAGCTCGCCGACCAGGGCGTGATCGAGCTCGAGAACGGGGCCCGCGTCGAGGTGCTCGACGTGCAGTCGCCGGTCACCGGGGTCGTCGCCCACCACGTGCGCGTGCTCGAGGGCGAGGTGACGCCGGGGCTGGCGGCGCAGCTGCGCGTCGACGTCGAGCGGCGGCGGTCGATCTCCCGCGCCCACACCGCGACCCACATGGTGCACAAGGCGTTCCGGGAGGCGCTGGGGGAGACCGCGACCCAGGCGGGCTCGGAGAACGCACCGGGCCGCTTCCGCTTCGACTTCTCCGCCACCGGCGCCGTGCCGGCCTCGGTGATGGCGGACGTCGAGGCGCGGGTGAACGACGTCGTGCTCGACGACCTGGCCGTGCACGCCGAGATCATGACCCAGAAGGAGGCCGTGGCGTCCGGAGCGATGGCGCTGTTCGGCGAGAAGTACGGCGACCGGGTGCGGGTCGTCAGCGTCGGCGACTGGGCCCGGGAGCTGTGCGGCGGCACGCACGCCGGCAGCTCGGGCAAGCTCGGCGTCATCAAGCTGCTCGGGGAGTCGTCGATCGGCTCGGGCGTGCGCCGGGTCGAGGCGCTCGTCGGCAGCGACGCCTACCGCTTCCTCGCCCGCGAGCACGTGCTCGTCAACCAGCTCTCCGAGACCCTCAAGGTGCGCCCGGAGCAGCTGCCCGAGCGGGTCAGCGACATCGTCGAAAAGCTGCGCGCCGCCGAGAAGGAGATCGAGAAGGTCCGGGTCCAGCACCTGCTGGCTGCGGCCGGCGAGCTGGCCGCGGGGGCGACCCGGGTCGGTCCGGTCCTGCTGGTGGCCCACCGCGCCGACGGCGCGGGCGGTGGCGACGTGCGCGCGCTGGCGCTGGACGTCCGCGGCCGGCTGCCCCAGGGGGAGCCCGGGGTCGCGGTCGTCATCGGGGCCCTCGACGGCAAGGTGTCCGTGGTCGCGGCGGTGAACGACGAGGCCCGGGCGCGTGGCCTGAGCGCGAACGGGCTGGTCCGCGCGGTCGGTCCGCTCGTCGGCGGCAAGGGCGGCGGGAAGGACGACGTCGCCCAGGGCGGCGGCACCGACGCCTCGCGGATCGACGAGGCGCTGGCGCTCGTCGAGACCGAGGTCGGGCGGGTCGCCGGCGGATGACGGCACCGGCCTGATGCGCCACGGCGTCCGCCTCGGCATCGATCCCGGGGACGCCCGGATCGGCGTCGCGCGCAGCGACCCGACCGGGTTCCTGGCGACCCCGGTCGAGACCGTGCGGCGCGGCAAGGGCGACCTCGCCCGGATCGCGGCCATCGCGGCCGAGGAGGAGGCCGTGGAGCTCGTGGTCGGCCTGCCCCGGTCCCTGTCGGGCCGGGAGGGCCCGGCGGCCGTGAAGGTGCGCGAGTTCGCGGCCGCGCTGGCCCGCCGGGTGCACCCGATCGGGGTGCGCCTCGTCGACGAGCGGATGACCACGGTGTCCGCGGAGGCTATGCTGCGCGACCGAGGCCGCACCGGGGCCAAGCGGCGCGCGGTCGTGGACCAGGCGGCGGCCGTGCTCATCCTCCAGCACGCGCTGGACGCAGAACGCACCACGGGGAACCCGCCGGGCGAGATCGTGGAGGAGACCTGATGACCGACGAGCACGAGAGCAACCACCCGCTGCTCGGTGCCGACGACGTGACCGACCCCGACGACCGCGGCGACCTCGAGGACGAGACGACGACGTACGAGACGGGACGACGTCGGGGCAGCAAGCGGCGCAGCCTGCCCGGGTGCCTGGCGGTCCTCGTCGCGCTCGCCGTGGTCATCGGCGGGTTCTACTTCGTGGTGACCTGGGGCATCGACAAGGTGGGGGACCAGTTCTCCTCCGCTCCCGACTACCCCGGCCCCGGGCACGGCGAGGTGACCTTCCAGGTCCACTCGGGCGACACCGCGTCGGAGATCGGCCGGAACCTCAAGGCCGCCGGCGTCGTGGCCTCCGTGGAGTCCTTCATCGACGCCGCGAACAGCAACCCGGAGTCGTCGAGCATCCAGGCCGGCTACTTCCAGCTGAAGAAGGAGATGGCCTCCGACGACGTCGTCGACATCCTGGTCGACCCGTCCAACCTGGTGAAGGACACGGTGACGATCCCGGAGGGGCTCCGCGTCGTCGACACCGTCGCCATCCTGGCGGACAAGACCAAGTACTCCGAGGCCGACTTCGAGAAGGTCCTGGAGGACCCGAGCAAGCTCGGCCTGCCGGACTACGCCGAGGGCAACCCCGAGGGCTACCTGTTCCCGGCCACCTACGACTTCGGCCCGGACGCGACCCCGACCTCGATGCTCACCGACATGGTGGACCGCTGGAAGCAGGCGGCCGAGGACGCCGACCTCGAGTCGGCCGCCGCCGACCTCGGCTACACGCCGCAGGAGCTGATGACGGTCGCGAGCCTGGTCCAGGCCGAGGGGCGCGGTGACGACATGCCGAAGATCGCCCGGGTCATCTACAACCGGCTCGAGATCGACGGCAACCCCAGCGCCGGCTTCCTCCAGGTCGACGCCTCGGTCAACTACGCCCTCGACCGGCCGACGGTCGCGGTGCTGACCCAGGACGAGATCGACTCCGTGGCGGACTCGCCGTACAACACCTACAAGCAGAAGGGCCTGCCCCCGACGCCGATCGAGGCCCCCGGCGACGACGCGATCGCGGCGGCCGCTCACCCGGCGGACGGTCCGTGGTTCTTCTACGTGACGACCAACCTGCGCACCGGCGAGACCAAGTTCACCGACTCCTACGACGAGTTCCTCACCTACAAGGACGAGCTCCAGCAGTACTGCGCGACGCAGTCCGACCGCTGCTGACCCCTGCGACCGACCATGCGCTGCGCCGTCATGGGTGACCCGATCGCCCACTCCCTGTCACCGGCCCTGCACCACGCCGGGTACGCCGAACTCGGGCTCGACTGGCGCTACGACGCGCTGCGGGTCGGCGAGGACGAGCTGACCGACGCCGTCGCGGGCCTCGGGCCGGAGTGGCGCGGGCTGTCGCTGACGATGCCCCTGAAGCGACGGGCGCTGCTGCTGACCCGGGCGGTGAGCGACCGGGCCCGGCTGGCCGGCGCGGCCAACACGCTGCTCCTCGAGGACGGGGTGGTGGTGCTCGCCGACAACACCGACCTCCCGGGCGCGGTCGCCGCGGTGCGTGAGCGGTACGACGGACCGGTGACGACCGGCACCGTGCTCGGCGGCGGAGCGACCGCGGCGTCGACCGGCCTGGCGCTCTGCGAGCTCGGCGCGACGTCCGTGCGGCTGCTCGCGCGGGCACCCGAGCGGGCCGCAGCGACGGCCGCGGCGATCGCCGCGCACCCGTCCGGCCCGCACGTCGAGGTGCTGCCGCTGACCGGGGGCACCGTCGTGGGCGAGGTCGTGGTGTCGACGGTGCCGGCAGCCGCCCAGGACGCGGGGCTGGTCGCGCGCTGCGCCGACACCGCTGTGGTCTTCGAGGCGCTCTACGAGCCGTGGCCGACGCCGCTGGCCGCCTCCGTGGGTGCCGACCGGGTGCTCGTCGGGGGCCTGGACCTGCTCGTGCACCAGGCGGTGCTCCAGTTCGAGATGTTCACCGGGCGGCCCGGGCCGCTCGAGGCGATGCGCGCGGCCGGGGTGCGCGAGCTCGGGTCCCGGCGGCCCGGGTGAGCGTCGACCCGGCGGCGGTCGCGCTCGGCGTGGTCGGCTGCGGCGCGGCCGGGCTGCTGGTGCCGGCGCTGATCCGGCGGGTGCCCGAGCCCGAGCCCGAGCCCCTGGCGGAGCCGGACCCGGCGGCCGACGCCGGCCCCGGGTCCGGGCCCGGTCCGGAGCCCGACCCCAAGCCGCCGTACGCCGCGATCGCGGCCGAGCCGCGGCTGCCGCTGCTGGCGGCGGGGACGAGCGCGGTCGCCGGCGGGCTCGTCGGCGCCTCGGTCGGCCTCGCCTGGCCGCTGCTCTTCCTGCTGCCGCTGGTCCCGGTGGGCGTCGCCCTCGCGGTCATCGACCTGCGCACCCGGCTGCTGCCCACGGTGGTGGTCTGGCCGCTGTTCGGGGCCGTCGTCCTGCTCGGCACCGTGAGCGCGCTGCTCTCCCACGACCCCGCCGCGCTGGTCCGGGGCCTCCTCGGCGCCGTCGGCGTGTTCGCGTTCTTCTACGTGCTGTGGTGGGTGTACCCCGCCGGGATGGGGTTCGGCGACGTCCGGCTCTCCGCGGTCGTCGGGTTCGCGCTCGCCTACCTCGGCTGGCCCGAGCTCCTCATCGGGGTGTACGGCGGCTTCCTCGCGTTCTCGGTCCCGGGACTCGTCGTCGCGCTGCTGCGCTGGGACCGGCGGGTGCTGAAGGTCGCGTACCCGTTCGGACCGTTCCTCCTCGGCGGGGCACTGGCCGGGGTGGTGCTGGGCGGGACGCTCTGGTCCCATCTCGTCACCGGGTGACGGTGAATCCCACCGAGGGGGTTCGTGGAACACTGGCGCCATGCTGCGCTGGCTGACCGCGGGTGAGTCCCACGGCCCCTCCCTGGTCGCGATCCTCGAGGGGCTGCCCGCCCACGTCCGGGTGACGTCGGACGACATCGCCGACGCCCTCGCCCGGCGCCGCCTCGGCTACGGACGCGGCGCCCGGATGAAGTTCGAGCAGGACGAGGTGACCCTGGTCGGCGGCGTCCGCCACGGCGAGACCCAGGGCGGCCCGGTCGCGATCCAGGTCGGCAACACCGAGTGGCCGAAGTGGGAGCAGGTGATGTCGGCCGACCCGGTGGACCCCGCCGTGCTCGACGACCTGGCGCGCAACGCCCCGCTGACCCGGCCCCGGCCCGGCCACGCCGACCTGGTGGGCATGCAGAAGTACGACTTCGACGAGGCCCGTCCGGTGCTCGAGCGGGCCTCGGCACGCGAGACCGCCGCCCGGGTGGCGCTCGGTCGCGTGGCCTCGAGCTTCCTCGAGCAGTCGGTCGGCGCACGGATCGTCTCGCACGTGATCGAGCTCGGCGGCGTCCGCGCCCCGGCCGGGCTGTGGCCGCAGCCCGACGACGTGGCCCGGCTCGACGACGACCCGGTCCGCTGCCTCGACGCCCACGCGAGCAAGCTGATGGTGGAGGCGATCGACCAGGCGCACAAGGACGGCGACACCCTCGGCGGCGTGGTCGAGGTCGTCGTGCACGGCCTGCCGCCGGGCCTGGGCTCGCACGTGCACTGGGACCGGCGCATCGACTCCCGGCTCGCCGGGGCGCTGATGGGCATCCAGGCGATCAAGGGCGTCGAGATCGGTGACGGCTTCGAGACCGCCGCGACCCCCGGCTCCCGGGCGCACGACGAGATCGTGCCGACCGACGAGGGCCTGCGACGTACCAGCGGGCGCTCGGGGGGCACCGAGGGCGGCATGACCACCGGCGAGGTGCTGCGAGCGCGAGCGGCGATGAAGCCGATCGCCACGGTCCCGCGGGCGCTGCGCACCGTCGACGTCACCACCGGCGAGGAGACGGTCGCCCACCACCAGCGCTCCGACGTCTGCGCCGTGCCCGCCGCCGGGATCGTCGCCGAGGCGATGGTCGCGCTGGTGCTCGCCGACGCCGTGCTCGAGAAGTTCGGCGGTGACTCCGTGGGCGAGACCCGACGCAACGCGCAGTCCTACCTGGACGCGCTGCGCTACCGATGATCGTGCTGGTCGGCCCGATGGGTGCGGGCAAGACGACGCTCGGCGCGCTGGTGGGCCGGCGCCTCGGCCAGCCGGTGCGCGACACCGACCACGACGTGGAGGCCACCGCGGGCAAGACGATCGCGGACATCTTCGTCGACGACGGCGAGGAGACCTTCCGGGCGCTGGAGCGGGCCGCGGTCGCCGAGGCGGTCGCCACCCACGACGGCGTGCTCACCCTCGGCGGTGGAGCGGTGCTCGACCCCGGCACCCGCGACCTGCTCGCCGGGCACGACGTGGTCTTCCTGCGGGTCGGCCTCGCCGACGCGGTGAAGCGGGTCGGGCTCGGCAGCTCCCGGCCGATGCTGCTCGGCAACGTCCGCGGCCGCATCAAGGCCCTGCTCGACGAGCGCACGCCGGTCTACGAGTCGGTGGCGACGCTGGTCGTGGACACCGACGGGCGGACCCCGGAG
Organism: Nocardioides sp.; assembly: GCF_044226305.1. Taxonomy (GTDB): domain Bacteria; phylum Actinomycetota; class Actinomycetes; order Propionibacteriales; family Nocardioidaceae; genus Nocardioides. Next base: position 83,120 of record NZ_JBGAHF010000013.1, on the reverse strand, counting down.
GATGTCGCGGAGGAGATCGTGACGGCGCTGGGGAAGGACGGTTCGTGACCACGAGGAGGGCGAGGGACACGGTCCTGCGCGTGGAGGGGCCGGCGCCGTACGACGTCGTGGTCGGTCACGACCTCGCCGACCGGCTGCCGCAGCTCCTCGGCGTCGGGGTGCAGCGGGTCGCGGTCGTGTTCTCCGACGTGCTGGCCGAGCTGGTCAACCCAGTGCTCGACTCGCTGGCGGCGGCGTACGACGTCATGGTGCTGCCGGTGCCCGACGGCGAGCGGGCGAAGAAGGCGGCGGTCGCCGTGTCGTGCTGGGAGGCGCTGGGGGAGGCGGGGTTCACCCGCTCCGACGCCATCGTCACCTTCGGCGGCGGCGCGACCACCGACGTCGGCGGCTTCGTCGCCGCGACCTGGCTGCGCGGGGTCAAGGTCGTGCACGTGCCGACCACGCTGCTCGGCATGGTCGACGCGGCGGTCGGCGGCAAGACCGGCATCAACACCCGTCGGGGCAAGAACCTGGTCGGCTCCTTCCACGAGCCTGCCGGGGTGCTCTGCGACCTCACGCTGCTGCGCTCGCTGCCGCGCACCGAGCTGGTCGCGGGCCTCGGCGAGGTGATCAAGTGCGGGTTCATCGCCGACCCGGCGATCCTGGAGCTGGTCGAGGCGAGCGACCCCGGATCGATCACCGCCGACTCGGCCGTGCTCCGCGAGCTCGTCGAGCGGGCCGTGCGGGTGAAGGCGGAGGTCGTCTCCTCGGACCTGCGCGAGACCGGCGGCGGTGAGGGCCACCCCGGCCGCGAGGTGCTCAACTATGGCCACACCCTCGCGCACGCGATCGAGCGCACCGAGAACTACCGGATCCGGCACGGCGAGGCGGTCGCGATCGGCTGCGTGTACGTCGCCGAGCTGGCCGCCCGGGCCGGCACCCTGGCGCCCGAGGTGGTCGCCCGGCACCACGAGGTGTTCGCGCGGGTCGGGCTGCCGACGTCGTACTCCAAGGCGTCCTTCGACGACCTGCACGCCGCCATGAAGGTCGACAAGAAGGCCCGCGGGTCGCAGCTGCGCTTCGTCGTCCTCGCCGACCTGGCGGTGCCGACCGTGCTGGCCGGGCCGTCCGTGGTCGACCTGCGCAACGCCTACGCCGCGATCGGGGGCTCCCGGTGAGGGTGCTGGTCCTCAACGGGCCGAACCTCGGCCGGCTCGGGCGCCGGCAGCCCGAGATCTACGGGCACACGACCCACGCCGAGCTGGCCGGGATGTGCCGGGCGTGGGGGAGCGAGCTCGGCCTGGAGGTCGAGGTCCGGCAGACCAACCACGAGGGCGAGCTGCTCGACTGGCTGAACGCCGCGGCCGACGACGGCGACGCCGTCGTGCTCAACGCCGCCGCCTGGACCCACTACTCGTGGGCGATCTACGACGCCTGCGCCCAGCTGACCGCGCCGCTGGTCGAGGTGCACATCTCCGACCCGCTCCAGCGCCCCGAGGAGTTCCGCCACACCTCGGTCGTCACTCCGCACGCCGCGGAGGTGGTCGCCGGCCACGGGATCGACGGCTACCGCCTCGCCCTGGAGCACCTCGCCCGCCCCCACGGTTGAGTCGGGACTGCTGACGGTCGAGTCCCGACTCGACCGTCCGCCGGAACCACGAGGGCGCGCCGCACGTCGGACCCGCATGAACGCCGACGTGACCGTGAGTGTGCGCACCCTCCTCCTGGCCGGCCTGGTGGCGCTGGCCCTGGTGGTGGCCTACCTGCTCGGCAGCAGCGGCGGCGGCGGTACGCCGGCGCAGGCGGCCGACGACCCGGCACCGACGGCCGCACCCGAGCGGGCCCGGGTGCTGACGATGACCGGGACCGGAGACGCGACCGCGGTGCCCGACGAGCTGTCCTTCGACCTCGGGGTCACCCTGACCCGCCCCGACCTGGGCTCGGCGCTCGACGCCGCGAGCACGTCGATGGCGCGGGTCCTGGCCGCCCTGCGGGAGTACGACGTGGCGAAGGCCGACGTGCAGACGACGGGGCTGTCGATGTCGCCGGTCTACGACTACCACCCCTACGACCCGCCGACGATCACCGGCTACCGGGTCACCCAGCGCGCGACCGTCCTGGTCCGGGACCTGGCTCAGGGCGGCGCCGCCGTCTCGGGCGCGGTGGCCGCCGGCGGCGACGCGGTGCGGGTGTCCGACCTGCGCCTGCTGGTGGGCGACACCGAGGCGGTCACCGGCCGGGCGCGGGACGCCGCCGTGGCCGAGGCCCGCGCCAAGGCGGAGCAGTACGCCGAGGCGTCGGGCCAGCGGCTCGGCGACGTGCTCACGCTGCGGGAGGTGCACACCACGCCGTTGCCGACGGCACCGTACGCCCAGCTCGCCCGCGAGACCACGGCCGACAGCGCTCTGGCGGCGGTCCCGGTCCGAGCCGGCAAGCAGCACACCGCGGTGACCGTGCGCATGGTCTGGGCGCTGGAGTAGCCGATTCCTCGGCGAGCAGCCCGGCCCGATAGACTCGTCCGCTGGTGCCCGGCGGTCCGGGTGGCCGCACGACCCACCGACGTACGAAGGCTGACACGCGCGCATGGCATCGACGAACGACCTCAAGAACGGCATGGTTCTCAACATCGACGGCCAGCTCTGGGCCGTCGTGGAGTTCCAGCACGTGAAGCCGGGCAAGGGCCCCGCCTTCGTGCGCACCAAGCTGAAGAACGTCGAGTCCAACAAGACCGTCGACAAGACCTTCAACGCCGGCACCAAGGTCGAGACCGCCACGGTCGACCGCCGCACGATGCAGTACCTCTACAACGACGGCTCCTCCTACGTCTTCATGGACGTGCAGAGCTACGAGCAGCTCGAGGTCCCGCCGGAGATCGTCGGCAACGCGAAGAACTTCCTCCTGGAGAACCAGGACGTCATCATCGCCACCAACGAGGGCCGCGTGCTCTTCATCGAGCTCCCGGCCTCGGTCGAGCTCGTCATCACCTTCACCGAGCCCGGCCTCGCCGGCGACAGCGCCACGGGCCGCACCAAGCCGGCCACCCTCGAGACCGGCCACGAGATTCAGGTGCCGCTGTTCATCAACCAGGGCGAGAAGGTCAAGGTCGACACCCGCGACTCCTCCTACCTCGGCCGTGTGAAGTCCTAGTCCGTGGCTGCCCGTTCCAAGGCCCGCAAGCGAGCGCTGGACCTCCTCTACGCCTCCGAGCTGCGCCGCGAGCCCGCCCTCGAGGCGCTCGACCGCGCGGTCGCCGAGGGTGAGGGGCCCACGAACGAGTACACCGCCGTCCTGGTCCGGGGCGTCGAGGAGCACCGCGACCGCATCGACGAGGTGCTGTCGTCGTACGCCGAGGGGTGGACGCTGGCGCGGATGCCGGCCGTCGACCGCAACGTGCTGCGCATCGCCGTCTGGGAGCTGCTCTGGTCCGACGACGTGCCCGGCGCGGTCGCCGTCTCCGAGGCGATGACGCTGGTCGGCGAGCTGTCCACCGACGAGTCGCCGCAGTTCGTCAACGGCGTGCTCGGCAGCATCCTGCGCGACAAGGCCTCCCTGGTCTGACGCCGGTCTGACGCCCGGTCCGCCCTCGCCCCGCTTGTCCGCTCCCGCCATGCTGGGGCGCATGACTGAGCACGAGGTGGACCTGGTCGTCATCGGCACCGGCCCCGGCGGCGAGGCACTCGCGACCGGCGCCGCCCAGGCGGGCCTCGAGGTCGTGGCCGTCGACAAGCACCTGGTCGGGGGCGAGTGTCCCTACTACGGGTGCATCCCGACCAAGATGATGGTGCGCGGCAGCGACGTCGTCGCCGAGGTACGCCGGGCGGCGGAGGTCGCCGGCGAGGCGACGATCACCCCCGCGTGGTCCGTGGTCACCCGCCGCGTCGACGAGCAGGCCACGGCCGGCTGGGACGACACGATCGCGGTCGACCGGCTGCGTGACGCCGGCGCCACGGTCCACCACGGGGTCGGCCGGCTCGCCGGCACCGGGCGCGTCACGGTCGAGACCGCGGACGGTGCGACGGTGACCTACACCGCCCGCCGCGGGGTCGTCGTCAACCCGGGAACCCGGCCGGCCGTGCCGCCGGTCGAGGGGCTCGCGGGCACGCCGTACTGGACCAACCGCGACGCCGTGCGGGTCACCGAGCTGCCCGCCTCCCTCGTCGTGGTCGGGGGCGGCCCGATCGGCTGCGAGCTGGCCCAGGTGTTCTCCCGGTTCGGGGTCCGGGTGACCGTGCTCCAGCACGGGCCGCGGCTGCTGCCGGCCGACGAGCCCGAGGCGGGCGAGCTGCTGGCCGAGGTGTTCGCCCAGGAGGGCATCCGCGTCCTCACCGGCGTCGAGCTGCAGCGGGCGGCGTACGCCGACGGCGCGTTCACCCTCGGCCTGGACACCGGCGAGGAGCTGGTGGCCGACAAGCTGCTGGTCGCCGCCGGCCGGGTCCCGAACCTCGACGACCTCGGGCTCGAGACCGTCGGCCTCGACCCGGCGGCCCGGACGATCGAGGTCGACGAGCACCTGCGGGCGGGGGAGCGGCTGTGGGCGATCGGCGACGTGACCGGCCACGGGGCCTTCACCCACGTCTCGATGTACCAGCAGGCGGTGGCGCTGCGCGACGTCCTGGGGGAGGACGGGGATCCGGCGAGCTACCACGCGGTCCCGCACGTCACCTTCACCGACCCGGAGGTCGGCGGCGTCGGCCTGACCGAGCAGGCGGCCCGGGAGGCGGGGCTGCGGGTCCGGACCGGCTCGACCCCGCTCGAGCAGTCCTCCCGTGGTTTCACGCACGGCCCGGGCGGGCACGGACTGATCAAGGTCGTCGAGGACGCCGACCGCGGTGTGCTGGTGGGTGCATCGGCCATGGGGCCCGCGGGCGGCGAGATCCTCGGCTTCCTCGCCGTCGCGGTGCACGCGGCGGTCCCTGTCCGGACCCTGAAGAGCATGATCTTCGCCTACCCCACCTTCCACCGCGCCATCGAGACGGCGCTGGGAGGTCTCGAAACGAGCTGACATGACCACCAGCCCCACCGGCAGCCCCACCGGCAGCCCCACCGGCAACGCCGCCAAGAACTCCGCCGGCAACGCCGCCGACCAGGCCAAGGACGCCGGCCGGCAGGCCCAGGACAGCGACTGGATGGACAAGGCCGCCCGTGTCGGCCTGGTCGCCTACGCCCTCATCTACCTGCTCGTCGGCTGGCTCGCCGTGCAGCTGGCGCTCGGCGACCACGAGGGCCGCCCGTCCAGCACCGGCGCCCTCCGCGAGCTGACCCAGCAGCCCTTCCGCGACGCCCTCGTGTGGGCCGTCACCGTCGGGATGGTCTTCCTGGTCGTCTGGAAGGGCCTCGAGGCAGCAGTGGGGCACCGCGACGAGCAGGACGAGAGCAAGCGCACCCGCAAGCGGGTGATGTCGGCGTTCAAGGCCGTCCTGTACGCCGCGGTCGCGATCAGCGGCTTCAGCGTCGCGACGCAGTCCAGCAGCAGCGGCGGCGGCAAGAGCTCGCAGACGACCTGGACCGCGACGGTGATGAACTGGCCGGGCGGTCAGCTGCTCGTCGGTGCCGCGGGCCTCGCGATCATCGGCTACGGCGCCTACCAGGTGTGGACCGCCTGGACCGAGAAGTTCGCCGAGAAGCTGGACGCCGAGGGCCGCAGCGGCCAGAGCGGCCAGGCCTACATCGCCTTCGGCAAGGCCGGCTACACCGCCAAGGGGATCGCGATCGGCGTCGTCGGTGGCCTGTTCTGCTACGCCGCGCTGACGCACGACGCGAAGAAGTCCGGCGGCCTCGACGAGGCGCTCCTCGCCGTCCTCCAGCAGCCGTTCGGCCCGGTGCTGCTCGGCCTGATCGGCGTCGGCCTGGCCTGCTACGGGCTGTTCACCCTCGCCCGCGCCCGGCACCTCTCGAAGTAGCCGTTGTCCGGCCACCCGGTGCTCGGGACCGACGTCGTCGTCCTCGGGCTCGGGGCCGGCGGCGAGCACGCCGCCCGCAAGCTGGCGCAGGCCGGGCTCGACGTGGTCGGTGTCGAGCGGGACCTGGTCGGCGGCGAGTGCCCGTTCTGGGGCTGCACGCCGTCGAAGCTGCTCGTCCACGCCGCCCACGAGCGGCGGGGCTGGCCGAGCGCCGCGGCGCGGATCCGCGAGGCCAACCATGACTGGAGCGACCACACCCACGCACAGCCGCTCGAGGAGGCCGGTGTCCGCCTGGTGCGCGGCACCGGCCGGCTCGCGGGCCCGGGCCGCGTCGAGGTCGACGGGACGACGTACGACGCGCGGCTCGGCGTGCTCCTCGACACCGGCACCGATCCCGCGGTCCCCGACCTCCCCGGGCTGGCCGGCACGCCGTACTGGACCAACCGCGACGTCGTGCGGCAGACCGACGCGCCCGCCTCGCTGGTCGTGCTCGGCGGCGGGCCGATCGGCTGCGAGCTGGCCCAGGCGGCCGCGCGGCTGGGCAGTCGGGTGCGCGTCGTCGAGCCGACCGACCGGCTGCTCGGGAACGAGGAGCCGGAGGCGAGCGAGGTCGTCGCCCGGGTCCTCGCCGCCGAGGGGGTCGAGGTGCACCTCGGGAGCGCGCCCGTCGCCGTCCGCCACAGCGACGGCTTCGAGGTCGACCTCGCCGGCGCGACGATCGCGGCCGAGCACCTGCTCGTCGCCACCGGGCGCCGGACCAACCTCGGCGACGTCGGCCTCGAGACCGTGGGCCTCGACCCCGGTGCCGACCACCTCGCGACCGACGAGCGGATGCGGGCCGGGGACCGGCTGTGGGCGGTCGGCGACATCACCGGGCACGGCGACCACACCCACCTGGCGCTCTACCAGGCGCAGGTGGCCGTCCGCGACCTGCTCGGCGAGGACGGACCCTGGGCCGACCACCACGCCGTGAGCCGGGTGACCTTCACCGACCCGGAGGTCGGGGCGGTCGGCATGACCGAGGAGCAGGCGCGGTCCGCCGGACTGCGCGTCGCGGTCGGGCACGCCGACGTGCCACGCTCGAGCCGCGGCTGGATCGCCGAGGCCGAAGGGGTCGTCAAGGTGGTCGCCGACGCGGACCGTGGGGTGCTCGTCGGGGCGACCGTCGTGGCGCCGTACGGCGGCGAGGTGCTGGGGCTGCTCTCGGTGGCGGTGCACGCCGCGGTGCCGGTGGAGACCCTGCGGGGCGTGCACTACGCCTACCCGACCTTCCACCGCGCCATCGCCGCGGCGCTCGACGACCTCTGAGCCCGGCCGGCACGGAGGTTTGGGCGCCACCGGCGCCGGGGACCTAGGTCGCCGTGACCATGCTGCTCAAGCTCCGCGTCCTGATCGCCCTCGCCCTGGACGGCGCCTTCGACGAGACCCTGGACCGGGCCCTCGACGGCTCGGACCGGCTCCGGAGCGTGTGAGGCGCTGACGTTCGGGGAAGGACCCTGCACAGCACGACGAGCGCACTTCTCGAGGGAGGCACCGATGTCGGAGGCATGGAGCTCGGCCGGGTCGAGGGACGACGGCCGGGCCGTCGACGACGACACCAGCGACCGGCTCTACCAGCCGGAGGACCTGACCGAGTACGCCGTGCGCCGCAGCAACCGTGCGGTCGGCTCGGCCGGCTCCCGGCCCGACCCGCTGAACGACCCGCTGGGCGACCCGCTGGGTGGTCCCGTCGGTGACCCGCTGCGCGACCCCCTCGGCCCGCCGCCCGAGGGCGCGCCCGCCGCCCCGCCGGCGGCCCCGCCGGCGCCGTACCCGGGTCAGCAGGCACCCGGTGCACCGCTGTCCGCGCCGCTCGGCCCGATGCCGACCACGCCGCCACCGGCCCACCGGCCGCCGACGACGACGGCGCCCCCGGCAGCGCCGCCGGCGGCCGCCCCGCGGCCGGACGCCTCCTCGGCCCCGCTGCCGGCCCCGCTGCCGGGAGAGACCCGTCCGCCCGCCGTACCGGCCGCCGAGGACGCGGGCGAGGCCACCGCCCCGGAGGGCGAGGTCCGCCGGTTCATGACCGCGACCGACTTCCTCGACCGCCGCGACGCCTCGCAGGAGCACGGCCCGGCGACCTGGGGCTGGCGGGGCCAGCTGCGCCGCTGGACCGGCGGCCTGGTCACCCCGAAGATGGGGCCGGCCGAGCGCGCCTACGAGGACGACCGCCGGATGATCCAGCGGGACTTCGACGGACCGCGCACGATCGCGTTCATCAACCCCAAGGGCGGCGCAGCCAAGACCACCGGCGTGCTGGCGGCGGGCTACACGTTCGGCACCGTGCGTGGCGGCGGCGTCGTCGCGTGCGACAACAACGAGACCCGCGGCACCCTCGGCATCCGCGGCACCCGCAGCACCCACCGCAACACGACGCGCGAGCTGCTGGAGGACCTCGAGCGGTTCACCGACGTCTACCAGTCCCGCATCGGCGACCTCGGCGCGTTCGTGCGGTCACAGGGCGACGCGCACTTCGACGTCCTCGCCTCCGACGAGCGCCCCGACGTCACTGGGACGATCCGGGCCCAGGACTTCGACGCGGTCCACAAGCTGCTCGAGCGGTTCTACCGGGTGATCCTCATCGACACCGGCAACAACATGCGCGCCGAGAACTGGCTCGCCGCGGCCGGGGCGGCCGACCTGCTGGTCGTCACGTCGACGGTGCGCGAGGACACCGGCTACAGCGGCCTGTGGATGCTCGACGCGCTCCAGGACGCCGGCTACCAGAACCTCAAGTACAAGGCGGTCACGGTGCTCTCGGACCCGTCCGCGCAGGTCGACGGCAAGCTCGCCGACGACCTCGTCGAGGTCTACCAGCAGCGCACCCGCGGGGTCTACCGCGTCCCCTACGACCCGGCCCTGGTCGCCGGGTCGGTCGTGCCGTACGCCCAGCTGTCCCAGCACACCCGGATGCAGTGGCTCAAGGCCTGCGCGGGGATGGCCGCCGCGCTGTAGCCGGCACCGCTCGGGCTCAGTCGCTGACGGCGCCCCAGCCGTGCCACCGGTCGATGCTCATCCAGGCGGAGACGCGCGGGCTCTTGCGGTTCGGGTACGGCTGGCCGCGGTAGTGGGTGCTCAGCCGGTCGATGTCGGCGAGCCCCGCGTCGTCGTACAGCTCGATGACCCGGCCCACGAGGGAGACGTGGGTGTACCACCCGGCCTCGTCGAGCACGGTGAGCGAGAGCCGGGGGTCGCGCCGCAGGTGCGCCAGCCGCACCCGGGAGTGGTCCATGTTGAGCAGCACCCGGTCCCCGTCGAGCAGGTACCACGTCGCCACCGACACGGGCGCGCCGTCGGACCGCAGGGTCGCGACGACGGCCGGGTTCGGCTTCGCGAGCAGGTCGCGGACGTGGTCGGGGAACGGCAGCTCGGGCATGGATCCTCCTGGCGGACGGTTACCTACCCGGTGACCGTAGCCACCAGGCCGTACCCCTACACCGAGGAGCCACGCCATGCGCGCCGTCGTCTACCGCGAGACCGGTCCGTCCTCCGTCCTCCAGGTCGTCGAGCGCGACCTGCCCGAGCCCGGCCCGGGCGAGGTCCGGGTCCGGCTGGTGAGGTCGGGGGTGAACCCGACGGACTGGAAGTTCCGCGCCGGCATGATGAGCGGGTACGACGAGGTGACGCCCGGCCAGGACGGGGCCGGTGTGGTCGACGCGCTGGGTGAGGGCGTCGAGGGGTTCGCGGTCGGGGACCGGGTGTGGCTGGTGCTGGCGCAGCACGGGCGCGCCCACGGGACCGCTGCCGAGCACACGGTGCAGCCGGTCGCCAAGGTCGTGCACCTGCCCGAGGGTGCCGACTTCGACCTCGGTGCCAGCGTCGGCGTGCCGGCCGTGACCGCGCACCGCGCGCTGACCGCCTCCGAGCTCGGTCCGGCCCGGCTCGGACCGGGCGCGCTCGCCGGCCGCACGGTGCTGGTCGCCGGGGGAGCGGGGGCCGTCGGCAACGCCGCGATCCAGCTGGCCCGGTGGTCGGGAGCGACGGTCGTCGCCACGGTCAGCAGCCCGGGGAAGGCGGCCCTCGCGACCGCCGCCGGCGCGCACCACACGATCGACTACCACAGCTCCGACGTGGTCGAGGAGGTCCGGGCGCTCTGCCCGGACGGCGTGGACATCGCGGTCGAGGTGGCGCCGGCGCAGAACGTCGGCATCGACCTCGAGGTCGTCAAGGTGCACGGCCTGGTCTCGATCTACGCCAACAACGGCGGCGACGAGATGACGATGCCGCTGCGGGCGGCGTTCGGGAAGAACCTGCGGTTCCAGTTCCTCATCCTCTACACGCTCGACCCGGGGCTGGTGCGGGCGGCCGTCGAGGACGTCAACGCGGCGATCGCCGCCGGGGCGCTCCGCGTCGGCGAGGAGGCCGGCCTGCCGGTGCACCACTACCCGCTCGACCAGGCCGCGGCCGCCCACGACGCGGTCGAGGCCGGCGCGGTCGGCAAGGTGCTGCTGGACGTGTCCGGAGGCTGACCCCGACGGGCGTGGCCGTCGTCACGGTCCGGGCGTGCAAGGAGGTGCCGTTCGCCTCTGCCGGGCGGGACGGTCGTCTCCTAGCGTCCAGAGAGGGCGGGTGACACCCCGTCGGCCGCCCTCGAGGAGGCCCGAGACATGACTCAGCAGCTCATCCGGCAGTCGCCGGACTCGCCTGCGAGGCACACGAGGGGCCCTGGTGCCGCACTTGCTCTTCCCGCCCTGATCGCGCTGGTCGTGGGCTCGATGATCGGTAGCGGCATCTTCGCCCTGCCGTCGCAGATGGCCGGGAGCGCCGCTCCTGGTCCGTTGCTCATCGGATGGACGATCACGGGTGTCGGCATGCTCATGCTGGCCCTGGTCTTCCAGGCGCTCGCCACCCGCAAGCCGGACGTCGACGGCGGGGTCTACGGGTACGCCCGTGCGGGCTTCGGCAACTACATCGGCTTCACCTCCGCCTGGGGGTACTGGATCAGCGCCTGGATCGGCAACGTCGGCTACCTGGTCCTGCTGATGTCGACCCTGGGCTACTTCTTCGACGGGTTCGAGGGCGGCAACACGGTGACGGCCATCGTCGGCGCGTCGATCGTCCTCTGGGTCGTGCACGCCCTCGCCCTGCGCGGGGTGCACAGCGCCGCCTTCGTCAACACGATCGTGACGGTCGCCAAGGTCGTCCCGATCCTGACCTTCATCGCGATCGCGGCCGTCGGCTTCAAGGCCGGCATCTTCACCGCGGACATCTGGGGGAACGACGCCGGGCTCGGCACGACGCTGGACCAGGTCAAGAACATGATGCTGGTGACGGTCTGGGTGTTCATCGGTGTCGAGGGCGCGTCGGTCTACTCGCGTCGGGCCGGCAAGCGCAGCGACGTCGGCCGGGCGACGATCATCGGCTTCCTCGGGGTGCTGGCCCTGCTGCTCGCGGTCAACCTGCTCGCGTACGGCCTGATGGCCCAGGCGAAGATCGCCGGGCTCGAGGACCCGTCGATGGCGGGCCTGATGAGGCACGAGGTCGGCAGCTGGGGCACGGGCTTCATCTCGCTCGGCCTGGCCATCTCGCTGCTCGGTGCCCTGATCTCCTGGGTGCTGCTGTGCGTCGAGATCCTGCGCCTGCCCGCTCTCGAGGGGGTGCTGCCGACGCAGCTGGCCCGGGAGAACCGGCACGGCTCCCCGGCGACCGCCCTCTGGCTGACGAACGGCTGCGTGCAGCTGATGCTGCTGTGGACGCTCGTGAACGAGAACACCTACACCGACCTGATCTACCTGGCGACCTCGCTGATCCTGCTGCCCTACCTGTGGTCGGCCGCCTACCAGATCAAGCTGGCGGTGACCGGCGAGGGCTACGGCCCGCACGAGCACCGACCGTGGGAGCTCGCCGTCGGGACCGTCGCCCTGGCGTACGCCGTGTGGCTCGTCTACGCGGGTGGCTGGGAGTACGTCCTCGTGGCTGGGCTGTTCTACCTGATCGGCACGGCGTTCTACGTCTGGGCGCGCAAGCAGTCGCGCCAGCAGGTGTTCACCCTGGCCGAGCGGTTCGTCGTGGCTGTCGTCGCGGCGCTCGCCGTGGCCGGCGTGATCGGCCTGTTCCAGGGCTTCGTCTCCGTCTGACGGACCCGACCCGTGCGGGGTGGCCGGAGGCCGCTCCGCACGGGTGGTCACGCCCATCGGTCCCGGTCAGGCGTCCGGGACGACACCAGCGAGGAAGGCTCACCATGACCACCGGACACCTGACGCAGACGTCGCCCGGCAGCCCCCCGAGCAGCGGCCCGACGAGCGACCCGAGGAGCGCCCGCGTCGGCGTCTGGTCCGAGGCCGGCCGCCTGCGACGCGTGCTGGTCTGCTCTCCCGGGCTGGCCCACCTCCGGCTGACCCCGGACAACTGCGACGAGCTCCTCTACGACGACCCCATCTGGGTCAGCCAGGCCAAGCGGGACCACTTCGACTTCATGGCGAAGATGCGCGACCGCGGCGTCGAGGTCCTCGAGATGCTCGACCTGCTCACCGACGTCGTGCGGCTCCCCGACGGCCGGGCCTGGATCCTCGACCGCAAGGTCACCGACGACCAGGTCGGCCCCGGCCTCGTGCACGAGGTGCGGGCCTGGCTCGAGAGCCTGCCCGCCGAGAAGCTGGCCGAGCACCTGGTCGGAGGGGTCGTCCTCGCCGACGTGCCGGCCGACCTCGGAGGGCCGTTCGTCCGGGCCTTCCGGGACACCGGCGTCACCCAGTTCGTGCTGCCGCCGCTGCCCAACACCCTGTTCGCGCGCGACAACAGCTCGTGGATCTACCAGGGCGTGACCCTCAACAGCATGTACTGGCCGGCCCGCCGGCAGGAGACCCTGCTCACCACGGCGATCTACCGCTTCCACCCCGACTTCGCCGACCAGCCGTTCACGGTGTGGTTCGGTGATCCGGACCAACAGCCCCTGGACCGGGGGCAGGCGACGATCGAGGGCGGCGACGTGATGCCGGCCGGGAACGGCGTCGTGCTGATCGGCATGGGCGAGCGGACCTCCCAGCAGGCGATCACCCAGGTGGCGCGCGCGCTGTTCGCCGCGGGCGCGGCGACCCGCGTGATCGCGGCCGAGCTGCCCCGCGCCCGGTCGGCGATGCACCTCGACACCGTCTTCACCTTCTGCGACCGGGACGTCGTGACGGCCTACCACCCGGTCGTCGACGCCATCGACGCGTTCTCGCTGCGTCCCGACGACTCGGCCCCCTCCGGGCTCGACGCCCGCCGGGAGGACCGACCCTTCGTCGACGTCGTCGGCGAGGCGCTCGGCGTCCGCCTGCGGGTGGTCCCGACCGGTGGTGACCGCTACGGCTCCGCGCGCGAGCAGTGGGACGACGGCAACAACGTCCTCGCCCTCGAACCGGGCGTCGTCGTCGGCTACGACCGCAACACCCACACCAACACCCAGCTGCGCAAGGCCGGCATCGAGGTCATCACCATCGACGCCAGCGAGCTCGGCCGGGGCCGGGGCGGCGGCCGGTGCATGACCTGCCCGATCCTGCGCGACCCCGTCGACTACTGATCCCGTCCGGGACAGAGAGGAATCACCATGCCGGTCAACCTCCGCGGGCGGCACCTGCTCAGCCTGCGCCACCACACACCCGACGAGATCCGTCACCTGCTCGACCTCGCCCGGGACCTCAAGCGCGCCAAGTACGCCGGGACCGAGCGGCCGCTGCTCGGCGGCCGCAACATCGCCCTGATCTTCGAGAAGACCTCCACGCGCACCCGGTGCGCCTTCGAGGTCGCCGCCTACGACCAGGGTGCGCACGTCACCTACATCGACCCGAGCTCCTCCCAGCTCGGGCACAAGGAGTCGGTCAAGGACACCGCCCGCGTGCTCGGGCGGATGTACGACGCGATCGAGTACCGCGGCTTCTCGCAGGAGGTCGTCGAGACCCTCGCCCGGTACGCCGGGGTCCCGGTCTTCAACGGGCTCACCGACGAGTTCCACCCGACCCAGATGCTCGCCGACGTCATGACGATGCGCGAGCACACCGACAAGCCGCTGCACGAGATCGCGTTCGCGTTCGTCGGCGACGGGCGCAACAACGTGGCGAACTCGCTGGTGCTGGTGGCGGCGAAGCTGGGCATGGACGTGCGCATCGGCGCGCCGGAGGAGCTGTGGCCGGCCGAGGGCCTGCTCAAGCTCTGTCACGAGCTCGCGGAGACCTCCGGCGCCCGGATCACCGTCACCGACGACCCCCGGACCGCCGTCGCTGGCGTCGACTTCGTCTACACCGACGTGTGGGTCTCGATGGGGGAGCCCGTGGAGTCCTGGGGCGAGCGGGTCGACCGGTGCCTGCCGTTCCAGGTCAACGACGAGCTCTTGCGGGCGACCGGCAACCCCCGGGTCGAGGTGCTCCACTGCCTGCCGGCCTTCCACGACACCGAGACCGCCGTGGGCGCCCGCGTCGTCGGGCAGTACCCGCAGCTGGCGCACGGCATCGAGGTGACCGACGCGGTCTTCGAGTCCGACGCCAACATCGCCTTCGACCAGGCGGAGAACCGCATGCACACCGTCAAGGCGCTCCTCGTGGCGTCGTTGGCGTGAGGAGGACCTGATGCGCATCGTGATCGCCCTCGGCGGCAACGCCCTCCTGCGGCGGGGAGAGCCGCTCACCGCCGAGAACCAGCGGGCGAACATCAAGGTCGCGGCGGAGCGGATCGCCGAGGTCGTGCCCGGGAACGAGGTCGTGGTCGCCCACGGCAACGGGCCCCAGGTCGGGCTGCTGGCCCTCCAGGCCGCGGCCTACCAGGACGTGCGTCCCTACCCGCTCGACGTCCTGGGAGCCCAGACGGAGGCGATGATCGGGTACGTGATCGAGCAGGAGCTCGGGAACGTGCTGCCGACCGACCAGCACATCGCCACGCTCCTGACCATGGTCCGCGTCGACCCCGACGACCCGGCGTTCCAGGACCCGACCAAGTTCATCGGCCCGGTCTACCTCCGCGAGGACGCCGAGGAGCTCGCCGCCGACAACGGGTGGACGATCCGGCAGGACGGGTCGTCGTACCGCCGGGTGGTGCCCTCGCCGGCTCCGCAGCACATCTACGAGGTGCCGTCGATCCGGACCCTGGTCGAGGCCGGCACCGTCGTGGTCTGCACCGGCGGCGGTGGCATCCCCACCGTGCTCGACGCCGACGGGATCCTGCACGGGGTCGAGGCGGTCGTCGACAAGGACCTGGCGGCGTCCCTGCTGGCCCGGGAGCTGGAGGCCGACCTGCTCGTCATCGTCACCGACGTGGACGGCGTGTACGCGGACTGGGGCACGCCGCAGCAGCGGCTCCTCGGCCGGACGACGCCGGACGAGCTGCGCGCGATGGACTTCCCGGCAGGATCGATGGGGCCGAAGGTCGAGGCGGTGTGCGGCTTCGTCACCGCCACCGGTCGTCCCGCCGGCGTGGGCGCCCTGCACGACATCGTCGACGTGGTCGCCGGCCGGGCCGGCACGCGCGTCGAGCCGGCGCCGGCTGCGGCCGCCGCCGGGCGCTGAGGGTCCCGGTCGCCTCGGTCCTCCTCGAGGTGGCCGGCGCTCAGGTGGTCCGTGCTTGAGTTGAGGCATGGCCAAGCCCCTGTGGGTCGTCGTCGGCGCCGTGCTCGCGCTGCTCGGCCTGCTCTGGACCCTGCAGGGGTTCGACGTCGTCCAGGGCAGCCCGATGAGCGGTACGACGACGTGGTCGGTGATCGGGCCCGTCGTGCTGGTCGCCGGGGTCGTCCTCGTGGTGCTCGGCGTGCGCGGTCGGAAGCCCTGAGCCGATGCCGGACGAGCGCTCCGAGCTCGAGGGGACGCCGGTCGGGCGTCGCGTCGTCCTCGGCCTGCTCGGGCTCGGTGCGGTGGGGGTGCTGACCGGGGCCGCCGTCCAGGACCGGCTGAGCCGGCTGCTCGCGCACGACCCGACCGGTCTGACGAGCCTGGTCCCGCTCGGCAACACCTTCCGCTACTACTCCGTCACCGGTCCGGTGGAGCCGCGCGACGCGACGACCTACCGGCTCACGGTGTCCGGCGAGGTGGCCGAACCGACGACGTACACGCTCGCCGACCTCCAGGAGCTGCCGCAGGTGCACCTGACCCGCGACTTCCACTGCGTGACCGGCTGGCAGGTCGACGACGTCCCCTGGAGCGGCGTCCGGCTCGCCGACCTGGTCGAGCGGGCGGCGCCCACGCCCGACGCGACCGCCGTGCGGTTCACCTCCTTCGACGGCGCCTACACCGAGAACATGACCCTCGACCAGGCGCGGGCGGACGACGTGCTCGTCGCGCTGACGATGTACGGCCGACCGGTCACCCACGACCACGGCGGCCCTGTCCGGGTCTACGCCGCGCCCATGTACGGCTACAAGAGCACCAAGTGGCTCTCCGGGATCGAGCTGGTGACCGCCAACCGCCCGGGCTACTGGGAGCAGCGCGGCTATCCCCTCGACGGGCTCATCGGTGAGTGACACCCTCGCGCGCTTCACGCCGGCCGAGCGCGCCGTGCACCGGGCCGTCGCGATCCTCATGGGCACGTGCCTCGTCACCGCCGCGGTCCTCTACAACGGCTCGGTGATGCTGGTGGTCGGGCACCGGCACACCGTCGAGATGGTGCACGTGGTGGCCGGGCTGGCGCTGCCCGTCCCGATGCTGCTCGGTGCGCTGTCGGCGGCGTACCGCTCCGACCTGCGGCGGCTCGACCGGCTGACCCCGTCCGACTGGCGGTGGCTGGTGACCCGGACCCGACGCGACGGGCGGATCCGGGTCGGCAAGTTCAACGCGGGGCAGAAGGTGAACGCCTGGCTGGTCGCCGGGTCCACCGGCGTCCTCCTGGGGACCGGCGCGATCATGTTCTGGACCGGGCTGGTGCGGCTGTCGTGGCGCTCCGGGGCGACCTTCGTGCACGACTGGGCTGCCCTCGGGCTGGGACTCCTGGTGCTGGGGCACGTCGCGTTCGCGATCCGCGACCCCGAGGCGCGGCGGGGGATGCGGGTCGGCGCGGTGTCCGCGCGGTGGGCCAGGCGGGAGCACGCGGCCTGGGCGGACGAGGTCGAGGGCTGAGCCGTCCACCGGGTGAGAATCCGGGGTGCCGGTTGACCGGCGCGGCCGGGACGGAGGTAGTGTCGTCGCCGATCGACATCCTTTAACGAGCCGTCCCGTGAGGCGGAGAAGGAGGTCCCAGGCTCGTGCCTGCGCACCCTGACACCAGCACCGGCAGCGGCGCCCCCAGCGGCACCGACCGGCAGCGCGTCGTCCTCGACGAACGGGACATCTCCCGCGCGCTGACCCGCATCTCCCACGAGATCCTCGAGCGCAACAAGGGCGCCGGAGACCTCGTCCTCCTCGGGATCCCCAGCCGGGGCGTGCCGCTCGCGAGGCGGATCGCCGACCGGATCGAGGCCGTCGAGGGCTTCGCCGTGCCGGTGGGCTCGCTCGACGTCACGATGTACCGCGACGACCTGCGCATGAAGCCGGCCCGCGCGCTGCTGCCGACCGAGATCCCGCCGGGCGGGATCGACGGCCGCACGGTCGTCCTGGTCGACGACGTGCTGTTCTCCGGCCGCACCATCCGGGCGGCGCTCGACGCCCTCAACGACATCGGGCGGCCCCGGGCGGTCCAGCTGGCAGTCCTCGTCGACCGCGGCCACCGCGAGCTGCCGATCCGCGCCGACTTCGTCGGCAAGAACCTCCCGACCTCGCTGGTGGAGCGGGTCGGGGTGACGCTGGCCGGGGTCGACGACGCGGACGCCGTGACGATCCAGGGCCTCGGCCCGGAAGGAGGGGTCCGGTGAAGCGCCACCTGCTCAGCGCGGCCGACCTGAGCCGCGACGACGCCGAGCTGGTCCTGACGACCGCGGCCGAGCTGCGCGAGCTCGCGGACCGGCCGATCAAGAAGCTGCCCGCGCTGCGCGGGCGCACCGTGGTGAACCTGTTCTTCGAGGACTCCTCCCGCTCCCGCATCTCGTTCGAGGGGGCGGCGATGCGGCTCTCGGCCGAGGTGATCAACTTCGCGGCCAAGGGCTCCAGCCTCTCCAAGGGCGAGAGCCTCAAGGACACCGCCCTCACCCTCGAGGCGATGGGCGCCGACGCGGTCGTGGTCCGCCACGGCGCCAGCGGTGCGCCACACCGGCTGGCCCACTCGGGCTGGGTCCGCTCCAGCGTGGTCAACGCCGGGGACGGCACCCACGAGCACCCCACCCAGGCGCTGCTGGACGCGTTCACGATGTGGCGCCACCTCGGGCAGTCCAAGCCGGGCGGCCTCGAGGGCCGCCGCGTCGCGATCGTCGGCGACGTGCTGCACAGCCGGGTGGCCCGGTCCAACGCGCTCTTGCTGAAGACCCTCGGCGCCGAGGTCACGCTGGTCGCGCCGCCGACGCTCCTGCCGGTCGGGATCGAGACCTGGCCGGTCGAGACGTCCTACGACCTCGACGCCGTGATCCCGAAGGCCGACGCCGTGATGATGCTGCGCGTCCAGGCCGAGCGGATGAACGGCGGGTTCTTCCCGACGGCGCGGGAGTACTCGCGCCGCTACGGCCTCGACGGCCGCCGGATGGCGACCCTCCAGGACCACACGATCGTCATGCACCCCGGGCCGATGGTCCGCGGCATGGAGATCACCGCGGACGTCGCCGACAGCGACCGGTCCGTGATCGTCGAGCAGGTCACCAACGGCGTCGCCGTCCGGATGGCCGTCCTGTACCTGTTGCTGGGCGGCTCCGAGCCCGCCGTCGGAGGAGAAGAGTGACCACGTACTGGATCAAGAACGTCAGCATCCTCGGCGGAGAGCCGACCGACCTGCTGCTGCGCGACGGCGTCATCGCCGACGCGGCCGGCGCGCCGGCGGACGCCGAGGTGGTCGACGGCACCGGGCTCATCGCGCTCCCGGGCCTCGTCGACCTCCACACCCACCTGCGCGAGCCGGGCCGCGAGGACGCCGAGACCGTCGAGACCGGCACGCAGGCCGCCGCGATGGGTGGCTTCACCGCCGTCCACGCGATGGCCAACACCGAACCGGTCGCCGACACCGCCGGCGTCGTGGAGCAGGTCTGGCGGCTGGGCCGCGAGGCCGGCTACTGCGACGTGTTCCCGGTCGGCGCGGTGACCGTCGGCCTCCAGGGCGAGCGGCTCGCCGAGCTCGGCGCGATGGCCGACTCGGCCGCCCGGGTCCGGGTCTTCTCCGACGACGGCCGGTGCGTGAGCGACGCGGTGCTGATGCGCCGGGCGCTGGAGTACGTCAAGGCCTTCGACGGGGTCGTCGCCCAGCACGCCCAGGAGCCGCGGCTGACCGAGGGCGCCCAGATGAACGAGGGCGAGCTCTCCGGCCGCCTCGGGCTGGCCGGCTGGCCGGCCGTCGCCGAGGAGGCGATCATCGCCCGCGACGTGCTGCTCGCCGAGCACGTCGGCTCCCGGCTGCACGTCTGCCACGTCTCGACCGCCGGCTCCGTCGAGCTGGTCCGCTGGGCCAAGGGCAAGGGGGTCCAGGTCACCGCCGAGGCGTGCCCCCACCACCTCCTGCTCACCGACGAGCTGGCCGCGACCTACGACCCCATCTACAAGGTCAACCCGCCGCTGCGCACGGCCGCCGACGCCGAGGCGCTCCGGGCCGGCCTGGCCGACGGGACGATCGACGTCGTCGCCACCGACCACGCGCCGCACCCCCACGAGGACAAGGACTGCGAGTGGGCCGCCGCGGCGTTCGGGATGCTCGGTCTCGAGACCGCGCTCTCGATCGTGCAGGAGACGATGGTCGACACCGGCCTCCTGGACTGGGCCGGCGTGGCGGACCGGATGTCCTACGCGCCGGCGCGGATCGGCCGGGTCGCCGACCGGCACGGCCGGCCCCTCGAGGCCGGCGAGCCGGCGAACGTCGTGCTCTACGACCCCGCCGCGCGCCGCACGGTCGACGCGGCCGAGTCGGCGAGCCTGAGCCGCAACACGCCGTACCGCGGGATGGAGCTGCCCGGTCGCGTGGTCGCGACGTTCCTGCGCGGCACGCCCACCGTCCTCGACGGGAAGCTGCAGTGAGCGGTGAGCGGAGGATCCCGGTCGAGACGCACGCCGGGACCTTCGAGGTCTGGACCCGCCAGGTCGGCGACAACCCGCGCCTGAAGGTGCTGATGCTGCACGGCGGCCCCGGCGCCACCCACGAGTACCTCCTCCCGCTGGAGGAGCCGCTCGCCGCCGCTGGGTTCGAGCTGTACTTCTACGACCAGCTCGGGTCGTTCCTCTCCGACCAGCCCCACGACGAGTCGCTGTGGCAGGTCGACCGGTTCGTCGACGAGGTCGAGCAGGTGCGCACCGCCCTCGGCCTGGACCGGTTCGTGCTCTACGGGCAGTCGTGGGGCGGGATGCTCGGGATCGAGTACGCCCTGGCCCACCCCGACGCGCTCCAGGGGCTGGTCGTCTCCAACATGATGTCGAGCATCCCGGCCTACAACGCGTACGCCGAGCAGGTGCTGATGCCGGCGATGGACCAGGACGCGCTCGCCGAGATCAAGCGGATGGAGGCAGCGGGCGAGACCGGCGACCCGGCGTACGAGGCGCTCCTCATGGAGCACTACTACGTCGACCACGTCTGCCGGCTGCCGCTCGAGGAGTGGCCGGAGGTGGTCGTCACCTCGTTCGCCCACATCAACCACGAGGTCTACGACCTGCTGAACGGCCCGAGCGAGCTCGGCGCGGTCGGCTCGTTCCGGGACTGGGACCGCAGCCGCGACCTGGCCCGGATCGACGTGCCGACCCTGGTCATGGGCGCCGAGCACGACACGATGGACCCCGCCCACCTGCGGTGGATGGCCGACCAGCTGCCCCGGGGTCGCTACCACCACAGCCCGCAGGGTTCCCACCTCGCGTTGGCCGACGACCACGACACCTACGTCGCCGGCCTCACCGCCTTCCTCACCGAGCTGGAGGGCCGCACCGAGCCGGAGGAGGCGCAGTGACCGCGATCTTGGTCCTCGAGGACGGACGCACCTTCCGCGGCGAGACCTACGGCGCCGAGGGGGAGACGTTCGGCGAGGCGGTCTTCAACACCGGCATGACCGGCTACCAGGAGACGCTGACCGACCCGTCGTACCACCGCCAGGTCGTCGTGATGACCGCGCCGCACATCGGCAACACCGGGGTCAACGACGAGGACCCGGAGTCCGCGCGGATCTGGGTGGCCGGCTACGTCGTCCGCGACCCCGCCCGGCGCGCGTCCAGCTGGCGCTCCCAGCGGTCGCTGGACGACGAGCTGCGAGCCCAGGGCGTGGTGGGCATCTCCGGCATCGACACCCGCGCCCTGACCCGCCACCTGCGCGAGCGGGGCGCGATGCGCGTCGGCATCTCCTCGACCGAGACCGACCCGGCCGCGTTGCTGGCCCGGGTCCGGCAGTCCGGCGAGATGGCCGGCGCCGAGCTCGCGTCCGAGGTCTCGACCCAGGCCGCGTACGTCGTCCCCGCGATCGGCGACAAGCGCCTCACGGTGGCCGCGCTCGACCTCGGCATCAAGTCGATGACGCCGCACCGGATGGCCGAGCGCGGGATCGAGGTGCACGTGCTGCCGGCCACCGCGACCCTCGCCGACATCCGCGCCGTGGGGCCGGACGGCCTGTTCTACTCCAACGGCCCCGGCGACCCGGCGGCGACGACCCAGCAGGTCGAGGTGCTCCAGGGCGCGCTCGCCGCGGGGATCCCCTACTTCGGGATCTGCTTCGGCAACCAGCTCTTCGGCCGGGCCCTCGGGTTCGGCACCTACAAGCTGAAGTACGGCCACCGCGGCATCAACCAGCCCGTGATGGACCGCACCACCGGCAAGGTCGAGGTCACCGCCCACAACCACGGGTTCGCGGTCGACGCGCCGCTCGAGGGCAGCACCACCACGCCGTACGGGGAGGCGACCGTGAGCCACGTGTGCCTCAACGACGACGTCGTGGAGGGCCTCGAGCTCCGCGACGCGGCCGGCAGGCTGCGGGGATTCTCCGTCCAGTACCACCCCGAGGCCGCCGCCGGCCCGCACGACGCGGCGTACCTCTTCGACCGGTTCGTCCAGCTGATGGGCGGTGGCGTCGATTCCGTTCAATTGCTGGGAAGTGACGCAGATTCGGGCCCGGATGCGGGCCAGACCGAGCAATTGAACGGAAACAGCACGCCAGGAGAGGACGCCTGATGCCGAAGCGCGAGGACATCAGGTCCGTCATGGTGATCGGCTCGGGGCCGATCATCATCGGCCAGGCCTGCGAGTTCGACTACTCCGGGACCCAGGCGTGCCGGGTGCTCAAGGCCGAGGGCCTGCGGGTGATCCTGGTCAACTCCAACCCCGCCACGATCATGACCGACCCGGAGTTCGCCGACGCGACGTACGTCGAGCCGATCACGCCGGACTTCGTCGAGAAGGTGATCGCCAAGGAGCGGCCGGACGCGCTGCTGCCGACGCTGGGCGGCCAGACCGCGCTCAACGCGGCGATCGCGCTCCACGAGAACGGCGTGCTCGAGAAGTACGGCGTCGAGATGATCGGCGCCAGCTTCGAGGCGATCCACCGCGGCGAGAACCGCGAGCTCTTCAACGCGATCGTCGAGAAGGTCGGCGGCGAGGTCGCCCGCAGCTTCGTCTGCCACTCCCTGGACGACTGCGAGAAGGCCGTGGCCGAGCTCGGCTACCCGGTCGTGGTGCGGCCGTCGTTCACGATGGGCGGCACCGGGTCCGGCATCGCCTACAGCGAGACCGACCTGGCCCGCATCGCGGGCGCCGGCCTGGCCGCCAGCCCGACGACCGAGGTCCTCATCGAGGAGTCGATCATCGGCTGGAAGGAGTACGAGCTGGAGGTGATGCGCGACCAGGCCGACAACGTCGTCATCATCTGCTCGATCGAGAACTTCGACCCGATGGGCGTGCACACCGGCGACTCGATCACCGTCGCCCCGGCGATGACGCTGACCGACCGCGAGTACCAGCGCCTGCGCGACCTGGCCATCGGCATCATCCGCGAGGTCGGCGTCGACACCGGCGGCTGCAACATCCAGTACGCCGTCAACCCGGCCGACGGGCGCGTCATCGTCATCGAGATGAACCCCCGGGTGTCCCGCAGCTCGGCGCTCGCGTCGAAGGCCACGGGCTTCCCGATCGCGAAGATCGCCGCCAAGGTCGCGATCGGCTACACCCTCGACGAGATCCCCAACGACATCACCGTGCGCGCCGACGGGTCCAGCACCCCGGCCGCGTTCGAGCCGACGCTCGACTACGTGGTCGTCAAGGTGCCGCGGTTCGCCTTCGAGAAGTTCCCCGGCGCCGACCCGACCCTGACCACGCACATGAAGTCGGTCGGCGAGGCGATGGCGATCGGCCGCAGCTTCACCGAGGCGCTCCAGAAGGCCCTGCGGTCCCTCGAGAAGAAGGACGCGGTCTTCGACTGGGAGAAGCACTGGGTCGACCTCGACAAGGACGCGCTGCTCGGCGAGATCCGGACGCCCCACGACGGCCGGCTGAAGAAGGTCATGGACGCGATCCGCGCCGGCGCCACGCCCGAGGAGGTCTTCGAGGCCACCGGCATCGATCCGTGGTTCGTCGACCAGCTGATGCTGATCAACGAGGTGGCGGCCGAGGTGACCGCAGCCCCGGAGCTCACGCC
Source organism: Nocardioides sp. (assembly GCF_044226305.1). Taxonomy (GTDB): domain Bacteria; phylum Actinomycetota; class Actinomycetes; order Propionibacteriales; family Nocardioidaceae; genus Nocardioides. The sequence goes on along the minus strand of NZ_JBGAHF010000013.1, from coordinate 59,639 downwards.
CGGCCTGCTGCGGAAGGCCAAGCGGCACGGCTTCTCCGACGCCCAGATCGGCAAGATCCGGGGCATGACCGCCGACGTCGTCCGCGGCGTCCGGCACGCCCTGGGGATCCGGCCGGTCTACAAGACCGTCGACACGTGTGCGGCTGAGTTCGCGGCGGCCACGCCCTACCACTACTCGTCCTACGACGAGGAGACCGAGGTGGAGCCCCGGGAGCGGACGGCGGTCATCATCCTCGGCTCGGGTCCGAACCGGATCGGTCAGGGCATCGAGTTCGACTACTCGTGCGTGCACGCCTCGCTCGCGCTCTCCGAGGCCGGCTACGAGACCGTGATGGTCAACTGCAACCCGGAGACCGTCTCGACCGACTACGACACCTCCGACCGCCTCTACTTCGAGCCGCTGACGCTCGAGGATGTGCTCGAGGTGGTCGACGCCGAGCGGCGGGCCGGACCGGTCGCAGGCGTCATCTGCCAGCTCGGCGGGCAGACCCCGCTGGGCCTGGCCCAGGCGCTGAAGGACAACGGCGTGCCGATCGTCGGCACCTCGCCCGAGGCGATCCACCTCGCCGAGGAGCGCGGTGCGTTCGGCCGGCTGCTGCACGAGGCGGGGCTGCCGGCGCCCAAGCACGGCACGGCCACCTCGTTCGCGGACGCCCAGGAGATCGCCGCCGAGATCGGCTACCCCGTGCTGGTGCGGCCGTCCTACGTGCTGGGCGGCCGCGGGATGGAGATCGTCTACGACGACGAGGCGCTGGAGGGCTACATCGAGCGGGCCACCGAGATCAGCCCGGAGCACCCGGTGCTGGTCGACCGGTTCATCGACGACGCCGTCGAGATCGACGTCGACGCCCTGTACGACGGCGAGGAGCTCTTCCTCGGCGGCGTGATGGAGCACATCGAGGAGGCCGGCATCCACTCCGGTGACTCCTCGTGCGCGCTCCCGCCGATCACGCTCGGCGACGCCGAGATCGAGCGGATCCGTGACGCCACCGAGGCGATTGCCCGGGGGGTGGGTGTCCGGGGCCTGCTCAACATCCAGTTCGCGCTCGGGTCCGACGTCCTCTACGTGCTCGAGGCGAACCCGCGGGCGAGCCGCACGGTCCCCTTCGTCTCGAAGGCGACGGCGACGCCGCTGGCGAAGGCCGCCGCCCGGGTGATGATGGGGGAGACGGTCGCCGCGCTGCGCGCGGAGGGCCTGCTGCCCGCCGAGGGCGACGGCGGCACGCTGCCGCCGGACCAGCCGATCGCGGTCAAGGAGGCGGTGATGCCGTTCAACCGGTTCCGCACTCCCGACGGCCGCCAGGTCGACACCGTGCTGGGCCCGGAGATGAAGTCGACCGGCGAGGTGATGGGCCTCGACGCCGACTTCGGGACCGCCTTCGCCAAGGCGCAGGCGGGCGCGTTCGGCCCGCTCCCGCTGCCGACCAAGCCGGGCGGCAGCCGGGTGTTCGTGTCGATGGCCAACCGCGACAAGCGCACCATGATCTTCCCGATCAAGGTGCTCGCCGACCACGGCTTCGAGATCCTCGCGACCCAGGGCACGGCCGAGGCGCTGCGGCGCAACGGCGTGCGCGCCACGGTGGTCCGCAAGCACTGGGAGGGCGAGGGGCCGAACGGCGAGAAGACGACCGTCCAGCTGATCCTCGACGGCGAGATCGACCTGGTCATCAACACCCCGCACGGCACCGGCACCGGCGGCTCGGTGCGCGTCGACGGCTACGAGATCCGCACGGCCGCGGTGATGGCGAACATCCCGTGCATCACCACCGTGCAGGGGCTCGGTGCCGCGGTGCAGGGGATCGAGGCGCTCGAGCGCGGGGACATCGGGGTCCGGTCCCTGCAGGACTGGGCCCGGGACCGGGAGACGGCGCGGAAGACCACCACGTGATCTACCGCGCCCTCTTCGACCACGTCCTCACCCGGACCGACCCGGAGCGGGCGCACCACTCCGCGTTCCGGGCGATCCGGGCGGCTCGGCCGGTGACCGCCCGGCGGCGGGTGCCGGGACGCCCCGTGCAGGCGCTGGGGCTGACCTTCCCCAACGTCCTGGGGCTGGCGGCGGGGTTCGACAAGAACGCGGTCGGCATCGACGGCCTCGCCGCGCTCGGCTTCGGGCACGTCGAGGTCGGCACCGTCACCGGTGAGGCGCAGCCCGGCAACCCGCAGCCGCGCCTGTTCCGGCTCCCCGATGACCGCGCGGTCGTCAACCGGATGGGCTTCAACAACGACGGGGCCGAGGTGGTGGCCGACCGGCTCCGGGCCCGCGGCCGGCGCTCGACGGCGGACGGAGCGCCCGTCCTGGGTGTCAACATCGGCAAGAGCAAGGTCGTCCCCGAGGAGGAGGCGGTCCGCGACTACGAGAAGTCCGCGCGGTTGCTGGCGCCGTACGCCGACTACCTGGTGGTCAACGTCAGCTCTCCGAACACGCCAGGCCTGCGCGACCTCCAGGCCGTCGAGAAGCTCGAGCCGATCCTGACCGCCGTCCAGCGGGTGGCCGAGGGCGTGCCCCTGCTCGTGAAGATCGCCCCCGACCTGGCCGACGACGACGTCCTCGGCGTCGCGGACCTCGCGCTCGCGGTCGGCCTGGACGGCATCATCGCCACCAACACCACGATCTCCCGCGAGGGCCTGCGCACGCCCGCCGCCCGGGTCGCGGAGGTCGGTGCCGGCGGCCTGTCCGGTGCGCCGCTGACCGCGCGGGCACTCGAGGTGGTGCGGCTGCTGCGCGAGCGGGTCGGACCGGACCTCACGCTGATCGGCGTCGGCGGCATCACGACCGTCGAGGACGCCCGGGCCAGGCTCGACGCGGGGGCGACGCTCCTGCAGGGCTACACCGCCCTCGTCTACGAGGGCCCGCTGTGGCCGCGACGGATCGTGCGCGGCGTCCAGGACGCCCGAGGATGACGGTGCACGTCACGGGGGAGGTGCTCGACTCGAAGCGGGTCGGGGCCTACCGGCACCTGACCGTCGTGGCACCCGGCGTCCCCGAGCGGTTCCGGCCGGGCACCTTCGTCGCCGTCTCGCTGGCGGACTCGGCCCACCTGGCGCGCCGGTCGTACTGGATCCACCGGGTCCGGACGGTGGGCGGCTACGGCGCCGCCCTCCAGCTCGTCGTCGAGCCCGCGGGCACCGGAGGCTCCTGGCTCGCCGGGCTCCCGGTCGGCGCGAAGCTGGAGCTGACCGGGCCGCTCGGACGGCCGTTCGCGCTCCCGAAGGAGCCGGTCAGCTGCGTGCTGGTGGGGGAGGACTGGGCCGCCGCGCCGCTGTTCCCGCTGGCCGAGCGGCTGCGCGAGCGGGGGTGCGCGGTCACGCTGGTCGTGGCCGCCCGCGACGAGGCACACCTGCTCTCCGCGCTCGAGGCGCGGCGCTCGGCCCGGGCGGTCACCGTCGTCACCGCCGACGGCTCGGTCGGCATCCGCGGTCGTGCGGCCGACGTCCTCGTCGACACCTTCGCCCGCGCGGCGGCCGAGGTCGTGTACGCCGCCGGGCCGGTCGACACCCTGCACGCGGTCGCCGCGGCGGCCGAGGGGCAGGGCGCCTGGAGCCAGACGGCCGTCGCCGTCCCGCAGCCGTGCGCGACCGGGCTGTGCCGCGGGTGCCCGCTGCCGGTGGTCGGCGAGGACGGTGTGGCCCGGGAGGTCCGCGCCTGCACGGAGGGCCCGGTGGTCCGCGGCGACCGGGTCCGCTGGGCGGAGCTGGGATGAGCGCCTCGACGACGACGGTCGGCCTCGCCGGCCTGACGCTGGCCGGGCCCGTGCTGGTGGCCGCCGGGTGCGGCGGCACCGGCCGGGAGCTCGCGCCGTACCTCCCCGGCGGCGACCTCGGCGCCCTGGGCGCGTTCGTGACCCGCTCGGTGACGCTCAACCCGCGCCCGGGCGACCACCCGCCACGGGTGCTCGAGACGCCGTCCGGGATGCTGCACGCCACCGGCCAGCCCAGCGCGGGCCTGGAGCCGTTCCTCGCCGGGGAGCTGCCCTGGCTGGCGCGGTCGGGCACCCGGGTGGTCGTCTCCATCGGCGGCGCGACGCTGGGGGAGCACGCCGAGGTGGCCCGGAGGCTGGGACGCGCGCCCGGGCTGGCCGCGATCGAGGTGGCGGTCGGCGGCGAGCCGTTCCACGCCGCCGCCCTGGTCGGAGCCGTCGCCCGCGACCTGCCCCGCGGCATCCCGGTGCTCGCCAAGCTGCGCCCCGCCCTCGGCCGGGTCGCCGAGCCCGCGCGCGCGGTCCTCGACGCCGGCGCCGGCGCCGTGGTGGTCGGCGGCGCCCTGCCGGCCGCCCTGCCCGACGGCCGCGATGCCGGCCTGTCCGGTCCCGCGATCCGCCCGGTCGCCCTGCGCTGCGTCACCGAGGTGCGGGCCGCGCTGCCGGACGCCGAGATCGTCGGCTGCGGCGGGATCGCCACGGCCGCGGACGCCCGGAGCTTCCTCGACGCCGGCGCGATCGCCGTCCAGGTCGGCACCGCGCTCCTCCACGACCCCACCACCATCGCCCGCCTGGCGAGCGAGCTCGCCACGATGGCGGGCGAGCCCGCCCCGAGAACCGAGGAGACCCCATGACCGACCACGGGTTCGGTGCCCGCCTGCACGCCGCGATCGCCGAGCGGGGGCCGTTCTGCGTCGGGATCGACCCGCACGCCGCCCTGCTGCAGGAGTGGGGCCTGGACGACGACGTGGCCGGGCTCGAGCGGTTCGCGCTGACGACCGTCGAGGCGGTGGCGCCGCACGCCTCGGTGGTCAAGCCTCAGTCGGCCTTCTACGAGCGGTTCGGCAGCCGCGGCGTCGCCGTGCTCGAGCAGGTGGTGGCCGCGTCGCGTGCTGCCGGGGCCCTGGTGCTGCTCGACGTGAAGCGCGGCGACATCGGCTCGACCAGCCAGGCGTACGCCGACGCCTACCTCGACCCCGCCTCGCCGCTCGCCGCGGACGCGATCACGGTCAGCCCGTTCCTCGGCTTCGGGTCCCTCGACCCGTTCGTCGACACCGCCCGGCGGCACGACGCCGGGCTGTTCGTGCTCGCCCTCACCTCCAACAAGGAGGGTCCCGAGGTGCAGCACGCCCGCACCGACGACGGCGGCACGGTCGCCGGCCGGGTGCTCGAGCACCTGCGCCGTCTCAACGCCGACGCCGAGCCGCTCGGCTCCTTCGGTGCCGTGGTCGGCGCGACCATCGGCTCCACCGAGGAGGACCTCGCCTTCGGCGGGCCGGTCCTCGCGCCGGGGTTCGGCGCGCAGGGCGGGACCGTCGCCGACGTGCGCCGGATCTTCGGTGCCGCCGCGGCCGTGCTGCCCAGCTCCTCCCGCGAGGTCCTCCGGCTCGGGCCGGACGTGGCGGCGATGCGCGAGGCCGTGCTGCGCACCAACGAGGAGCTCCGCGCGTGAGGCGGGTCCTGGTCCTCGGCGCGGTCGTCGGCGTGGTGCTGCCGACGCTCACCGCCTGCGGCGGGTCCGACCAGGACGCGTACTGCGGGGCGGTGAAGGACCACCAGCAGGAGCTCAGCGACATCGTCGGCAGCGGGGACCCCGACGCCCTCCTCGCGGCGCTCGACATCTTCCGCGAGCTGCAGGACCAGGCGCCCGGTGACATCACCGACGAGTGGCAGCAGGTGGTGACCAGCATCGAGGCGCTCCAGCAGGCCCTCGAGGACGCGGGGGTCGACCCGGCGACGTACGACCGCGCCCACCCGCCGGCCGGGCTCTCCGCCGAGGACAGGGCCCGGATCGACGCCGCGGCGAAGCAGCTGGGCAGCGGGACCACGCTGCGCGCGCTCCAGGACCTCGACCAGCAGGCCCGCGACGTGTGCAAGACCCCGCTCACGCTCTAGCCGCGGCACCGGGACCGGTGCCCGAGTCGTCGCCGGCCGGGGAGAGCCGCCAAGACCAGTCCGGCCTCGATTGCTGCGCCACAACAGTTCTGACTAGATTGACCTCGCATCGGCCGGACCGGCCGCGCCCCTCCCGACCTCCCCGACCTCCCTGACAAGGACCCGCCCGTGGCTCTGCCCCCGCTCACCCCCGAACAGCGCCAGGCGGCCCTCGAGAAGGCCGCCGCCTCCCGCCGGGAGCGGGCCGAGGTGAAGAACCGGCTCAAGAACTCGGGCGCCTCGATCGTCGACGTCCTCCACGAGGGCCAGCGCAACGACGTCATCGGCAAGATGCGGGTCGTCGACCTGCTCCAGTCGATGCCCGGCCTCGGCAAGGTCCGGGCCCGCCAGCTGATGGAGAAGCTCGGGATCGCCGAGAGCCGCCGGGTCCGCGGGCTCGGTGCCAAGCAGGTCGCCGCGCTGGAGAAGGAGTTCGCCGCGCGTGACTGAGCCGGCAGGTGCGGCCGCTCCCGAGCGCCGGTCCCGTCTGCTGGTCCTCGCCGGCCCGACCGCGGTCGGCAAGGGCACGGTCGCCGCCGAGGTGCGCCGCTGCCACCCCGAGGTGTGGATCTCCGTCTCCGCCACCACGCGACCGCCGCGCCCGGGGGAGGTCAACGGCGTGCACTACTGGTTCGTCTCCGACGAGGAGTTCGACCGGATGGTGGCCCACGACGAGCTGCTCGAGTGGGCCGTGGTGCACAAGGCGGCGCGCTACGGCACCCCGCGCCAGCCCGTCGACCTGGCGCTGGCGTCCGGTCGGCCGGCGATGCTCGAGATCGACCTCCAGGGCGCCCGGCAGGTCCGCCGGACGATGCCCGAGGCGCTGTTCGTGTTCCTGAAGCCCCCGTCGTGGGAGGAGCTGGTGCGCCGGCTGGTCGGCCGCGGCACCGAGTCGGAGGACGAGCGCGCCCGCCGGCTCGAGACCGCACGCGAGGAGCTGGCCGCCGAGGACGAGTTCGACCGGACCATCGTCAACCACGAGATTCACGATGCAGCCGAGCAGTTGGTAGCCTTGATGGAGCCATCCCCGACTGATCTGTGAGGCTTTAGCGTGTCCGGACCCACCATCGCGGCCGAGGGCGTCACCAACCCCTCGATCGACGACCTGCTGACGAAGACCGACAGCAAGTACAAGCTGGTCCTCTACAGCGCCAAGCGCGCCCGGCAGATCAACGCCTACTACTCCCAGCTCGGCGAAGGCCTGCTGGAGTACGTCGGCCCGCTGGTCGACACCCACGTGCAGGAGAAGCCGCTCTCGATCGCGCTCCGCGAGATCAACGAGGACCTCCTCACCTGCGAGGACATCGACCCCGCCGAGCTCGCTGCCGAGGAGGCCGCCGCCGCGGCTGCCGCCGCCGACGCCGCGGGCGCCTGAGAGTGATCCGCTGACCAGCACCACCACGTCCGAGGCCGCTCCCCAGTCCGGGGGGCGGCCCCGCGTCGTCCTGGGCGTGTCCGGCGGCATCGCGGCGTACAAGGCCTGCGAGCTGCTCCGGCTGTTCACCGAGTCCGGCCACGACGTGACCGTGGTCCCGACGGCGGCAGCACTGGAGTTCGTGGGCGCCCCGACCTGGTCGGCACTGTCCGGCAAGCCGGTGGCGACCGACGTGTGGACCGACGTCCACGAGGTGCCGCACGTGCGGATCGGCCAGTCGGCCGACCTGGTGGTGGTCGCCCCGGCGACCGCCGACGTGATGGCCAAGGCGGCCCACGGCCTCGCCGACGACCTGCTCACCAACACCCTGCTCACCGCCCGCTGCCCGGTCGTGTTCGCCCCCGCGATGCACACCGAGATGTGGGAGCACCCGGCGACCCAGGCCAACGTCGCCACCCTGCGCGAGCGGGGCGGCCTCGTCGTCGAGCCGGCCGAGGGCCGGCTCACGGGCAAGGACACCGGGAAGGGCCGGCTGCCCGAGCCCGCCGAGATCTTCGACGTCTGCCGTGAGGTGCTCGGCCGCGGCGCCACCAGGCCCGACATGGCCGGTCGCCGGGTCGTCGTGTCCGCGGGCGGCACCCGCGAGTACCTCGACCCGGTCCGCTTCCTCGGCAACCGCTCGTCCGGGCTCCAGGGCTACGCGCTCGCGCGGGCCGCGGCGGCCCGCGGTGCCGAGGTGACCCTGGTGGCGGCCAACACCACGCTGCTGGACCCGGCGGGCGTGAAGGTGGTCCGGGTCGAGACCACCGCCCAGCTCCGCCAGGAGGTCGTCTCCGCGGCGGCCGCGGCCGACGCCGTCGTGATGGCGGCCGCGCCGGCCGACTTCCGCCCCGTCGACGCGAGCGAGCACAAGATCAAGAAGACGGCCGACGGCGCGGTCCCGCCGCTCGAGCTGACCCAGAACCCCGACATCCTCCGCGAGCTCAGCGCCGAGCGGCTCCGCCCCGGGCAGGTGGTGGTGGGGTTCGCCGCCGAGACCGGCGACGACACCGGGTCGGTCCTCGACCTGGCCCGGGCCAAGCTCGCCCGCAAGGGCTGCGACCTCCTCGTCGTCAACGACGTCAGCGGGGGAGCGGTGTTCGGGAGCTCCGAGAACGAGGCCGTGATCCTCGCCGCCGACGGCCCGGCCGTCGAGGTCCCGCGGGGGTCCAAGACCGCCCTGGCGCATGTCATCTGGGACGAGGTCACGGCCCGCCTGGCCTCTGGTTAGGGTGTGCGCATGACCGGACGCCTGTTCACCTCGGAGTCAGTGACCGAGGGCCACCCCGACAAGATCGCCGACCAGATCAGCGACTCCGTGCTCGACGCGATGCTCGAGCAGGACGCCTACAGCCGGGTCGCCGTCGAGACGCTGCTGACCACCGGCCTCGTCGTCGTCGCCGGCGAGGTCACCACCACCGGCTACGTCGACGTCAAGAAGGTCGTCCGCGAGCGGATCATCGAGATCGGCTACGACTCCTCGGTCAAGGGCTTCGACGGGCACTCGTGCGGGGTGATGGTGGCGATCGGCGGCCAGTCCGGTGACATCGCCCAGGGCGTGGACACCGGCCACGAGAGCCGCACCGGCTCGGTCGACGCGATGGACAAGCAGGGCGCCGGCGACCAGGGCCTGATGTTCGGCTACGCCTGCGACGACACCGACGTGCTCATGCCGCTGCCGATCGTCATCGCCCAGCGGCTCGCCGAGCAGCTCACCGCGGTCCGCAAGGACGGCACGCTGCCCTACCTGCGGCCCGACGGGAAGACCCAGGTCACGATCGAGTACGACGAGGCCAACCGCCCGGTCCGGGTCGACACGGTCGTCCTGTCCTCCCAGCACGACGAGGACACCGAGCTCGGCACCCTCGAGGCCGACGTGAAGAAGCACGTGATCGACCCGGTGCTCGCGGGGTTCCCGATCCCCTCCGAGGGCTACCGCCTGCTCGTGAACCCGACCGGCCGCTTCGTGGTCGGCGGTCCGATGGGCGACGCGGGCCTGACCGGCCGCAAGATCATCGTCGACACCTACGGCGGCATGGCGCGCCACGGTGGCGGTGCCTTCTCGGGCAAGGACCCGTCGAAGGTCGACCGCTCCGCTGCCTACGCCATGCGCTGGGTGGCCAAGAACGTGGTCGCGGCCGGCCTGGCCCGCCGCTGCGAGGCGCAGGTCGCCTACGCCATCGGCAAGGCCCAGCCGGTCGGTGTCTTCGTCGAGACCTTCGGCACCGGCGTCGTCAGCGACGAGCAGATCCAGCAGGCCGTGCTCGAGGTCTTCGACCTGCGCCCGGCGGCGATCATCCGGGACCTCGACCTGCTGCGCCCGATCTACGCCAAGACGGCGGCGTACGGCCACTTCGGTCGTGAGCTCCCCGAGTTCACCTGGGAGCGCACCGACCGCGCCGACGCGCTGCGGGCGGCCGCCGGCCTCTGACCCCAGGGTCGACGCCCAGGCGCACTGGCCTGGTGGTGCGCCCGACGGTGCCCTGAGGGTGGCGGCGCCGGGGCCCATCTGGGCCATGCCGCCCGCGGGTGGTGGTTCCTAGGCTCGCAGGTATGACCCGACTACGTGTCCTCGTCGGTCTCGGAACCATCGGTGCGCTCGCCGCCGCCTCGTTGACGGTCGCGCCAGCCGTGGTCTCGGCGGCTCCGTCCGCGCGCGACTCGGCCCGCGCGGCGCTGCGCGCGGACGCGGACGGCGCCCTGCGGATCCGGCCCGGCTTCATCGGGATCCCGGCCGCGTCGTCCGTCGACGACCCCGGCGTCGGCCGGGCCACCCCCGTCGTCGCGGCCGCCCGGACCCACCTGGAGCGGTACGGCGCCGCGGTCGGCGTCGCGGCGGACCAGCTGGTCCTGCACGCCGTGGCCCGCTCGGTCGCCGACCAGGACGTCGTGCGGTTCCAGCAGCGGGTCGACGGCGTCCCCGTCATCGGTGGCGAGGTGGTCGTCGGGCTGCGGCCGGACCGGGAGCTCGGCTCGGTGCTGGCCACGGTGTCCGCCGAGACCTCGGCCGCCGAGCCGGTCGTCGGCGAGGGGGCCGCGGCGGCCACCGCGCGCACCGCGGCCGCCAAGGCTGCTGGCGTCCCCGCTGGCCGGCTGGAGGTCGGCTCGCAGGGTCGCTGGCTGCTCGACCCGCGGGTCCTCGACGCCCCGGCGCGGCTCGGCACCCGCACCGTGTGGCGCTTCGAGGTCGGCGACGGGGTCGGGATCCGGCGCCTGGTGCTGGTGGACGTCCGCTCCGGCGCGGTGCTGATGAACCTCGACACGATCGAGGGCATCGACCGGGTGATCTGCGACGCGGCGAACGGACCGGTCGCCTCGGAGTCGCCGTGCAGCTCGGGCTTCGCGCGGACCGAGGGCGGGCCCGCCAGCGGTGTCAACGACGTGAACAAGGCCTTCGAGTACGCCGGCGCCGTCTCCGACTTCTACGCCGCGATCGGCGGCATCGACCTCACCCAGGTGCTCGGCATCGACGTCGGCGGTGTGCAGAAGCTCGCCTCGACCGTCCGGTTCTGCTACGCCAGCCGCCCGTGCCCGTACGCCAACGCGTTCTGGAACGGGCACCAGATGTACTACGGCGACGGGTACGCCAGCGCCGACGACGTGGTCGGCCACGAGATGACCCACGGGATCGTCGACCACAGCTCCGAGCTCTTCTACTGGGGCCAGTCCGGCGCCATGAACGAGTCGATGGCCGACATCATGGGCGAGATCGTCGACCACCGCTACGCCACGCCGGGTGACTCGCCGACCGACTGGAGGCTCGGCGAGGACCTGCCGATCGGGGCGATCCGCGACCTGCACGACCCGACCATCTACGACCAGCCCGACCGGATGACCAGCGGGTTCTACACCGCGGACGCGACGTACGACGACAACGGCGGCGTGCACACCAACAGCGGGGTCGGCAACAAGACGGCGTACCTGATCTCCCAGGGCGGCACGTTCAACGGCCAGACCGTCACCGGGATCGACGGGGGTGACGCCGGGCTGACGAAGACCGCTGTCCTCTACCTCGACGTGATCACGATGCTCTCCTCCGGCAGCGACTTCGCCGACCTGGCGTCCGTCCTCGACCAGGGCTGCGAGGACCTGGTCGGCGCCGGGGTCGCCGGCTTCACCGCTGCGACCTGCACCTCGGTCCACAAGGCGGGGCTCGCCACCGAGCTCACGACCACCCCGCCGAACGCCCCGCAGCCGGCCGACGCGCCCGACACCTGCCCGGCGGGCACGACCAAGCGGGTGCTGTTCGACAGCGAGACCGGCGACCCGACGTCGAAGTTCGAGGCCGGCCCGACGTGGAACCGCGGCGAGTCGCTGAACTGGGGGAGCAACGCCAGCTCGGGCCAGGACTCCTGGTACTCCAGCGACCCGCCCGCCACCGGCGGCAGCGGCATCGTCGCGACCTCGGCGATCCCCCTGCCGGCGGGCCAGAAGAGCTACCTGTGGTTCCAGCACTGGCGGCTGCTCGACTACGACAGCAACGCGTTCTACGACGGCGGCGTGGTCGGCATCAACGACGTCGAGACGAGCGACAAGCCGTGGGTGAACGGCCCGGAGGACGTGCTGTCCACCCAGTACGGCAACCCGCTCGGCGGCGTCCCGGCCTTCGGCGGCGACAGCCTCGGCTGGGTGGCCAGCCGGCTCGACCTGTCGTCGTGGGCCGGCCAGGCGGTGACTCCGTCGTTCTACGTCTTCACCGACTCGTCCGTCGGCTTCATCGGCTGGTTCGTGGACGACGTCCGGGTCTACACCTGCGACGTCCCGATCACGAACACGAAGCTGCCGAGCATCAGCGGGACGCCGAAGGTGGGCAAGACGCTGACCGCGAAGCCGGGGACCTGGACGCCTGCCGGCGTGACCTTCAGCTACCAGTGGCTGCGCAACGGCAACGCCATCGGTGGGGCGAAGGCGAAGACCTACAAGCTCGTCAAGGGCGACAAGGGCCGGAAGATCGCGGTCCGGGTGACGGCGAAGAAGTCCGGTGCGGACCCCGTCTCGGCGACCTCGAAGGCTGTCGGTCCCGTGACCTGAGCCGGCCGACGCCGGGGCCGTGGACGCGGCCCCGGCGCCGGGGGCGGGCGCTGGTAGAACTGCCCGCATGGCCGACCCCCCACCCGAGGCGCAGCCCGAGCTGCTGCCCGGGCTCGCGCGGGCGGAGGTGAAGGCGGCCCGCGCGCGGGCGGCGCGGAGCCGCCCGCCGGCCGGACCCGCGGCCGTCGACCCGGTCGCCCGGGTCCTGGTGGACGTGCCGCTGGCGCACCTCGACCGGACCTTCGACTACTCCGTGCCGTCGACGATGGCCGACGACGCCCGGCCCGGTGCCCGGGTGAAGGTCCGCTTCGCGGGGCAGGACGTCGACGGGTTCGTCCTCGCCCGCGCGGCCACCAGCGACCACGACGGGCGCCTGGCACCGCTGCGTCGGGTGGTCAGCCCCGAGCCGGTGCTCGCAGCCCAGGTCGCCGCCCTGGCCGGTGAGCTCGCGTCGCGCTACGCCGGCACCCGCTCCGACGTGCTCCGCCTCGCCGTCCCCGCCCGGCACGCCACCACGGAGAAGAGGCCGTCGCCACCCGCACCGGACCTGCCGCCGTACGACGCGGGCGCGGCCGAGTCCGCCTGGGCCGGCCACGAGCCGGCCGCCGCCTTCCTGCGCCACCTCGCGGAGGGCGGCAGCCCCCGGGCGGTGTGGACGGCGGCGCCGGCGACCGACTGGCCGCTGCTCCTCGCCCACGCGACCGCCGCCACCCGGGCGTCCGGGCGCGGCGTGCTCGTCTGTGTCCCCGACCGCAAGGACGTCGCCCGGGTCGACGCCGCACTGACTGCCGTGCTCGGGCCCGACCAGCACGTCACGCTGACCGCGGACGCCGGGCCCGCCCGGCGCTACGCCGACTTCCTCGCCGTCAGCCGCGGTGCCCGCCGGGTGGTGGTCGGCACCCGCGCTGCGGCGTTCGCCCCGGTGCACGACCTCGGGCTCGTCGTGGTCTGGGACGACGGCGACGACCTGCACGCCGAGCCGCGGGCGCCCTACCCGCACACCCGCGACACGCTGCTGCTGCGTGCCGAGCGGGAGGGTGCGGCCGCGCTGGTCGGCGGCTTCGTGCGCACCGTCGAGGGCGAGTACCTCCTGCGCACCGGCTGGGCGCGCGAGCTCGCGGCGACCCGCGAGGCCCGGCGCCGGGTCGGGGTCACCGTGGTGGGGGAGAGCGACACCCGTGCCCGGGGTGGCCGGGTCCCCCACGACGTGCACGTGGTGGTCCGCGACGCGCTCGGGTCCGGGCCGGTGCTGGTGCAGACGCCACGGCTCGGCTACGTCAACGCGCTCGCCTGCGAGCGTTGCCGCACCCCGGCCCGGTGCGCGGCCTGCCGCGGGCCCCTGGGCCTCACCGGCGCCACGACCCCGCCCGCGTGCCGCTGGTGCGGCACCGCCGCCGAGGGCTGGGCGTGCGCCGAGTGCGGCCACCGCGGCCTGCGCGCCCCCGTGCTCGGCGACGCGCGGACCGCGGAGGAGCTGGGCCGGGCGTTCCCCGGCACGCCCGTGCGCACCAGCTCCGGCGACCGGGTGCTCGCGACGGTCGGGGACACCCCGGAGATCGTGGTGGCCACGCCGGGCGCCGAGCCCGTGGCGACCGGCGGGTACGCCGCCGTCGTGCTGCTCGACACCTGGCTGCTGCTGTCGCGGATCGACCTGCGTGCCGAGGAGGAGGCCCTGCGCCGCTGGGCCGGCGCCGCGGCGCTCGCCCGCCTCGGCGGCCGGGTCGTGGCGGTCGGTGACCCCGCCCACCCGGCCCTGCAGGCCCTGGTGCGGTGGGACCCCGCCGGCTTCGCCGCCCGCGAGACCGCCGAGCGGATGGCGGCGCACCTGCCCCCGGCCAGCCGGCTGGCGACCATCACCGGGGACCCCGGCGCCGTCGACGACGCGCTCACGCTCCTGGTCGCACCCGCCGGAGCCGAGGTGCTCGGACCGGTCGACGTGGCCGACGGCGAGAGTCGCGTCGTCGTCCGGGTCCCACGTGCCCAGGGTGCCGGGCTCTCCGCGGCGCTCCGCGAGCTGCAACGGCTGCGGTCGAGCCGCAAGCTCCAGGCGGTCCGGATCCAGGTGGACCCGCCGACGCTGTGACGGCCGGACCCGTCGACGGGCGAGCGACGGCGGGGGAGCGACGGCGGGGGAGTGACCGTCCTGGGGGTCCTCCTAGGATGGGTCCGTGGCCGTCACGCCGATCCGCCTGTTCGGGGACCCGATCCTGCGCAAGCCCGCCCTCGAGGTCGTCGACTTCGACAAGGAGCTGCGCAAGCTGGTCGAGGACCTGACCGACACCATGCTCGAGGCCCCGGGAGCCGGGCTCGCCGCTCCGCAGATCGGCGTCGGCCTGCGCGTCTTCACCTGGAACGTCGACGGCGAGGTCGGCCACCTGGTCAACCCGCGGCTCGACCTCTCCGCCGAGCTCCAGGAGGGCCCCGAGGGCTGCCTCTCGCTGCCCGACCTCAGCTTCGACTGCACGCGTGCGCTGTCGGTGGTGGCCCGCGGCTTCGACATGCACGGGGAGCCGCTGGTCGTGACCGGGTCCGACCTGCTCGCCCGGGCCATCCAGCACGAGACCGACCACCTCGACGGGATCCTCTTCATCGACCGCCTCGACGCGGAGGCGCGGAAGGCGGCGATGCGGGCGATCCGCGAGTCCGAGTGGTTCGGTCTCGAGCGTCCGATGGTCAAGGTCTCGCCGCACGCGACCAACGGTCTGGGGTTCTGAGCAGCCGATGCGGGTCGTGTTCGCCGGCACCCCGGAGGTCGCCGTCCCCTCCCTCGACGCGATCGCCGCGTCGCACCACGAGCTGGTCGGCGTCGTCACCCGCCCGGACGCCCCGTCCGGGCGCGGACGCCGGCTGGTCTCGAGCCCGGTCGCCCAGCGCGCCGAGGAGCTCGGCGTCCCGGTCCTGAAGCCGGCCCACCCGCGGGACCCGGAGTTCCAGGAGCATCTGCGCGCGCTCGAGCCGCACTGCTGCCCGGTCGTCGCCTACGGCGCGCTCGTCCCGCAGTCCGCCCTCGACATCCCGCCGCTCGGCTGGGTCAACCTGCACTTCTCCGCGCTGCCGGCCTGGCGCGGTGCCGCCCCGGTCCAGTGGGCGATCTGGGCCGGCGACGAGGTCACCGGGGCGACCACCTTCCGCCTCGTCAAGGAGCTCGATGCCGGACCGGCGTTCGGCGTGATGACCGAGCTGATCCGCCCGGACGACACCGCCGGCACCCTCCTCGAGCGGCTGGCCGAGGGTGGGTCGGGGCTGCTGGTCGCGACCCTGGACGGGCTCGAGGACGGTTCCCTCGAGGCCCGGCCGCAGCAGGCCGAGGGCGTCTCCTACGCCCCCAAGGTCGAGGTCGAGGACGCCCGGGTCGACTGGACCGACCCGGCGGTCGCGATCGACCGACAGGTCCGCGCCTGCACCCCGGCGCCCGGGGCCTGGACGACCTACGACGGGGAGCGGCTCAAGCTGGGCCCGGTGACCCTGGCCGACGTCGAGCTGCCGGCCGGCGAGCTGCTGGTCACCAAGCGCGAGGTGCTCGTCGGCACCGGCACCCGGGCCGTGCGGCTGGGGGAGGTGCGCCCGTTCGGCCGCAAGCAGATGCCGGCCGCGGACTGGGCCCGCGGCGTCCGGGTCGGCTCGGGGTCCACGGTAGGAGCCACCGATGAGCGCTGAGCGTCGAGTCGATACGGTCATCCCATGACGTGGCCGTCCACCACTCGGGAGTCGCGGAAGTCCGCCACGGATGGGTGACGGGTCGACCCGCCGGACCGGCTCCGGGCCCGACAGTGGCGGGGCCGCACGCGGGCGGCGTCCGGGCGGTCCCCGGCCGGGCGTGGACCCGGTCCGGCTCGCGGCCCTCGAGGTGCTCAAGGCGGTGCGGGTGGACGGCGCCTACACGAACCTGGTGCTGCCCTCGGTGCTCCGGCAGTTCGACCTGCACGGGCGCGACGCCGCGTTCGCGACCGAGCTGGTCTCGGGCACGATCCGGCGCCAGGGCACCTACGACGCGATCCTCGCCTCCTGCGTGGACCGGCCGCTGCGCAAGGTCGAGGCGAAGGTGCTCGACGCGCTCCGGCTGGGCTGCCACCAGCTGCTGTCGATGCGGGTCCCGCCCCACGCCGCGATCAGCACCTCCGTCGACCTGGTCCGCGCCAAGGGCACCTCGGGCGCCGGCGGCTTCACCAACGCCGTGCTGCGCCGGGTCGCCCAGCAGGACCTGGACACCTGGATCGCCCAGGTCGCACCCGACCGGCGGACCGCGCCGACGCGGTACGCGTCGATCGCCTTCAGCCATCCCGAGTGGGTGGTCGACGAGCTGTCCGCCGCGGTCGGCCCCGACCAGCTCGACGCGCTGCTCGCCGCCGACAACGAGCCGCCCCGGGTGACGCTGGTCGCGCGCCCGGGACGGGCGACCCGCGACGAGCTGCCGGGCGAGCCGACGCCGTTCTCGCCGTACGGCACGGTGCTCCCGGGGGGTGACCCCGGGGAGGTCCCGGCCGTGGCCGCGGGCCGGGCCGGGGTGCAGGACGAGGGCTCACAGCTGGTTGCGATCGCCCTGGCTGCCGCGGCGGTGGAGGGCAGGGACGAGCACTGGCTGGACCTGTGCGCCGGGCCGGGCGGCAAGGCCGCGCTGCTGGCGGCCCTGGCCGCCGAGCGCGGCGCGCGGATCGTCGCCAACGAGCGTCAGGAGCACCGGGCCGGGCTGGTGCGCCGCGCCCTGCGCGGCGCGGACGGGGTCGCCGGGGTGGTGACGGCCGACGGCACCGCGCCGCCCTACCGGCACGGCGTCTTCGACCGGGTCCTGGTCGACGCTCCGTGCACCGGGCTCGGAGCGCTCCGTCGCCGCCCCGAGGCGCGCTGGCGGCGGCGCTCGGACGACCTGCTCGGCCTGGTCCTGCTCCAGCGCCAGCTGGTCGCGGCGGCGATCGACCTGGTGCGCCCGGGCGGGGTGGTGCTCTACGCGACCTGCTCGCCGGTGCTCTCCGAGACGCGGGGCGTCGTGGCGTCGGTGCTCGAGGGCCATGCCGACGTACGCCTCGAGGACGCCACGCCGCTGCTCCCCGACGTCCCCGACTGCGCCGGCCCGGTGCCGGGCACGCTCCAGCTGTGGCCGCACCGGCACGGCACAGACGCGATGTTCATGGCGCTGCTGCGTCGGACCTCGTAGGACGCGGCTAGTCCAGGACGTGCCGCAGGTACCGCCCCGGCGCGTCGAGGTACGCCTTCCAGTGCTGGACGAGCTCGAGGTCCTCCCAGCTCGAGCGACGCAGACCCCAGGGGCCGACCTCGAGGATGGTGGCGCCCGGCATCGCCGCCAGGACCGGCGAGTGGGTGGCGCACAGGACCTGGCCGCCGCCCTCGACGACGGCGCCGAGGGTCGAGATCAGGCCGAGCGTCGAGGAGAACGACAGCGCCGCCTCCGGCTCGTCGAGGCAGTAGAAGCCCGAGGAGTCGAAGCGCGTCCTGAGCACCTCGAGGAACGACTCGCCATGGCTCATCTCGTGGAAGCGGGGATCCCGGCGCGCGGCATCCTGGGGGCCGGGGTTGTCCTCCAGGTAGCTGTAGAACCCGTGCATCGTCTCGGCCCGGAGGAAGAAGCCCCATCGCCCGGCGCCGAGTCCGCGATGCAGGCGCAGGGTCCGCCCGAGCGGGGACTCCGACGACCGCGTCGCGTGCCGGCTGCCGGTGGACCCACCCTCCGGGCCGAGGCCGTAGGCCATCGCGATCGCTTCGACGAGGGTCGACTTCCCGGAGCCGTTCTCGCCGACCAGGAAGGTGACGAACGGCGAGAGGTCGAGACCTTCGCGTGCGAGCTGCGCGACGGCCGGGATGGTCATCGGCCAGGTGTCCGGGGCGAGCTGTCGCCCGGGATCCACCTCGACGCGCATCACGGGCGGCTGGTCGAAGTCCACGTCCGAACCGTATGCCGACCCACCCCCTAGATTGGCGCCATGCCCTCGAAGTCGCCGTCGGTCGAGATCGAGGTCGACGACCGGGTCGTGCGGGTGTCGAACCCGGACCGCGTCTACTTCCCGGAGTCCGGTGCGACGAAGCTGGACCTGGTCGAGTACTACCTGGCGGTCGGCCCGGGCATCGTCAACGCGCTCTACGAGCGGCCGTGCATGCTGCACCGGTTCCCGAAGGGCCTCGCCGGCGACAAGGTGCACCAGAAGCGGCTCCCGGCCGGCGCGCCGCCCTGGGTGGAGACGGTCCGGCTGCACTTCCCGCGGTGGAACCGCACCGCCGACGAGCTCTGCGTCACCGAGCTCGGGTCGGTCATCTGGGCCGTGCAGATGTCCACGGTCGAGTTCCACCCCTGGAACAGCCGGCGACCCGACACCGAGCTGCCCGACGAGTGGCGCATCGACCTCGACCCGGGGCCGCTCAGCGACTTCGACCAGGTCCGGCGGGTCGCGCACGTCGCGCACGAGGTCCTCGACGAGCTCGGTGCGGTGGGCTACCCCAAGACCAGCGGCAGCAAGGGGATGCACGTCTACGTCCGGATCGCCGCCGAGCACGGCTTCAAGGACGTACGGCGGGCCGCGCTCGCCTTCGCGCGCGAGGTCGAGCGCCGGGCCCCCGACGACGTCACCACCACCTGGTGGAAGAAGGACCGAGACCCGCACCAGCTCTTCGTCGACTACAACCAGAACGCGCGCGACCACACCATCGCCGCGGCGTACTCGGTCCGCGGCCTGCCGGACGCCCGGGTCTCGACGCCGATCCGCTGGGACGAGGTCGACGACGTCGACCCGCGTGACTGCACGATCTTCACGGTGCCCGACCGCTTCGCCGAGATCGGCGACCTGCACGCCGACATCGACGACCACGTCTTCGACATCGCCCCGCTCCTGGAGTGGGCCGCGCGGGACGAGCGCGACGGCGCCGCACCACCGGCCGACCCCGAGGACGCGGGCGAATAGGCTGCCGTCCGTGGGCATCCAGATCACGCCGAGCATCCTCAACGCCGACTTCGCGCGCCTCGGCGAGGAGGTCGCCCGGATCGGCAGCGCCGACTGGGTGCACGTCGACGTGATGGACAACCACTTCGTCCCGAACCTGACCTTCGGGCCGACGATGGTCGAGGCGCTGGCCCGCTCCACCGACGTCCCGCTCGACGCCCACCTGATGATCGAGGACGCCGACCGCAACGCCCTGGCGTACGTCGAGGCCGGCTGCGGGTCGGTGACCTTCCACGTCGAGGCGGCGCAGGCGCCGGTCCGGCTGGCCCGCGAGATCCGCGCCCACGGGGCGCGGGCCGCGATGGCGCTCAGGCCCGCGACGCCCGTCGACCCCTACGAGGACCTGCTCCCCGAGCTCGACATGCTGCTCGTGATGACGGTGGAGCCGGGCTTCGGCGGCCAGAAGTTCCTCGACCTCTGCCTCCCGAAGATCCGCCGTGCCCGCGAGCTGATGGCCAAGCACGGCGTCGAGACCTGGCTGCAGGTCGACGGCGGGATCTCGCTGGAGACGATCGAGCGCTGCGCCGAGGCCGGCGCCGACGTCTTCGTCGCCGGCTCCGCCGTCTACTCCGCCGACGACCCCGACCGGATGGTCGCCGACCTCCGCGCCCGCGCCGAGGCCGCCGCCGGCTGAGCGGGGTCGGAGAAACTCACGCGGGCCGCACGGAGCCTTGTGACCGGAGCCACGCCGCCGCATGGTGCCTCGTGTGGCAAACTTGCCGCGACGAGTTGAGAAGCTCGCGTGCTCTGGGGTCGGTGTAATTCCGAGCCGGCGGTGATCTGGACGAAGGCAACTTCGTTCAGAAGTCCGCGACCCGCTCACAGCCAGTGTGCGGTTGACCAGGTGGAACTCCTGGACCGACGGTGAAAGTCCGGATGGGAAGCGCACGCAGGTGAGGACCGCCTCGTCGTCCCGTCGCGGACGACGTGCGCCGCACCCATCACGCCCCGGAGTCCGCGACCGGACACGAGGGGCAGGACCGATGGGCTTCACCGGCGCCGAGCAGGCCGCGATGCGTCGCGCCCTCGCGCTGGCGGCGACCCCGGGCGTCCCGCTCGGTCCGAACCCGAGGGTCGGCTGCGTCCTCCTCGACGCCGGCGGCACCACGGTCGCCGAGGGCTTCCACCGCGGTGCCGGCACCCCGCACGCCGAGGCCGACGCCCTGGCCCGGGCCGGGGCACGGGCGCGAGGCACGACGGCGGTCGTGACCCTCGAGCCGTGCAACCACACCGGCCGGACCGGGCCCTGCGCGCAGGCGCTCGCCGAGGCCGGCGTACGACGGGTGGTGTTCGCCCAGGACGACCCCAACCCGACCGCCGCCGGTGGCGCGGGCACGCTGCGCGCGGCCGGCGTCGAGGTCGAGTCGGGCCTGCTGGCCGCCGAGGCGCGGTCGGTCAACCGGCACTGGACCTTCGCCGTCGAGCACGGCCGCCCGTTCGTCACCTGGAAGCTCGCGACCACCCTGGACGGCCGCAGCGCCGCCGCCGACGGGACCAGCCGCTGGGTCAGCTCCCCGGCCGCCCGCCGGGACACCCACCGGCTGCGGGCGCTCGCCGACGTGATGCTGGTCGGGACCAACACCGTCGAGGTCGACGACCCGCTGCTGACCGTCCGGGACGAGCAGGACCGGCCCCGCGAGCGCCAGCCGCTGCGGGCCGTGATGGGGGAGCGCGACCTCGCGGCGGACCGCCGGGTGTTCAACGAGGACGCCGAGACCGTGCACCTGCGCACCCGCGACCCGCACGCGGCTCTCGCCGAGCTGCGCGCCCGGGACCGGCAGCACGTCTTCCTCGAGGGCGGCCCGACCCTGGCTGCCGGGTTCCTCCGGGCCGGCCTGGTCGACGAGATCGTCGTCTACGTCGCCCCGATGCTGCTCGGCGCCGGACGGAGCGCCGTGGCCGACCTCGGAATCACCACGATCGCCGACGCGTTCCGTCCCCGCGTCACCGACATCACCGTGCTGGAGGGCGACGAGCCCAACGTTCGTCTGACCCTCGCACCAGGAGAGGACTGAGATGTTCACCGGAATCGTCGAGGAGCTCGGCACCGTCGCCGCCGTGGTGGACCAGGGCGACGCCGTCCGGCTCACCGTCCGGGCCACGACGGTGCTCGAGGACGCCGGGCTCGGGGACTCGATCTCCGTCAACGGCTGCTGCCTGACGGTCACGACGCTCGAGGGCGACACCTGGACCGCCGACGTCATGCAGGAGACGCTCGACAAGACCAGCCTGTGCGGCGTGCGGCCCGGCGACCCGGTCAACCTCGAGCGCGCGGTCACGGCCGACAAGCGCCTGGGCGGCCACATCGTCCAGGGCCACGTGGACGGGGTCGGGACCGTGCTCAGCCGGACGCCGAGCGAGCACTGGGAGGTCGTCGAGATCTCGCTGCCGACCGAGCTCGCGCGCTACCTCGTCGACAAGGGCTCGATCACCGTGGACGGCGTCAGCCTCACCGTGGTCGAGGCCGGCGAGGACCGGTTCACGGTCAGCCTGATCCCCGAGACCCTCGCCCGCACCACGTTGGGCACCCGTGGCCCGGGCGACCGGGTCAACCTCGAGGTCGACGTCATCGCCAAGTACGTCGAGCGCCTGCTGCCCTACCAGGAGCGCTCATGAGCATCTCCGCCCTGTACGACGCCCACCTGACCGTCGCGGGCCACGCCATCACCTGGCGGGAGATCGTCGGGAACGCGTTCGGGTTCGCCTCGGCCGTCGGCGGTCTGCGCCGCCGGGTGTGGGCCTGGCCGGTCGGCATCGTCGGCAACGTGCTGCTCTTCACCGTGTTCGTCGCCGCGACCTTCGACGCCCAGGCCCAGCAGCCGTTGTTCGGGCAGGCCGGGCGGCAGGTCTTCTTCATCGCCACGAGCATCTACGGCTGGTACCGCTGGAGCGAGCAGCGCCGGCTGCGCGGGGGCGGCGACGCCCCCGCGATCGACCCCCGCTGGGCGACCGTGCGCGAGCGGGCCCGCTACCTCGTCGCGGCGCTGGTCGGCGTCGTGGTGTGCCAGTGGGCGTTCAGCGTCGTCGGGGCCGGCTGGCCAGCACCGCGCTGGTACTACTGGTGCGACGCCTGGATCTTCGTCGGCTCGATCCTGGCCACCTACGCGATGGCCCGCGGCTGGAACGACTTCTGGCTGGCGTGGATCGCGGTCGACCTGGTCGGCGTGCCGCTGCTGTGGCACTCCGGCTACTACCCGTCGGCGATCCTCTACGTCTTCTACGGCGGCCTGTGCGTCGTCGGCTTCGTGACCTGGTGGCGGGCGAGCCGGGCGACACCACGGACGGTCGAACCGTCAGGAACCCAGGAGGTGGCTGCATGACCGAGCACGAGGGCATCCGCCTCGACCCCGTCGAGCGGGCGATCGCCGACATCGCGGCCGGCCGCGCCGTCGTGGTCGTCGACGACGAGGAGCGCGAGAACGAGGGCGACATCATCTTCGCCGCCAGCAAGGCGACACCGGAGCTGATGGCGTTCACGATCCGTTACAGCAGCGGCGTCATCTGCGTCCCGATGCCCGCCGACATGCTCGACCGGCTCGAGATCCCGCTGATGACGCCGCACAACAAGGACCGGTTGCGCACGGCGTACACGATCTCGGTCGACGCCCGCGACGGCGTCACCACCGGCATCTCCGCCGCCGACCGGGCCCACACGGTGCGGGTGCTCGCGGACTCCGCGACCGAGCCCTGGGAGATCACCCGGCCGGGCCACGTCTTCCCGCTGCGCTACCGCGAGGGCGGCGTGCTGGTCCGCCGCGGCCACACCGAGGCGGCCGTCGACCTGGCCACGCTGGCCGGCCTCACCCCGGCCGGCGTGCTGGTCGAGGTCGTCAACGACGACGGCACCATGAAGCGCGGGCCCCAGCTCCGGGAGTTCGCCGACGAGCACGGGCTGGCGATGATCTCGATCGACGACCTGGTGCGCTACCGGCGCCGGCACGAGAACCTCGTCGAGCGGGTCGCCGAAACCCGGCTGCCCACCAAGGCCGGCGACTTCACGGCGTACGGCTACCGGATCACCGTCGACGGCTCCGAGCACATCGCGCTGGTGCACGGCGACATCTCCGGGCCGGAGCCGGTGCTGACCCGGGTCCACTCGGAGTGCCTGACCGGCGACGTGTTCGGCAGCAGCCGCTGCGACTGCGGACCGCAGCTGGAGGAGGCGCTGGCCCGGGTCGTCGAGGAGGGTCGCGGGGTGGTCGTCTACCTGCGCGGCCACGAGGGCCGGGGGATCGGCCTGGTGGCGAAGCTGCAGGCCTACCAGCTCCAGGACGGCGGTCGCGACACCGTCGACGCCAACCTGGACCTCGGCCTGCCCGCCGACGCCCGCCACTACGGCACGGCGACGCAGGTGCTGCGCGACCTCGGGGTCACCGACGTGCGGTTGATGACCAACAACCCCGACAAGGTCGCGAACCTCGAGGACTTCGGCGTGCACGTCTCCGCCCGGGTCCCGCTCACCCCGCACCCCAACGACCACAACCTCGCCTACCTGCTCACCAAGCGGGACCGGATGGGTCACCACCTGCCGGACCTCGAGAAGGACGGAGCCTGAGATGGCCGGACACGGCGCCCCCGACACCGAGACCTTCGACGCGAGCGGCCTGAGGGTCGCCGTCGTCGCCGCCAGCTGGCACACCCAGGTGATGGACGGCCTGCTGGCCGGCGCCCGGCGTGCCCTGCAGGACTTCGGCACCGACGCCCACGTCGTCCGCGCGCCGGGCACCTTCGAGCTGCCCGTGGTCGCCGACGCCCTGGCCCGCCGCGGGTACGACGCCGTGGTGGCGCTCGGCGTCGTCATCCGCGGCGGGACCCCGCACTTCGAGTACGTCTGCGGCGCGGCCACCGACGGCCTCACCCGGGTGGCGCTCGACCACGGCGTCGCGATCGGGTTCGGGGTGCTCACCTGCGACACCGAGGAGCAGGCGCTCGACCGCGCCGGCCTCGAGGGCTCGGCGGAGGACAAGGGCTACGAGGCGACCGCCGCCGCCCTGCTCACCGCCCGGACCCTGGCGGAGCTCGCCGAGCAGACGCCGTACCCTGGACGATCGTGAAGACGTTCGACGAGCTCTGGACCGAGCTGAGCGACAAGGCCCGGTCCCGCCCCGAGGGATCCGGCACCGTGCGCCAGCTCGACGCCGGCGTCCATGCCTGCGGGAAGAAGCTGGTCGAGGAGGCCGCCGAGTCCTGGATGGCCGCCGAGCACGAGGGACGCGACCGCGCCGCCGAGGAGATCAGCCAGCTGCTCTACCACGCCCAGGTGCTGATGCTGGCGACCGGCATCGAGCTCGACGACGTCTACGCACACCTCTGAGGTCAGACCCATGGCACTGCTCCGCATCGCGGTCCCGAACAAGGGCTCACTCGCCGTCGCGGCCGCCGACATCCTGCGGGAGTCGGGCTACCGGCAGCGCGACGACACCAAGCAGCTCACGCTCACCGACGCCGAGAACGACGTCGAGTTCTTCTACCTCCGTCCCCGCGACATCGCGCTCTACGTCGGCGAGGGCACGCTCGACGTCGGCATCACCGGCCGCGACCTGCTCAAGGACTCCGGTGCCAAGGCCGAGGAGGTCATGGGGCTGGGCTTCGGCCGGAGCCGGTTCCGCTTCGCCGGCCCGAAGGGGGTCTTCACCGACCCGAGCCAGCTCGCGGGACAGCGGATCGCCACGTCGTACGTCGGCGTGGTGCGGTCGTTCCTCGAGGAGCGCGGCATCGAGGCCACGGTGACCCGCCTCGACGGCGCCGTCGAGACCAGCATCCAGCTCGGCGTCGCCGACGTGATCGCCGACGTCGTGGAGACCGGCAGCACGCTGCGGCAGGCCGGGCTGGAGGTCTTCGGCGAGGTGATCCTCGAGTCCGAGGCGGTGCTCGTCACGCGCAGCGGCGCGGTGCCCGACGGCTTCGAGATCTTCCGGCGCCGGATCGAGGGCGTCCTGGTCGCGCGGAGCTACGTGATGATGGACTACGACATCCCCAGCGACCGGGTCTCCGACGCGGTCCGGCTCACCCCCGGGATCGAGAGCCCCACGGTCTCCCCGTTGCATCGCGAGGGCTGGTCGGCGGTGCGTGCCATGGTCCCGCGCGACGGCGCCCAGCGCCTGATGGACGAGCTGTTCGAGATCGGCGCCCGCGGCATCCTGCTGACCGACATCCATGCCTGCCGGCTCTGAGCCGGTGCGCCCGGTGTCGCTGCCGCGCACCTGGCGGCCGTTCGGCGTCCGCCTCGCCGGGGCCGTGCTCGGCGGCGGGCTGCTCGTGGTGTGCGCGATGACCTGGTTCACCTTCGACCAGGAGACCCGGGACAAGTTCACGGTGTTCCAGCGGCTCACGCTCCTCGCGATCGGCGTGGGGGTGTTCATGCTGTTCCACGCCCTGGTCCGCTCGCGGGTGCTGGCGACCGACGAGCACCTCGTGGTGGTCAACGGCTACCGGCGCCACGACTACGACTACGCCCAGGTGGTCGCGGTCCGGTTCCCCCCGGGTGCGCCGTGGGTCACCCTGGACCTCGCCGACGGCACCACCGTGGCCGCGATGGGCATCCAGGGCTCCGACGGCAGCCGGGCCCGGCAGGCCGTGCGCGAGCTGCGCACCGTCGTCGAGGACCGCTCGGCCCTGGCCTGAGCGGCCGACCGGCGGTGGGTGGTCCACCGAACGACGCCGGCAGCAGGTGGACGGCTCACCGCCGGCCCGCCGCCGCCCGCCGGCGCGGCGTGGCCCGGCGTGGCGCGGGGTCAGCGGTGGTTCTTCCACCGAATGACGCCGGCAGCAGGTGGACAGCTCACCGCCGCCCCGCCGGCCCGCCGGTCCCGGCTCATCGCCGGCTCGCCGCCGCCCGCGCCAGGTCCCTCAGAGCGCCCGGATCCCCCAGGACGCGGAGAAGTCGCCACCTGGCTCGAGCACCACGAGGTCCGTGCCGCTGTGGAACGCGTCGGCCGGAGCGGTCATCGGCTCGACGGCCAGCGACCGGCGGGCGGTGCCGGGGACGTCGTCGGCGCTGAAGACCTGGAGCCAGCGGTGCTGCCCGTCGACCCACAGCGCCACCCCGCGACCGGTCGCACGGTCGGTGACCACGACGGTCGCGGTGCCCTCGTCGTCGCGCACCAGGTCGGTGAACCCGTCGTCGAAGCCGACGTCGCGGATCGGTCGCGCGATCCGGAAGTCGTACGCCGTCCCGTCGACGTCTACCCGACCGACCGGCAGCAGCCGGTCGTCGACGAGCAGCCGGGTCGCGGCGGGGAGCGTCAGCTCCCAGCCGTCGACGGGCCCGGGACCGACGGCGAGGTAGGGGTGCGCACCGCTCGCGTACGGCGCGGGCTCGGCCGCCAGGTTCGTCGCCGACTGCGTCACCGTCAGGCCGTCGGCCGAGAGGTCGTAGACCACGTGCAGGTCCAGCGTCCACGGGTAGCCGGTCTGGGCCATCAACCGGTAGGTCAGCGCCACCGAGCGGGGCGTGTGCTCCTCCACCGACCACGCCGCCCAGCGGACCAGCCCGTGCGAGGCGTTGTGCCGCGCCGGCTCGGAGAGCGGGAGCTGGAGGTCGTGGCCGCCGAAGGTCCAGGCGCCGTCGCGGAGCCGGTTGGGCCACGGGACCAGCTGCTGGCCGCGCCCGCCCGCCGCCATCTCGTCCTCGGGGAAGCCGTCGAGCAGCGGCCGGCCCTCGTGCTCGAGCACCCGCAGCGTGCCCCCGCTCTCGGTGACCACGGCGCGGTAGCCGCCCGCCGAGATCTCGTACTGGTCTCCACTGGGCGCGAGCATGGGCGACACCCTAGGGGTGCGGGTCACCGGTGCAGCAGGAGGTCCGCCCGCTCCCGCGCGCCGGTGCGGGCGAAGTGCTCGTCCTCGTCGCGCGCCCACTGCCGCAGCCGGCCCTCGGAGGCCGGGCCGTCGCGCAGCAGCGCCCGGGCCAGCCGCTCCGCCGGTGCCGCCTCGACCCAGACCAGCAGCGTCACCAGGTCGGCGAACGCCGGCGACCAGGAGCCGACGCCCTCGAGCACGAGCACCGGCCGGGGCGCGACGACGACCTCGCCGGCGTACCGGCCCGCGTGCCAGTCGTAGCGCCGGTACCGCCCGGGCCCGCCCGCGGCGAGGGGGACCACCAGCGTCCGCAGCTGGTCGTCGATCCGCGGCAGGCCGCCCCACCCGTCGTACATCGCGTCCAGGTGCACCACCCGGACGTCGCTGCTGTGCCGTGCGAGCGCGGTCGCCAGCGTCGTCTTCCCCGACCCGGACGGGCCGTCGACGCACACCAGTCGCGCGGTGCCGAGCGTGGGCGGACGGGCCAGGGCGAGGGTCAGCACCCGCTCCGCGTCAGAAGGCCTGTCCACACCCGCGGTAGGTCGGGACGGCGTCCACGAGCTCGTCCCCGGCGAGCAGGTGCACGGTGGTGGCGTGCTCGAAGACCTCGCCGGACTTCGCGTGGCGGAACCACACCAGGTCGCCGATCTCGAGCCGGTCGGCGGACGGCCCCACGAGGGGCGTCTGCACCTCGCCGGCGCCCTCGAGGCCCGTCAGCTCCAGCCCGGCCGGTGCCCACGGGGTCGGCAGCCGGTCCCGTCCGGCAGCCCCGGAGGCCGCCAGCCCACCACCGTGCACCGTCACCACGCCGGGTGCGGGCCGGCGGGTCACCGGCAGGCCGTAGTAGGACGCGGGCCGGGGCTCGAAGGAACGGTAGTGGTCGAACAGCGTCGGCACGAGCAGCCCCGAGCCGGCGGCGATCTCGGTGACGACCGGGTCCGCGGCGGTCTCCTCGACGGAGCCGGACCCACCGCCGTTCCAGAACTCCAGCTCGACGAGCGACGCGAGGGCGTCGGCCACCTCGCGGCGGCGCACGGCGAGCTGGCTGATCGACATCGACTTGATGCGGCGCATGAGCGCGGACCGCACCCGCGCGTCGGGGACGGCGTCCTGCACGCCGGCCACCTGGCCCTCGTAGGTCATCGCGCCCACCAGCCGGAAACCGGTGCGCGCGACGACCTCGCGGGCCAGGGTCAGCACCGAGCCCACGTCGTCGAGCGGGGAGCGCTTGGGACCGACGTGCTGGCCCGCCACCCGGAGGCCGGCGTCGACGTCGATCGCGACCCGGACCGGGACGGCGGGGGAGAAGCGCACCGAGTCGACCATGTCGAGGTGGGCCACGTCGTCGACCATGAGCGTGATCACGGCGGCCGCCGAGGGCGAGGCCACCAGCTCGGCGAGCGCCCCGCGGTCGACGGTCGGGTAGGCCACGAGGATGTCGTCACTGATGTCGTGCTCGTGCAGCCAGAGGGCTTCGCGCAGCGTGTAGGCCAGGACGCCCTGCATCCCCTCGTGCGCGAGGGCGCGCTCGAGCAGCGCCGGGACGCGCAGGGACTTCGACGCCACCCGCACCGGCTTGCCGTGGGCGCGCCGGACCAGGTCGTCGGCGTTGGCGTCGAAGGCGTCGAGGTCGACGACGAAGACCGGCGTCGGGAGCGGCACCCCCTGCTTGGCCACGGCGTCGTCGAGCCGGGACCACAGCAGGTTGCGGTCCACGGCGCTCGGCCCGTGCGCGGGGCCGGTCGGTCGGGTGCTCATCAGCGGATGCCTCGCTTGCGCAGGATGGCCTCGATCTCGGCCATCTCCGGGTCGGTCCCGATCGCGGGGGCGCCGCGCGCCGGCGTCCGGCTCGGGGGGAGCTCGTGCGAGGACCCTGCCTCGGTCCTGCCGAGCTGGCGCGAGCGCATGGTCCCGGAGACGACGATGAGCGTGATACCCACGCCGCCCAGCACGACCCCGAGCCAGACGACGGGGCTGAAGACCAGGTGGGTCGCCCAGCTCGTCACGGCGTCGGCGATGTGGGTGAACATCTGGAGGGTCTTGGTGAGGTACGCCGCGAGCGGCAGCAGCGTGAAGCCCAGGGCGCGCAGACCGGAGGCCGCGCCCCGGCGCCGGAAGGAGAGCCAGGTCCAGATCCCCCCGAGCACCGTGAGGCTCAGCGTCAGTGCTGCCCAGGCCGCGTCGTCCACGACGTCAAGCGTCCCACACGACGCACGTCAGGCCAGGGCCGCCACCCGCACCTCGTCCTCGGTGGCGCCGGCGCCCGGGCCGAGCAGCCCGCGGCGCCGCAGGAGCGGCATCACGCCCTCGGAGAACCAGTAGGCCTCCTCGACGTGCGGGTAGCCGGACAGGATGAACTCCTCGATGCCGAGGTCGTGGTACTCCTCGATCCGGTCGGCGACCTCCTCGTGGCTGCCGACCAGCGAGGTCCCCGCTCCGCCGCGGACCAGGCCCACGCCCGCCCACAGGTTCGGGGCGATCTCGAGCTCGCGGGCATCGGTGTACGACGACCGCCCCTCGCGCAGCGCCAGCATCCGCTGCTGCCCGGTGGACTCGCTCTGTCCGAGCGCCTCCTGGGCCCTGGCGACCGTCGCCGGGTCGAGACCGTCCAGCAGCCACTGGGCGTGCTGCCAGGCCTCGGCGCCCGTGTCGCGCGAGAGCGTGTGGATCCGCAGCCCGAAGCGCAGGGTGCGACCCTGCTCGCGGGCCAGGCCGCGCATCCACTCCAGCTTCTCGGCGACCTGCTCGCGCGGCTCGCCCCAGGTGAGGTAGACGTCCGCGTGCCGGGCGGCCACCGGGCCGGCCGGCCCTGATGAGCCCCCGAAGTAGATGTCGGGCACCGGGTCGAGGCCGCCGCTCACCATGGCGCCCTCGACCTGGAAGTGGTCGCCACGGAAGTCGAACGGCGCCTGCGACCAGGCGCCGCGCAGCACGGTGAGGAACTCGTCGGTGCGGGCGTACCGCACCTCCTTCGAGGCGGTGTCGCCGAACCGGGCCTGCTCGCGCGGCTCCCCGCCCGTGACGATGTTGAGCATCAGCCGGCCGCCGGAGATCCGCTGGTAGGCCGCCGCCATCTGCGCCGCGAGCACCGGGTTGATCGCACCGGGACGGAACGCGACCAGGAACTTGAGCGTCGACGTCTCGCGCAGCAGGGCTGCCGTGGTCAGCCATGCGTCCTCGCAGAACGTGCCGGTGGGGGTGAGGACCCCCTCGAAGCCGGCCTTCTCCGCGGTCCGGGCCACGTCGGCGAGGTAGTCGATCGTCGGCGGCCGGAAGCCGTGCTGGAGCGTCTCGTGGAGCCCGCCCCGCACCTCGCCCGGGACGCCCTGGCCGGCGCCCACGAGCGAGCGGCTGTCGCCGGAGGTCGGGAGGAACCAGTGCAGGCGCACCCCGGTCACCGGTCGGCCCCCTGGCTGACGGCCTTCCCGGTCGTGTCCTCGTTGAACTCGTCGCTGAAGTACGACGACACGTCGACCTCGTCGGGGATCAGCTCGTTCTCGGTGAACGCGTCGGCCATCTGCTGCTCGGACTCGACGACGGTGTCGTCGATCGGGACGACCTGCACCTGGCGGTTGTCGACCGCGGAGAGGGTGATGTCCTCGGCCAGACCGGTCTCCTCCGACCAGGCCTTGGCCCACTCCTGCTTGTGCGTCTGGGACCACAGCTGGGCCTGGGCGATGCGCGCCAGGTAGTCCTCGAGCGCTGCTGCGGTGGCGGGGTCGTCGAGGGCCGCGTCCGAGGCCACCTGGAAGGTGTACCCGTTGGCGAGCTTGCTGCCGTCGGCGAGCACCCGGGCGTCGGCGTCGATCTCGGCCTGGGAGGTGAAGGGCTCCCAGATCGCCCAGGCGTCGACGTGGCCGCCCGAGAACGCGGCGAGCGCGTCGGCCGGCTGGAGGTTCTTCACCGTCACGTCGCCGTAGGACAAGCCGGCCTCCTGGAGCTGGGCGAGCAGGTTGTAGTTTGCTGAGCTGCCCTCGGCGACGGCGACGTCCTTCCCCTCGAGGTCGGCGACCGACTTCAGCGGGGAGTCCTTCGGCACGACGATCGCGTCGCCGGCACCGCCGTAGGTCGCGGCCTGCACGACCTTGAACTCGCCGCCGGCCGCGGCCGCGAAGAGCGGCGGGGTGTTGCCGACGCCGCCGACGTGGATCGAGCCGCTGCTCATCGCCTCGAGCAGCGGGGGACCGGAGGTGAACTCCTTCCACTCGATCTTGTACGGCGCGTCGTCGAGCAGGCCGGCGGCCTGCAGGAGGGCCTGCGAGCCACCCTTCTGGTCGCCGACGATCAGGGTGACCTGGGAGAGGTCGACCTTCCCGTCGTCGCCGACGGCGTCCTCGTTGCCGGTCGCGTCGCCGCCGCAGCCGGCGAGGAGGACGGCGGCGGTCAGGCCGATCGCGAGGGGGCCGGCGAGGCGGCGGATCAGGGACCTGGGCTTCATGCTGCTCCTTGGTTCTCGAGCTGGGTGCGGTTCTGGTTGGGCGGGGTTCGCGGGACCCCGAGTGCCTCGAGCAGGTCCGCGCGCAGGCGGGCGATCTCGGGGCGGGTGTGGTCCCGCTCGTCGCGACGGGCGGTGATCCGCCACTCGTGGGCGATCCGGCCGCCGTCCATGACGACGACCCGGTCGGCGAGGGCGAGCGCCTCGTCGACGTCGTGCGTGACGATCAAGATGGCCATGCCGTGGCGGCGCCACAGCTCGATGACCAGCTGGTGCATCTCGATGCGGGTCAGCGCGTCGAGCGCGCTGAACGGCTCGTCGAGCAGCAGCAGCGCGGGGTTGGAGACCAGGGCACGCGCGAGCGAGACCCGCTGGGCCTGTCCGCCGGAGAGCTGCAGCGGCCAGGCGTCCAGCTTGTCGGTCAGGCTCACCTCGCCGAGCGCGCCCTCGGCGCGCTCGAAGCGCTGCTTGCGCTCCGGGGAGCTCAGCAGCGCGAGCGCCACGTTCTGGTGCACGGTGCGCCAGTTCAGGAGCCGGGGCTCCTGGAACGCGACGCCGGTGCGACCGGTGACCTCGACCTCCCCGGGCGGGACCGGGTCGAGGCCGGCCAGGCTGCGCAGCAGCGTCGACTTGCCGCATCCGCTGCGGCCGAGCAGGGCGATCAGCTCGCCGTCGCGGATGTCGAGGTCGATCGACCGGAGCACGTGGGTGTCGCCGAACGAGCGGCTGTGCGCACGGACCCGGGCGACCGGTCCGGTCGCGTCGGTCCCGCGGGTGTCAGGGGTCAGGACCGCCATGCCAGGGCCTTCCTCTCGATGAAGCGGACGATGGAGTCGGTCGTGAGGCCGAGGAGTGCGTAGACCACGAGTCCGACGACGACGATGTCGGTCTGCTGGAACTCGCGGGCGTTGTTGATGACCGCCCCGAGGCCGGTCTGGGCGGCGATGGTCTCCGCGACGATCAGCGAGAGCCAGGCGATGCCGAGGCTCTGCCGCAGGCCGACCAGGGTCTGGGGGAGCGCACCCGGGATGATCACGTGCCGGATCTGCTGGGCCTGGCTGAGGTGCATCGACCGGGCGGCCTCGACGACCTTGCGCTCGATCCCGCGGATGCCCCCGAAGGTGTTGAGGTAGAGCGGGAACGTCGCGCCCATCGCGATCAGCACGATCTTGGGCGTCTCGCCGACGCCGAACCAGATGATGAAGAGCGAGACCAGGCCGAAGTGCGGCAGCATGCGCAGCATCTGCATCGGCGGGTCGACCGCGTTCTCGCCGAACCGGCTCAGCCCCGCGACGACCGCAAGGGAGATGCCGATGGCGGCGCCGATGGCGAAGCCGATCGCGACCCGCTGGACCGAGACGAGCGTCGCCGTCCCGAGGGTGCCGTCCTGGACCAGCTCGATCGCGGTCGTGAGGATCTGGCCGGGGGAGGCGAGCTTGCGCTCGTCGAGGATGCCCGAGGTCGAGGCGACCTGCCACAGGACGACGAGGACGACCGGCGAGACCCACCGGAGCAGGAACGCGAACCGGGTCGACCGGCGCGGGCGGTCGACCGGCGGTGGATCGTGCTGGCGGCGTCCGGCCAGCTGGGCGGTGACGAGATCGGTCATGGACACCATGTCTAGACGTCTAAGCCAGTTAAATCAACTGAGACAGTCGACAATGGACGTGCGGTGGCTCACATCCGTGCCGATGTGCCTGCGGTCGGCGGCGTGCGGGACGATCGACGGGTGATCGAGCCGGGTGAGGACCGCGTGATCCCCGATCCGGGGTTCGCCGACGACGACGGCTCGGCCCCGGGAGGGGTCGTCGACGCCCTCGCCGGGTGGGCGGCCGGCACCACGTCGTACGTCGAGGCGCTCGCGGCCCTGCAGCGGTCCCGGGTGCTGGTGCCGGTGGTCGCGGTGCTCGGCGAGGTCGAGGTCGACGAGGCGGGCCTGGCCCGCGAGAAGACCAGCGACATGGCGACGGTGCTGCTGCGGGGCGCGGACGGCCGGCTCGCGCTGCTCGCCTTCACCGGCACCGGCCCGCTCCGTGCCTGGAACCCCGACGGTCGTCCGGTGCCGGTCGCGACCGCCCTGGCCGCCCGCTCGGCGATCCAGGACGGGGCGGCGGCCCTGGTCGTCGACGTCGCCGGGCCGGTGCGCTTCGTGGTCGAGGGCGACGACCTGGTGCGGCTCGCGGAGGGCTGGACGCTGGCCCGCCTGGGCGAGCGGTCCGCCTGGATTCGGCCGGACGAGGAATCATCGAGTAGCATCGAGCGTTGACCGATCAGTTCCGCCGTGCACGCGGTGGGACGGATCTACAAGCGGAGGCTCGCACGACCGCCTCCCACCCGCATCGACCGCCCTGCTCCACAGGTCGTCGGGTCCGGTCCTGAAGGCCCTCGGCCTCGCACGTACGCCGTACGTGAGGAGACCCGGGCCGGTAGGTGACGTTCCCCCCGGTGGGGAGTCGTCGGACTGGCTTCCGCTTGCTGACAGCGGAAGCCTTCTGTCATTTCGCGAGCCTTCGGGGGCTGCGGGACGGTGGGGGACCTCCGATCGCATGGCCACAGGAGGACACATCAGCACCGAGCTTCGAATCAACGATCGGATCCGGGTTCCCGAGGTCCGTCTCGTTGGACCCAACGGGGAGACCGTGGGCATCGTTCCCACGGACCAGGCGCTCAAGCTCGCCCAGGAGGCGGACCTCGACCTCGTCGAGATCGCCCCGCAGGGCAAGCCGCCCGTCTGCAAGCTCATGGACTACGGCAAGTTCAAGTACGAGAACGCGCAGAAGGCCCGTGAGGCACGTCGGAACCAGACGAACGTGATCATCAAGGAGATGAAGCTTCGTCCCAAGATCGACGCGCACGACTACGAGACCAAGAAGGGTCACGTGGTCCGGTTCCTGCGCGCCGGCGACAAGGTCAAGATCACGATCATGTTCCGCGGTCGTGAGCAGCACCGGCCCGAGCTGGGCTTCCGGCTGCTGCAGCGCCTGGCCGAGGACGTCAGCGAGCTGGGCTTCGTCGAGTCCGCGCCCAAGCAGGACGGGCGCAACATGATCATGGTGCTCGGCCCGCACAAGAAGAAGGCCGACGCCAAGGTCGAGATGAAGGCCGAGAAGGAGACGCGCGCCGCCGAGCGGGCCGCCGTGGAGGCCGAGGAGCGCGCCGAGCGCGACGCCGCCCACGCCGCCGGGCCGGTCGCGAAGAAGAAGGAGCGCGGCCGCTCCGAGAACCTCGATCCCGAGATCGAGGCCTGAGACCAGACCGGTCCCGTGGACCGGGCCGGACCACGTGCGTGGTCCAGCGTGCCGGGACACCGAACCAGAGCAGGACGAGAAGAGAGAGACAGATGCCGAAGAACAAGACGCACTCCGGTGCGAGCAAGCGCTTCCGCGTGACCGGGTCCGGCAAGATCCGGCGCCAGAAGGCCGGGCTGCGCCACAACCTGGAGAAGAAGCCCTCCAAGGTCACCCGGCGCATGAGCGGCACCACCGAGGTCGCCAAGGCCGACGTCAAGCGCGCGAAGAAGCTGCTGGGTCTCTGACCTCGCCCACCCGTCGGTGACCACGCCCGCCGTGGCACCGGCACGAACCCGGTGGTCGAGCACGTCGCGACCCCCGCACCCGAGTACTGAGAGCAACAAGGAGTAAGACAGTGGCACGCGTCAAGCGGGCAGTGAACGCCCAGAAGAAGCGCCGGGTCGTCCTCGAGCGCGCCAGCGGTTACCGCGGCCAGCGCTCGCGGCTCTACCGCAAGGCCAAGGAGCAGGTCACCCACTCGCTGGTCTACAGCTACAACGACCGGCGCAAGAACAAGGGCAACTTCCGTCGCCTGTGGATCCAGCGCATCAACGCCGCCGCGCGTGCGCAGGGCCTGACCTACAACCGGTTCATCCAGGGCCTGAACCTGGCCGGTGTCGAGGTCGACCGCAAGATCCTCGCCGACCTCGCCGTCAACGACGTCGCCGCGTTCAACGCGCTCGTCGAGACCGCCAAGGCCGCCCTGCCCGAGGACGTCAACGCGCCCAAGGTCTCGGCCTGAGCATCACCGTCCTGACGGCGGGCAACGCCCGCGTCAAGCAGCTGCGTCGGTTGAGCCGTCGCTCGGAACGCTCCGAGCGGCGGCTCTTCCTCGCCGAGGGCCGCAACGCCGTCGAGGCCGCGCTCGCCGCCGGCGTCGCGGTGGAGGTCTTCGTCCAGCCGGACCGTGACCACTCGCTCCCCGACCTCCCCGAGGGGGTCCCGCTCACCTGGGTCGACGAGCGGGCGCTCAAGGCGCTGACCGACTCGGTCACGCCTGCCGGCGTCGTCGCCCTGTGCCGCTTCCTCGACGTGCCGCTGGACCGGGCGCTCGTCGGTGGGTACGTCGCGCTCTGCGCCGACGTGAGCGACCCCGGCAACGCCGGCACCGTGATCCGGTGCGCCGACGCCGCCGGCGCCGGTGGTGTCGTCCTGGCGGGCCGCTCGGTCGACCTCTACAACGGCAAGACCGTCCGGGCCAGCGCCGGCAGCGCCTTCCACCTCCCGGTCGCGACCGGCGTCGGGGCCGCCGAGGCCGTGCACGCCGCCCAGGCCGCCGGGTTCTCGGTGCTCGCCACCGACGCCCACGGCGAGGTCGACCTCTTCGACGCCCACGAGATCCTCGCCCGGCCGACCGCGTGGCTGCTCGGCAACGAGGCGCACGGGCTCGACCCCGACCTCGCAGCGGCCGCGGACCACCGCGTCCGCATCCCCATCCTCGGCCGGGCCGAGAGCCTCAACCTCTCGACCGCCGCCGCCGTCTGCCTTTACGCCTCGGCGCAGGCGCAACGCCGGTAGGGTCGCGGGTCGTGCTGAGACCGCGCCTGCTGCTGATCGCGTCCCTGGCGCTGCTGGCGTCGCTCCTGCTGGTCCCCGCGGGAGAGGCGTCCCCGGCCACGCGAGCGGCGCCGGGCGTCCCGGTCGACACGCTGGACACGGTCCCGCCCGGTGCCCTGACCGTCGACCCCGCGGCCGTCGGGACCTGGACCGCCGGCGGCGTCACCGTCACGGTGTCCGTGGACGGTCTGGAGGCGGCGGTGGCGGACCGCACCGTCTGGTCGTCGCCGCTCGGCAGCGCGTTCGTCGCCGGTGGCCGGGGCGCGGTGGCCTGGGAGGAGCACCGGGGCTACTTCTGGCCGACGGTCTCGTACACCGACCGGCTCACCGAGCAGTCCGTCGACGCCGTCGCGGTCACCGACGACGCGGTCACCGTCAGCGGGACCCTCACCGGCGCGGTCGCCCCGGCCGGCGACGCGTCGTACGAGCTCACGGTCCGTCCCCGTCCGGCCGACGGCGCGGCGGTCGAGGTCACCACCTCCGCGGCCACGCCGCTGACCTCCGTGGTCCTGGTCTCCGGCCGCAGCGCCGGTGCCGGTGTGCACGGGTTCGGCGAGCAGTTCACCGACTTCGACCTCGACGGCCGGCTGGTGCCGCTCGTCGTCCGCGAGCAGGGGGTGGGTCGCGGGGAGCAGCCCCTGACCGACCTGGCCGATGCGACCAACCACGGGGCCGGCGGCACCGAGGCGATGACCTACGCCGCCTGGCCGTCGTTCGTGACCGACGACGTCCGCGGCCTGCGGCTGGACGCGAGCCGGCCGTCGTCCTCCGCGTTCGCCGTCGCGGACACGCGCACCCCGGACGCGGTGGCCCTGGAGCTGTGGTCGCCGTCCATGGCGGCCCAGGTCTCGGCGGCGGCGACCCCGGCGCAGCTCGTCGTCGCGCAGCAGGCAGGGGACCGTCGTCCGCCGTTGGCCCGATGGGCGACCGCCGGCGCGATCGTGGGGCTGCAGGGCGGCACCCGCGAGGTCCAGCGGGAGCTCGACCGCCTGCTCGACGCCGGGACCGACGTCGCCGGGGTCTGGCTCCAGGACTGGACGGGCAAGCGCACCACCTCCTTCGGGGACCGGCTCTGGTGGACCTGGCAGCTGGACCGCAAGCGCTACCCGCACTGGGAGCAGCTGGTCCGCCGACTCGACCGGCAGGGCATCCGCACCACGACCTACGTCAACCCGTTCCTCGTCGACGCCGCCCCGAAGGGGGACCCGACGATCCGCAACCTCTGGGCGGACGCCCGGGACCGGGGCTATCTGGTGGAGACGACGGACGGTGCGCCGTACCTCCTG
Source organism: Nocardioides sp. (assembly GCF_044226305.1). GTDB lineage: Bacteria > Actinomycetota > Actinomycetes > Propionibacteriales > Nocardioidaceae > Nocardioides. Next base: position 22,027 of record NZ_JBGAHF010000013.1, on the reverse strand, counting down.
GACCAGGGGGAGTTCGAGGCCTCGCTCGTCGACCTGACCGACCCGGCCGCCCGCGCCTGGTACGCGCGGACCATCGCCCGCTACGTGCTCGCCGACGGGGTCAGCGGCTTCATGGCGGACTTCGCCGAGGGGCTGCCGTTCGACGCCCGGCTGCACGCGGGCTCCGCGGCTGCGCTGCACAACCGGTGGCCCACCCTGTGGGCGCGCACGGTCCGGCAGGCCTGCCGGCTCGCCGACCAGCCCCGGTGCGTGACCTGGTTCCGCAGCGGCGCGCTCGGACAGGCCGCGTCGGCCCCGCTGTTCTGGAACGGCGACCAGCTGGTGACCTACAGCCGGCAGGACGGGCTCGCCTCGGCGCTGCTCGGCACGCTGTCGGCCGGCGTGTCCGGCTGGCCGCTCGTGCACTCCGACATCGGCGGCTACACCTCGGTCAACGCGTTCGTGAAGGACTACGTCCGCGGTCCCGACCTGCTCCAGCGGTGGGCGGAGTACCAGGCGTTCGGGGTCGTCATGCGCACCCACGAGGGCAACCGTCCCGACGCGAACCGGCAGGTGTTCTCGACCCGTGCGTCCGCTCGCGACTTCGCCTGGGCGACCCGTCTGTTCGCGGCACTCGCGCCGTACCGTCGTTCGGTCGTCGACCAGGCGACCCGCACCGGCCTGCCCGCGGTGCGGCCCGGCTGGCTGGTCGTCCCCGGGACCGCGGCCGCCGACTCGGACCGGCAGTTCTTCCTCGGCGCCCACCTGCTCGTCGCGCCGGTGCTCGAGGAAGGCGCTCGGCGCGTCGAGGTCACGCTGCCCCCGGGGACCTGGGTGCACCTGCTCACCGGCACCCGGTACGCCGGCGACCGCACCCTGACGGTGTCCGCACCGGTCGGCCGGCCGGCCGCCTTCGTGCGGGCCGGCGACCCCTGGGCGCGCCGGCTGCGCGCTGCCGTCGTCCATGCCGGTGTCGCTGCGCGCTGATGGCCTAGGGTGACGGCCGTGGACGCCTTGGACGCGCTCGCGGACGGCGCCGTGCTGGCCGGTCCCGACGGCCGGGTGGTGGCCGTCAACACCGTCGCCGGCCGCTACCTCGGGGTCGACCCGGCCCGGGCCCCCGGGCGGCCCCTGGCCGACGTGCTGGCCCTCCGCGACCAGGACGGTCGGGACTGGTGCTCCACCAACCAGCCCTACGACGGGCTCGCGACGCGCACGGCCGTGCCCGAGCAGTCCTGGCTGCTCCCCGACGGCACCGAGGTGCTCGTGGTCGCCCGGCTGCACCGACCTGCGCTGGACCGACCGGTCGAGCAGGTCGCGGTCAGCATCCGGTCCGGTCGCGGCCGAGCCCGGCTGGACCGGGAGCGCTCCGACCTGGTCGCGACGGTCGCCCACGAGCTGCGGTCGCCGCTGACCGGCGTCAAGGGGTTCGTCCAGGCGCTGCTGAACCGCTGGGACAAGCTCAACGACGAGCAGAAGAAGCTGATGCTCACCACGGTCAGCGCGGACGCCGACCGGCTGAGCCGGCTGATCGCGGAGCTCCTCGACGTCGCACGCATCGACACCGGCCGGCTCCAGCTGCACCCGCGACCGGTCGAGCCCGAGGTGCTGGTGCGCCGGGTGGTCGAGTCGGTCGGCGCCAGCACCAGCCGGCCGATCGAGCTGACCGTCGCGCCGGACGTCCCGCGGGTGACGGTCGACCCGGACAAGTTCGTCCAGGTGGTCACCAACCTCGTCGAGAACGCCGTCCGGCACGGCTCCGGCACCGTCCGGGTCGCCCTCGACCCGATGGGCGAGGCGCCCGGGGTCTCCGGGCTCCGGCTGGTCGTGGCGGACGAGGGCGAGGGGATCGACCCCGAGCTGCGCCGCCGGGTCTTCACCAAGTTCTGGAGGTCCGGGCGCAGTGGCGGCTCCGGGCTGGGGCTCTACCTCGTGCACGGCCTGGTCGAGGCGCACGGGGGCACGACCACGATCGGCGACGCGGACGGTGGGGGAGCCCGGGTGACCGTGATGCTCCCGGTCGACTCATTCCCTGTCGGGTAGCCGCTGCTCGAGGCCCTCGACCCGACGGGAGATCTCGTCGAGGCGTCCGAGGATCTCCCGCTCGAGGTCGGTGCTCAGCCGCTCCGCCGGCTCGGCCTCGGCGCGGATGAACATCGCCGCCAAGGTGGCGCTCAGCAGTGAGAGCAGCAGGAAGCCGGTCATCATCAGCACGACCGAGACCACGGCGCCGGTCGCGCTGTGCGGTCGGCCGTAGACGAACCCGAGGTTCGTCATCAGGCACAGCGCCCACCACAGACCACCCCAGAAGCTCGGGACCGTGTCGGACTCGACGGCGGCCGCCGCCCCGGCGCCGCCGACCAGGCAGATCAGGGCGAAGACGAGGGCGACCAGGCCGATCGTGCGCCCGGTGTGGGGTGTTCTCACCCCCCGATTGTCGCCCGCGGGTCGTGGTGGCGGTGCGCATCGGGTGGAACCGGTTCGCGCCCGCGACCGACGCGTTCCTAGACTTCACCCCGTGTCCGGTCCCAACACCGACTACGACCCCGTGGAGGTCACCGCCTTGAAGCCCGAGGAGGTCGAGGCCGCACGCGACGCGGCGCTCGCCGCGATCGCGGCCGCTGCCGACCTCGCCGAGCTGAAGCAGGTGCGCATCGACCACACCGGCGACCGCTCGCCGCTCGCGCTCGCCAACCGCGAGATCGGGGCGCTGCCGCCCCAGGCGCGCAAGGAGGCCGGCCAGCGCATCGGTCAGGCCCGCGGTGCGGTCAACCAGGCGCTCGCCGCGCGCCAGGCGGTGCTCGAGGCCGAGCACGAGGAGCGGATGCTGGTCGAGGAGACCGTCGACGTCACGCTCCCGACCGACCGGGTGCCGGCCGGTGCGCGGCACCCGCTGACCACCGGCGCCGAGCTGATCGCCGACATCTTCGTCGCGATGGGCTGGGAGGTCGCCGAGGGCCCGGTCATCGAGGCCGAGTGGCTCAACTTCGACGCGCTCAACCTGGGTCCGGACCACCCCGCCCGCACCATGCAGGACACCTTCTGGACCGACCCGCCCGAGGACCACCTGGTGCTGCGCACCCACACCTCGCCGGTGCAGGCCCGCACGATGCTCTCGCGCACGCCGCCGATCTACGTCGTGTGCCCAGGACGGGTCTTCCGCACCGACGAGTACGACGCCACGCACAGCCCGGTGTTCCACCAGGTCGAGGGCCTCGCCGTCGACGAGGGCATCACCATGGGGCACCTCAAGGGCACCCTCGACCACTTCGCCGCGCAGATGTTCGGCGAGGGCATCAGCACGCGGTTCCGCCCGTCGTACTTCCCGTTCACCGAGCCGAGCGCCGAGGTCGACCTGGTCTGCTTCGTGTGCCGCGGTGCCGGCGAGCTCGACGGCGCGCCGTGCCGCACCTGCCGCGGCGAGGGCTGGATCGAGTGGGGCGGCTGCGGGGTCGTCAACCCGCGCGTCCTGCGTGCCTGCGGGGTCGACGCGGAGCGCTACACCGGCTTCGCCTTCGGGATGGGCATCGACCGCACCCTGATGTTCCGCCACGGCATCGAGGACCTGCGCGAGCTCTTCGAGGGCGACGTCCGCTTCACCACCGCCTTCGGAACGGAGCTGTGACCAGATGAAGGCGCCTGCCTCCTGGATCCGCGAGTACGTCGACCTGCCGGCCGACGTGACCACCGCGGACCTCACCCACCGGCTGACCGCGCTCGGCCTCAAGCTCGAGGCGATCGAGAGCGCCGGGGCCGACATCAGCGGCCCGCTGGTCGTCGGCCGCGTGCTCACGATGGAGCCCGAGCCGCAGAAGAACGGCAAGACCATCAACTGGTGCGCCGTCGACGTCGGCGCCGCCAACGGCACCGGCGAGCCGCAGGGCATCGTCTGCGGCGCACACAACTTCGCCCCGGGCGACCTCGTGGTCGTGGTGCTCCCGGGCGGCGTGCTGCCCGGCGGGTTCGAGATCTCCGCGCGCAAGACCTACGGCCACGTCTCGGCCGGGATGATCTGCTCGGCCCGCGAGCTCGGGCTGGGGGAGGACCACGACGGGATCATCGTGCTGCCGGCCGACGCCGGTGAGCCGGGTGACGACGCGTTCGACGTCCTCGGCCTCCGCGAGGAGGTCATCGAGTTCGAGATCAACCCGGACCGGGCCTACGCGCTCTCCCTGCGCGGCATCGCCCGCGAGGCAGCGCTGGCCTACGGCGCTCCGTACCGCGACCCCGCCGACCGCGTGGTCCCGGAGGCCAACGACGCCGGCTACCCGGTCGTCGTCGACGATACGGCCGGCTGCCCGGTGTTCGTGGCCCGCAGGGTCACCGGCTTCGACCCGGCCGCACCGACCCCGGACTGGATGGCGCGGCGGCTCCAGCAGGCCGGGATGCGACCGATCTCGCTGGCCGTCGACGTCACGAACTACGTGATGCTCGAGACCGGCCGGCCGATCCACGGCTACGACGCGGACCGGCTCCAGGGCCCGATCCGGGTGCGGCGGGCCCACGAGGGCGAGCGCCTGACGACGCTCGACAGCGTCGACCGCGCGCTCTCGCCCGAGGACCTCGTCGTCACCGACGACTCCGGCATCATCGGCCTCGGCGGCGTGATGGGTGGCGAGACGACCGAGATGTCGTCGACGACGACCAACGTCCTCGTCGAGGCGGCGCACTGGGACGCGGTCTCGATGTTCCGCACCGGCAAGCGCCACAAGATCAGCTCCGAGGCCGGCAAGCGCAACGAGCGCGGCGTCGACCCCGTGATCACCCCGGCGGCGGCCGACCGCGTCGTCGAGCTGCTGACGACGTACGGCGGCGGCTCGGCCGACCCCGGCGTCACGGTCGTGGGCACGCCCCCCGAGCGTCCCCGGATCACGATCCGCCACGACCTGCCGGCCCGGGTGACCGGCATCGACATCGACGCAGCCACCACGAGCGCCAACCTCGCGGCCGTGGGCTGCGAGCTCGAGGAGGGCGACGGCACGCTGACCGCCACCCCGCCGCCGTGGCGCCCGGACCTCGTCGACCCGTTCGACCTGGTGGAGGAGGTCGCCCGGATCGTCGGCTACGACCAGGTGCCCTCGGTGCTGCCGCGCGAGGCCGCCGGCCGCGGGCTGTCCCGCGAGCAGCGGCTGCGCCGCCGTGTCGGCCGCACCCTGGCCGGGGCCGGCTGCGTCGAGGTGATCAGCTTCCCGTTCGTCGGCGACGCCGCGTTCGACGCGCTCGGGCTGCCTGCGGACGACCCGCGGCGCCGCACCGTCCGGCTGGCCAACCCGCTGTCGAGCGAGGAGCCGTCGTACACGACGACGCTGCTGCCCGGCCTGCTGAAGGCCGCCGCGCGCAACCTCGGACGTGGCGCGAGCGGCGTGGCGCTCTTCGAGACCGGCACGGTCGCGTTCCCCGTCGACCGCGGGCCGGCGCCGATCTTCGGCGTCGACTGGCGCCCGAGCCCCGACGAGCTGGCCAAGCTCTTCGAGACGATCCCCGAGCAGCCGCTCTTCCTGGCGGTGGTCCTCGCCGGTGAGCGCGAGCGTGCGGGTTGGTGGGGCGCGGGGCGCGAGGCCGGCTGGTCCGATGCGATCGGCCTGGTCCGGCGCCTCGGTGCCGAGCTCGGCGTCGAGGTCGATGCCGTCGCCGCGACGCGTGCGCCCTGGCACCCGGGTCGCTGTGCCGAGATCCGCGCCGGTGGCTCCGAGCTCGGTCACGCCGGCGAGCTGCACCCCAAGGTCTGCCAGGCCTTCGGCCTGCCGCCTCGCAGCGCCGCCGTCGAGATCGACCTGGACTTCCTGCTGCGGCTCGCCCGCGACGTCGTCCCGGGACCGGAGTTCTCGACCTACCCGCTCGCGAAGGAGGACGTCGCGCTGGTCGTGGCCGACGACGTCCGGGCCGCCGACGTCGAGGCCGCCCTGCGAGCCGGCGCCGGACCGCTGCTCGAGTCGATCCGGCTCTTCGACGTCTACGTCGGCGAGCAGGTCGGCGCCGGACGCAAGTCGCTGGCCTTCGCGCTGCGCTTCCGAGCGCCCGACCGGACCCTCACCGAGGAGGAGACCGGTGCCGCGCGCGACGCGGCCGTGGCGGTCGCGGCCGAACGGACCGGTGCCGTCCAGCGGACCTGACGAGCCGGCAGCTCCGCGGCTCGCGGTCCTCGACGAGGTCACCTGGGAGGGTGCGCCGGTCCCCGGAGAACGGACCCGCGCGCTGCTGCGTGCCCTGGTGGAGGCCGGGTCCCGCGGCCTGAGCGAGTCGGCGCTGGTCGAGGAGGTCTGGGGCGACGACGTCCCGGTCAACCCCACGAAGGCGCTGCAGGTCGTGGTGTCCCGCGGGCGCGCCGTGACCGGCCCGACGGTCATCGAGCGCACGAACCGCGGCTACCGCCTCGCGCTCGCCGACACGGACGTCGACGCGTGGGTGCTGCGCCCCGAGGGGCTGCGGCGGGCGGCCGCCGGGGAGTACGCCGCGGCGCTGCCGCTCCTCGAGCGTGCGCAGCCCGACGACGAGGTGCTCACCGCCCTCCTGCGGGCGGTCGCGGGGGTCCACGGCGTCCCGGCCGCGCTCGACCGCTACGAGACCTACCGTGCCGACCTCGCCGACCGGCTCGGCGTCGACCCGAGCCCGCAGCTGCGGGCGCTGCACGCCGAGCTCCTCGCGCGCGACCGGCCGGTCCGCGAGGGGCTGCTCTACGAGGCGTCGCGCCTGATCGGCCGGGAGCAGGACGTCGCCGCGCTGGAGACGATGATCCGCAGCTCACGGGTCACCTCCATCGTGGGAGCCGGCGGCCTCGGCAAGACCCGGATCGCCCACCTGATGGGCCGGCTCGCCGAGCAGCCGGTCGTGCACTTCGTCGAGCTCGCCGGTGTGACGTCTCCCGAGGGCGTGGCCGTCGAGGTCGGCGACGTGCTGGGCGTCCGCGAGTCGGTCACCGGGCGGCTGACCGGTGCCGTCGCCCGCCGTACCGACCTGCTCAGCCGGATCGTCGACCAGGTCGGCACCGCACCGGCGCTGCTGGTCCTGGACAACTGCGAGCACCTCGTCGACGCCGTGGCCGAGCTGGTGTCGGTGCTGGTGGTCCGGACACCGGCCCTGCAGGTGCTCACCACCAGCCGGGCCCCGCTCGGCATCGCGGCCGAGCGCATCTACCAGCTGCCGCAGCTCGGCCTCGACGATGCCGTCGAGCTCTTCGACGAGCGCGCCTCGGCAGCGCGACCCGGCGCCCGGCTCGACGACCAGGAGGTGCGCAGCCTGGTCGGTCGCCTCGACGGCCTGCCGCTCGCGGTCGAGCTGGCCGCGGCCAAGGTCCGCGTGATGTCGGTGGCCGAGATCGAGCGGCGCCTCGAGGACCGGTTCGCGCTCCTGCGAGGCGGGACGCGGGACGCTCCCGAGCGGCACCAGACCCTGCTCGCCGTCATCGACTGGAGCTGGAACCTGCTCGACGAGGAGCAGCGCGCCGCCCTGCGCCGGCTGGCGGTGTTCCGTGACGGGTTCTCCCTCGAGGGCGCCGATGCCGTCGTCGACGGCGATGCCCTGGTCCCGCTGTCGGCGCTGGTCGACCAGTCGCTGGCCACCGTGCAGGAGCGCGGCGACCAGCTGCGCTACCGGATGCTCGAGACGGTCCGTGAGTTCGGCCAGCTGCAGCTGGCCGGTGCCGGCGACGAGGCCGAGGCGCGCCGGCGGCAGCGCGCCTGGGCGACGGCGTTCGCGCTCGACGCGGACGACCGGCTGTTCGGACCCGAGCAGGTCGTGACGATGGCGGCGATCCGGGCGGAGGAGGGCAACCTCGTCGACGTGCTGCGCGCCGCCGTGCGTGACGGCGACGTCGATGCCGTGGTCGCGATCATGGCGTGCCTGTCGGACTTCTGGACGATCGAGGGCAGCCACCTCAAGGTCGTCAACCTCTCCCGTGAGGTCGAGGACCTGGTCGCCGACGCGGAGGTCGGCGCCGGCCTCGAGGAGGCGCTGCGCACGACGCTGGTCGCGATCGCGTTCAACACGATGATCTTCACCGACTCGCTGGAGGGTCGGGCGTTCGACCGTCTCGAGCGGGTCGGGTGGGGCGCCGCGCGCAGCCGCAGCGAGGTCTCGGCGCGGGTCCTGCTGGCCGCCCGCAGCGGCATCGCGACCCCGGGCGACGGCCGGGCTCCGGGTCCGCACCAGCTCGAGCAGCTCTGCGACGACGACGACCCGGCGGTCGCCCGCCTCGCGCTGCAGTGGTCGAGCCAGTTCCACGAGAACCAGGGCGAGGTCCGGCTCGCCCGGGAGCGCGCGCTCCGGGCGCTCGAGCTCGCCGACGACGCGTCCGGGCCGTGGACCGGTGCCCTGGCGCGCGCCCAGCTGGCCGGGCTGACCATGCAGGTCGGCGACATGACCGAGGCGATCGGCTACGCCCGCGACGCCATCCCCGTCATGGAGGCCCTCGGCGCCGACGAGGACGCCGCCCAGCTCAAGGCCGTGCTCGCCGTCGGAGCCATGCAGGACGGCCGGCTCGCCGAGGCCGAGCGGATCTTCGACGAGATCGAGGCCAACGAGGCCGGGTCCGGGATCTTCGGCGCTGCGATCATCCTGCTCTGCGGGCGCGCCGAGCTCGACCTCGCCGCCGGCCGGGTGGACGACGGGCTGCGCCGCTACCGGGACGCCGTCACGACGCTGTCCGCGCGCAGCTTCCCCGCGTTCGGCTCGACGCTGGGCTACGAGCCGTGGGTGCTGTACGCCGAGGCGGCGGCCGTCGCCGCGCACGCACGCCACGGCCGGCGGGAGCACGCCGCGGGCCTGCGGCGCAGCCTGCTGGGGAAGGCGCCGGTCGTCCTGGGTGGCACCGCCGGGTTCCTGGACTACCCGATCTTCGGCACCCTGCTGTTCGCCGTCGCGACCTGGGAGCTGACCGACGACCCGGACGCCGAGCGGGCCCGGCGAGCCGTGCGGGTGCTGGTCTGCGCCGACGTCTTCGGCTACAACCGGCAGCTGCCCAGCCTGGCCTGGGCGCCGGTCCTGGCGCTGGCCGAGCAGGCCCTCCCCGGCGAGGAGGCGCGGGTGCGAGCCGGGCTCGGGGACCGCCGGGCCGTCGACCTCCGCGACGAGGTCGAGGCGCTGCTCGCCGCGCTCGGCTGACCCGGCTCGGTGGTCGAGGTGTGAGGCGCGCCAGTCCTCGCCACGGTGGTCGAGGTGTGAGGCGCGCCAGCGCCGAGCCTCGACACCACGGTGCTGCCCACCGCTGCCTCTCGGATCACATCTTCCGGCTGTAGGACCGCACCGAGAGCGGCAGGAAGACCACGACCACGGCCAGGCAGCCGAGGAGCGCCCAGCCGACGTTGGTGGTGAACTGCCCGTCGTTCATCAGGTCCCGCACCGCGTTGACGACCAGGGTGACCGGGTTGATCTTCACGAAGGTCTGCAGCCAACCCGGGAGGGTGTCGGCCGGGACGAACGCGTCCGAGAGGAACGTCAGCGGGAACATGATGAGCATCGAGATGCCCTGGACCGCCTGGGCGCTGCGGGCGACGGTGCCGAAGTAGGTGAAGATCCACGCCAGCGACCAGCCGGCGATCACCGTCATCAGCCAGCCGGCGAGCACTCCCGGCACCCCGCCACCGGGGCGGTAGCCCATCACGACGCCGGTGAGGATCGTCAGGGTCGCCGCGGTGCCGTAGCGGACCAGGTCGGCCAGCGCCGGGCCCGCCAGCGGGGCGATCCGCGCGATCGGGAGTGACTTGAAGCGGTCGAAGACGCCCTTGTCCATGTCCTCGCGGAGCTGGATCCCGGTCGCCATGCAGGCGGTCAGCGCCGTCTGGGCGAGGATCCCGGTGATGACGATCGGCAGGTAGTCCTGCACGCTGCCGGAGATCGCGCCGCCGAAGATGTAGGCGAACATCGCCGTGAAGAGCAGCGGCTGGATGGTCACGTCGAACCACTGCTCGGGGTTGCGGCGCATCTTCTTCAGCGCACGCCAGGCCATGGCCAGGGTCTGGTCGACGGTGTCGCCGATGCTGGGGTGCGCCGCGAGCTCGCGGTCCAGCGGGGTGCTGGTCGGGTCGGTCGTCAGGACGGTCATCGGGTCACCTCCAGGGTGCGGTCGTCGGTGGTGTCCGGGGCGGGTGCGTCGTCGGTGCCGTGGCCGGTGATGGCGAGGAACACCTCGTCGAGGGTCGGCTTCTGCACGGTCGCGGCCGCGATCGACAGGCCGGACTGGCGCAGGGCGATGAGCACGTCGGCCGCCTGGTTGGCGTCGAGCAGGGCCGCGTTCATCCCGCCCGCCTCGGGAGTCAGGACCGGGTCCTCGCCGAGAACCCGGCGTACGACGGCGGCGGCGTCAGGCGTGTCCGCGGGATCGGACATCCGTAGGTGCAGGGTCGAGCTGCCGATCGACGTCTTGAGCTCGTCGGGAGTGCCCTCGGCGACCTTGCGGCCACGGTCGATCACGGCGATCCGGCCGGCCAGCTGGTCGGCCTCGTCGAGGTACTGCGTGGTCAGCAGCACGGTGCAGCCGTCACGCACCAGCTCCCGGATGGTCTCCCACATCTGACCGCGGGTGCGCGGGTCCAGGCCGGTGGTCGGCTCGTCGAGGAAGATCAGCGGCGGCCGGGTGATCAGGCTCGCCGCGAGGTCGAGCCGTCGGCGCATGCCGCCGGAGAACTGCTGGATCTGCTTGTCGGCGGCGTCCTCCAGGCCGAACCGGCCGAGCAGGTCGGTCGCCACCTGCTTCGCGCGCGCGGAGCGCAGGCCCTGGAGGCGCCCGAAGAGCCAGAGGTTCTCGAAGCCGGTGAGGTTCTCGTCGACCGACGCGTACTGCCCGGTCACGCCGAGGAGCTGACGGACCACGTGCGGCTCGCGTCGCACGTCGACGCCGAAGATGCGGGCGCTGCCCCCGTCCATCGGCAGCAGCGTCGCGAGCATCTGGAGGGTGGTGGTCTTGCCGGCGCCGTTGGGGCCGAGCACGCCGAAGACCTCGCCGCGCCGCACTTCGAGGTCCACACCGTCGACCGCGCGCTGCTCGCCGAACGTCTTGACCAGCCCGGCGGCCGCGACGGCCAGGTCGGTGTCCGTGACTCGTGTCATGTGCCCACCCTGCAGCCCGGCGGTTTCAGCCCGCCTTCACGCCGGTTTCACCGGTCAGTTGATGGGGTGGTTCACGCAGGACCGGAACCGGTCGTAGACCTCCGCGTCGCCGGCGACCGAGATCTCCGTGTCCTCGCCGCGGCGCCAGAGCCAGGCGTCCAGTGCTCCGGCCGGTCCGGTGAGCACGACGTCGGCGGGAGTCCCGGGGTCCGGGACGACCCCGAGGTCGTCGATGTCCTCGTGGTGGGTGCCGCTCTCGGGGTCGGTGCCGGTGAAGCGCCCGAGCTGCACCCAGACCGACTCGCCCCGATCGGCGATGTCGACCCGGACGTGCTGGGGAAGCGGGGTGAAGGTGCCCCAGGGCGGCTTGCCCCCGAACATCACGTCCAGCGCCTCGTCGACCCCGTCGGCGGCGAGCGCGGGGTCCAGCGGCGTCACCGCACCGGCGGTGAGCTCGGCGTCGAGCCGGTGGATGAGCGCCTCGTGGGCCTGGCGCCGGAGGATGAAGCCGGCCGTGTGGTCCTGCGACCAGGTCCAGGTCTCCTCGGCCGGGTCGACCGAGGTCAGCTGGTCCAGGAGGAGCCGGGCACCCTCGTCGAAGTAGTCCAGCAGGCCGGCGAGCGTCTCCGGCACCGGCGCGTGGCTGTAGTCCTCGGGCCCCACCGGACGCTGGCGCAGCATCGTCCCCCAGAAGTGCTGGACCTCGCCGAGGTGCCACAGGAGGTCGCGGGCCGCCCAGTCCGGACAGCTGGGCACCGGGGTCCCCGGGTCGCAGTCGGCGAGGACGGCGCGGAAGCGGGCGGAGTCCTGGGCGATGTGGCGGAGGTACTCGGCGTCCGGAAGTCGGGTCATGGTCGCGAACCTAGGCGGCAGCACCGACAGACGCACCTCGATTACATAGACATGCGAACGCATGTATAGTCATGCACATGTCGACCAGGATCGCCGTCGCCGGAGCCAGCGGGTACGCCGGGGGCGAGCTGCTGCGCCTGCTCCTCGGCCACCCCGCCGTGGAGATCGGCGCGCTCACCGGCGCCTCCAACGCGGGGCAACCGCTCGGCGGCCTGCAGCCGCACCTGGTGCCCCTCGCCGACAGGGTGCTCGAGGAGACGTCCCTCGAAACCCTCGGCGGCCACGACGTGGTCTTCCTCGCACTCCCGCACGGCGAGTCCGGGCCGCTCGCCGCGCAGCTCGGCGACGACACGGTCGTCGTCGACTGCGGCGCCGACTTCCGGCTCGCGGACAGCGCCGCCTGGGAGCGGTTCTACGGTGGTGCGCACGCCGGCACCTGGCCCTACGGCCTGCCCGAGCTCCCGGGGCAGCGCGACGTCCTGCGGGGCGCGACGCGGGTCGCGATCCCGGGCTGCTACCCGACCGTCTCCACCCTGACCCTGGCCCCGGCGGTCGCCGCCGGGATCGTCGAGCCCGACGTCACCGTCGTGGCCGCCTCCGGCACGAGCGGCGCGGGCAAGGCCGCGAAGCCGCACCTGCTCGGGAGCGAGGTGATGGGCAACGCCAGCGCGTACGGCGTCGGTGGCGTGCACCGCCACACGCCGGAGATCACCCAGAACCTCTCCGGGCTGGTCGACGGGTCGGTCCGCGTCAGCTTCACCCCGCTGCTCGTCCCGATGCCGCGGGGCATCCTCGCGACCTGCTCGGCCACGCTCACCGCGGAGCTCACGGCGGAGGAGGCGCACGAGGTGTACGCGACGGCGTACGCCGACGAGCCGTTCGTCCACGTGCTGCCGCCGGGCCAGTGGCCCCAGACCAAGTCGGTCACCGGCTCCAACGCGGTGCACCTGCAGGTGACCGTCGACCAGGACGCCCGGCGGCTGGTCGCCGTCGGCGCGGTCGACAACCTCGCGAAGGGCACCGCCGGTGCTGCCGTCCAGTGCATGAACCTGGCCCTCGGGCTCGACGAGACCACCGGCCTCTCGACCGTGGGGGTGGCGCCGTGATCACCGCGCCCCGGGGCTTCCGCGCCGCCGGCGTCGCCGCCGGCCTCAAGTCCACCGGCGCGAAGGACGTCGCGCTCGTCGTCAACGACGGCCCCGCCTTCGACTCCGCGAGCGTCTTCACCGCCAACCGCTGCAAGGCCAACCCCGTGCTGTGGAGCCAGGAGGTCGTCAAGGACGGCACCGTCCGCGCGGTGTTCCTGAACTCGGGCGGCGCCAACTGCTACACCGGCCCCGAGGGCTTCCAGACCACCCACGCCGTTGCCGAGACCGTGGCGCAGTGCCTGGGCATCGGCCCGATCGACGTCGTGGTGTGCTCCACCGGGCTGATCGGGCTGACCAACGACCGCGACCAGGTGCTCGCCGGCGCGCGGGCGGCGTACGACGCGCTCGCGGTCGACGGGGGCGACGACGCCGCCCACGCGATCATGACCACCGACTCGGTGAGCAAGCAAGTCCTCGTCGAGGGGGCCGGGTGGAGCATCGGCGGGATGGCCAAGGGCGCCGGCATGCTCGCCCCGCAGCTGGCGACGATGCTGGTCGTGCTCACCACCGACGCCGTCGTGCCGGCCGCCGACCTCGACACCGCACTGCGCGCCGCGACGCGGGTCAGCTTCGACCGGCTCGACTCCGACGGCTGCATGTCCACCAACGACACCGTGACGGTGCTGGCCAGCGGCGCCAGCGGCATCACGCCGAGCCTCGGCGACTTCACCGCTGCCCTCACCCAGGCCTGCACCGACCTCGCCATGCAGCTCCTCAAGGACGCCGAGGGGGCGGACCACGAGATCGCGATCACCGTCCTCAACGCGGCCACCCAGGACGAGGCCGTCGACGTCGGTCGCAGCGTCGCGCGGTCCAACCTGTTCAAGGCCGCCGTCTTCGGCAAGGACCCGAACTGGGGCCGGGTGCTGGCCAGCATCGGCACGACCAGCGCGCAGTTCGACCCCGCCGACCTCGACGTCGCGATGAACGGCGTCTGGGTCTGCCGGAGGTCGACCCCCCACGCGGACCCGGCCACGGTCGACCTCGAGCCGCGCGAGGTCACGGTGACCATCGACCTGAAGGCCGGCTCCGAGCGGGCGACCGTGTGGACCAACGACCTCACCCACGCCTACGTGCACGAGAACAGCGCGTACTCCTCCTAAGGACGACGATGAGCATCGAGCACACCCCCCACGACCCGAGCAAGCCGGACCCGGCCAAGGCGCGCACCCTGGCCGCGGCCCTGCCCTGGCTCAAGCGCTACCACGGCAAGATCGTGGTGGTGAAGTACGGCGGCAACGCGATGACCGACGACACGCTGAAGCGCGCGTTCGCCGAGGACATCGCGTTCCTGCGGTTCGCCGGGTTCAAGCCGGTCGTCGTGCACGGGGGCGGTCCCCAGATCTCCACCATGCTCGACCGGCTCGGCATCGAGTCCGAGTTCCGCGGCGGCCTGCGGGTGACGACCCCCGAGGCGATGGACGTGGTCCGGATGGTCCTGGTCGGCCAGGTGCAGCGCGAGCTCGTCGGGCTGATCAACGAGCACGGCCCGCTCGCGGTCGGCTGCTCCGGCGAGGACGCCGGTCTGTTCACCGCGACGACCACCGGCACCGTCGTCGACGGCGAGGAGGTCGACCTCGGTCTGGTCGGCGAGGTGACCCAGGTGCGTCCCGAGTCGGTCCTCGACCTGATCGAGGCCGGGCGGATCCCGGTGGTCTCGAGCGTCGCCCCCGACGTGGACGGCGTGGTGCACAACGTCAACGCCGACTCCGCCGCCGCCGCGCTCGCCGTCGCGCTCGGCGCCGAGAAGCTGCTCGTGCTCACCGACGTCGAAGGGCTCTACCTCGACTGGCCGGACGCCGACGACGTGATCGGCGAGATCGGTCCGGAGGCGCTCGCCGAGATCCTCCCGACCCTCGCCTCGGGCATGATCCCGAAGATGAGCGCCTGCCTTCAGGCCGTGCAGCGCGGCGTCCCGCGGGCCACCGTGGTGGACGGCCGCGAGCCGCACGCGGTGCTGCTGGAGCTGTTCACCAACGAGGGCGTCGGCACCCAGGTGCTGCCGGGCGTCGAGACCAAGACCCGGAAGGCGAGGGACGCGAGCCAGTGACCGACTCCACGAGCAGCTACCAGGAGCGCTACGCCGCCTCCCTCATGAACACCTTCGGTCCGCCGAGGCTGGTGCTGACCCGGGGCGCGGGGTCCCACGTCTGGGACGCCGACGGCCGGGAGTACGTCGACCTGCTCGGCGGCATCGCCGTCAACGCGCTCGGCCACGGCCACCCGGCCCTGGTCGACGCCGTCACCGAGCAGCTGCGGACCCTCGGTCACGTCTCCAACTTCTTCACCACCGCCCCTCAGGTCGAGCTCGCGGAGAAGCTGCTCGACGTGCTCGGGGTCGGGGCGGGGGCCGGCAAGGTGTTCTTCACCAACTCGGGGACCGAGGCCAACGAGGCCGCGTTCAAGCTCACCCGCCGCACCGGCCGCACCCAGGTGGTCGCCGCCGAGGGCTCCTTCCACGGCCGCACCATGGGGGCGCTCGCCCTCACCGCCAAGGAGGCCTACCGCGCCCCGTTCGAGCCGCTGCCCGGCGAGGTCACCTTCGTCCCCTACGGCGACGCCGACGCGCTCGCCGCGGCGGTGACCGACGACACCGCGGCGGTGCTGCTCGAGCCGATCCAGGGCGAGGCGGGCGTCGTCGTACCGCCCGAGGGTTACCTCGGCGCGGCCCGTGCGATCGCCGACGAGCACGGCGCGCTGCTCTGGCTCGACGAGGTGCAGACCGGCATGGGGCGCACCGGCGACTGGTTCGCCCACGCGGCCTCCGGCGTCACCCCGGACGTCGTGACGGTCGCCAAGGGACTCGGCGGTGGCTTCCCGATCGGCGCCTGCATCGGCGTCGGCGACGCGGGTGGGCTGCTCCAGCCCGGCAACCACGGCACGACGTTCGGCGGCAACCCCGTCGCGTGCGCCGCCGCCCTCGCGGTGGTGCGCACGATCGAGGACGACGACCTGCTCGAGCACGTCACGGTGCTCGGCCAGAAGCTGCGCGACGGCCTGGCGGCCGACCCGCGCGTCGCCGAGGTCCGCGGCGAGGGGCTGCTGATCGGGCTCGACCTGACCGCCGACGCCTCCGCCGAGGTCGTCGCGGCGGCGCAGGCGGCCGGGTTCATCGTCAACAACCCCACGCCGCGCCGGATCAGGCTCGCGCCCCCGCTCGTCCTCACCGAGGACGACGTCACCTCGTTCCTGGCCGCCTGGCCGGGCATCCTGGACGGAGCGATCGGATGACTGCCACCGGAACGCGACACTTCCTCGCCGACGACGACCTGACGCCGGAGGAGCAGGCCCGGGTCCTCGACCTCGCCTTCGAGCTCAAGCAGGCGCCGTACGACGCCAAGCCGCTCGCCGGCCCGCGCACGGTCGCGATGATCTTCGACAAGCAGACGCTGCGCACCCAGGCGTCGTTCGCCGCCGGTGTCGCCGAGCTCGGCGGGTTCCCGATGACCGTCGACGGCGCACTGGCCGGCATCGGGGTGCGGGAGTCCGTCCACGACGTCGCCCGCGTCCTGGGCCGCCAGGCCTCGATGATCGTGTGGCGCACCTATGCCCAGAGCCGTCTCGAGGAGATGGCCGAGCACGCCGGCGTCCCGGTCGTGAACGCGCTCACCGACGACTTCCACCCCTGCCAGCTGCTCGCCGACCTGCTCACGGTCCGCGAGCACAAGCAGCAGCTCGCCGGCATCACCGTGGCCTTCGTGGGGGACGGCGCCTGCAACATGGGCAACTCGTGGCTGCTCGCCGGCGCCACCGCGGGCATGCACGTGCGGGTGAGCTCGCCGGAGGGCTACGCGCCGGCGGGGGAGATGGTCGCCCGCGCTGCTGCCATCGCCACGACCACCGGGGGCTCGGCAGTGCTCGAGCCGGACCCGGTCGCCGCCGTGACCGGTGCCGACGTCGTCGTGACCGACACCTGGATCTCGATGGGCAAGGAGGAGGAGGCCGCGGCGCGTGCGGAGGTGTTCGCGCCGTACTCCGTCACCACCTCCCTGTTCGAGCAGGCGAAGCCGGACGCGATCGCGATGCACTGCCTGCCGGCCTACCGCGGCAAGGAGATCGACGCCGAGGTCATCGACGGGCCGCAGAGCGTCGTGTGGGACGAGGCCGAGAACCGCCGCCACGCCCAGAAGGCGATCCTGACGTTCCTGCTCGAGGAGTCGACATGAGCACCGCCCTGCGTCCGGGCACCAAGAACGCCCGGCACCAGCTCATCCTCGAGCTGGTCAGCCACCAGGAGGTGCGCTCGCAGAGCGAGCTGGCCGACCTGCTCGCCGAGAGCGGGCTGCGGGTCACCCAGGCGACGCTCTCGCGCGACCTCGTCGAGCTCGACGCGATCAAGGTCCGCGCACCCTCCGGCGCCCTGGTCTACGCGGTCCCCGCCGAGGGCGGCGACCGACGACCCGCGGCGCCCGGCGAGACTGCCGCGGCCGCGAGCCGGCTGGCCCGGCTGTGCGCCGAGCTCCTCGTGAGCGCCGACGCGAGCGCCAACCTCGTGGTCCTGCGCACCCCGCCCGGCGCCGCCCAGTTCCTGGCCTCGGCGTTCGACCGGGCCGAGTTCCCCGACGTCCTCGGCACCATCGCCGGCGACGACACCGTCCTCGTGATCGGCCGGGACCCGCAGGGCGGCGACGACCTCGCCCGGCGCTTCCTCGCCCTCGCCGACACGCACACGTCCGACAGCCACCAGCAGAGAGAAGACACCCCGTGAGCAAGGTCCTGACGTCCCTCCCGGTCGGCGAACGCGTCGGCATCGCGTTCTCGGGAGGCCTGGACACCTCGGTGGCCGTCGCGTGGATGCGCGACAAGGGCGCCGTCCCCTGCACCTACACCGCCGACATCGGGCAGTACGACGAGCCGGACGTCTCCGGCGTGCCCGACCGGGCGAAGCAGTACGGCGCCGAGATCGCCCGCGCCGTCGACTGCCGCCGCCAGCTGGTCGAGGAGGGCCTGGCCGCGATGGCCTGCGGCGCCTTCCACATCCGGTCCGGAGGCCGCGCCTACTTCAACACCACGCCGCTCGGCCGCGCCGTCACCGGCACCATGCTGGTCCGCGCGATGCACGAGGACGGCGTCGACATCTGGGGTGACGGCTCGACGTTCAAGGGCAACGACATCGAGCGGTTCTACCGCTACGGGCTGCTCGCCAACCCCGACCTGCGCATCTACAAGCCCTGGCTCGACCACGACTTCGTCACCGAGCTCGGAGGGCGCGCCGAGATGAGCCAGTGGCTCACCGAGCGGGGCCTGCCCTACCGCGACTCGAAGGAGAAGGCGTACTCCACCGACGCCAACATCTGGGGGGCGACCCACGAGGCCAAGACCCTCGAGCACCTCGACGTCTCGCTCGAGACCGTCGAGCCGATCATGGGCGTGAAGTTCTGGGACCCGTTGGTCGAGATCGCTCCCGAGGACGTCACGATCGCGTTCCGCGAGGGTCGGCCGGTCGCGATCAACGGAGTCTCCTACGACGACCCCGTCGCGCTGGTCCACGAGGCCAACACGATCGGCGGGCGGCACGGCCTGGGCATGTCCGACCAGATCGAGAACCGGATCATCGAGGCCAAGTCCCGCGGCATCTACGAGGCGCCGGGCATGGCACTGCTGTGGATCGCGTACGAGCGGCTCCTCAACGCGATCCACAACGAGGACACGATCGCCAGCTACCACCTCGAGGGCCGCCGCCTCGGCGTCCTGCTCTACCAGGGCCGGTGGCTCGACCCGCAGGCGCTGATGCAGCGCGAGGCGATCCAGCGCTGGATCGCCTCGCTCGTCGACGGCGAGGTCACGCTGCGGCTGCGTCGCGGCGAGGACTACTCGATCCTGCGCACCGACGGGCCCGCGTTCTCCTACCACCCGGACAAGCTCTCGATGGAGCGCACCGAGAACGCCGCGTTCGGGCCGCTCGACCGGATCGGCCAGCTCACCCTGCGCAACCTCGACATCGCGGACTCCCGCGCGAAGCTCGAGCAGTACGCCGCCCAGCCGCTCGACCAGGGCCAGGTCCTCGTCGAGAACGGCACGCTCTACGGCGAGCTCGAGGCGGGCGGGGCGGACCGGATCACGGCCAACCCGGAGGCCCTCGAGGAGCCGGACGAGGTCGCGCTCGACAGCGCCGCGATGGAGTTCGGCACCGACTGATGGAGCCCGTCCACCGCGCCACCGCCCGCGTGCTCCCGGTCAGCCCGGACGGCGCCGTGCTGCTGCTTGAGGAGCAGGACCCCGCGCGCCTCGGCGAGCGCTACTGGTCCAGCATCGGAGGTGCGCCCGACCCGCGCGAGTCGCTGCGGGCGGCGGCGGTGCGAGAGCTCCGGGAGGAGGCCGGGATCCGCGCGGACGCAGACCGGCTGCTCGGCCCGGTGTTCTCCCACCGGGAGCCCTACTCCTGGGGCGGGGTCGACTACGTCGGCGACCACACCTACTTCGCGGTGCCCCTCGACCGCGGCGCGGAGATCAGCTTCGACGAGCTGGAGCCGGAGGAGGTCGGCAACGTCCTGGGCGCCGGCTGGTGGCTGCCCACGACGATGGCCGGTGTCCCGGTCCGCCCCGCCGACCTCCCTGACATCATGACCAGCGCCATCGCCGCGGTGAGAGGACAGCAGTGAGCAGCACGAACACCGGGAAGCTCTGGGGCGGCCGGTTCGCCGGCGGTCCCTCGCCCGAGCTCGAGGCGCTCTCGCGCTCGACCCACTTCGACTGGCGGCTCACGCTCTACGACATCGCGGGGTCGCACGCGCACGCGAAGGCACTCGGTGCTGCGGGCTACCTCAGCCCGGCGGAGGAGGCGGAGGTCCACCGCGGCCTCGACGTGCTCGCCCAGGCGTACACCGACGGTGACCTGCAGCCCGACCCGTCCGACGAGGACGTGCACGGCGCCCTCGAGCGGCTCCTGGTCGCCGAGGTCGGTCCGGAGATCGGCGGCCGGATCCGTGCCGGTCGCAGCCGCAACGACCAGATCGCCACGCTGTTCCGGTGCTTCCTGCTCGACCACTCGCTCACGGTCGGTGGGCTGCTGCTCGACCTCGTCGACGCGCTGGTCGTCCAGGCCCGCGACCACCTGGTCCCGGGCCAGGAGAGCATCATGCCCGGCCGCACGCACCTCCAGCACGCCCAGCCGGTGCTGCTGTCCCACCACCTGCTCGCGCACGCGTGGACGCTGCTCCGCGACGTCGACCGGTTGGCCGACTGGCGCCGCCGCACGTCCGCCGAGTCGCCGTACGGCGGGGGAGCGCTCGCCGGGTCCAGCCTCGGGCTCGACCCGGAGCTGGTGGCCGCCGAGCTCGGGTTCGCCGGCACCTCCCCGAACTCGATCGACGGGACCGCCTCCCGCGACTTCGTCGCCGAGCTCGCGTACGTGGCCGCCCAGGTCGGCGTGGACGTCAGCCGGATCGCCGAGGAGGTGATCCTCTGGTCGACGAGGGAGTTCGGGTTCGTCACGCTCCACGACTCGTGGTCGACCGGGTCGAGCATCATGCCGCAGAAGAAGAACCCCGACATCGCCGAGCTGGCCCGAGGGAAGTCCGGGCGGCTGATCGGCAACCTCGCCGGCCTGATGGCGACGCTCAAGGCGTTGCCGCTCGCCTACAACCGCGACCTGCAGGAGGACAAGGAGCCGGTCTTCGACTCCGTCGACACCCTGGAGGTGCTGCTGCCGGCGTTCACCGGGATGGTCGCGACCCTCGTCTTCGACACCGAACGGCTCGCCGAGCTGGCCCCGCAGGGCTTCTCGCTGGCCACCGACGTCGCCGAGTGGCTGGTGCGCGAAGGGGTGCCGTTCCGGGTCGCCCACGAGGTCGCCGGTGCGTGCGTCCGGCGCTGCGAGGAGCTCGGGGTCGGACTGGACGGGCTGACCGACGAGCAGCTGGCCGAGATCTCGCCGGCCCTGACGCCCGCGGTCCGCGACGTCCTGACCGTCGAGGGGTCGGTGGCCTCGCGCGACGGGCGGGGCGGCACGGCTCCGGTCCGCGTCCGCGAGCAGCTCGACCAGGTCGTCGCCGTCGCTGCCGACCACCGTGCCCGGCTCGGCTGACCTGTCGGGACCGGTCCTCGAGACCGCCCCCAGGCTCCTCGGCGCGGTGCTGCGCCACGGGGAGGTCGCGGTCCGGCTCACCGAGGTCGAGGCGTACGACGGCGCGGACGACCCCGGCTCGCACGCGTTCCGGGGCCGCACCCCGCGCAACTCCGTGATGTTCGGGCCGCCCGGGCACCTCTACTGCTACTTCACCTACGGGATGCACGTCTGCTGCAACGTCGTCTGCGGGCCGGAGGGCACCGCGAGCGCCGTGCTGCTGCGCGCCGGCGAGGTGGTCGACGGCGTCGACGTGGCCCGGGCCCGCCGCCCCGGCGCGTCCGACCGCGACCTGGCGCGGGGTCCGGCCCGGCTCTGCAACGCCCTCGGCATCACCCTCGACCACGACGGCACCGACCTGACGTCGGGTCCGGTGACCCTCGAGCCGGGCCCGCCGCCGGCGGAGGTCGCGACCGGCCCGCGGGTGGGTCTGCGCGCCGCCGCCGACCGCCCGTGGCGGTTCTGGGCGGTGGGGGAGCCGACCGTGTCGGCGTACCGCCCGGCGGCGCCGCTGCGGCCCCGGGGCCGACCCGATTTGGGGTCGTGAGACGCCGGTGCTAACGTTCTTCTCGTCGCGGTGAGCGACTCCCTCTTCGGGCCGCGAGGCCAACCGAGCGGAGTTGGCGCGCGCCCGGCACCAGCGAGGATCGCCCCGAGTTGACGGGGTGGGTCGGAGCCGGTAAGTTTTTGCAGGTTGCCCCGCCACCGGGCCCGCGAGGGTCAGGGTCGGGTGCGTCTGATTCTTGAGAACTCAACAGTGTGTCATAGTCGACGAATTAGTTTGTAATGCCCCGTTGGCTGGTTGCCTGCTTTGTCAGGTGGCTGGTTGATGGTTTCTTTGACAATGATTCTGACAATTTAGTCAGTGTCTCCTGTCAGGCATCTCTTTTTCTGGGTGTGCTCTTCGGGGTGTGCCTGGGTGTTGTTTTCAACGGAGAGT
>NZ_JBGAHF010000012.1:0-132104 GCF_044226305.1 Nocardioides sp. | reverse complement strand
GGGGTCTCGACGACGCTCGCTGGCGCTCGCTGCTCGACCACCGGTGCCACCACCCGTGAGCCGGGAGGCGACCGCGGTCGGACGCCCGCCGTACCCGCCTTCTCTGCCTGTCGGTCGCAACCAGAGCGGACCGCGAGGTGCCGGCGGTCACCGCCCTGCACACCTTCTGGGGTCTCGACGACGCTCGCTGGCGCTCGCTGCTCGACCACTGGTGCCAGCAACCGCGAGCCGGGAACCAGCCGCAACCAGCCGCCCGCCGCCCCGGCGTTGCTGCCCTGTCGGTCGCAACCCGAGCGGACCGCGCGATGCCGACAGCACCGCCCTGCGCATCTTCTGGGGTCTCGACGACGCTCGCTGGCGCTCGCGGGCTCGACCACCGGTGCCACCACCCGTGAGCCGGGAGACAGCCGCAACCAGAAGCTCGCCCCACCCACCTCCCGGGCCAACGGTGGTTGACTCGGACCATGGACACCGACCGGGTCGGGGAGGCGTTCGCGGCGGTGCCGCGGGAGTGGTTCCTGCCGCGGTCGCAGCGGCGCCGTGCGGCGTACGACGGCCCGATCGACATCGGCCACGGGCAGACGAACTCGCAGCCGCGCACGGTCGAGGCGATGCTGCGGCTGCTGGAGGTGCGACCCGGCGACCGGGTCCTCGACGTCGGGTCGGGCTCCGGGTGGACCACCGGCCTGCTCGCCCACCTCACCGGGACGCGCGGCAGCGTGCTCGGCCTCGAGCTCGTGCCCCAGCTCGTGGAGCTCGGCCGGAGGAACCTGGCCCGCGGAGACTGGCCGTGGGCACGCATCGAGCCCGCGCGGCCGCACGTCCTCGGTGACCCCGACGGCGCGCCGTACGACCGTGTGCTGGTGTCGGCAGGTGCGCAGGAGCTGCCTGTCGGGCTCGTCGGCCAGCTGGCACCGACCGGGCGGCTGGTCATCCCGGTGGCCGGCGAGATGCTCCTCGTCGAGGCGCGCGCGGACGACCAGCCGCTCGTCACCCGGCACGGCTACTACCGGTTCGTGCCGCTGCGCGCGCCCCTCGACGAGGGTCGGTAGCCGCGAGCCCGCGCTACGGGATGTAGTGGGCCTGGAAGTAGGACTCGTGGCCCTGGTTCGGGTCGTTCCAGGTGCCCTGGAACGTGTGGTCGTTGAACCAGTGGCCACGCACGCACTTGCGGGTGCTGTGGTCGCAGGTGTGGTGCACCTGGGCACCCGAGACCGAGGCCCTGGTCACGAGCAGGTGCCCGTTGGCCCGCACGTTGTGGATCGCGTGACCGTCGTAGGAGAAGGTGATGTGCCGGTTGTGGCCGTCCCGCCCCTGGTAGTGGCCGACCGCCGGCAGCACGGACCGGGCGTGCACGCCCGGTCGCGAGGCGTCGGCGGCGCCGGCGCCGAGGGCGACGGTCCCGAGGCTCGCTCCGACGGCGAGCGCGAGTGCGGCGAAGGTCGCGCCGAGCTTGCGGGTGGTGGACATGGGTGTGTTCCCTCCCTGCGTGCCCCCGAGGGGACGGCCCCGCGGCCGTGGCCCCGCCACGCTAGGGCGGCTCCTCACCCCGGTGCCATCCCCACTCCGGGCCATCGCCGCCCTGGGGTTCGACCGCGTCCGGTCGACGGGCGGGCCTATCCTGCGCTGCGTGAGCGACACGCCCTCCGAGCTGCTCCGGCTCGCGTCCGCCGACAACTTCCGTGACGTCGCAGGTGTCGGCGCGGGCTACCCGACGACCGACGGCGGGCGGGTCCGGCGCGGGGTGTGCTACCGCTCCAACGAGCTCCAGCTGCACGAGGCCGACGTCGCCGCCATCGCCGACCTCGGCATCCAGGTCATCCACGACCTGCGCAGCACCCTCGAGATCGAGGCGCACCCCGACGTGCCCGTCCCGGGTGCGCGCTGGCAGCAGCTCGACGTCTCCGGCATCCCGACCGAGATGATCGAGATCCTCCCCGACACCGCGGCGGCCGAGCGCGTGATGCTCGACGTCTACGAGAGCTTCGTGCGGTCCGAGCAGGCGCGGACGTCGTACGCCGCCCTGTTGACCTGCCTCGCCACCGACGACCTCCCCCAGCTGTTCCACTGCACCGCCGGCAAGGACCGCACCGGCTGGGCAGCCGCTCTCCTGCTGGAGGTCGCCGGGGTCGACCGCGCGACGATCCTCGAGGACTACCTGCTCACCAACGAGGTCTCCTCGATCACCCGGACCAAGTACCTCGCGCTCATCGAGGAGCACCTCGGCGCCGAGAAGATGGCGGTCTACGAGCCGACGCTCGTCGTCAAGGAGGCCTACCTCCAGATGGCGTACGACGCGGTCGCCGCCGACCACGGCTCCGTCGCCGGCTACCTGCGCGACGGCCTGGGCCTCTCCGACGACGTGCTCGGGCGGCTGCGGGAGCGGCTCCGCGGATGAGCCCGGCCCCGGCCCGCCACCCGTACGCCGTCCGCGAGGTCCTCGCCGTGCTCGGCGTCCTCGTCGTGGTGCTGATGCTGCTGGCGCCGTACTACGGACCGCACCGCGACGAGATGTACTTCGTCACGGCGGGCCACCACCTCGCGTGGGGCTACCCGGACCAGCCGTCGTTCACCCCGTTGCTCGCCCGGCTGGCGGACACCCTCGCCCCCTCGAACCTCGTGGTGCTGCGCGTGCCGTCCGTGCTTGCGGTGACCGGCGTGGTCCTGCTCTCCGTCCAGGCGGCCTGGCTCCTGGGGGCGGCTCGGGCCGGCCAGGTGCTGACCGCGGTCACCGTGGCGTTCTCCGCCGTGGTGATCGGGTCGGGGCACATGCTCTCGACGGCGACCTTCGACCTGCTGTCCTGGACCGCGGTGCTCGTGGTCGTCGCCCAGGCGCTCGTGGACGACCGGCCGCGGCTGTGGCTGCTGGCCGGCGCGGTCGCCGGGATCGGGCTCAACAACAAGCATGCGGTCGCGTTCTGCCTGCTCGGCGTCCTCGTCGGCGTGGCGCTGGTGCGCGAGACCCGGCCGGTGCTGCGCACCCGGTGGCCGTGGCTGGGTGGCCTGGTCGCCCTCGCGCTGTGGGCCCCCAACCTGGTCTGGCAGGCGCAGCACGACTGGCCGGTCTTCGCGTTCAGCGCCGACATCGCCGAGGAGTACGGCGGCCTCGGCGGTCGCATCGACCTGCTGGTCGAGGCGCTGATCATGTTCAGCCCGGTCATCGGCGCCGTCTGGGTGCTCGGCCTGGTGCGGCTCCTGCGCCGGTCGGACTGGGCGGCGGCCCGGCCCCTCGCGGTCGCCTTCCTGGTGGTGCTGCTCGTCTTCCTCGTGACCGGCGGCAAGGGGTACTACCTCGCGGGCCTGGTCCCGCCCCTGGTCGCGGCGGGGTGCACGGACCTCGCCGCACGCTGGTCCACGCGGGCGGTCACCCTCACGGGCGCGGTGCTCGTCGCCTCGGCCGCGGTCGCCTACCCGGCCGTGCTGCCGGTGCTGCCGGCGTCCACGTTCGCCGACTCGGGGTGGGTCGACATCGCCGACGTCCAGCTCGACGCGATCGGCTGGCCCGAGTACACCGACCAGGTACGCGCCGTCGTCGACGCGCTGCCGGCGGACCAGCGGCAGCACGCGGTGCTGTTCACCGGCAACTACGGGGAGGCCGGTGCGATGCGCTGGTACGACGTGGGCCTGCCGACCTACAGCGGCCACAACGGGTACCGGAACTGGGGTCCACCGCCGGACGACGCGCTCCCGGTCGTCGTGGTGCTCCAGGTCCCGCCCGAGGACTGGTTCACCGGCTGCGAGCTGAAGGACCGGCTGCGCAACGACGCCGGTGCCGACAACGAGGAGGTCGGCGCCGGGATCTGGGTGTGCGACGGCCCGAGGGGCTCGTGGTCCCAGGCCTGGGAGGGTCTGCAGCACTACGACGCGTGAGCGCCGGTTGCCGGAGCGGGCTCGGTCAGCGGCGCCTGCTGAGCTTCTCCATCTCCCGGTTGATCTGGCGCTCGCTCGGAGCGTCCCCGCCGTAGGCGTCCCACGCGTTGGCCATCACGCCGATGCCCCAGCCGACGATCGGGAAGATCGGCCAGAAGAACGCAGCGGTGGTCATCGCCCAGACCACGACGAGGAACGCGTTCACCACCAGGTAGATCGCCAGGTGGATGTGGAAGTCGTGCTTCTTCTTGAGTCGGATCAGGGCCCGCTCGCGCAGCTCGACGACCTCGGGCATCTCGGAGCTCATGGCGTCCTCCTTCCGGACCGCACACCTCGACACCCTCCAGGCTCGTCCAGGGCCGGCCCGACCGGCACGGCCGGAGGTCCCCGGTCGTCGTTGACCTTCTCCTCTGCCGGACCGGGACCGGTCCGCGCAGACTCGGCCGAGACGGTTGTGGAGGGACCGATGGACAGGGACGAGCGACAGAACCTGGCGGCCACGATCGGGGGATGGAGCGTGCGGCACCGGGTCTCGGCGGTGGTCGGCTGGCTGGTCTTCGTGGTGGTGGCGATGATGGCCGGCTCCTGGGCGGGCCAGGTCGAGATGACCGAGGACGAGTACGCCGCCGGTGACTCCGCCCGGTTCGAGCAGGTCCTCGAGGACCACGACCTGCGGACGCCCGCCGCGGAGATGTTCGTCGTCACGACCGCCGCGCCCATCACCAGCCCCCAGTCGCGAGACGCCGTCTCCGACCTGGTGCGCCGGTTGCGCGCGACCTCGGTCGTCACCGAGGCCGCCGACCCGTACTCGAACGGGCTGGTGTCGGCGGACGGGCACTCCGTCCTGGTGCGGGTGTCGATCGCGGGCGACCCGATGACCGCCGGCGACCGCGCCCAGCCGCTCATCGACGCGGCCGCGGCCACCCACGCCGCGTACCCGGACGCGCGCATCGACGAGTTCGGCGACGGCTCGGCCAACGCCTGGTTCGACGACACCATCCTCCAGGACTTCCGGCGGGCCGAGTGGACCGCCGTCCCCCTGGCGATCGGCATCCTGGTGGTCGCGTTCGGCGCCCTGCTGGCCGCCGTGCTGCCCGTGGGGCTCGCGCTGACGTCGTTCCTCGCCGCGAACGGCATCCTCGCCGTGGTCAGCCACCGGATGCACCTGGACAGCTCCGCGAGCTCGGTGATGCTGCTCGTCGGCCTGGCCGTCGGCGTCGACTACTCCCTGTTCTACCTCCGCCGCGAGCGCGAGGAGCGGGTGCGTGGTCGTGACGCGGCCACCGCCCTGCAGATCGCGGGCGCCACGTCCGGCCGGTCCGTGCTCGTCTCGGGGCTCACGGTGGTGGCGGCGATGTCGGGGATGTTCCTGTCGCGGATGCTGATCTTCGAGGGGTTCGCGACCGCCACCATCCTGGTCGTCCTCGTCGCCGTGGTGGGCTCGGTGACGGTGCTGCCGGCGGTGCTGTCGCTGCTCGGCGACCGGGTCGACCTCGGCCGGGTGCCCGGCCTCGCCCGGATGCGACGGCCGGGAGGCGACAACCGGTTCTGGCACGCGGTGCTCACGCGGGTGCTGCGGCGTCCCGGTCTCTCGGCGCTGGTCGCCACGGGGCTGCTGCTCGTGCTCGCCGCCCCCGCCGTCGGGATGCACACCGAGCGGCTGAGCCTGGACAAGCTGCTGCCCGCCGACACCACCATCATGAAGAGCTACCACCGCATCACGGCGGCGTTCCCCGGCGGCCCCACCCCGGCCCGCGTGATCGTCACCGCCCCCGACGTCCAGGACCCCTCGCTCACGGCCGCCGTGTCGGACCTCCGCAACCAGGCGGCGGTCTCCGGTCTCTTCGGTGAGCCCGTCGAGGTCACGACCCACCCCGACGCCGGCGCCGTCGAGATCACGGTGCCCCTCGCCGGTGACGGCACCGACGCGACGTCGGTCCGCGCGCTGGACACGCTGCGCTCGGACATCGTCCCGTCGACGCTCGGCGAGGTCCCGGGGGTCGAGGCGTACGTCGGCGGCAACCTGGCGTTCTCGCAGGACTTCAACGCCCAGCTGCAGGACTCGATGGTCGCGGTCGTGGCCTTCGTCCTGGTCCTGGCGTTCATCCTGATGCTGTTCGCGTTCCGGTCGGTGACGATCGCGATCGTGTCGGTGGTGCTGAACGTGTTGTCGATGGCCGCGGCCTTCGGCGTGCTGGTCGCGGTCTTCCAGCACGGGTGGGGCGCCTCGCTCGTCGGCGGCCGCGGGGTCGGCGCCATCGAGTCGTGGCTCCCCCTGTTCATGTTCGTGATCCTCTTCGGGCTGTCGATGGACTACCACGTCTTCGTGGTGTCCCGGATCCGGGAGGCGCACGACCGTGGCCTGTCCACCCACGACGCCGTCTCGCACGGCGTGGTCACGTCGGCCGGCGTCGTCACGAGCGCCGCGGCCATCATGGTGGCGGTCTTCGCCGTGTTCGCCACGTTGTCGATGACGACCTTCAAGCAGCTCGGCGTCGGCCTCGCCGTGGCCATCTTGCTGGACGCCACCGTCGTGCGCGCCGTGCTGCTCCCGTCGGTCCTGACCTTCCTCGGCGACCGGACCTGGTGGCTGCCGCGCTGGCTGTCGTTCCTGCCGGACCGGGCGTACCGCCCGCCGGCCGAGACGGCCGACGCACCCCCTCCAGCGGACGCGTCAAGATCCCGTCAAGGACAGCACCACGCGGACGCAGCAGGAGGATGATCGAAGCGTGGTCGAACGGTCCGGCGGCACCCCGTGGTTCGTACGGTGGCGGAGCCTCGTGCGCATCGGCGCCGTGCTCGGGCCGCTGCTGACCTGTGGGCTGCTCGCGGTGTTCCGCGACACCGTCGCCGCTGCCGTCGTCGTGCTCGTGCTCGTGCTCTGGGTGGTGGCCGCCGCCGCCACCGGCGACCGGGCGGCCGGGGTGCTGGCGGCCCTGTCGGGCGGGGCGGGGTTCGACTTCTTCCTGACCGAGCCCTACCACCGGTTCACGATCTCGGCCTCCGAGGACATCGAGACGACGGTCCTCCTGGTCGTCATCGGCCTGGCCGTCTCCGAGATCGCGCTCTGGGGGCACCGCAGGCAGGCCGACGCCGAGCGCCGCTCCGGCTACCTCGACGGAGTGCTGGGTGCGGCGCGTGCGGTCGCCGAGGGCGACCTCCCGACGGCCGGCCTCACCGACGTGGTCGCCCGCCAGATCGCCGACGTCCTCGGCGCCGACGAGTGCCGGTTCGTCGAGGGTGCGGTGCACGACGCGCGGGTCGCCCTGCTCGACCAGGACGGCGTCCTCACCCGGTCCGGACGGTCGGTCGACGTCGGGCGGGTGGGCCTGCCCACCGACGAGTACGTCGCCGTACCGGTCCACCGCGGCGAGCGGGTCGTCGGACACTTCCTGCTGACCGCGACCACCCGCCACCGGTACCCGACCCAGGAGCAGCTGCGGGTCGCCGTGCTCCTCGCCGACCAGGTCGCAGCGGCGCTCCCGGCGTCCTAGGCGGCTCCGGAGGCACCCGGTCAGGAGACGTGGTCCGCGCCGTCGTCCTCGTCGTCGGGCAGCACCAGCCGCTGGTCGGCGAAGGTCACCTCGACGGTCTCGAAGCCCTTGTGCCGCTGGGCCCGGGCATAGCTGACGTAGGCCCGGCGGTCGGCCTCGGTGAGGTCGACGTTGTCGGTGAACGGGGTCAGCAGCGCCCGCGGCCAGAGGCGGCGGGCAAGCACCGCGTTCACCTCCATGCCGAGCACCCCCATCACCGAGGCGAAGTAGATGAGGCCCATCAGCCCGAGGACCAGCCCGAAGGTCTGGTTGACCGGGCCCGCCTTGGCCAGCACCTGGGTCACGTAGATCGTGCCGAAGTACTGCAGGACCAGCCACATCACCGCGACCGAGAAGCCGCCCGGTGCGGCGTACCGGATGCGGTGCTCGCGCGCCGAGCCGAGCCGGAAGAGGATGGTCAGCACGGTGCCGTTGAGGAGGACGGCGGTGATCCGGATCGCCCACTTGATCCCGTTGTCGACGTTCGGGCCGAACACCTCGGTGCTGCTGCCGAGCACCGAGAGCGCGGAGACCACGAGCAGCGCCACGCCGGCGGTGAGCAGCAGGACCAGGCTCTTCAGCCGGAGCAGGAACGGGTTCGGCCGGCTGTTGCGCGGCACCGACCAGGCGATGTTGAGCGCGTTCTGCACGGACTGGCCGAGGCCCAGGCAGCCGTAGATCGCGACCAGCGTGCCGACCACGATCGCTCCGGTCGACCCCTTGAGGCCCTCGGGCAGGTTCAGCTGGGTGCCGATGATCGGGAACTGCGCGAGGGCCGAGTCGATCAGGTCCTCCTGCAGCTGCTCGTTGCCCTGGAGGAGGAAGCCCAGGATCGAGCTGGCGAGCAGCATGATCGGGAAGATCGCGATGAACGCGTAGTAGGTGATGATCGACGCGAGGTAGTTGCCCTGGTCGTCGAAGAACTTGTAGATCACCGCGATGGGGTAGCCGAGGACCGACCAGCGCCGTTGCGCGTGATCGGCGCCGTCCAGGACCCGTCCCACGCGGACACGCTATCGGCGGGACCCCTCCGTCGAGCGGCGCGGGGCTCGCGTCGGCCCGGGGTCCGGCAGCGTCGGCATCTCCATCCCGGTGTGCCGGCCGAGCAGGACGGCCCGGGTCACGGCCGCCGAGCCGAACCGGTCACGCACCTGGTCGAGCGCACCGTCGAGCTCGACGCCGCGGGCCTCCTCGGTGAACAACGGCAGCTCGAGCTGCTCGGAGCCGGCGTCGACGAGCCCGGAGATGGTGATGCCGAGCAGCGTGCACCCGCGCTCCTCGATCAGCGGCATCGCCGCCGACAGCAGCTCGCGGCCGGCCTCGAGCCAGGTGGCGGTCGCCGCGGTCGACCGCGGGATCGTGGTGGAGCGGGTCGCCCGGGACAGGTCGTCGAAGCGGAGCCGGAGCGTGAAGGTCCGGCCGATCCGCTCACCACCGCGCAGCCGGCGCGCCACCCGGTCGACCAGGCCGGCGAGCAGCGCGTCGAGCTCGGCGTGGGTACGCCGGCGCCCGAACCCGAGCGCGCACTGCGAGCCGATCGAGCGGCGTCGGCGCCCGACCTCGACCGGCCGCGGGTCCCGGAGGTTCGCCAGCGCCCAGAGGTGCCGCCCCGCGGCCTGACCGACCGCCGCGGTCAGCTCGAGCTCCTCGCGCCGGGCCAGCTCGCCGATCGTGCGGATGCCGTCGGCGTGCAGCTTGGCCGCGGTGATCGCACCGACGCCCCAGAGCCGCTCGACCGGCAGCGGGTGCAGGAACTCCACCTCGCCCTCCGGCGGGACGAGGAGCAGCCCGTCCGGTTTGCTGACGGCGCTGGCGACCTTGGCGAGGTACTTCGTCCGCGCGATCCCCACCGAGATCGGCAGGCCGACCTCCTCCCGCACCCGGCGGCGCAGCTCCACCCCGATCGCCTCCGGCTCCCCGACCAGGCGGCGCAGCCCGCCGACGTCGAGGAAGGCCTCGTCGATGGAGATGCCCTCGACGAGCGGGGTCGTGTCGTCGAAGATCGCGAACACGCGTCGGCTGGCCTCGACGTACGCCGAGAACCTCGGCGGGACCACCAGGGCGTCCGGGCACAGGCGCGCGGCCTGGCGCCCGCCCATGGCCGACCGGACGCCGTGCGCCTTGGCCTCGTAGCTGGCGGCGAGGACGACCCCGCCGCCGACGATCACGGGGCGGCCGCGCAGCCGCGGGTCGTCGCGCTGCTCGACGGAGGCGTAGAAGGAGTCCAGGTCGGCGTGCAGGATGCTCGCCGTCGCGCTGCTCCGGATCCTGCCCACGTTCCATGATCGAACATGTGTTCGATCATGGCAAGGCGGTCCTCCGCCTCGCCGGGTCAGGCAGCGAGGGCCACGCCGATCTTCCCGGCCGACCGGCAGGCGCCGTCCAGCACGGTCTCGACCGCCTCGGCCGGGGTGAGCAGCTCGTGGACGGCCTCGACCACCGCCTGCGGGATCGCCGTGGGCGTCCGCAGCATGGCGTCGGCCAGCGCGAGCGCGGCGCCGGCGGCGTCGGGCCGGTCGGTCGGCTCCTCGCGGGTGGCCTCCGTCCGGTCCGTCACGGACTGCAGGAACGCCTCGATCGCGACCCCGGTGTCGGCGACCGGGTAGCGCCGCCGTCCGGGCCACTCGTCGGAGGGGCCGAACAGGGCGTCGAGCGCGGCGCGGAGCCGCGGCGACACGTCGGAGATCCAGACCATCTGCGCGACCGCGGTGGACCGGTCGCCGGTGGCCCGCAGGAACGCCGCGCGCAGCGGGTCGTCGATGGCGGACACGTCGGCGCGGAACTGCTCGGCGAAGGCCACGACGTCCGGCGACTCGAGCATCTCGTCGTGCACCCCCGACGGACGCACCGAGACCAGCGTCTCGTAGGTGGCGAGCACGCCCGGGGCGTACGTCGCGAGCGCGGCGGCTCCGCCGCTGGTCCAGCTGTCGGTGCCACCGTCGCGCTCGTCGTCTGTCATCACCTACGACTGTGACAGACCCGTGTCTGCTTGACCAACCACGAGACGGTCCACCAGGAGCACGGCGGGCAGCGCCGGGACGTCGGTGGCGTTGCCCGGCCAGTCCCCGCCGATCGCCAGGTTGAGCACCAGGAACAGCTCGCGGTCCAGCGGCCAGGCGCCGGGTACGTCGGCGGGCGTCAGCCGGTGGTATGCGCGGCCGTCGAGGAACCAGGTGACCGAGCTCTCGTCCCACGCGACGGCGTAGTCGTGGAAGTCCTCGGCGAGGTCCACGCCGGCGTCGACGGCTGCGCCGATCCCGCCCCCGAGCCCGCTCCAGCCCGGCCCGTGCGCGGTGCCGTGGCAGCGCCGCGGGTCCGCGCCGACGTGCTCCATGACATCGATCTCCCCGCACGCCGGCCACCCGACGTCGTCGATGTCGACGCCGAGCATCCAGAAGGCCGGCCAGGTCCCGACACCACCGGGGACCTTGATCCGCGCCTCGACGCGGCCGTACGACGTGGCGAAGCGTCCCTGCGTCGTGAGCCGGGCCGAGGTGATGGTGCCGTCGGCCTCACGGCGCGCGGTGATCGCCAGGTGACCGGCACCGTCGAGCGCCGCGTTGGCCGGGTCGTCGGTGTAGACCTGCAGCTGGCCGTCACCCCAGCCACCGCCGCCGACCTCGTGCGCCCACACGGCCGGGTCCGGCGGGGTGCCCGCCGGACCCCGGAAGTCCTGGACCCACATGCCCGCCAGTATGGGCGCCGGACCCACCACTGCCCCGATCCTGCCCGCATGGGTGTGACCCCGTCGGCCGTGGCCGGCGGGGTCCGGGTCAGCAGATATGTCGCGCTGCTTGCTCCAGTGGTGGTTCAGTGACGAAGGGGCTGAGGTAGGTGCGGCCCATGGGGGTCGTCCACACGAACCCGACCCCGGTCACCCGCTGGTAGTCCCAGCCGGCGTGGGTCTTGAGCCGGTGGTGGGTCCGGCACGCCGGGGCCAGGTTCGAGGACGCGGTGGGGCCCTCGGGCCAGGGCACCTGGTGCTCGCTGTCGCACCTGCGGGCAGGCCTGGTGCAGCCGGGGAAGCAGCACTGCCGGTCCCGGAGCCCGATCTGTTCCTTCATCACCTCGGTCGGCCGGTAGGTCTCGGTGGTCAGCTCGGCGTTCAGGTCGATCACCGGCCGCACGGTGACCTTGGTGCCAGCTTGCTGGCACCAGTCCTTCAGGTGCTGCGGCGTGATCGAGGACCGGGTGTTGTCGACGTCGACGGTCGCCTGGCCGGGACGGACGTGGGCGTAGACCACCACCTCACGGGACTGGTCACCCGTTCCGAGCATTCCGGCGGCCATCGACCGGCGCACGTCCAACGGCAGCTGCAGGTCCAGGGTCGCGGCCTTCGCCCGGATCTGCTCCTCCAGCGCGACCGCGTCTGCCAGGTCGAGCTCGCCCTCCACGTGCACCAGGCCCTCGGGGGTGGCGTGGTCGAGGTCGATGTCGAACCGGCGCTTCTCCAACGCCGCGACCCGGCGCTCCTCGGCGGCGTCGGGGTCGTACTCGAGGCGGGCCTTCTCGACCTGCCGCTCGATCTCGGCGAAGGAGCACCGGTGCGCACACCACGCCAACCGCTGGTCCACGGCTGCTGCCGCGTCGGCCGGCAGCGACGTGGTGGCCTGGGCGACCTTGCGGGCCTTCCACACCGCCACCTCACCGGCCACCACGCGAGCCCACAGCCGCGGGAGCCGGTACCGCAGCTCCACCGCGTCCCCCAGCAGGTGCCGCCCCGAGTCGGTGGTCCGGCCGACCGCGAGGGCGAACTCCGCGACCGCGGCCTCGTCGATCGTCGGGGCGCCGTCGCCGGCGATCTGCAGGTCCCGCATCCCGAACTCGATCGAGGTGTCCACCTCCTCGCCCGGATGCAGCGCGACCCAGTCGGTGGCCAGGACGAGCAGGTCGATCTCCGCCTTGACCGCGACCCGGTGCCGGGCCTGAGCAGCAGTCAGCACCGACTCGCGAGTCAAGGTGCCGGCCTGCTGGTTCATGGGTCTACTCAAGCACTCGCCACCGACAGTCAGGGGCGAGAATCCCCTGTATCCACAGGGTTCTGAGCATCTCGACGGTAAAGAATTCTTGCTGCGCCGGCGGTGTCCATGGGTCGCTGCCCTGCCTCCACTTCTGGGGTCTCGACGACGCTCGCTGGCGCTCGCTGCTCGACCACCGGCGGCCGCCTGCGAGCTGGGAGACAGCCGCAACCCCAGACCACCGGCGAGATGCCGCCAGCACCGCCCTGCGCACCTTCTGGGGTCTCGACGACGCTCGCTGGCGCTCGCTGCTCGACCACCGGTGCCAGCGACCGCGAGCCGGGAGGCGACCGTGACCCGGCGCCCGCCGTACCCGCGTTGCTGCCTGTCGGTCGCAAGCACAGCAAACCCGCAACCGACGCTCAGTGGTCCCCGCCCTGCCCACCTCCCTGGGTCTCAACGACGCTCGCTGGCGCTCGCGGGAGAGACCACCGGCGAAGTGCCGACAGCCGGCACCCTGTCGACCGCTCCTAGTACGACTTCGGCAGCCCCAGGGAGTGCATCGCGACGAAGTTGAGGATCATCTCGCGGCTGACCGGGGCGATCCGGCCGGCGCGGGTGGCGACCAGGAGCCCGGCCATGCCGTACTCCTGGGTGATCCCGTTGCCGCCGTGGGTCTGCACGGCGGCGTCGACGGCGTGGCAGGCGGCCTCGGCAGCGGCGTACTTGGCCATGTTGGCGGCCTCGCCCGCGCCCATGTCGTCGCCGGCGTCGTAGAGGGCGGCCGCCTTCTGGGTCATCAGCCGGGCCAGCTCGATCTCGATGTGGGACTGCGCGAGGGGGTGCGCGATCGCCTGGTGGGAGCCGATCGCGTCCTTGAACACCGTGCGCTCCTTGGCGTACGCCGAGGCGCGGTCGAGCGCGAACCGGGCCAGTCCGGTGGAGAAGCTCGCAGCCATGATCCGCTCCGGGTTGAGGCCGGCGAACAGCTGCACGAGGCCGCCGTCCTCGTCGCCGACGATCGCGTCGGCCGGCAGCCGCACGTCGTCGAGGAACACCTGGAACTGGAGCTCGGGGCTGACGATCTCCATCGGGATCGCCCGCGCCTCGAAGCCGGCGGCGTCGGTCGGGACCACGAAGAGCACCGGCTTGACCTTGCCGGTCCTCGCGTCCTCGGCCCGCGCGACCACGAGCACGTTGTCGGACTCGTCGACGCCGGAGATGTAGATCTTGCGGCCGTTGAGGACCCACTCGTCGCCGTCCCGACGGGCGGTCGTGGTGATGTTGTGGGTGTTGGTGCCGGCGTCGGGCTCGGTGATCGCGAACGCCATCGTGCTGGTGCCGTCGCAGATCCCGGGCAGCCAGCGCTGCTTCTGCTCCTCGGTGCCGTAGCGGCTGATGATCGTGCCGCAGATCGCGGGGCTCACGACCATGAGCAGCAGCGGGCAGCCCTGGGCGGCGAGCTCCTCGCACACGGCCGCGACGTCGCCGATGCCGCCACCCCCGCCGCCGTACTGCTCGGGGATGTTGATGCCGAGGTAGCCGTTCTTGCCGATCTCCAGCCAGAGGTCGGTGGTCTTCTCCCCCGCCCTGGCCTTCTCGGTGAACCACTCACGGCCGAACTTGCCGGCCAGCTTCGCCACCGCCTTGCGGAGCTCCTGGCGCTCCTCGGACTCACTGAAGTTGTTGCTCACTGCTGCTCCTCTTCCACCACGGCCAGTACCTCCCCGGCGGCGACCTGCGCGCCGGGCTTCACGTCGATCTCGGTGACCGTGCCGGCGTACGGCGCGCTCACGGTGTGCTGCATCTTCATCGCCTCGAGCACCAGCACCGGCTGCCCGGCCCCGACCTGCTCGCCGGCCGCGACGTTCACGCTGACGACCGTGCCGGGCATCGGCGCGAGCAGGCTGCCGCTCGCGACCTGCG
The DNA here is from genome assembly GCF_044226305.1 of Nocardioides sp. GTDB lineage: Bacteria > Actinomycetota > Actinomycetes > Propionibacteriales > Nocardioidaceae > Nocardioides. The sequence continues at coordinate 117,817 of NZ_JBGAHF010000012.1, read as the reverse complement.
CGGCCGGGTCCACGAACCGCGGCACCCGGGTCAGCCGGACGTGCCCGCGCGGGCTGTCCACGTCGACGGCGTCGCCGGCCACCCGCACGGCGTACGTCGTGCGCACGCCGTCGGTCTCCAGCGTGACCTCGGCCGCGCCGGCGGCCACCACCGTGTGCCCGTCGACCGTGTAGCCGTCCCGACCGGCGAACCACTCGACGACGACGTCGCCCTCGAACTCCGTCCGCTGCGGCTGCGAGACGACGTTGCGCCAGGCGACGGGGGTCCCGGCCTGGACGGTGCGGGCCGCCGCGGCCCGCTCGGCGAGCGCGATCGCGGCCGCCACCGGGGCACCGGCGTCGTGCGGGGCGGGTGCCTGCTCGAAGGCGAAGGCGGTGCTCACGTCCCCGGCCAGGAACGCCGGGTCGCGGAGCGCGGCGACCAGCAGGTCGCGGTTGGTGACCAGCCCGTGGATGCGGGCCCGGCTCAGCACCGACGCGAGCTTCCGCGCCGCCGCCTCGCGGGTGTCCGCGTAGGCGATCACCTTCGCGAGCATCGCGTCGTAGTGGGTGGAGACCTCGTTGCCGGTCGCGAACCCGGCGTCGACCCGGATCCCCTCCTCGCGCGGGATGTCGAACGTCGTCAGCAGGCCGCTCTGCGGCTGGTAGTCCGCCGAGGGGTCCTCGGCGTAGAGCCGCACCTCGATCGCGTGCCCCTGCGCCGGACGTGGCGCCGGCACCTCACGGCCCTCCGCCGCCGCGAGCTGTGCGGCGACCAGGTCGACGCCGTGCACCAGCTCGGTGACCGGGTGCTCCACCTGGAGACGGGTGTTCATCTCCAGGAAGAAGAACCGGTCCGTGTCCGCGTCGTAGAGGAACTCGACGGTGCCGGCCCCGCGGTAGTGGATCGCGGCCGCGGCCTGGTGGGCCGCCTCGTGCAGCGCGGCGCGGGTCGCGTCCGGCAGCCGGGGTGCCGGGGTCTCCTCGACCACCTTCTGGTGCCGTCGCTGCAGCGAGCAGTCGCGCTCACCGAAGACCTCGACCCCGTGGTGGGACCCGACCACCTGGACCTCGACGTGCCGACCCCGCTCGACGTACGGCTCGACGAAGACGGTTCCGTCGCCGAACGCCGACAGCGCCTCGGCCTCGGCCTTCGCGATCTCGCCCGCCAGGTCCTCGAGCCGGCGGACGACGCGCATCCCGCGGCCGCCGCCACCGGCCGACGCCTTGACCAGCAGGGGCAGGTCGGCCTCGGTCGGCTCCGCCGGAGCCTCGAGCACCGGCACGCCGGCGGCCTTCATCAGCTCCTTGGCGCCGATCTTCGAGCCCATCGCGTCGATGGACTCCGGCGCCGGGCCGACCCAGGTCAGGCCGGCCCCGACGACCGCCCGCGCGAAGTCCGCGTTCTCCGAGAGGAACCCGTAGCCGGGGTGGATCGCGTCGGCGCCGGAGCGCCGGGCGGCGTCGAGGACCAGGTCGATGCGCAGGTAGGTCTCCGACGGCGCGTTGCCGGGGAGGCGTACGGCGGCGTCGGCCTCGCCCACGTAGGGCAGGTCCGCGTCGGCGTCGGAGTGGACGGCGACGGTCTCGATGCCGAGGGCGCGGCAGGTGCGGAACACCCGGGACGCGATCTCGGCGCGGTTGGCGACCAGCAAGCGACTGATCATGGGCGGAAGACTCCGAATCGGTCGGTGCCGACGATCGGCTTGTTCTCGATCACGGACAGGCAGATGCCGAGGACGGTCCGGGTGTCACGCGGGTCGATCACGCCGTCGTCGTACAGCATCCCGGAGAGGAAGAACGGCAACGACTGCTCCTCGATCTGCGCCTCGACGATCTCCTTGATGCCCTGGAACCCCTCGGCGTCGAACACCTCGCCCTTCGACTCGGCCGACTGCCGGGCGACGATCTCGAGGACCCCGGCCAGCTGGGCCGGGCCCATCACCGCCGACTTCGCCGAGGGCCAGGTGAACAGGAATCGCGGGTCGTAGCCGCGACCGTTCATGCCGTAGTTGCCGGCGCCGTAGGAGGCGCCCATGATCACGCTCAGGTGCGGGACCCGCGAGTTGCTGACGGCGTTGATCATCATCGCGCCGTGCTTGATGATGCCGCCCTGCTCGTACTCCTTGCCGACCATGTAGCCGGTGGTGTTGTGCAGGAACAGCAGCGGGGTGTCGACCTGGTTGGCGAGCTGGATGAACTGGGTCGCCTTCTGCGCCTCCTCGGAGAACAGCACGCCCTGGGCGTTCGCGAGGATGCCGACCGGGCGGCCGTGGATCCGCGCCCACCCGGTCACCAGCGAGGTGCCGTAGAGCGGCTTGAACTCGTCGAACGCCGTGCCGTTCGTGGGCGAGACGCCGTCGCAGATGCGCCGGATCACCTCGCGCGGGTCGAACGGCTCCTTGAGGTCGGCGGGGATCAGGTCGAGCAGCCCATCGGGGTCCTCGTCCGGCTCGGCGTAGGCGGTCGGGGTGGTGCCGCCCTCCTTGCGCCAGTTGAGCCGCGCCACGATGCGGCGCCCGATCCGGATCGCGTCCAGCTCGTCCTCGGCGAGGTAGTCGGCGAGGCCCGAGATCCGGGCGTGCATCTCGGCGCCGCCGAGCGACTCGTCGTCGGACTCCTCGCCCGTCGCCATCTTCACCAGCGGCGGACCGCCGAGGAACACCTTGGCCTGCTCCTTGACCATCACGGTGTAGTCGGACATGCCGGGCACGTAGGCGCCGCCGGCGGTCGAGTTGCCGAACACCAGCGCGATGGTCGGCTCCTTGCGGGCGCTGGCGCGGGTGATGTCGCGGAACAGCTTGCCGCCCGGGATGAAGATCTCCTTCTGGGTCGGCAGGTCCGCGCCACCGGACTCGACGAGGGAGACGGTCGGCAGCCCGTTCTCCTCGGCGATCTGCGAGGCCCGGAAGATCTTCTTGACCGTCCACGGGTTGCTCGCACCGCCCTTCACCGTCGGGTCGTTGGCGGTGATCATGCACTCCACGCCCTCGACCACGCCGATGCCGGTGACGACCGACGCACCGACGGTGAAGTCAGACCCCCAGCCGGCGAGCGGGGAGAGCTCGAGGAACGCCGAGCCCTCGTCGAGGAGCAGCTCGATCCGCTCACGAGGAAGCAGCTTGCCGCGGCCGTGGTGGCGGGCGACCGACCGCTCGCCGCCACCCCCGACCGCCTTGGCGTGCTCGGTGTCGAGGGCCTCGAGCTTGTCGAGCATCGCCTCGCGGTTGGTGACGCTCACTTCTCGACCACCGCCTTCATCCGCTCCAGCGTCGTGCGCATGCCCTTCTCGTTGGTGCGCCCCCGCAGGAAGCCGAGGACGAACCAGTAGGCGCGCAGGTAGAGCGCGGTCTCGAGCCGGAAGTACTCGGTGACGAGCGTGCCGCCGTTCTGCGCCTGGAGCCGGTAGCCCCAGTTGTTGAGCGTCCTGTCGTCGGTGCCGACGGAGAACTCGAAGAGCTCGCCCGGCACGCACGCGGTGACCTTGCACGGCGACCAGTAGGTCGGGCCGACGCCGTTGCGCTTCACGTGGCCCTTGAAGTACGCGCCGACCTCGGGGCCGGTCGAGCCGCGGCTCCACCGCGCCTCGAAGGTCTCGGGCGAGAACTCGCCGATCCGCGTGACGTCGCTGACCAGCGCCCACACCTCGTCCGGCGAGGCGTTCATCCAGAGCGACACCTCACCGCCCATGGGCTTCAGCAGCCCGCTCATGTGTAGCCCAGCAGCTTGGCTGCGAGATCGGTCAGCACTTCGCTGGCCCCTCCTCCGATCGGCAGGATCCGGGCGTCGCGGTAGTGCCGCTCCACCTCGGTCCCGTGCATGTATCCCGTCCCGCCGTGCAGCTGGACGGCCTGGTCACAGACGTACGTCGCGCAGTCCACCGCGGTCTGCTTGGCCAGGCAGGCCTCGGCGACGACGTTCTCGCCGGCGACGTGGCGGCGCACCACCTCGCGCGTGTAGGTCCGGGCGACCTCCACCTGCCTCCGCATCTCGACCAGCTTGTGGCGCACCACCTGGCGCTCGACCAGCGGCCGGCCGAAGGTCTCGCGGTCGCGGCAGTACGCCGCGGTCAGCTCGAGCGAGCGGGACGCGATGCCGTAGGCGTGGACGGCGAGCGCGATCCGCTCGACCACGAACTGCTCGGCGATCTGGAGGAACCCGCTGTTCTCGGCCCCGACGAGGTGGGCCGCCGGCACCCGCACGTCGACGAAGGAGAGCTCGGCGGTGTCGGAGCAGTGCCAGCCCATCTTCCTCAGCGACCGGGTGACGGTGAAGCCGGGCGTGCCCTTCTCGACCACCAGCAGGCTGACGCCGCCGGCACCCGAACCGCCGGTGCGCACCGCGGTGGTCACGAAGTCGGCGCGCACCCCGCTGGTGATGAAGGTCTTGCTGCCGTTGACGACGTACGCGTCCCCGTCCCGGCGCGCCGTCGTGCGGATGCCGCCGACGTCGGACCCGCCGCCGGGCTCGGTGATCGCGAGCGACCCGATCTTCTCCCCGGCCAGCGTCGGGCGCACGAAGCGGTCGACGAGGTCGGGACCCCCGTGGGCGGCGAGGTGCGGCAGCGCGATGCCGCCGGTGAAGAGGGCGGCCATCAGGCCGCTCGAGGCGCCGGCCTCGAACATGCCCTCCTGGAGGTCGGTGCTGTCGGTCAGGTCCCCGCCCTCGCCGCCGACCGACGCGGGGAAGGAGACGCCGAGCAGACCCTGCTTCGCCGCGGCCAGGTGCAGGGCGCGCGGCACCTCGCCCGCGTCCTCCCACTCCTGGAGGTGCGGTGCCACCTCGCGGCGGACGAACTCGGCGCCGAGGGCACGCAGGTCGCTCATGCCAGGCCCTCGCGCATGTGGACCATCCGGGACCTCGCCCACTCGCCGAGCCCCTTCGCCTGCGGGTCGAACCGGGTGGACGCGGCGACGCCGTCGCCGAGCAGCCCGCGGACGAGCACGTTGACGGCGCCCAGGTTGGGCAGCACGTAGACCTCGACCTCCAGGTCGGCCGCCTCGGGCAGCAGCTCGCGCACCTTGCGGGGCGTGATGATCTTCTGCAGCCAGGTCACCCGCTCGTCGTACTTCTCGGAGCCGTCGTGGGCGACCCAGAGCCCGAGGTTGGCGTCGCCGCCCTTGTCGCCGGAGCGGGCGTGCACGAAGGTGCCCAGCGACATCCGGCGGGTCACCGAGTCGGTGGGGGCGGGGTAGGGCGACGGCCGCCGGCCCTGGTCCTCGTCCGGCAGCGAGAACTCGGTCGGGTCGGCGACCACCTCGCGGCGCCCGTCGGCGTGGACCACGGTGTGCGTGACGGCCGAGCGCTCGACGTACGCGGCCCGGTAGACGCCGTACGGCGAGGGCGCGGCCGGCGGTGCGGTCATCGTGAAGCCGGGGTACGACGCGAGCGCGAGCTCGACGGCCGGGCCGGTGAACGCGCGGCCGACCGGGTCGGGCCGGTCGTCCTTGACGGTGCAGCGGAGCAGGCAGGACGCCCCCTCCTCCGTGTCCGCGTCGGGCACGGGCAGCGCGGTGAGCGTCCAGGAGACCTCGGCCGCGGTCAGCGACGGGGCGAGCTGCTCGCGCACCCAGTCGGCCTTGGCCTCGATGTCGAGGCCTATGAGCACGAACTCCGCGGTGTTGCGGAAGCCGCCGAGCTCGTTGACGCAGACCTTGAGGCGCTCCGGCGGCGCCTGGCCGTGGACGCCGCTGACCTCGACCCGGTCCGGCCCGACCTCGCGCAGCGCGATCGAGTCGAGGTGGGTGATGACGTCGGGGTTGAGGTAGCGGGTCGTCTGGATCTCGTAGAGCAGCTGGGCGGTGACCGTGTCGACGGTGACCGCGCCTCCCGTGCCGTCGTGCTTGGTGATCACGCTGCTGCCGTCCGCTGCGATCTCGGCGAGCGGGAAGCCGAGCGGGGTGCGGTGGTCCGGGAGGCTCCGGAACCCGGAGAAGTTGCCGCCGGTCGCCTGGGTCCCGCACTCGAGGACGTGACCCGCGACGACGGCACCGGCCAGCTCGTCGTACGACGTCGGCGTCCAGCCGTGGTGCGCGGCCGCCGGTCCGACCACGAGGCTGGCGTCGGTGACCCGGCCGGTGACGACGACGTCGGCGCCGGCGCGGAGGGCGGCGGCGATGCCGAACCCGCCGAGGTAGGCGTTGGCGGTGAGGGCGCCCTCGTAGAGGCCCAGCGGCCGCAGGTCGTCGCCCTCGACGTGGGCGACGGCCGCGTCGAGGCCGAGGCCGGCCGCGATCTCCCGCACCCGGTCGGCGAGGCCGGCCGGGTTGAGGCCACCGGCGTTGCTGACGATGCGCACGCCCCGCTCCAGCGCCAGGCCGAGGCAGTCCTCGAGCTGGCGGACGAACGTCTTCGCGTAGCCCAGCGAGGCGTCCTTCATGGTGTCGCGGCCGAGGATGAGCATGGTGAGCTCGGCGAGGTAGTCACCGGTGAGGACGTCCAGGCGACCGCCCTCGAGCATCTCCCGCATCGCGGACATCCGGTCGCCGTAGAAGCCGGAGCAGTTGCCGATCCGCATCGCCTCAGCCACGGGACTCCCTCCCTCCGCCGGCGGGGCCGGCGAAGGCCTGCGCGATCGTGAGCCACTGCTCGGCGTCGGCGCCGGACGCGACCAGGTCGGTGTCGTCGCGGTGCACCCGCTGGGTGACGAGCAGGCAGAAGTCCCAGGCCGAGCCGGTCACGGTCTGGGCGGCCTCCTCGGGGCCCCAGCTCCACTGGTCACCCGACGGCGAGACCAGGTCGATCCGGAACTCGTCCTCGGGCGGGGGCAGCTCGTGCACCGAGAACGCGAAGTCGCGGGTGCGGACGCCGAGGTGCGCGACGTGCCGGATCCGGTCGGTGCGCTCGGGCTCGATGCCGAGGGCGTCGTACACGTCCAGCGCGTGCGCCCAGGTCTCCATGAACCGGGCGGTCGCCATCGACGCCGGGGACATCGGCGGCCCGAACCAGGGCATCTTCCCGCCCGGGGGGATCGCGCGCAGGGCGGCCGGCAGCGCGTCGCGCGCCCGGCCCCAGCGGGCGAGCAGCGCCTGGGGGCTGAGCCGGGCGACCTCGAAGGCCTGCTGGTCGACGTACCCGAGCGGGTCCGCGATCGCGGCCAGCACCAGCTCGTCCCAGGCCTGCTTGCCGTCCGGGGTGTCGGCCGCGGCGGCGACGACGGCCACCTCGTCGGTCCACAGCAGGTGGGCGACCTGGGTGGCGACCGTCCAGCCGGGCGCGGGGGTCGGCGTCGCCCAGCCGGCCTCGTCCAGCCCGGAGACCGCGGTCCAGAGCCGGTCGCTCTCGGCCTTGAGGTCGGCGAGGAGATCGTCGAGCAGGGTCGTCGAACGGGTCATCGGGTGGCTCCCAGGGTCTCGTCCAGCACGTCGGCCCAGCGGTCGAGGATGCGGCCCCGGCGGCGGGCGTCGTCGGTGATGGTGTTCGCCAGTCCGAGGCCGCGCACCAGGTCCAGCGTCGCCTGCACCAGCTCGCGGGTGCCGGGCACCGACTCGTCGGCGCCGAGCAGCTCGACGGTCATCCGGTGGGTCTCGCGGCCGACGCGCTGCTCCAGCGGTGAGACCGCGGCCAGCAGCGTCTCGTCGGTGCGCGCCGCGACCCACAGCTCGAGGGCGGCGGCGAACACGTCGCTGGTGAAGTGGTCGGCGAGCATCTCGAGCACGGCCCGGGTGCGGCGGCGCCCGCTGGGGAGCCGGGCCGCCGCGGCGGACAGCTCCGCGCCGCGCTTCTCGGTGAGGTGCTCGACCGCGGCGACGACCAGGTCGTTCTTGGTCGGGAAGTGGTGCAGCTGCGCCCCCCGGCTCACGCCGGCCCGCTCGGAGACCAGCGTCGTCGACGTACCGGCGAAGCCGCGCTCGACGAGGCACTCGACGGTGGCCTCGAGCAGCCGGGCCCGCATCACCCGGCTGCGCTCCTCCTGGGGCACGCGGACGGTCCCCGCCGCCCCCGCTGTCCCCGTCGTCACCGGGCCAGCATGGTGGGCCATCAACAAACAGTCAAGCCTGTCTTTAAGTTGGGTCGCGCTCAGGCGTAGGTGTTCGAGGGCCAGCCATGGGCGTTCAGGTACCAGACCGCCGAGGTGAGCACGACGAGGACGAGCAGGGCGAACAGCAGGCCGCCGGCGAGCGGGAGGAACCAGCCGGGCGCGCGCCGCGACCGCACCGCGACCACCTTGACGACCACGGCCCCGAAGACCGCGCAGCCGAGGACCCCGTGCACGACGGTGCGCAGCGGCACCTTCTCGCCGTCGGGCAGGTGCCCGGTCTCGAGGCCGAGCGCCCACAGGCAGTGGTAGGCCACGAACACGGTCAGGAGCAGCGCGGTCGCGCCGGTCACCCGGTGCGCCGTCCCGAGCCACGACGGTGCGGGGCGGCCCAGCTTCCCGTAGAGCCAGAGCGCGCCGAGGAGCTGGAGGACGGCGAGGACGCCGATCACGCAGGAGACCGCGACCTTCATGGCGAGGACGGTGCGGAAGCCGAGCGTCGTGGTGCCACCCAGGGTCGGGTCGTGGACGGTGCCGAACACGCCGAGCAGCAGCGCGACGACGGCACCCGCCGCGAACGCCGTCAGCGGGACCGCCATGCTCCGGGTCGGCGCGGGGGCCGCCTCTGCCATGGGCACAGCATGCTCCCGACGGGGCGTCAGCGGTAGGTGACCAGCTCGCCGGCGAGGTGCGGGTGCTCGTTGAAGGTGAGCAGGCGCGGGCCGGTGGAGCCGACGACCACGCGCGAGTACGACGCGTTGACCATCACCGTGTTGAGGCGGCCCCACAGCCGGGCGAACGTCGCGTCGTCGGCCTCGGGGTCGAGCAGGGCCGCGGCCGCGGCCGCGATCGGGCCGCCCGAGCTGACGACCACGATCGTCCCGCCGGGGCCGGCCTGCTGCTGCGCCCGGTCGAGCGCTGCCGTGACCCGGGCGCGGAACGCCGGCCACGGCTCGGCGTACTCCGCGTCGGCGGCGCCGCCGGTCCACCGCGCGGTCGCCTGCTCGAAGACCCGCTGGAACGCGCGGCGGTCGAGGTCGCCGGTGGGCAGGTCGGGATGGGCGGCGATCACCCCCAGGTGGTCGAACTCGTCCCAGCCGGGGTCGACGTCCGCGTCCGGCCACCCCGGCGCACGCTCCCGGGCCGCCTCGGCGGTCTCGCGGTGGCGGCGCATCCCGCCCTGGACGACCACCCCCGGGTCGACGCCCTGGCCGGTCAGCCAGGCACCCAGCCGGCGGCCCTGCTCCCACCCGGTCTCGGACAGCACGTCGTAGTCGTCCGCGCCGAACGACGCCTGCCCGTGCCGGACCAGGACCACCACACCCATGGCCGCGACGCTAGCGGGCGAGCCCGTTCGGGCCATTCCCCGCCCCCGCCGTCGCACCTAGCGTCGGGGGATGTTCATCCAGACGATCGAGGGCCGGTGCACCCGGCACGACGAGCTCCGCGCGGTGCTGGACCGCTGGCCCGAGGAGCTCGCTCCAGGAGCGGACGGCTGGCTCGGCGGCACCTACGGCTTCACCGACGACGACCTCTTCATCGCCGTGGTCCGCTTCGAGGACCGCGCGTCCGCGATGCGGAACTCCGAGCGACCCGAGCAGGGCGCCTGGGCCGAGCAGATGATGGCGGCCTTCGACGGCCCGGTCGAGTTCCACGACTCCGACGACGTGACGCTGCTCTTCGACGGCGGCTCCGACGACGCCGGGTTCGTGCAGGTCATCCGCGGCAAGGTCGACGACCCCGAGCGGCTGCGCCGGCTGATCGCCTCGGACCCGGCCGAGCTGCGTCGGATGCGCCCGGAGATCATCGGCGCGACGCTGGCGATGGAGCCGGACGGCACCTTCACCGAGACCGTCGCGTTCACCGACGAGGCCAGCGCCCGCGGCGGCGAGGGGCAGGAGCCCCCCGCCGACGTCCGTGCCGACTTCGAGTACGCCATGCAGGGCGCGGTGTTCCACGACCTCCGGAACCCCTGGTTCAGCTCGCCCTGAGGGGCGACCTCAGGCCGGGAACGACCCGCCGGAGGCGGCCAGGTCCCGCAGGTACGACGTCGCGCGGAACCGGTCGCCGTAGTGCTCGGTCAGCTCGTCGGCGCGGGCGACGAAGGCGGCGAGGCCGACCTCGCCGCGCGCGTTCTCGTAGCCCGTCATGAACTGGGCGGCACCGCCGGTCATGGCCGGGAAGCCGATGCCCATGATCGAGCCGATGTTCGCGGCGGCCGCGGACTCGATGACGCCCTCCTCGAAGCACTTCGCGGTCTCGAGCGCCTCGACGAACAGCAGGCGGTCCTTGACGTCCTCGAACGGGATCGGCTCGGCCGCGACCGGGAACTCCTCGGCAAGGCCCTTCCAGATGCCGACGCGAGCACCCGACTCGTCGTACTCGTAGAAGCCGGCGCCCTTGAGCCGCGAGGGCCGCCCGAGCTCGAGCATCCGCTCGACCACCGCGGTGCCCGGGTGCGGCTCGTAGGCCACCCCGTCGCGCTCGGCGGCGTCCTTGGTGGCCTTGCCGATCTTGGCCATCAGCTCCATGTTCAGCTCGTCGCTGAGCTGGAGCGGGCCGACCGGGTAGCCGTCCTGGGTCGCGGCGCGCTCGATGCTCACCGGGTGGACGCCCTCGGCGAGCATCGCCAGGCCCTCGTTGACCATCGTGCCGATGACCCGCGAGGTGTAGAAGCCGCGGCTGTCGTTGACGACGATCGGCGTCTTGCGGATCTGCTGGACCACGTCGTACGCCTTGGCCAGCGCGACGTCGGAGGTCTGCTCGCCCTTGATGATCTCGACGAGCGGCATCTTGTCGACGGGCGAGAAGAAGTGCAGCCCGATGAAGTCCGCCGGCCGGTCGACGCCGGTCGCGAGCTCGGTGATCGGCAGCGTCGAGGTGTTGGAGCACAGCAGCGCGTCGGCGTTCACGTAGGGCGCGACCTCGGCGAAGACCTGCTTCTTCAGCGACGGGTCCTCGAAGACCGCCTCGATCACCAGGTCGCAGCCGGCGAGGTCGGTGGGGTCGGCCGTCGGCGTGATGAGGTCGAGCAGCGCCTGCGACTTCTCCTCGGTGAGCCGGCCGCGCGAGATCGCCTTGGCGTTGAGCTTCTCCGAGTAGGCCTTGCCCTTGGCGGCGCCCTCGGCGGACACGTCCTTGAGGACGACCTGCATGCCGGCCCGGGCGCAGGAGTAGGCGATGCCGGCTCCCATCATCCCGGCACCGAGCACGCCGACCTTGGTCGCCTTGAAGGGCTCGATGCCCTGCGGGCGCAGCTTGCCGGCGTTGATCGCCTGGAGGTCGAAGAAGAACGCCTGGATCATGTTCTTCGAGGACTGGTTGACGATCAGGTCGGTGAGGTAGCGCGACTCGATGCGCGACGCGGTGTCGAAGTCGACCTGCGCGCCCTCGACGGCCGCAGCGAGGATCGCGCGCGGCGCCTTGTAGACCGCGCCCTTGGTCTGCTTGCGCAACAGGGCGGGGAACGCCGGGAGGAAGCCGGCCAGCGCCGGCGAGCTCGGCGAGCCGCCGGGCATCTTGTAGCCGGGCCGGTCCCACGGGTTCTGGGTCGCGTCGGGGTTGGCCTTGATCCACGCCTTGGCCGCCGGCACCAGCTCCTCGCGCGTCGCGACGAGCTCGTCGACCAGGCCCTTCTCCTGGGCGGCGCTCGGCTTGAACTGGGTGCCCGGCAGCAGCACGTCCATGAGGCCGCTCTGCAGGCCGAGGAGGCGGACGACGCGGGTCACGCCGCCCCCGCCGGGCAGCAGTCCGAGGGTCGACTCGGGGAGGCCGATCTTCACCGAGTCGTCGTCGACCGCGATCCGGTGGTTGCACGCCAGGGTGATCTCGTACCCGCCGCCCAGGGCGGCACCGTTGATCGCGGCGACGACCGGTCGCGGGTAGAGCTCGAGCTTGCGCAGCCCGGCCTTGATGATCTCGCCGCTGGCGAACACGGTCGCGGCGTCGTCCTTCGTCGCCTGCATCATGTTCTTGAGGTTTCCGCCGGCGAAGAAGGTCTTCTTCGCGCTGGCGATCACGACGCCCGTGACGCTGTCCACCTCGTCGTACAGCCGCTGCACGCAGGCCGCCATCGACTGCTGGTACAGCTCGTTCATGGTGTTGGCGCTGGCGGTGGGGTCGTCGAGGGTCAGGGTGACGATCCCGTCGGCGTCCTTCTCGTAGTGGACGGCGGTCTGCTCGGTGGTGCTGGTGCTCATCAGGGTTCCTGTCTCGGGTACGACGGTGGTCGAGGTGCGAGGCGCGGCGGCGCACCGTCGCTCGGGACCACCAGAGGCGAGGGGTCGGGCGAGGCTCAGACGATCTCGACGATGGTCGCGATGCCCATGCCGCCGCCGACGCAGAGCGTGGCGAGGCCGCGGCGCAGGTCGCGGCGCTGGAGCTCGTCGACGAGCGTGCCGAGGATCATCGCGCCGGTGGCGCCGAGGGGGTGGCCCATCGCGATCGCACCGCCGTTGACGTTGGTGATCTCGTGGCTGATCCCCAGGTCGCGCATGAACCGCATCGCGACCGCGGCGAACGCCTCGTTGATCTCGAACAGGTCGATGTCGTCGACCTCGAGGCCGGCCTTGGCGAGCGCCTTGCGGGCGGCCGGGGCGGGACCGGTGAGCATGATCGTCGGGTCGGCCCCCGACACAGCGGTCGCCAGGATCCGGGCCCGGGGCGTGAGGCCGAGCTCGGTGCCGACCGCCTCGCTGCCGATCGCCATCAGCGCGGCGCCGTCGACGATGCCGGAGGAGTTGCCGGCGTGGTGGACGTGCTCGATCCGCTCCACCCAGTGGTACTTCTCGAGCGCGACGTCGTCGAAGCCCGCCTGCGCGCCGATGTCGGCGAAGCTGGGCTTGAGGCCGGCGAGGCCCTCGACAGTCGTGTCGGGGCGGATCAGCTCGTCGTGGTCGAGCACGGTCAGGCCGTTGAGGTCGGTGACCGGCACGACCGAGCGGGCGAAGTAGCCGTTGGCCCACGCCTTCGCGGCGCGATGGTGGGACTCGGCGGCGAACGCGTCGACGTCCTGCCGGCTCCAGCCCTCGATGGTCGCGATCAGGTCCGCGCCGATGCCCTGCGGGACGAAGCCGGTCTGGAGCGCGGTCGCCGGGTCGGACGCCCAGGCGCCGCCGTCGGAACCCATGGGGACGCGGCTCATCGACTCGACGCCGCCGGCGAGGATCAGGTCCTCGAAGCCGCCACGGACGCGGGACGCGGCCTGGTTGACCGCCTCGAGGCCGGAGGCACAGAAGCGGTTGAGCTGCACGCCGGCCACGGTCTCGGGGTAGCCGGCCTTGAGGGCGGCCGTCTTCGCGATGTCGCCACCCTGCTCCCCGATCGGCGACACGACACCGAGCACGACGTCGTCCACGCGGTGCGGGTCGAGCCCGGGGTTGCGGACCTTCACCTCGTCGAGGAGACCGACGATGAGGTCCACGGGCTTCACCTCGTGGAGGGCGCCGACCTTCTTGCCCTTGCCGCGCGGGGTACGGATGTGGTCGTACACGAATGCCTCTGCCATGGACCGATTGTGACACTATTACTGTCAGCGTCAAGGAGACCGACTGTGGCGCAGGTCACGAGGAGGACGATGGGCGAGAACGTCGAGCTGCTGACCCTCGACGAGCTGACGACGCGGGTCGGGATGAGCGTGCGCAACGTGCGCTTCTACACCACCAAGGGCCTGGTGCCGCCGCCGATCCGGCGGGGCCGCTCCGGCTACTACAGCGCGGACCACGTCGCGCGGCTCGAGCTGGTCCAGGAGCTGCAGGCCCACGGCTTCACGCTCTCGGCCATCGAGCGCTACGTCGCCGGCATCCCCGCGGACGCGAGCCCGGAGGACATCGCGCTGCACCGCACGATGCTGGCGCCGTGGCAGGCCGACTCCCCCGTGGAGATGTCGCGCAGCGACCTGGACAAGCGGGCCGGCCGCACGCTGGGCGACGACGACCTGGCCACGCTCGCGGCCCTCCGCATCGTGGCGCGCACCCCGCGGGGCCGCTACGAGGTGGCCGTCTCCCAGCTCTCGGTCGGCCTCGGCCTGCTCGACCTCGGTTTCCCGACCGAGGCGGCGCTCGCGGCCGCCGACGTGTACGCCCAGCACGGGCGCCAGATCGCCAAGGAGCTCAACGAGCTCTTCCGCACCATGGTCTGGCCGGCGTACAAGGAGTCCGGGGCTCCGCCCGAGCAGCTGCGCGAGGTCGTCGAGCGGCTCAAGCCGCTCTCGATCGCCAGCCTGGTGGCGGCCTACGAGGCGGCGATGGACGAGACCCGGCGCGAGAACATCGAGCGACGCACCCGCTGACCGGTCCGCGGCGGCGCCGCCGGTTGACGACACCGGCATAGTGGCCGGTGTGACCTGCTGCCCGTCCTCCTGGCCGGACCGGTCCGGTGACCCGTCCCGGCCCACCTCGGCGTCACGCCGCGCCGTGCTGGGTAGTGGTCCGTGGTGAGCGAACCCTCCGAGCAGACCGTCCTCGTCACCGGCGCGACCGGCTTCGTCGGCAGCAAGCTCGTGCCCGAGCTCGTCGACCGCGGGTTCCGCGTCAGGGCGATGACCCGGCACCCCGACACCTACGACGGCCCGGGTGAGCCGGTCGCCGGCGACGTCTCGGACCCCGGCACCCTGGCGGAGCCCCTAGACGGCGTCGACGTCGCGGTCTACCTCGTGCACTCCCTCGACGACGACGACTTCGAGCGCAAGGACGCCGAGGCCGCGCGGACCTTCGGGCTCGCGGCCGCGGCGAGCGGCACCCGGCAGATCGTCTACCTCGGCGGCCTCGGCAAGGACGGCGACCACCTGTCCGCGCACCTGCGCTCGCGCCGGGAGGTCGAGCGGCTGCTCGCCGAGTCGGGTGTGCCCGTCACCGTGCTCCGCGCGGCGATCGTCGTCGGCGCGGGCGGCATCTCCTGGGAGATGACCCGCCAGCTGGTCAAGAACCTGCCGGCGATGGTGGTGCCCAAGTGGGCGGCCACCCGCACCCAGCCGATCGCGCTCGCCGACGTGGTCCGCTACCTCGCCGGGGTGGTGGGCAACGACGAGGCGCTCGGCCGGACCTTCGAGATCGGCGGTCCCGAGGTGCTCAGCTACGTCGAGATGCTGCAGCAGGCCGCCGAGGTGATGAACGGGCGCCGGGTGCCGATCGTGACCGTGCCGGTGCTCACGCCCAAGCTGTCGTCGTACTGGATCTCGTTCGTGACCGACGTCGACACCACGACCGGGCGCAACCTGATCGACTCGATGGGCACCGAGGTGATCGTCACGGACCACGCGATCCGCGACGTCGTGCCCGGTGAGCCCCTCACCTACACCGAGGCGGTCCGCCGCGCGGTCGCCGTCGACTCGAAGGCCTAGACACCGCCTAGAAGAGCGCGGGGAGCGCGAACAGCATCGTCAGCGACCACGTGCAGTGCGTGAGGATCGGTGCCAGCACGCCACCGGAGGCGCGTCGCTCGAGGCCGACCACGGCCCCGAGGACGACGGCGGCGAAGACGAGCATCACGTTGCCGGTGGCCAGCGTGGCGATGGTGTAGGCCAACGTCGTCCAGGCGACCGGGTGCACCGGGATCGCGGCGTAGGCAGCACCCCGGAAGAAGAGCTCCTCAGCGATCCCGTTGACCGCGGTGATGAGCACGAGCAGCGGCCAGGAGCCGCTGTCGGCATGGTCGAGGACGTCCTGCACCTGGGCCTGGAGGAAGTCGACCTGCCGCACCAGCAGCGCGCCGACCACGAAGACCCCGGCCAGGCCGAGGCCGATCGCGATCGGCAGCAAGACCGGGCGGCGCAGGTCGTCGCCGGCGTGGATGCGGCCCAGGTGGAGCGGCCCGGAGGCGAAGGCGCCGATCACCCAGACGCCCGCGAGGACGAGCGTCGCCGGGTAGAACCAGGCACTGCCCGGCTCGATCCGCAGCGACAGCCCGAGCACCACGCCGCCGATCGCCACGAACACCGCCGTGACGATCTGGCGACGGCGCAGGTCTGCGGTGCTCTGGCGGTGGTCGCGCGGGACGACGTCCCACAACGCCCGGCGCAGCCAGGTCACCACGGACTCACCCCCTTCGGGTCGAGGTGTCTCCAGTTCGCCGGTTGCTCACACCTCGGCGGCGGCGCGGGCGGGACCGCCCACCGCCGGGGCCGGGCTGGCGCGCGGCGCCGGACTGCGAGCGGCCGGCGCCGGACTTCGGGCGACCGCCCGAGGCCGGTACGTCGAGCACGAGGCCGCCGGCGACGAGCACCCGCTCGCCGGGGGCGAGCTGCACGAGCACCGGGTGGTCGGGGCCCGAGACGCGGGTGGTCGTCGGCTTGATGCCCGCGGCGCGGGTCAGCTGGCGCACGTCGCGCACCTGCTCGTCGGTCATCAGCGTGATGACCGTGCCCTTGGCGCCGGCGCGCGCCGTACGCCCGGAGCGGTGCAGGTAGGCCTTGTGCTCGACCGGCGGGTCGGCGTGGACGACCAGCGCCACGTCGTCGACGTGGATCCCGCGGGCCGCGATGTCGGTGGCCACCAGGGTCGTCGCGCGACCGCTGTGGAACGCCTCCATGTTGCGCGTGCGGGCGCCCTGGCTGAGGTTGCCGTGCAGCTCGACGGTCGGGACACCCCGGCTGTTGAGCTGACGGGTCAGGGCCTTGGCACCGTGCTTGGTGCGCGTGAAGACGACGGTGCGGCCGGGCGCGCTGGTGAGGTCGACGAGGACGCCGACCCGGTGCTCCCGGGTCACGTGCAGGACGTGGTGGTCCATCGTCTCGACCGGCGACTGCGCCGAGTCGGCCTGGTGGGTGACCGGGTCGCGGAGGAACCGCTTCACGATCACGTCGATCGCCTTGTCCAGCGTGGCGGAGAACAGCAGCCGCTGGCTCTCGCGCGGGGTGCGGTCGAGCAGCCGGCGGACCGAGGGCAGGAAGCCGAGGTCGGCCATGTGGTCGGCCTCGTCCAGCACGGTGACCTGGACGGCGCCGAGGTCGCAGTGACCCTGGCCGATCAGGTCCTCGAGGCGGCCGGGGCAGGCGAGCACCACGTCGGCGCCGCGGCGCAGGCCCTGGACCTGCGGGTTCTGGCCCACACCGCCGAAGACGGTCTGGGTGGTGAGGCCGGCGGCAGCGGCCAGCGGCCGCAGCGCCTCCTCGATCTGCCCGACCAGCTCCCGGGTCGGGGCGAGGATCAGGGCACGGGGGCGCTTGGGCTGCGCGCGCCGGCCGTCGGCGACGAGCCGGGCGACGAGCGGGAGCAGGAAGGCGTAGGTCTTGCCGGAGCCGGTGCGGCCCCGGCCCAGGACGTCGCGGCCGGCGAGCGAGTCGGGCAGCGTGGCGGCCTGGATGGGGGTGGGGGTGACGATGCCGCGGTCCGCGAGGACGGCGACGAGATCTGCGGGGACGCCGAGGTCGGCGAAGGTCGCAGGGATGACTGCAGAAGACACGGAGGAATCACTCACTGTTGGCGTGTCTCGCCAGGTGGATCCCGAGAGGGGGCGCTGCGACGGATCCGGAGCGCATGAGCCCGAGGCAAGACGGAACGGGCTGGTCACCACCCTACGTGGCGCCGGCCCGTCCGCCCCAATCGCGGTCTACGGGGTGAGGCCGTCCTTGACGTCCTTGGCGGCGTCCTTGACGTCCTCACCGGCGTTCTTGACCTTGCCCTTGGCCTGGTCGCTCCGACCCTCGGCCTCGAGGTCGCGGTTGCCGCTCGCGGCACCGGCCGTCTCCTTGCCGCGGCCCTTGAGCTCCTCGGCCTTGTTCTCTGCCTTGTCCTTGAGTCCCATGCACCCTCAGTGACCCGGAACGGGCTCAGCGAAACGTCAGGACCCCGTCGTCGATCGGGTCGTGGTTGATCGACCGCAGGTCGGTGAGGTAGTTCTGCCGCAGCTTCCACGGCTCGCGGTCGCCCTGGCGGGGCAGCTCGTCGAGGGCCCGCAGGATGTAGCCGGAGCTGAAGTCGATCAGCCGCTCCTCGCCGACCGAGGGGTCGCGGGGCGCCACCACCCGGCGTACGCCGTTCTCGTCCATGTAGGTGAGCAGCCGGCAGACGAAGTCCGCGACCAGGTCGGCCTTGAGGGTCCACGAGGCGTTGGTGTAGCCGATCGTGAAGACGAAGTTCGGCACGTCGCTGAGCATCAGCGCCTTGTAGGTCATCGTGTCGTGCATCTTGATCTCGGCGCCGTCGACGGTGAGCTCCAGGCCACCCATCGCCTTGAGCGTCAGGCCGGTCGCCGTCACGATCACGTCGGCCTCGAGCTCCTGGCCCGAGCGCAGCAGGATGCCGCGCTCGGTGAACCGCTCGATCTGGTCGGTGACGACCGAGGCGGCCCCGCGACGCATCGCCTTGAACAGGTCGCCGTCCGGCACGAAGCAGACCCGCTGGTCCCAGGGGTTGTACGCCGGCTTGAAGTGCCGGTCGACGTCGACGTCGGGCGGCAGCTGCTTGAGCGCCGCCTTGCGGATCAGGCTCTTGACCATCTCGGGGCGGCGGCGTGAGAGCTGGAAGAACGCGATCGAGGACAAGATCGCCTTCCAGCGCACGATCGGGTAGCGCACCTTCGCCGGCAGCCAGTGCAGCCGCTTCGACACCGGGTCGGTGCCGGGCAGGGAGAGGACGTACGTCGGCGAGCGCTGCAGCATCGTGACGTGCCCTGCCCCGGCGTCGGCCATCGCCGGCACCAGCGTGATGGCCGTGGCACCGGAGCCGATGATCACGACCTTCTTCCCCGTGTAGTCGAGGTCCTCGGGCCAGTGCTGCGGGTGCACGACCTCGCCGCGGAAGTCCTCCTGGCCGGCGAACTGCGGCGCGAAGCCCTGGTCGTAGTCGTAGTAGCCGCCGCACGCCCACAGCAGGTCGGTCGTGAGGGTCAGCAGCTCGCCGTCGTGCTCGACCTCGACCGTCCACACTCCGGCCTCGGAGTCCCAGCTCGCGCGGCGGACCCGGTGCCGGTAGCGGATCAGCCGGTCGACGCCGTACTCCTCGGCGACAGTGCGGAGGTACGCCAGGATCGAGGAGCCGTCGGCGAGCGCGACGTCGCCGTCCCAGTGCCGCCACTTGAACCCGAAGGTGAACATGTCCGAGTCCGACCGGATGCCCGGGTAGCGGAACAGGTCCCAGGTGCCGCCGCTGGCCTCGCGGGCCTCGAGCACGGCGACGCTGCGCTCGGGGTGCTCGGTGCGCAGGCGGCAGGCGGCGCCGATGCCGGAGAGGCCCGCGCCGAGGACGAGGACGTCGACGTGCTCCGGGGTCGGTGAGGGGGTCGGCTCGCTCATGGCGGGCAGCCTACTTCTCTTGTTGACAGATATTCAATACTCAGTCGCTCGGCGTGAGGTCCACGGTGACCAGGACGTGCCGGGTGGCGATGCGGTTCGTCCCGTGCGCGGGGCTGGTCGAGTTGACCGCGGGCGCCACCGCGTAGGTGCGACCGCCCTCGAGGTCGGCGAGGAGGTAGCGCACCGTCGTCGGCGTGCTGGAGGCGGCGCCGGGGAGCGCGTGGCTGTCCGGGACCGCGTCGGCCCGGTCGAGGTCCAGCCCGGTCTCGTAGGGCCCGGGACCGCGGGTGCGGTAGTCGAAGGAGACGGTGACCACGGCGTCGTAGGTGCCGTCGGGCACGGCGACGCGCAGGGGGCGGACGACGCCGATCCCGCCGCTGTCGCCCTCGTAGGTCGCCGAGGGGCCGGCCGCCCAGGCCCGGTGGGCGCTCTGCACCGGCTGCGGCTCCTGCGGTGCGCGGGCCCGGAGCGCGACCGCTCCGGCCGCGGTGGCCGCGACGCCGAGCACCAGGGCGAGGACGAGGACCAGGAGGGCGGGCCGGCGGCGTACCGAGATCATGGACGACGGTAGCGCTCGGCGAACGCCGCGAGCAGCCGCGGCGGCTCGTCGACGACGCTGCGGCGGGCCATCGCCTGGAGCCCGTCCGCCTCGCCGGGCTCGAAGTAGCCGTGGTCGCGGTAGGTGTCGATGCGCAGGCAGATGCCCTCGACGTCGAGCTCGGGGTGGAACTGCGTGGCGTAGACGTTCGCGCCCATCCGGAAGGCCTGGACCGGGCAGGCGGCGCTGCTCGCGAGCACGACCGCACCGGCCGGCAGCCGCGTGACCGCCTCCTTGTGGCCGAGGAACGCGTCGAACTCCCGCGGCAGGACGCCGAGGAGCGGGTCGGCGGCGCCGGCGTCGTTGAGGGTGATGCGGGTCGCCGAGATGGGTTCGCCGTAGGTGCGGTCGACGAGGCCGCCGCGCAGCCCGCCGAGGACGCCGACGCCGTAGCAGGCGCCGAGGAACGGGAAGTCCGCCGCGAGGACCCGCTCGGCGAGGTCGCGGAGCTCGACCTCGACCCGGCGCTGGACGGCGGACTTGGTGTCCTCGGGGTCGCTGAAGTTGAACGGCCCGCCGCCGAGGACGATGCCGGACCAGTCGCCGAGGTCGACCGGGCCGAGCCCGGCCGCCTCAAGCCGGTGCCGGCGCACGTCGCGCTCGTCGAGGCCCGAGCAGGCCAGCACCGCGTCGTACTCGTTGTCGGCCGCCGCGTCCTCGGCACGGGTGCCGAGGAAGAGGAACGGCTTCATTGTGGGCTCACGCCTGGACGGCGGCGCCGGACCCGATCAGCTCGTCCACGTCGGCGATCCCCCAGGCGGTGAGCGCCTCGCGGGTGCTGTCGCCGGCGCTCTCGGCGGCCCGGCCGATGGTCGCCCCGGTGCGCGAGAAGCGGGGGGCGGGCGCCGGCTGGAGGTGGCCGTCGTGCTGGACGAGGGTGCCGCGGGCCTTCAGGTGCGGGTGCTCGGCCGCCTCGCTGAGCGGGATGATGCCGGCCACGCAGGCGTCGGTGCCCTCGAAGACGGCGACCCACTCGGCCTGCGTGCGCTGCGCGAACGTCGTGGTGATGAGCGCGCGCAGGGCCTCGGCCTGCGCGGCGTCGTACCGGTCCGGCGCGGTGTCGGCAATGCCGAGCAGGCGCAGGAACTCGTCGTAGAACTGCGGCTCCAGCGCGCCGACCGACATGTGCCGGCCGTCGGAGGTCTCGTAGATGTCGTAGTAGGGCACCCCGCCGTCGAGCAGGTTGGCGGCGCGCTCCTCGTGGTAGCCGCCGGAGGCGAGGAACGCCGCGGTCATCGTGTTGAGGTGGGCGGTGCCGTCGACGATCGCGGCGTCGACGACCTGGCCCCGGCCGCTGAGCCGGGCCTCGAGCAGGGCGGCGAGGATCCCGATGACGAGGTACGTCGACCCGCCGCCGAAGTCGCCGACGAGGTTGGCCGGGAAGTGCGGTCGGCTCTTGTCCTGGCCGAGCCCGAAGAGGGTGCCGGTGATCGCGATGTAGTTCATGTCGTGGCCGGCCGACTGGGCGAACGGTCCGTCCTGTCCCCAGCCGGTCATCCGGCCGTAGACCAGGCGCGGGTTGCGCGCGAGGCAGTCGTCCGGGCCGAGGCCGAGCCGCTCGGTCACGCCCGGCCGCATCCCCTCGACCAGGACGTCGGCGCCCTCGACGAGCTCGAGCACGGTCTCGACCGCGCGCGGGTGCTTGAGGTCGAGCGCGACGCTCGGTCGGCCCCGGTTGAGCAGCATGTGCGACCCACCGCCCGCCAGCGCCTGCCCGCCGGGCCGCTCGACCCGGATCACGTCGGCCCCCAGGTCGGCCAGGATCATGCACGCGTGCGGACCCGGGCCGATGCCCGCGATCTCGACGACCTTCACGCCCCGCAGCGGCCCGGTCCCCTGGCCGAGTTCGATGCTCATGCCCGGCATCATGACAGAGCCGCTGTCACGGTCGCGGGGTGTCCTGGTGGGCGGTGGGTTGGCGCGGTAGGGGCCGGGCGGCGGTGGCTGGTCCACCTTCCTGGGGCGCAAGCCGGTGGATCACGCACCGCCGGTCAGGCGGTCATCCACAGCCGGGCGCGAGCAGGTGGCGCGCCGTCGAGGCGTGTCGTGGACTCGACGGCGTGCGACCGATCCCCGACGACCTGGCTCGACGGCCGTTCAGTCGCGCCCAGGCACGAGCCGTCGGACTGACTGACCGTCAGCTCGACGGACGTCGGTTCGTCCGCGTGTTCCCTCGGGTCTACCGGTCGGCGGAGCACGAGATGTCGGACGACGACTGGGTCGCCGCTGCCCGTCTTGCCGTTCCACCCAGCGCCCACCTGACGGGCATCACCAGGATCCAGCAGCTCGGCCTCGGCTACGGCCCGCGCCGCCCCATCCGGTTCGTCGTGGAGTCCGATCTCCACCTGGCTCTGGACGGGATCTTCCTGCACCGGACGAAGCGGCTCGCCCCCACCGACGCCGTCGGCGTCACGGTGCCAGCGGCGTTCATCGCCTACTGCGCACGGGCCCGGGTGGTCGACGCCATCAAGGTCGGCGACTGGCTGCTGCACCACGGCCACATGAACTGCGACGACGTCCGAGGCCTCGCTCTGTCGGCGCTGTGGCGTGACGGCGCGCCCGAGGCCGTGTGGATACTCGACCACCTCGACGGGCGGTCGCGGTCACTCAAGGAGAGCGAGGTGCGCGCCGTACTCGGGTTCGCCGGCCTTCCGAGGGCCGAGACCAACGTCGCAGTCGACGTACGCGAGGACCTCGAGGTCATCGGCGACCTCGTCTACCGGGATCACGGGTTGGTCGTCGAGTACGAGGGATCCCACCACCAGGAGGACCGCGACCAGTACTCCCAGGACCTCGACCGCTACGCCCTCCTTCGCGGTGCGAACGTGCCCTACGTGCAGGTGACGAAGGAGAAGCTCGCGCGGCCGAAGACCTTGGTGGGTGAGGTCTACCGAGCTCTTCTGGCGCTGGGGTACTCAGGGCCGCCGCCGGCCTTCGGCGAGCAGTGGCGGCAGCTCTTCCTGTCCGTCACCGTGGCCGTGGGTCCGCGCCGGGACCGGCCTCCCGCCCAGCGGTGAACCATCCACCGAAACCACCCACCAGAACGTGGACCACCCACCGCCGGACAGCAGCAGCCCAAGCCGGCGGTGCACCATCCACCGAAACCACCCACCAGAACGTGGACCACCCACCGCCGGACGGCGTCAGAGCACCCGCCGCAGGAACTGCCGGGTCCGCTCCTCGCGCGGCTCGGTGAAGATCTGCGAGGGCGGACCCTGCTCGAGGATGCAGCCCTGGTCGAGGAAGCAGACGGTCGTCGCCACGTCGCGGGCGAAGTCCATCTCGTGGGTCGCGAGGATCATCGTCGTGCCGGCCTCGGCCTCGGCGCGCACGATCGAGAGCACGTCGCCGACGAGCTCGGGGTCGAGCGCCGCGGTGATCTCGTCGAGGAGCAGCAGCGTCGGCGAGGTGCAGAGCGCGCGGACGAGCGCGGCCCGCTGCTGCTGGCCACCCGACAGCCGGTCGGGGTTCTTGAGGGCCTGGTCGAGCAGTCCGAAGCGCTCGAGCAGCTCGCGCGCCCGGGCCTCCGCGTCGGGACGCCGTACGCCGTGCACCAGTCGTGGCGCCAGCGTGCAGTTCTCCAGCACCGTGAGGTGGGGGAAGAGGTTGTAGGCCTGGAAGACCATCCCGATCCGCGACCTCACCTCGCGCGGGTCGACCCGAGGGTCGGAGATCTCCCGGCCCTCGAAGGTGATGACCCCGTCGTCGATGCCCTCGAGCAGGTTGAGGCAGCGCAGCAGCGTGGACTTGCCGGACCCGGACGACCCGATCAGGCAGACCACGTCGTGGGGCTGGACGGTCAGCGAGACGTCGTCGAGCACGACCTTGTCGCCGTAGGACTTGCGCAGCCCGGAGACCTCGACCAGGGCGCTCATCGGGCTCCTTGCCTCTCGCGCTCCATCGCCCGGTGCTGCAAGTGGTCGGTGAACCGGGCGAGCGGGACGGTCAGGACGATGAAGAAGCCGGCGACGACGGTGTAGGCCGTGAAGTTGAAGTGGTAGTTGCTGTAGTCCTGCGCGGCGAACATCGCGTCGAAGACTCCGATGACGCCGACGAGCGCGGTGTCCTTCTGCAGGCTCACGAAGTCGTTGAGCAGGGGCGGGACGACGCGGCGGATCCCCTGCGGCACCACCACGTGCCGCATCGTCTGGAGCCGACTGAGGCCGAGGGCGTCGGCGCTGGCGATCTGCGAGGGGTGGATGGACTCGATGCCGGCCCGCATCACCTCGGCGACGTAGGCACCGTAGGAGAGGACGAGGGCGACGAGCCCCCAGAAGAACAGGGACGTCGGCACGCCTTGGAGCCCGAGCGCCGGCATGCCGAAGCCCAGCATGAAGACCAGCAGGATCGTGGGGATCCCACGGAACAGGTCGGTGTAGACGACCGCGACGATCCGGAGCGGCAGCAACAGCGGCGTGCGCGTCTGCCGGACCAGCGCGATCGCCAACGCCAGCGCCAGGATGAAGACCTCGGCGATCAGGAACATCTTGACGTTGTAGGTCCAGAAGGCGTGCCAGACGTCGGGGAAGACCGCGCGGGCGTCGCTGACGTTGAAGAAGTACTCCTTGACCGTCGCCCACCCCGGAGACGTGACGACCACGACCCCGAGCACCCCGAAGAACACGACGGTGGCGACCGTCGAGACGAGGAGCGCACGCCGACCCAGGCGGCGGCGGACGTCCTGCCGCTCCCGCTCCCGGGCGCTCGGCTGCCAGCCTCCGCTCGACTCGCTCACCGAGGCGTCACTGGAGGACGGGGACGTTCACGGTCTGGCTGAGCCACTTCTGCTCGATCTCGTCGAGGGTGCCGTCGGACTTCATGGTCGCGAGCGCCTCGTTCACGCAGGCGACCAGCGGGTTGCCCTTCTCGAAGAGCATCCCGAACTCCTCCGGGGACCCGCTCTGCTGCTGGAACTGGCCCACGATCGTCGCCTGGGGGATCTCGACGGCGGTGATGTAGAACGCCGTCGGCAGGTCCGCGACGATCCCGTCGACCTGGCCGTTGAGCAGCGCCTGCTTGGCGGCGTTCGTGCTCTGGAAGACCAGCGGGTCCTCCGAGGGCTGGATGTCCTCGCGGATCGCGGTCAGCGAGGTCGTCCCGGTCTGGGCCCCCAGCTTGTAGTCCTTCAGGTCGTCGACGCTCGTCGCACCGGCGACCGGGCTGTCCTTGAGGGCGATCACGGCCTGCGACGCGGTGTAGTAGCCGTCGGAGAAGTCGACCTTCTGGGCCCGGTCGGGCGTGATCGAGATCTGGTTGATGTCGAAGTCGAAGTCCTTGGGGCCCGGTGCGTAGGACTTGTTGAACGGCACGACCGTCCACTTCACCTGGTCCTGGCTGAACCCGAGCTGGTCGGCGACGGCGTACGCGACGGCGGACTCGTAGCCCTTGCCGTTGGTCGGGTCGTCGTTCGAGAACCACGGGTCGTACGCCGGGGAGTCGGTGCCGACGGTCAGCTGGCCGGCGGTCTTCACCGGCAGCGAGTCGGTGTCGCACTGCCCCGCGCTCGGGCTCGCGGACGACCCGGAGTCGGTCGCGGACGAGTCGTCCGACGCGGGCGCGCAGGCCACGGCGGCGAGAAGCAGGGGCGCAACGGCAACAGCCAGGGATCCACGCAGACGCATGAGGAAATCGTAGGGCTTCGGGCGCTTCCACGACGCGTTCCGTCGTTTTCTGGACGCACGGTTGAATGGGCGGGTGCTCCGCGACCTCACCGACGACCAGGCCCGCACCGCGCTCCCCCTCAAGTGGGGCGACGTCGAACCGGGGGTGCTGCCTGCCTGGGTGGCCGAGATGGACCTGCGGCTGGCCGAGCCGGTCGAGGAGGCGTTGGTGCGGGCGGTCCGGCTCGGCGCCGGCTACCCGGCCCACGGGGACGGCGGCCTGGGCGCGGCCTTCGCCGGCTTCGCCGACCGGCACTGGGGCTGGCGACTGCCCGACGACGCCTGCGTCCCGACCGGCTCGGTGATGGGCGGCATCCGGCTCGCGCTGGAGGCGCTCTGCCCGCCGGGACCCGTCGTGGTGCCGCAGCCGTGCTACCCCCCGTTCCGCGACGTCGTGGCGGTCGTCGGGCGCGAGCTCGTCACGGTCGACCTCGACCCGGACGCCGACGTCGCGACCCTCGACCTGGAGGGCGTCGAGCGGGCGTTCGCCGCCGGCGCTCGCACCTACCTGCTCTGCAACCCGCACAACCCGCTCGGCCGGGTCTGGACCGGCGCCGAGCTCGAGGCGCTCGCCGCGCTCGCGCGGCGGTACGACGTCCGCGTGGTCGCCGACGAGATCCATGCCCCGCTGACGCTGCCGGGGGCCACGTTCACGCCGTACCTCACCGTCGACGAGACCGCGGCCGTCGTCACCAGCGCGTCGAAGTCGTTCAACATGCCGGCCGTGCACGGGGCACAGCTGGTCCTGCTGGACGAGGCCGAGCGGGAGCGGGCCCGGGCCCTGCCGGTGCCGGCGCAGAACGCCTGGTCGGCGCTGGGGATCGCCGCCGGTGTGGCCGCGTGGCGCGACGGGGACGCCTGGCTCGCCGCGCTGGTCGAGCGGCTCGACGACAACCGCCGGCTGCTCGCGGACACCCTCGCCGCCGAGCTCCCGGCGGCGCGGATGCGGCCCCTCGAGGCGACGTACCTCGCCTGGGTCGACCTGCGGGCCTACGACGACGACCCCGCCGCGACCGCGCTGCTCCACGGGCTGCGGGTCAGCCCGGGAGGCGACTACCAGCCCGGCCTGCCGGGCCACGTGCGTGTGAACCTGGCCACGAGCCCGGCTCGTTTGAGGGAAATCCTTCAACGTCTCGTTACCGGGCTGAGGAGGTCCGCCTCCTAGAGTGGCGCCCGTGAAGGTCACCGTCATCGGATGTGGGTACCTCGGCGCCACCCACGCCGCCAGCATGGCCGAGCTCGGCTACGACGTCCTGGGCGTCGAGATCGACTCCGGCAAGCGCGAGTCGCTCGCGTCCGGCAAGGTCCCCTTCTACGAGCCCGGGCTCGAGGACCTGCTGGCCACCCACGTCGCCTCCGGCAAGCTCCGGTTCACCGACTCCTTCGAGGAGGCCGGCGCGTTCGGCGAGATCCACTTCGTCTGCGTGGGCACCCCGCAGCGCCACGACGGGCTGGGTGCCGACGTCCGGTACGTCGACGCCGCGGTCGAGTCGCTCGCTCCCCACCTCGGTGAGGGCGCGCTGGTCGTCGGCAAGTCGACCGTCCCGGTGGGCACCGCCGAGCGGCTGGCGGCTCGCATCGCGGAGCTCGCGCCCGGGGTCGACGCCGAGCTGGCCTGGAACCCCGAGTTCCTCCGCGAGGGCTTCGCGGTCGAGGACACGCTGCGCCCCGACCGGCTGGTCTTCGGGGTCGCGTCCGACCGCTCCGAGAAGGTGCTCCGGGACTTCTACGCGCCGATCCTGGCCACCGAGACGCCCGTCGTGGTCACCGACTTCGCGACCGCCGAGCTGGTGAAGGTCTCCGCGAACGCCTTCCTGGCCACCAAGATCTCCTTCATCAACGCGGTCGCCGAGGTCTGCGAGGCCGCCGGCGGCGACGTCGTCGACCTCGCCGACGCGATCGGCCACGACGACCGGATCGGGCGCAAGTTCCTCAACGCCGGGATCGGGTTCGGCGGCGGCTGCCTGCCCAAGGACATCCGGGCGTTCCTCAGCCGGGCCGGTGAGCTCGGCGTCGAGGACACCATGTCGTTCCTGCGCCAGGTCGACGACATCAACCTGCGCCAGCGCAGCCGGGTCGTGCAGATCGCGACCACGATGCTCGGGGGCAGCGTCGCGCGCTCGCGGATCGCGGTGTGGGGTGCGGCCTTCAAGCCGGAGAGCGACGACGTGCGCGACTCCCCCGCCCTCTCGATCGCCGGCCAGCTGCACCTCCGCGGCGCCCTCGTCTCGGTCTACGACCCCAAGGCCAACGACACGGCCCGGGCGATGTTCCCGACCCTCGACTACGCCGAGTCGGCGCTGCTGGCCGCGCGCGACGCCGACCTGCTGCTGCACCTGACGGAGTGGCCGGAGTTCCGCCTGGTCGACCTCGGCGTCCTCGGCGAGACGGTGCGCAACAAGCTGGTCATCGACGGCCGCAACAAGCTCGACGCCCAGGCCTGGCGGGACGCGGGCTGGACGGTCCGCGGCCTCGGCCGGCCCTAGATCTCCATCAGCCGCGACGGCGTGAGCCCGGGCCAGGTGCGCTGCACCCGGGAGGGGTCGAGCAGGTAGTCCATGTCGACCTCCCAGGTGTGGCCGGACTCGTTGCGGCGCAGGACGTAGCCCAGCCCGTGGGTGCGGTAGATCGCGCCGCCGGCGGCGGTGACGGCCGCGAGCAGCTGCGCGTCGACGTACTTGCGCACCGAGCGGAAGCCGCCGACCTCGCGCAGCACCGAGCGGTCGACGAGCAGGGTGCCGCCGGCGACGAAGCTCGCGTAGACCTCGGTGCGGTGGCCGCGCTTGACGGTGAGGTCGCGGGGCGCGAGGTAGTGGAACTCGGCCGGCATGCCGGTGAGCTGCGCGCCGCTGTAGGCCCGCGCGCGCAGGAGGTCCGCCACGACGTCGGGGGCGTACCAGTCGTCGTCGTCCATCTTGAGCAGCACGTCGCCGTCCGCGGCCGCGGCGGCCGCCTGGAGGACGTCGCCGAAGAGCGTCTCGGCCGGGGCCGGTACGACGTGCACGTCGACGCCCACGGCGTCGCGGACCCGGGCGGGGTCGACGTCGAAGCCGTGCGGCGCGAGGACCAGCTGGAGGGACGCGACGCCCCGCTGCCGGGCGACCTGCGCCAGCGCGAAGTCCAGCTGCTCGGGTCGGCGGGTGGCGAGCAGCACCGACACCGGCCGCTGCCAGTCGACCGATCCGTGCTCGTCGAGCGCGGCCCGGCGCAGCTCCAGGCTGTGCTCCTCGCGGGTGAGCGGGTCGTCGAGGTCGACCTCGCCGAACCCCGCGCCGACCAGCGGCACCCCCGCCATCGCCAGCCCGGCGACCGCGTCCGGGTCGGCGTCGGCGCCGACGCGCACCCCCTGGGCGTCCCGGAGCCCGGTGACCAGCGCCGCGGTCGGCGGGCCGGGTGGCAGGTCGACCACGCCCCGCTCCCAGTCGGTCCGGAAGCCGATCGGGTTGAGCACCCGCACGTCGAGGCCGGGGCGCGCGGCGACGACCGCCGGCCACACCGCCTGCCGCCCGACCTCGGCGACCACGTCGGCGACCGGTGCCGGCCGGGCGAAGCGGGCGACCAGCACGAACCCGTCGCCGTCGCGGCGCGAGCGGAGCGAGGTCAGCCGCGGCCACTCCGGCCGGGGCACCAGCGACAGCGCGCCGCGCGCGGCCTCGAGGTGCACGGCCACGACCGACGCGCGGGCGTCGCCCGCCCCGTCGTAGGACCGCAGCGCCACCAGGTCGGGGCACCGCACCTCGAACCGACCCGCCTTCGCCGGTGACGGCGCCGGCGACGGCTCAGACGACGGCTCAGACATCGAGCCGGCCGCGGCGGCGCACCAGCGGTCGCGGCGCGTGCGGCAGCCAGGTGCGGGTGATGTGGTCGACGACGTGGACCCCCGGCGGCGCCTCGATCCGGTGCAACCCCTCGACCTCCTCGCCCCGGCCCTCGACCAGGGCGCTGTAGACCTCCCACTCGCGGCGCTTGCGGGGTGCGCGGGTGGAGTCCTCGAAGGCGGTGTGGCTCCAGTGCGCGAACTCGTCGGCGTCCAGCCACTTCAGCTCCACGCACAGGCCCTCGGGCATGATCAGCCGCTCGGCCGTGCTCGGGAACTCCCGCACCTCCCACTCGAAGGCCTTCACGAAGGTGTAGTCCGGGCCCATCGGGTAGATCCAGGGCTCCAGGAACCGGAAGCCGAGGTCGATCCACGCCACCGACTCGCTCTCGATCGAGACCGGGTGCCGCGGCACCAGCACGACGGCGTCGGAGCCCTCGAGCTGCCACGACAGGTCGGCCAGCGCGGCGACGCCCTCGCGGGTCAGCACCATGTCGCCGTCCCACTTCATCGAGTACGACGTGCGCACCTGCGAGAACGACCAGTTGTAGAAGTGCGTGAGCGAGTGCACCGAGTCCGGCGGCGTGTGCAGGTGCTCCTGCCCCGCGCGGCTGACCCGGAACGGGTAGGAGAGCAAAGTGAACCGCGCGCCGGCGCCGCACTCGTCGGCGACCTTCCGGGCGACCTCGGGCGTCCCGTCGTCGGAGCCGTTGTCGACGAGCACGACGTGCTGCACGGCCTCGAACATGGGTGGCAGCACCCAGGGCAGGTTGCGCGCCTCGTTCTTGACCCGGAACACGCAGGTCAGACCGGACGGCAGCGGCCCGTCCCGCCAGGGCCAGGTGACGTCGTACTCGTGCTCGCCCTCGCGGTTGGCGATGTCGGGCGCTGCGGGCACGGGGTCAGCGCTCCCGGCCCACGGCCTTGCGCAGCCCGCGCCGCACCGACCCCGGCACCATCTTCCGCAGCCCGTGCGGCACCCGGTCGACGCCGTGCCGCTCGCCCTGCCGCTGGGCGGGCACCGCCGACCCCGGCTGCTGGGCGAGCCCCTCGCGCCGAGCGGCGAGCGCGGTCGACTGGGCGATCGCCTCGGCCTCCTCGTAGAGGTCGGCGTACGCCGCCCGCAGCTCGTCGAGCCGGTCGTGGACCTCCGGGGTGTCGCCGTCCTCGTCGGCGAGCCGGTCGAGCTGCTGCCAGGTCGCCTCGGCCACCTCGCGCAGCCGGGTGGGCACCTCGAGGTCGTCCCACGTGAGCTGCACCCGGCGCAGCGTCGGGTCGATGAACTGGTGCACCCGGCGCACGTCGTTCGCGGTGGCCGACTTCACCGCGTCCACGTCGAAGGCCTGGCCGAGGCCGAACACCGGGACCGTCCAGTCCTCGAGCATGTCGTGGTAGCGGACGAACCGGCGCGCCGAGCCGCGGGTGGAGCGCTCGGTGTGCAGCATCATGTTCACCCAGGCCGCGGTGCGCTGCACCTCGCCGGCCCGCGCGTTGTAGTACTTCTGCTTGCTGCCGACGACCTCGGTCACCGGGCGCAGCATCGTGACGTACGCCGGCGCCGCGTCGCACCGCAGCGCGGCCGACCGCCACAGCCCGAGGAACCAGGCCAGCCGCGGGTCCTTGACCACCAGCTCGGGCCCGCCCTCGACGAACTGCTGCTCGAGCCAGTCGTGCAGGCGGCCGCGGAGCGGCTCGAAGGCCGACAGCTTGCCGGCCTCGAACCACGCAGCCGGCCGCGCGTCGGAGACCTGGACGTTGCAGCGCTTGAGCAGCTCCTCGTGGAAGTCGACGACCCACTGCGGCTCGCCGAAGCCCTTCGGGTTCGTCTCGTCGGCGACCACCTCGGGCTGCGGCACGTGCATGCCGAGCGTCTGCAGCGCGCCGGACATGGTGCTGGTGCCGCTCCGCCCGGACCCGACCACGAAGACGACCCGGCGCTTGACCGGGATGGTCTCGGACAGGGGGGTCGGGGTCGCCATGACCGGCAGCCTATTGGTGTCGGCGACGCAGCAGCGACCCGATCCCACGACGCTCCGGCTCGGGTGCGGCCCCGGGGTCCGGCTCAGCGCCCGCCGTCGCCCCCGCCTTCGCACCCGCCTTCGCACCCGCCTTCGGGCCGGTCGGCCGGTCGGACTGCCCGCCCACGCCGCCCAGCTCGCGCCAGGACGCGGCCGGGTCCTGCGCCTCGCCGGCGGTGCCGCGCAGCCGCGGTCGCTTGATGGTCGCGCTCGCCTCGAAGCCGGCGTCACCGCCCTCGACCCACCAGCTGCCGAACAGCTCGTCGACGACGTCGTCGAGGTCCTCGTCGGGTCGGGCGACGCGGCGCGCCCGCTCGACGGCTGCGGTCCGCTCGACCCGGGCGGCGGTCCCGTCGGGCATCATCACCTGCCGCAGCCCGTGGTGGGTGCGCTCGAGGTGCATGACCAGGGACGCCAGGGTCTCGGGGGTGGGTGCCCAGGCGGCGTTCGCGAACGTCATCCGGAACTGCGCCGGCGGCCGGCCCGCGGGCAGCTCCTCGACCAACCGCACCCGCGGCTCCCCGGAGTACGCCGCCCGCACCAGCCGCGGCGACTTCTGGGGGTCGTCGAGCGGCGGGGTGCGGTCCTCGGTGATCGCCGACCAGTCCCCGAGCAGGGTCACGGACAGGTCGGCCAGGCTCGAGGCGAGGACCGAGTCGACCACGGCCTGGACGTCGCCGTGGTCCTCGCCGCGGGTGTCGAGCACGACCTCGAGGTAGGGCACGGAGTAGAGCCGCCCGCGCCGCCGCTGCGGCTGGAGGTCGGGGACCCGGTCGGCGAGGAACGGCGCGTTGTAGTCGTTGACCTCGTCCTGGCGCCGCTGCTGGTGGGTGCGACCGAGGTGCCAGCTGCGGGCCGCGCGGTCGGCGACGAACACCGCGCCGCACTCGGCGAGCCGGTAGCCGAGGTCGATGTCCTCGCCCAGCCGGAGGGAGGTGTCCATGCCGCCGGCCTCGTCGTAGAGCGCGCGGCGCAGCGACGCGGTCGCGCCGACGTGGGTGCGCAGGGCACGCGGCCCGGAGGCGCGCAGGTCGTCGGTGCGGTCCCAGACGTCCTCGACCCAGTGCCGCTCCTTCTCCACGTCGGCGAAGGCCTCGTGCATCCGGCCGTCGGCGGTCGGGGCCCGGGCGGCCAGCGGCTCGGGGTCGACGAACCACTTGTGGCCGAGCACGACGGCGTGGTCGAGCAGGTGGTGCCAGCGCAGCTGTGCCTCGACCTCGTCCGGCTCGACCAGCATGTCGCTGTCGAGCCAGTGCACGACGTCGCCGTCGGAGGCCGACGCCCCGGTGTGGCACGCGTTCGCCCGGCCCCACCCGCGCTCGACGCGCACGATGCGGGTGCGCTCGGGCCGCACCTCGGGCAGCTCCAGCGGCTCCCGCGGGTCGTCGTCGGCCACCACCACCTCGAGCAGGTGAGCGGGGTAGGTCTGGGCGGCCAGGCCGGCGAGCACGTACGGCAGCAGCCGCTGCGCGCCGTACGCCGGCACGACGACCGACACCGAGAGCGTGGGCTCCCAGCCGCCGACCGCCGGGACGTCGAGGCTGCCCCAGTCGTTGCGGCGGACCCGTGGCTGGTTCATCCGTCCTCCAGGAGCTCGCTCGGGCGGAAGCCGCGCCACTGGGCGGCGAGGCTCTGGCGGGTGAGGAAGTAGCCGAGACCGGTGTCCCAGGTGTGCCCGCCGCTGGTGCGGCGCAGCACGTAGCCGAGCCCGTGGGTGCGGTAGACCCGGCCACCGGCGGCCCGGACGTCCTCGAGCAGCCGGGCGTCGACGTGCCGAGGGACGGGGCGGAAGCCTCCGACCGCGCGCAGCAGCCCGCGGTCGAGACACATCGTGCCGCCGGCGACGACCGCGCCGAAGTTCTCGCTCGGACCGCGCCGGCGCACCGTCGTGCGGATCGGCTCGAGGTAGACCAGCTCGGCGGGCATGCCGACGAGCTCGGCCCCGGTGTAGTGCCGGGCCAGCAGCAGGTCGGCCACGACGTCGGGCCCGTACCAGTCGTCGTCGTCCATCTTGACCACGACGTCGCCGGCGGCAGCGTCGGTCGCCGCGCGCAGCACGTCGCCGAACACGGCGTCGGGCGCCGTCGGGAGGACGGTCACCGGCCGGTCGCCGAGCCGCTCGCGGACCTCGCCGGCGTCGGCCTCGAAGCCGTGCGTGGCCAGCACCAGCTCCAGGTGCTCGACGCCGCGCTGCCGGGCGACCTGGTCCAGCGCGAACCCCAGCTGCTCGGGTCGGCGGGTCGCGAGCAGCACGCTCACCGAGGGGTACGACGCCACCCGCACCCCCGCCGCGGCGCCGGTGCGCTGCCGCCAGCCGAGGGAGGAGTGCTCGCGCAGGGCGGCGCGGCGGAGACGGACCGAGTGCTCCTCGCGACGCAGGGGGTCGGCGACGTCCGGCTCGCCGAAGCCCGCGCCGACCAGGGGCACGCCGGCCATCGCGAGCCCGGCGACGGTGCGCGGGTCGGCACCGGCCGGCACGACGACCGCCTGGGCGTCGCGGACCGCGGCGACCATCGCCGGCGTCGGCTCGCCGGTCGGGAGCGGCACCGGCCCCCGGTCCCAGTCGCGGCGGAACCCGACGGGGTTGAGCAACGCCTCGTCGAGCGGCCCGAGGCCGGGATCGACGGACACCGGGGGCCGGCCGAGCACCTCGCTGTCGGGCAGCGGGCCGCCGGAGCCCACGACGACCGCGGCCGGGACCTCGTCGGTGACCACGGTCGGGTCGAGCGGCAGCCGGACGTCGCCGGCGACGACCAGCCCGTGGTTGCCGGTGCCGACCGGCGAGCCGGTGTGCCGGGCGAGCTCGACGAGGACCGGGGCGACCGGCGCCGGGCGCCGGAAGGTCAGCCGGGTGAGGGCCCCGCCGTCCGGGGTCTCGGCGACCAGGTTCGCGAGCGGCGGCCACTCCGGCCGCAGCACGGTGGTCACCGGCCCGGCCGCGACGGTGAGCGCGCAGGAGACGTGCCGGGCCCGGCCGAGCGGCGGCAGCACCGACACGGCCTCCCGCAGGGCGGTCTCGTCGGCGACGGCGAGCAGCACGCTCGTCCAGGAGCCCTCCCCACCGGCCGGCGGGTCGCCCAGCCCGGCGCACGTGACGCCCTCGGGCACCGGGCCGACGTCCACCCCCGGTCCGACGAGCACCAGCGCGGGTGCGGCGAGGTCGCTGAGCACGGGAGCCTAGGTGCGGGTGAGGACCGCAGCGCCCTTGTCGAGGTGGAGCTTGCCGACCGCGAAGTCGGGGACGACGCTGCGCCAGCGCTCGACGACGTCGGCGTCACCCGGGCGGCCGGTGTCGTCGACGAGGATCGTGCAGCGCTGCGCGAAGCGGTCGCGCAGCAGCGGGACCATCGGGAAGCGCGCCCGCGGGCCGGTGCCCTCGGGCGGGCCGTCGACGAGCACCAGGCCGACGTCGGTGAGGTCGGCGAGCGCGGCCTGGTCGTACCAGGGGGTCTCGTGGCCCTCGAGGGACGTCGGCGCGAGCGGTGCGAGACGGACCTCGGCGAAGTCGGCGACGCCGTGGCGCTCCAGCATCCGGCGGGTGTGCTCGGCCCACTCCGGCTGGTGCTCGAGCGCGACGATCCGGCTCGGGATCCCGTGCTCGCGGGCGGCGAGCGCGAGGACGACCGTGGACACCCCGCTGCCGCCCTCGACGACGGTCGCCGGGCGCTCGGTGACGAACCGGTCGACC
Organism: Nocardioides sp.; assembly: GCF_044226305.1. GTDB lineage: Bacteria > Actinomycetota > Actinomycetes > Propionibacteriales > Nocardioidaceae > Nocardioides. The sequence continues at coordinate 82,850 of NZ_JBGAHF010000012.1, read as the reverse complement.
AGCTCGACGAGCAGGTCGGCGGACGCGGTCCACAGCCCGAGCGGCGGGATGCCCGACCGGATCGGCACCATCGCGAACAGGTTGACGAGATCCTGCACCCGCTTCGCGACCTGGTCACGCTCCTTGCGCAGGTGCGCGACGGTCACCAGGCCCTTGGGCAGCTCGACCTTCGGCGGCTTCGCGGGCTGCGCCTTCGGCCGCAGCCGGATCTCCTTGCGGAGCCGGCACTCGACCTGGTCGAGGTGGCGGGTGACGAGCCTGAGGACGGCGTACGCCGACCCCGTCACCAGGACCGCCAGGCCGGAGAACGCGAGGCCGACCAGCGTGCCCGTCGTCCCTCCCGCGAGGCCGAAGACGATCGGCACCGCCACGACGACGACGGCCAGGACGGCGGCAGCGAGCCGGAGTCGGGCGGACATGGCGGTCACTCTAGGCGGTGGCTCCCGGGCGGCACGCGCCCCCATAGACTCCGCAGCATGCCGCGGGACGACCTGGAGTACCTGTTCGTCGTCACCTACGGCCGCTCGGGCTCCACGCTGCTGATGGGCGTGCTCAACACCCTGCCCGGCTACCTCGTCCGCGGCGAGAACCGCGACGCGCTGCACCACCTGTTTCTCTTCGACAAGACCATGCGGACCGAGAGCGCCCGCGGGCCGAAGCGCAAGCTGCGGCAGCCGACCCACCCGTTCTTCGGGATCGCCGGCTACCCGCAGGAGAAGGCGGTGCGCCAGCTGCGCCGGCTCGCGGTCGACACCGTGCTGCGCCCGCGCGAGGAGACCCGGGTGACGGGGTTCAAGGAGATCCGCTGGTACCACCAGGACCTCGAGGAGTACGTCGCGTGGCTGCGCGAGGTCTTCCCCGGCGCCCGGTTCCTCGTCAACACCCGCGACCACGCGGGCGTGCTCAAGAGCAAGTGGTGGGCCGAGGGCGAGGACAAGTCCGAGCACCTCGCGAGCATCGAGCAGCGGATCCTCTCCCTCGCGGACTCGCTGGGCGACGCGGCGTACCGGGTCCACTACGACGAGTACGTCGCCGACCCGACCGTGCTGCGGGGCCTGTTCGAGTGGCTCGGCGAGGAGTTCGACGAGGAGAGCGTGCGGGCCACGATGGCCGTGCGGCACTCGATCTGAGACCTCCGCCGAGCCGGCGTCAGCCGATCGACCTCGTCTGGGCGGCGATCACGTCGGCGTACCACTGGAAGGACCGCTTGGGCGTCCGCACCTGGGTGTCGTAGTCGACGTGCACGAGGCCGAAGCGCTGCGTGTAGCCCTCGGCCCACTCGAAGTTGTCCATGAGCGACCAGGTGTAGTAGCCGCGGACGTCGACGCCGCGCTGCACCGCGGTCGCGACCGCGCGCAGGTGGGCGTCGAGGTAGTCGATGCGCGGCTGGTCGTCGACGACGCCGTGCTCGTCGGGTCCCATGCCGTAGGAGCAGCCGCCCTCGGTGATGTAGATCGGCGGCAGCGCCGCGCGGTAGCGGGCGCGCAGCAGGATCAGCAGCTCACGCAGGGCGTCCGGGACGACCGGCCAGCCGAAGTCGGTCGTGGGGTAGCCGACCAGCTCGCGGAACTCGAAGGGCATCTCCGCGCCCTCGTCCGCGGCCCCGATCTTCAGCGGGTTGTAGTAGTTCATGCCGTAGAAGTCGAGCGGCTGCCGGATGGTGGCGAGGTCGCCGTCGCGTGCCACGCCCTCGAAGAGCGGCTCGATGTCGGCCGGGTAGCGGCCGAGGAGCATCGGCTCGCTGAACATGCCGTTCCACAGGGCGTCGAAGAGCTTGGACGCGCCGACGTCGGCGACGTCGTCCGACGACGGCCAGATCGGCGCGTGGTTGTTCGCGCAGCCGACCGACGTCGCGCCGGCCGCGCGCAGCGCGACCGCCGCCCGACCGTGGGCCAGCAGCAGGTGGTGCGCGACCGGCATCGCGTCGAACATCAGCGTCTTGCCGGGCGCGTGCACACCGGTCGCGTAGCCCATCATCGTGACGACGTTGGGCTCGTTGACCGGCACCCAGTGCTCGACCCGGTCGGCGAGCCGCTCGCCGACCACGGCGGCGTACTCGGCGAACCGCTCGGTGGTGTCACGGTTGAGCCACCCGCCGTCGTCCTCGAGCGCCTGGGGCAGGTCCCAGTGGTAGAGGGTGGCCATCGGCTGGACGCCGTTCGCGAGCAGCTCGTCGACGAGCCGGTCGTAGAAGGCGAGACCGGCCGCGTTGACCGGGCCGGAGCCGGTCGGCTGGACGCGCGGCCAGGACACGGAGAACCGGTAGCCGCCGGCGCCGAGGCGCTTCATCAGCGCGACGTCCTCGGCGTACCGGTGGTAGTGGTCGCACGCGACGGCACCCGTGGAGCCGTCGACGATGCGGCCGTCCTGGGCGGTGAAGGTGTCCCAGATGCTCGGACCCTTGCCGTCCTCGGTGGCCGCACCCTCGATCTGGTACGCCGCCGTGCTGGTGCCGAAGCGGAAGCCGGGCGGGAGCTGCGGGAGTGGCACGGGCACAATCTTGCAGGTGAGCGTCGAGATCCGCCGGGGAACTGACCGTTACCTCACCCGAGGGGATGGCTTCTTCACCCGCCACTCGTTGTCCTTCGGGGAGCACTACGACCCCGAGAACGTCTCCTTCGGCCCGCTGGTCTGCCACGACGACCACCGGCTCAAGGCCGGCCGCGGCTTCGAGGAGCACCCGCACCGCGACGTCGAGATCGTCACCTGGGTGCTCTCGGGCTCGCTGCTGCACACGGACTCGGAGGGGCACGCGGCCACGGTCCGTCCGGGCGAGGTGCAGGTGCTGTCCGCCGGCACCGGCGTGCAGCACTCCGAGGTCGCCGGGCCGGAGGGCCAGGTGCGGTTCGTCCAGGCCTGGCTGACGCCCGACGAGACGGGGACGCCGCCGTCGTACTCGGTCACGGCGGTCGACCTCGCGCCCGGCCGGCTCACGCCGGTGGTGCAGGTCGGCGGGCACGCCCGGCTGGCGGTCGCGCGACTCGCGAGCGGCGACACCGTCACGCTGCCCGACGCGCCGCTCCAGCACGTCTTCGTCGCCGGCGGCGCGCTCCAGCGCTCGTCGCTGGCCGAGCCGCTCGCCGACGGCGACGCCTTCCGGATCACCCGCCCCGCGGACGACCCGGGCCCGACCCTCTCGGTCACCGCGGCCGTCCCCACCGAGCTGATGGTCTGGTCCTTCGACCGTTGAGTCGAGGGTGGTGACCACCCTCGACTCGACCGTCAGCAGAGGATCGGCAGCGCCCCGGGGAGGACCTCCACGACCGCGGGTGCCGCGTCCAGGCCGGGCAGCGGGCCCAGCGGCTCGCCGTCGGCGCCGGTGGGGATCGGGGTGCGGGAGGTGCCGCGGACCTCGACCCGGGTGCCGGTGAGGACCGTGACCTCGGGCAGCTGGACGTGCGCACCGTCGTACACCTTCGGCAGCGAGCGCATCAGCGCGATCCGCGACGCCGCCTCGATCACGACCACGTCGAGGGTGCCGTCCTCGACCGAGGCGGCCGGGGCGATCTTCATCCCGCTGCCGTAGTAGGCCGAGTTCGCGACCACGACCGTGGCGGCGGCGTACTCGTGCTCGACGCCGTCGACGGAGACCCGGTAGTGCCCGGGATGGTAGGTCGCGAGCGACCGCAGCGCGGCGTACGGGTACTGCAGCGAGCGGGGCAGCCAGGTGGCGCGGTCGACGATCTCGGCGGCCCGGGCGTCGACGCCGGCGTACACCGAGCCGGCCACCAGCCGGCGCCCCGGCGCGACCCCGGTGACCGCCAGCAGGTCGATGGACCGGACCGTCCCCTCCAGCAGGACCTGCGCGAGGGCCTCGGGCTCCTCGGGCAGGCCGAGCATCCGGGCGAAGTCGTTGCCGCGTCCGGCCGGCACCATGCCGAGCGTGCCGTCCCGGTCGGCGACCGGGCCGGCCAGTGACGAGAGCATCCCGTCACCCCCGACGGACACGACCACGTCACCGCGCGCGACCGCCTGGTCGACGAGCCCGACCATCGCGTGCGGTCCCGGGGAGTAGGTGACGTCGACGGTCGCCCCCGCCTCGCGCAGCAGCCGCGCGACCGGCACCACCGCGCCGGGCGCCGCTCCGCCGCCGGAGGACGGGTTGACGAGGAACGAGAAGGAGCGGGCGGTCACGGGATCAGCACCCCCGGGTTGAGGACCCCGGAGGGGTCGAGGTCCGCCTTGACCGCACGCAGCAAAAACACGCCGACCGGGCCGATCTCCTCGGCGAACCACGGCTTGTGGTCGCGGCCGACCGCGTGGTGGTGGGTGATGGTGGCACCGGCGTGGATCATGGCGTCGCACGCGGCCGCCTTGGCGGCCTGCCACTCGGCCAACGGGTCGGCGCCCTCCTTCGCGGCCACCGTGAAGTAGAGCGAGCAGCCGGTCTCGTAGACGTGCGAGATGTGGCAGAGCACGAGGGCCGGCTCCCCGAGGTGCGCGGTGAGCGCGGCCTTCACGTCGGTGTAGAGCCGGTCGACGTTGGACCAGAAGGTCGCGGTCTCCAGGGTCTCCACCAGGATGCCGGCGTCGAGCAGCGAGTCGCGCAGGTACGGCGCGTCGAAGCGTCCCGCGGACCACTTCTCCCCCGGCGCGGTGCCGGCGGGCGTGCCGCCGAGGCCGGTCAGCACCGCGGTGACCGCCGCCTGCTTGGCCGCGACCGCAGCGGGCTCGCCCTCGTAGCCGGCGATCATCAGGCAGCCGGCGTCGGCGGCGCCGCCGATCGCGCCCGGGTCGGCCAGGTTGATCGCGGTCTCCGCCTCGTCGGAGAGGCGCACCACCGTCGGCAGCAGCCCTGCCTGGGCGAGGGTCCGGATCGCGGAGGCGCCGGCGGCGAAGGACGGCCAGCGCCAGCCCTCGTAGACCTTGACCTCGGGGAGCCGGCGCACCCGGACGGTGACGGCGGTGAGGACCCCCAGCGTGCCCTCGGAGCCCAGGAACAGCTGCCGCAGGTCGGGGCCGGCGGCGTTCGCGGGCGCGGTGCCGAGGTCGATGCGGCCGATCGGGGTGGCGACGGTGAGGCCGACCACCAGCGCGTCGAACCGGCCGTAGCCGGCGCTCGACTGCCCGCTCGACCGGGTGGCGGCGAACCCGCCGATCGAGGCGTACTCCCACGACTGCGGGAAGTGCCCGATGGTCAGGCCCTCGGCCGCGAGCAGCTCCTCGGCCTCGGGACCGCGCAGGCCGGGCTCGAGGGTGGCGGTCATCGAGACGTGGTCGACCGCCAGCAGCCGCTTCATCCGGACCAGGTCGAGGCTGACCACGCCGGCGAAGCCCTCACGCTGCGCGACGAGCCCACCGGTCACCGCCGTGCCGCCGCCGAACGGCACCACCGCCAGCCGGTGCTCGACCGCGACCGCCAGCACGGCCGCGACCTCCTCGTGGGTCGCCGGGCGGACGACGGCGTCGGGCGCGTCGGTCAGGTCGCCGGCCCGGGCGCGGAGCAGGTCGGGGGTCGACTTGCCGCGGGTGCGGAGCCGGCGGGTCGCGTCGTCGGTGAGCACGTGCCCCGCGCCGACCGCCCCCTCGAGGGCGGCCAGCGCCGCCGCCTCGATCACGGGGGGCGTGAGCGGCTGCTCGGCGACGGCCGGCCGGTCGTCCACGCCGAAGACCATCTCGACGAGGCCGCGGGCCTCGGCGGGCAGGGCCTGGGCGCGGGCCGGGTCGCCCCAGCGGGTCGGGTGCATCTCGATCTGTTCGTGCCTCATGCGTTACACTGTGACACATGACGTCACTTCGTCACAACGGTTCCGACGGACCCGCCGCCGCGGACTCCCCGCGGGACGCCTACCTCGACGTCGCCCGGGACTGCATCCTCGACGTCGGCTGGCGCCGTACGACGCTCACCGAGGTCGCCCGGCGGGCCGGGGTCTCGCGGATGACGATCTACCGGACCTGGGCGGACATGCCCCAGCTCCTCGCCGACCTGATGACCCGCGAGTGGGGCGGCGTCGTCGCCGACAGCCTCGCCGCCGAGGACCCGCAGGCGACCACCGTCGACCGGCTCGTGGGCGACGTCGTCGGCACCGTGCAGCGGCTGCGCGAGAACGAGCTGTTCCTCCGGATCGTCGAGCTCGACCCCGAGCTGCTGCTCCCCTACCTGCTCTCCCGCCGCGGCCGGTCCCAAGACGCGATCCTCGACCTGACGGCGCGCGCCGTCGCCGTCGGCCAGGCCGAGGGCACCGTGCGCGCCGGCGACCCGGTCACCATCGCCCGCGGGCTGCTCCTCGCGGCCCACGGCTACGTGCTCTCCGCGCACACCATGGTCGACGACGTCGTCACCGAGGACGCCCTCGACGCCGAGCTCACCCTCATGCTCACCAGGAGCCTCCAGCCATGACCGCCTCACCGAACGGCACCACGAAGAACGGCACCACCGACCCCACCGCCGCCTGGACCACCGCGCGGCCGGCGACCCGGATCCGCGCCGGCCTGGCCGACGCCCCGGAAGAGGTCGACGTCGTCGTCATCGGGCTCGGCATCACCGGGGCCGGCGTCGCGCTCGACGCCGTCTCCCGCGGCCTGTCGGTCCTCGCCGTCGACGCGCACGACCTCGCCTTCGGCACCTCCCGGTGGTCCTCGAAGATGGTGCACGGCGGCCTGCGCTACCTCGCGAAGGGCCAGGTCGGGGTCGCCCACGAGAGCGCCGTCGAGCGCGGCATCCTGATGGAGGTCACCGCGCCCCACCTGGTGCACCCGATGCCGATGCTGGTGCCGCTGACCTCGAGCGTGAGCCGGCTCCAGACCGCCGTCACCCGGGGCGGGCTGTGGGCCGGGGACCTCCTGCGCCGCGGCGCCCGCACGGATGCCGAGACGCTGCCCAAGCCCCGCCACCTCACGGTGACCGAGACCGTCCAGCTGGTCCCGGCGCTGCGGTCCGCCGGCCTGCGGGGCGCGATGCTGGCCTGGGACGGCCAGCTCGAGGACGACGCCCGCCTGGTCGTCACGGTCGCCCGCACCGCCGCGTCGCTGGGCGCGCACGTCCGGACCCACGCCCGGGTGCTCGAGGCGACCGGGACGGCGGTGGAGCTGCGCGACGAGCTCACCGGCGCGACCCGGCGGGTCACCGCCCGCACCGTCGTCAACGCGACCGGGGTCTGGGCCGCCGGCCTGGTCGACGGGATCACCCTGCGGCCCAGCCGCGGCACGCACCTCGTGCTGCGCCAGGAGTCGCTGCCCGGGCTGACGATGTCGGTGTTCTGCCCGGTCCCGGGCGAGACCAACCGGTTCGTCATGGTGCTGCCCCAACCCGACGGCACGGTCTACGCCGGCCTCACCGACGAGCCCGTCGAGGGCGAGGTGCCCGACGTCCCGGAGCCGTCCGAGCCCGAGATCGGCTTCCTCCTCGACGTGGTCTCCGCCGCCTTCTCCCACCAGCTGCACCGCAGCGACGTCGTCGGCGCGTTCGCCGGCCTGCGCCCGCTGCTCGACACCGCCGACGGCTCGACGGCGGACCTGTCGCGCCGGCACGCGGTGCTCACCAGCCCCGACGGTGTCGTCACGGTCGTGGGCGGGAAGCTGACGACGTACCGCCAGATGGCCGAGGACGCCGTCGACGCCGTCGTCGAGCACGCCCACCTGGACGCCGGGCCGTGCCGCACCCGCACCCTGCCCCTGCTCGGCGCCGCGAGCCGCGCGGAGCTGGCCGGGCTCGAGCTGCCCCCGCGGCTGGTGCGCCGCTACGGCACCGAGGCCGCCCTCGTCCTCGAGTCCGCCCGCGCCGCCAGCGGACTGTCCGAGGAGGAGCTGCTGGCGCCGATCGCCGACGGCGTCCCGGCGACGCTCGCCGAGCTGATCTTCGGCGTGACCCACGAGGGCGCTGCCGACGTCGACGACCTCCTCGACCGGCGCACCCGGGTCGGGCTGGTGCCGGCCGACCGGGCGCTCGCCGTCCCCGCTGCGGAACGAGCCCTCGCGACAGCGATGAGTTAGCCCGTCGACTCCGGTCGGTAGGAGAGGCAGACTGGAGGACCCATGACGACGACGAACCCTGCGCTCGGGAGCGAGCTCGACGACTTCCCGACCCTGACCCAGCGCTACCAGCGCGAGCTGCTCGCGCACTGCTACCGGATGTCCGGCTCGGTCCACGAGGCCGAGGACCTCGTGCAGGAGACCTTCCTGCGCGCCTGGAAGGCCTCCGCCGACTTCGAGGGCCGGTCCTCGGTGCGCACCTGGCTCTACCGGATCGCGACCAACGTGTGCCTCACCAACCTCGAGGGCCGGCCCCGGCGGCCGCTCCCCGCGGGGCTCGGCACGCCGGACGCGATGGCCGGCGACGCGCTCGAGGAGAACCACGAGATCGCCTGGCTGGAGCCGGTCCCCGACGCGTCCGTCGTGGTCGCCGAGCGCGACTCGATCCGGCTGGCGTTCGTGGCGGCGCTCCAGCACCTGCCGGCCCGCCAGCGCGCGGTGCTGATCCTGCGCGACGTGTTGCGCTGGTCGGCCGCGGAGGTCGCGACGGCGCTCGACACCACCACGGCCGCCGTCAACTCCGCGCTCCAGCGGGCGCACGCCCAGCTCGCCGACCGCGGGCTCACCGAGGACACCGTCGAGCCCGACCTGACCCCCGAGCAGCAGCGCCTCCTGGAGCGGTACGTCGACGCGTTCTGGCGCAAGGACGTCGACTCGATCGTCGGCCTGCTGACCGCCGAGGCGACCTGGGACATGCCGCCGTTCACGAGCTGGTTCAAGGGCCGCGAGAACATCGGCTGGCTGATCGGCAACGAGTGCCCTGGCGGGCCCCACGACATGCCGATGCTGGCCACCCAGGCGAACGGCCAGCCGGCGTACGGGCTCTACATGCGCACCCCGGGCGGCGAATTCGTCCCGTTCCAGCTGCAGGTCCTCGAGCTCGAGGGCGACCGGGTGCGGCACGTCACGGCGTTCTTCGACCCGCGGCTCTTCGAGACCTTCGGGCTCCCGCCGCGGCTGCCTGCCGACCACACCCCGGCGCCGGCCGCTCGGTGACCACCGCGCTCGGCGGGTCCGTCGAGCTCCTGGAGCGGGCGCTCGCCTACACCCGCGCCCGGCTCGCCGGCGTCCGCGACGACCTGCTGGACCGTCGTACCCCGTGCGAGGGGTGGACGCTCGCGGACCTGCTCGCCCACATGGAGGACGCGCTCGACGCCTTCACCGAGGCCGCCGGCGGCACCGTCGAGGTCCGCGGCGGGACCCGCTCCGCCGGCCGGGTCGAGGCGCTCCAGGTCAAGGCGTGCGGACTGCTCGGCGCGTGGGGCGCCCCGGCGCCCGGCGACGTCGTCCTCACCACCCGGCTCGGCCGGTCGGACCTGGTCACCAGCCTCCTGGTCGCCACCGCGTCGCTCGAGATCACCGTCCACGGCTGGGACGTCGGCCGGGCGACCGGGGACCCGGCGCCGGTGCCCGTCGCCCTGGCCCGCGACCTGCTGCCGGTGGCGCGGACCGTCGTGGGTCCGGGCGACCGGGGCACCCGGTTCGCCGCCGCCCGTGCGGTCGCCGCGGACACGCCCGACGACGTCCGGCTGCTGGCGTTCCTCGGTCGCGGCTGACCCGGGTCGTCCCCCGCCGTCGGGGCGGTCCGGACCGCTCTGGACCGCTCTGGACCGCTGCCCCCGATACCGGCGTTCCGGGCCGCCGGACCTCCCGGCCTTCCTAGGCTGCGGCCATGCCGTCGTCGCCCGCGGAACTCGCCCCGCTCTGGGACGACCTCCGCGCCCCCCGCGCCCTCGTGGCCCGGGCCGGCTCGCGCGCCCGCGCCGGCGAGGTGACCCTGGCCCTGGTCGACCTCGACGCGGCCCGCGGGGACTGGGGCGCCCTCGACGACCTGCACCGCTCCGCGCTGCTGGCCACCGCCATCGACTGCCGGCTGGCCCGCGGCGAGCTGGGCCCGGCGATGGACGACGGCGAGGCGCTCGAGCCGCTGCTGGACCGGGCCAACCTGGCCGGCGCCTGCGCCCACTACGCACGCGGCGAGCTCGCGGCGGCGCTCGGGGACGCCGAGCTCGCCGCCGACCACCACCTGCGCAGCGGTCGGCTGCTGGCCGGCGCCGACGACCCGCACCTGCTGCCCTGGCGGGCCGCGGCCGCGCTGTCGGCGGTCCGGCTCGGGCGGCGCACCCAGGCGCTGGAGCTGGCCCGCGAGCACCTCGTGCTCGCCCGGGCCGCCGGGTCGGCGTACTCCACCGCGCTCGGCCTGCGCACCCTGGCCACCGTGGACATGCACACCGACCAGGACCGGACCCTGCGCGACGCGCGCACCGTCCTGGTCACCACCCCGGCCGCGCGGCTCGCCGCCCAGCTCGACACCGACCTCGCCGGCGTGCTGCTGCTGGCGCGCGGGACCGAGGGATCGGTCGAGGCGCTGGCGCTGCTGCGCGGGGCCGAGGAGTACGCGGGCCGCGAGCAGCTCTACCCGCTGCAGAGCCGGATCCGGCGGTTGCTCGAGCGGCTCGGCGAGCCGGCCCGCCCGATGCTCGCCGAGGCGCTGGCGGCGCTGACCGCGTCCGAGGCCCGGGTGGCGACCCTCGCCGCGGGTGGGCTGACCAACCGCGAGATCGCGATGCAGCTCGTGGTGACCGTCAAGGCCGTCGAGTGGCACCTCTCCCGCGTCTACCGCAAGCTCGGCATCCGGTCCCGCTCCGGGCTCGCCGGCAGCCTCGGCCTCGCCTGAGGGCTCCCCGGCCGGCGCGGGTCGGTCACAGCCAGCGCAGCCACTGCCCGTGGCCGTGCGCGAGGGCGACGGGGCGGCCGTCGACCCCGAGCACGAAGCCCCGGGCGTCGGCGGGCACCGGGGCCGCGGCGGTGACCTCGGGCAGCACCTGCGGCGCCTCGTTGCTGATCCAGTGGCAGCGGCCGGCGGCGACCAGGCCGGTCATCAACTCGTGCAGGCGGGTGCGGTCCTCCGGCGACAGGTAGGCCGCCACCGCACTGTGGAAGACCACCACCCTGCCGTGCCGCCCCGCCTCCTCCACGAGCGCCGGCAGCCCCTCGAGCAGGTCCCCCCGCACCAGCTCCGGCGGGTCGGCGCGGGCGACCTCGACGGCGCGGGCGAGCCGGGCCCGGCGCTCCTCGTGCTCCGGCCATACGAGGAACGACAGCCAGCGCACCCGGTCGTCGTCGGTGACGTCGATCGGCGCCAGGTCGATCCCGCCCCGCCAGGCGACCTCCGGCACGCTGGCGGGCAGCGGCGCGGCGCCGGTGACCGTGGCGCCCAGGTCGGGGCCGGCACCGGCCCGTCGTACGCCGGCGGGCGTCTCCCACGCGTAGGACCACCGGTCGGGGTAGAGGACCAGGCCGGCGCTCGCCCCCGCCTCGACCAGGGCCAGCGGCTCGTCGCCGGCGACCAGCGCGAACGCCGGGACCAGGGTCGCGAGCCGGCCGACCTCGTTGGTCTGCGTCGACCGCGCGAGGATCGTCGCCTCGATGGTGCCGTCGTCGCCCAGCAGGGCGTCGCGGAGGGCGGCGTACGGCCCGGGTGCGGCGACCCCGTGCCACCGCGCGGCGGCGAGCACGAGGTTCGGCTGGCGCTTGGCGAGCGGCAGCCGCTCGAGCCAGGCGAGCACCTCGGCGTCGTCGGCCACGCGGGTCGCCCAGTCGTCGAAGCAGGGCGAGTAGCCGCGGGCGTCGAGGGCGAAGTCGCGGTACTGCTGAGCGGTGTCGGCCGTGAGGTCCATCGCGCCATTGTCGAATCCGCCCCGCGGACCCGCTCCGATGGGTCACCATGCTCGACATGAGGACCTTCGGGGGGCGAAGGGCGGTGGCGTGCGCCTCCGCCCTCGCCGCCGTCGTCCTCCCCGGCACCCTGCTGGTCGGGTGCGCCGGCGCGATCGACCAGGCGCACAGCGTCCAGACCAAGCTGAACCGGATCGACGAGGTCGCCGACGCGCAGGTCAGCACCCCGTCGGGCTCGACCGGCGCCGTCATCGAGGTCGTCTACGAGGACGACCCGAGCACGCGGGAGCTGAGCCGGCTCCTCAAGCAGCTCGACGCGGTCGCCGCGGGCGAGGACTACCCGCCGTACCGGCTCGACCTGGTCCCGGCGACCGACGACACCGACCGCCTCACCGTCGACCAGGCGTTCATCGGCAGCGACGCCGAGGAGCCGGTCCTGGACAACTGGCTCGCGACGACGACGGTGCTGCTCGGTGACGTGCACTACCGCTTCGAGTCGGGTGTCGAGTCGATCGAGGTCGTGTCCGGGCCCGCGATCCTGCACGACGTCGGCGAGACCAGCCGGCTCGGCTACGGCTTCGCCACCACCGAGTGGACCTTCCGGGACGGCGACGACTCGTTCGTCGTGTCCGGACGGGTCACGCCGACCGACGTCACGCTCTTCCAGGACGTCCAGCGGACCGTGTCCTCGGAGGTCCTGCCGGCGCCCGCGTCGTCCTGGCGCCTCGAGCGCCGCGAGCGCCAGGTGCTGCTCGACCTGGTCGTCGACCTGCCGGACGCGCCGGTGCCGCCCGAACGGCTCACCGTCGCCCGCTACGGCGAGCAGGTCGAGCCGCTCGCGACGGCCGCCATGGCCGCCACCGATCCCGCCTCCCTGCCCGTCACCATCCGGCTGGTCAACCCGACCGACCAGGCCGACGACGTCTTCGGCTACTGGGTGTCCGACCAGCGGCCGGTGCGCGGGCGGGACCCGCTCACCCGCGGGTGGGACCTGTGGCTGGAGAACCTGTCCGGCTGACCCGCCCCGCCGGCGTGGAGCCGCCCTCAGCCGGCGGGCAGGGCGACGTACGTCGTCTCCAGGTACTCCTCGATGCCCTCGAAGCCGCCCTCGCGCCCGAAGCCGCTCTGCTTGACGCCGCCGAAGGGTGCCGCCGGGTTCGAGATCAGTCCGGAGTTGATGCCGACCATCCCGAACTCGAGCGCCTCGGCGACCCGGATCGTGCGGGCCAGGTCGCGCGTGTAGACGTACGACGCGAGGCCGTACTCGGTGTCGTTGGCCCGGGCCAGGGCCTCCTCCTCGGTCTCGAAGGTCGTGATCGGGGCGACCGGCCCGAAGATCTCCTGCACGGTGATCTCGGCGTCGACGGGCACGTCGAGGAGCACGGTCGGCGTGTAGAAGTAGCCGGGCCCGTCGGGGGCGGAGCCGCCGGTGACCACGCGCGCGCCGCCGTGGATCGCGTCGGTGACCAGCTGGCTGACGCTCTCGACCGCCTTCTCGTCGATGAGCGGGCCGACGTCGACGCCGTCGGACTGGCCGCGCCCGACGGTGAGCGCCCCCATCCGCCGCCCGAGCTTCTCGGCGAACTCCTCGGCGACGGAGCGGTGCACGAGGAACCGGTTGGCCGCCGTGCAGGCCTCGCCCATGTTGCGCATCTTCGCGATCATCGCGCCGTCGACGGCGGCGTCGACGTCGGCGTCCTCGAAGACGATGAACGGCGCGTTGCCCCCGAGCTCCATGCTGAGCCGCTGGAGCTGGTCGGCCGACTGCCGCACCAGGATCTTGCCGACGCCGGTCGAGCCGGTGAAGCTCAGCTTCCGCAACCGGTCGTCGCCCTGGAGCGCCTGGCTGAGCTCGCTGGTGTGGCTCGTGGTGACGACGTTGAGCACGCCGCCGGGCAGCCCGGCCTCGGCGAGGGTCGCGGCGAGCGCGAGCATCGTCAGCGGGGTCTGCTGCGCGGGCTTGACGACCATCGTGCAGCCGGCGGCGATCGCCGGACCGATCTTGCGGGTGCCCATCGCGAGCGGGAAGTTCCACGGCGTGATGAACAGGCAGGGGCCGACCGGCTTCTTGATGGTCAGCAGCCGGCTGCCACCGGCGGGCGCCTGCATCCACCGCCCGTGGATGCGCACCGCCTCCTCGGCGTACCACCGGAAGAACTCGGCGCCGTAGGTGACCTCGCCCTTGGCCTCGGCGACGGTCTTGCCCATCTCCAGGCTCATCAGGTGCGCGAACCGGTCGGCGCGCTCGGTGACCAGCTCGAAGGCGCGGCGCAGGATCTCGCCCCGCTCCCGCGGCGGGGTCGCGGCCCACGACGCCTGTGCCTCGACGGCCGCGTCGAGCGCCTCGACGGCGTCGGCGACCGAGCCGTCGGCGACGTCGGTCAGCACCGACCCGTCGGCAGGGTCGAGCACGTCCAGGCGCTTGTCGCCCTCGGCCTCGCGCCACGCGCCGCCGATGAAGAGTCCCCGCTGCTCAGGGGAGAGGAGATCGAGTCCGTTCATGGGGACATCTTGCACCCGGCCTTGCCCCAAACACCTGACAGGTCTACCACCCCCGTGACACCCTGGATCCGTCGACTTCGGAGGGAGCACCTTGATGTCGGCACGAACCCCTTGCTGACCCCATGCAGCGAGGGGTTCTCCCTTTCCGGCACCGGCAGCGAGGCTCCGGCCCGGCCCGCACCAACACGGGACCAACAGCCCCTTGCGCGCCTCGCGGATCAGGAGTTGTCTCGGGGTTCGGGAGCCGTAGAGGCGCGGCTCGTGCAGGAGGAACGGTCATGGCGGACAAGGGTGGGAACCGGAGAGCAGCGGGCCAAGATCTGGGGGCGAGCAGCCCGGACCGGATCCGAAATGTGGTGCTGGTAGGACCCGCCGGGTCCGGGAAGACCACCTTGGCCGAGACCCTGCTCGCCGCTTCGGGCGCGATCCCCCGCGCCGGCTCCGTGCGCGACGGCACGACCGTCACCGACTTCGAGGAGTCCGAGCACGTCCACGGCCGCACCGTCTCCCTCGCGGTCGCGCCGGTCGTGCACGCCGACACCAAGATCAACCTCATCGACACCCCCGGGTACGCCGACTTCGTCGGTGAGCTGCGCGCGGGGCTGCGCGCCGCCGACTGCGCGCTGTTCGTCATCGCCGCCAACGAGGGTGTCGACGACGCCACCCGGACGCTGTGGCGCGAGTGCGCCGCGGTCGGCATGCCGCGCGTCGTGGTGATCACCAAGCTCGACCAGGCCCGGGCCGACTACGACGGGGTGCTCCGCCAGGCGCAGGTGGCGTTCGGCGAGGGCGAGGGTGGCAAGGTCGTGCCGCTCTACGTCCCGGTCCGCTCCGGCGGCGAGGTCACCGGCCTGACCGGGCTGCTCGCGCCCACGCCCGAGGCCGACGAGACCGGGCTGCGGGGCGGCCTGATCGAGGCCGTCATCGAGGAGTCCGAGGACGAGACCCTGATGGACCGCTACCTCGGCGGTGAGGCGATCGCCGAGGACGTGCTGGTCGCCGACCTCGAGATGGCGGTCGCACGCGGCAGCTTCCACCCCGTCGTACCGGTGTGCTCGGTGACCGGCGTCGGCTGCGCCGAGCTGCTCGACCTGGCGGTGCGGGGCTTCCCGTCCCCGGCCGAGCACCCCTCGCCCGAGGTGTACCTGCCCTCCGGCGCGAGCGCCGACCCGATCGCGTGCGAGCCCGACGGGCTGCTGGTCGCCGAGGTCGTCAAGACCACCAGCGACCCCTACGTGGGCCGGCTCAGCCTGGTGCGCGTCTTCTCCGGCACCCTCACCGCGGACCAGCCGGTGCACGTCTCGGGCCACTTCACGTCGTTCTTCGGCGAGTCCGTCGGGCACGCCGACCACGACGAGGACGAGAAGGTGGGCGCCCTGTCCTACCCGTTCGGCCGCCAGCAGAACCCGGCCGAGCGCGTGGTGGCGGGCGACCTGTGCGCGATCGGACGGCTGACCCGGGCCGAGACCGGCGACACGCTCTCCAGCGTCGGCGACCCCCGCGTCCTGCGGCCGTGGTCGATGCCCGAGCCGCTGCTCCCCGTGGCCATCGTGGCCCGCAGCAAGGCCGACGACGACAAGCTCTCGCAGGCCCTCAGCCGGATCGCCGCCGAGGACCCGTCGCTGCGGGTCGAGAACAACGCCGAGACCCACCAGCTGGTGCTCTGGACGATGGGCGAGTCGCACGCGGAGATCACGCTGGAGCGCCTCGAGGAGCGGTACGGCGTCCACGTCGACCAGGAGCCGTTCGTCGTGTCGATGCGCGAGACCTTCGCGGGTCCGGCGCGTGGGCTGGGCCGGCACGTGAAGCAGTCCGGCGGGCACGGGCAGTACGCCGTGTGCCAGATCGAGGTCGAGCCGCTGCCCGAGGGCGCGGGCTTCGAGTTCGTGGACAAGGTCGTCGGCGGCGCCGTGCCGCGCCAGTTCATCCCGAGCGTCGAGAAGGGCGTGCGCGCGCAGATGGAGAGGGGCTGCCGGCTCGGCCACCCGATGGTCGACCTGCGGGTGACCCTCCTCGACGGCAAGGCGCACGCCGTGGACTCCTCGGACATGGCCTTCCAGACCGCCGGCGCGCTGGCGCTGCGCGAGGCCGCCGCCGCCACCACCGTGACGATGCTCGAGCCGTTCGACACCGTGAGCGTGGTCGTCCCCGACGACCTGGTCGGCACCGTGATGAGCGACCTGTCCGCGCGCCGGGCCCGGCTGCTGGGCACCGACAAGGTCGGCGACGACCGCACGCAGGTGCTCGCCGAGGTGCCGCAGACCGAGCTGGTCCGCTACTCCGTCGACCTGCGCTCGGCCACCCACGGCTCCGGCGTCTACACCCGGACCTTCGCGCACTTCGAGCCGATGCCCGAGGAGGTCGCGCGGACCGTGCCGGCGCGGGAGTGAGCCGGTCGGGCGGTTCAGGCCCGCGCCGCCCGCAGGAACGCCTCGAGGATCGGCCCGGCCGTGCCCGAGCCGGAGTCACCGACGTCGACGAACACCGCGACGGCCAGGTCGCCCTGGGCGGCGATCATCCAGGCGTGGGTGAGGACCTTGCCGTCCTGGTCGAACTCGGCGGTGCCGGTCTTCGCGATCACCGGCGGGCCGGGGACGTCGAGCAGCCCGACGCCGCTGCCGGAGGTGACCACCGCCCGGAGCAGCTCGCGGAGCTGGCCGGCCTCCTGCTTCGTCAGCGGGTCGACGTCGTCGGGCACCGACACGTCGACGGAGCCGAGGAGCCGGGGGACGACGGTGTGCCCGGCCTGGACCGAGGCGATGACGGTCGCCATCGCCATCGGTGAGGCGAGCACGGTCCCCTGGCCGATCAGGTCGGCGGCCGCCTCGGTCTCCGAGGCCGGCGGCTCGACGCTGCCGAAGTACGCCGGGAACCCGAGGTCGTGGTCGACGCCGAGGCCCAGCGTCGCGGCTGCCCCGGCGAGGGCGTCGCCGTGCACCTTGCCGCGCTGGGAGATCACCGCGGTGTTGCAGGAGTTGGCGATCGCCGTCCGCAGCGGGACCTGCCCCAGGGCGCTGCTGGGGTAGTCGTCGTAGTTCTCGAACCGCTTGCCGTCCACGACGATCGCGGTGGTGCACGGCACCGTCGAGGACGGGGTCAGCCCGGCCCGGAGCAGCGCCAGGCTGCTCACGCTCTTGAACGTCGAGCCCGGCGCGAAGCGGCCGTAGGTCGCCATGTTGTAGCCGTCGGTGCCGGGCCCGTTCGCCGCGGCGACGATCGCGCCGGTCGAGGGCCGGACCGCGACCAGGGCGCTGGCCGGGCCGACGCCGGCGAGCTGGGTCTCGGCGATCGTCTGCAGCCGCTCGTCCAGCGTGGTGCGCAACGGCTTCCCGGTGGTCGGCTCGACCCGGAAGAGCTCGTGCTCGCGCCCGTTGCCACCGACGGCGTGCACGACCACGCCGTCGGTGCCCTGCAGCTGCTCGTCGTACCGCGCCTGCAGGCCGGAGAGGCCGGCCTGGTCGCCGACCTGGTAGGCGTCCGGGTCCTTCTCGATCATCTCGGCGGTGACCTCGCCGACGGTCCCGAGGATCGGTGCGGCGAACTCGCGGGTCGGCGCGAGCGGGATCTCGTCGGGGATCGCCCGCGCGCCCTTGATCGCCTGGTAGCCCGACTCAGCGGCCGGCGGCACGTCCTCGCGCCGGTACACGACCGCCTCGACGAACGCGGCGTCGCCCGCGGCCTCGACCGCCTTGACGTACGCCGCCGGGTCGATGTCGACCAGCTGCGCGAGCCGGCGGGCGGAATCGCCGGCCTGCGCCTTCGCCACCAGCGTCTTGTCGATCCCGAAGCGCAGCACCGGCCGGTCCAGCACCAGCTTCTGCCCGCCCGCCCCGAGGATCTCACCGCGCGTCGCGCCGATCGGCGTCGCGTCGAGCACGCTCGCGCGCTGCAGGGAGGGCTCGACCACGGCGCGGCTCCAGGTCGCCTCCCAGGCGTCGTCGCCCTCGGTCAGGTCGGCCTCGGTCGTGTAGGTCCACTCCTCGCCCGCGAGCGGCCAGCTCCAGGTCAGGGTCGCGGTCGCGGAGCCGCCCGTCTCGTCGGCACCCTCGGACGTCACGGTCGGTGCGACGTCGCCCATGCCGTCGACGACCTGCGCGTAGTCCTTCGTGACCGCCTCGGGGGTGGCGCCCGCGACGGCGACGTCGGAGAAGTCACCGGACGTCAGCGCGGCGGCCAGCGCGGTCGCGGCGTCGTCGGGGTCCGGGCCGCTGACCTTCTCGGCCGGGTCGCAGGCGGTCAGCGCCGCCGTGCCGAGGACCAGGACGACGACCGCCGCGAGACTGCGCATGTCATCGGTTCTACCAGGCGGCCCGGACCGCCCCCGATCCCGCGTGCCGGCCCTAGGCCTTCTTGTGGCGGGGCTTGCGCGCCGGCGGGCCGCCGGCGTCCGGCTGGAGCTCGATGAGCTTGCCGGAGATGCGGGTGCCGCGCAGCTTGTCCCACGCGCCGGCGGGCAGGTCGGCCGGGAGCTCAACCAGCGAGTGGTCCGCGCGGATGTCGATGTGCCCGAAGTCCTGGCGCGAGAGGCCGCCCTCGTTGGCGATCGCGCCGACGATCTGGCGGGGCTCGACCTTGTGGCGCTTGCCGACGGCGATGCGGTACGTCGCCATCGGGACGTCGCTGCGGCCGCGCGGCCGGCGCTCACGGGGCTCCCGGTCGCGGCGGGGCCCGCGGTCGGGTCGCTCGTCGCGCGCCGGTCGGACCTCGTCGGCGGGGTCGAGCAGCAGCGGGGTCTCCCCCTGCGCCACGACGGCCAGCGCGGCGGCGACGTCGGCCTCCGGCACGTCGTGCTCCCGCACGTAGTGCTGGACGATGTCGCGGAACCGCTCGATCCGCGTGGTCTGCTGCAGCGCCTCGGTGATGGCGTCGTCGAAGCGGGACAGGCGGGTGGCGTTGACGTCCTCGGCCGTCGGCAGCTGCATGTGGGTCAGCGGCTGCCGGGTCGCCTTCTCGATGTGCTTGAGGAGGTAGCGCTCGCGCGGGGTGACGAACGAGATCGCGTCGCCGCTGCGGCCCGCGCGGCCGGTGCGCCCGATCCGGTGCACGTAGGACTCGGTGTCGGTGGGGATGTCGTAGTTGACGACGTGGCTGATCCGCTCGACGTCGAGGCCGCGGGCGGCGACGTCGGTGGCGACCAGGATGTCGAGCTTGCCGGACTTCAGCTGGTTGACCGTGCGCTCGCGCTGCGCCTGGGCGACGTCGCCGTTGATCGCCATCGCGGAGAACCCCCGCGCCCGGAGCTTCTCGGCGAGCGTCTCGGTCTCGTTCTTGGTGCGGACGAAGACGATCATGCCCTCGAAGTTCTCGACCTCGAGGATCCGGGTGAGGGCGTCGACCTTCTGCGGGTAGGACACCATCAGGTAGCGCTGGGTGATGTTGGGCGCCGTCGCGGTGGTCCTCTTGACCGTGATCTCTTCGGGGTCGTTGAGGTACTGCTTGGAGATCCGGCGGATCTGGGAGGGCATCGTCGCGGAGAAGAGCGCGACGTTCTTGTCCGCGGGGGTGTCGGCGAGGATCGTCTCGACGTCGTCGGCGAAGCCCATGTTCAGCATCTCGTCGGCCTCGTCGAGGACGAGGAACCGCAGCTCGGTGAGGTCCAGCGTGCCCTTCTCGAGGTGGTCCATGATCCGGCCCGGGGTGCCGACCACGACGTGCACGCCGCGGCGCAGCGCGCTCAGCTGGACGCCGTACGCCTGGCCGCCGTACACGGGCAGCACGTGCACGCCCTTGATCCGTGCGGCGTAGCGCTCGAAGGCCTCGCAGACCTGGAGCGCGAGCTCTCGGGTCGGCGCCAGCACGAGCGCCTGCGGCGCCTTCTGCGACAGGTCGAGCCGGGACAGGATCGGCAGCGCGAACGCGGCGGTCTTGCCGGTGCCGGTCTGCGCCAGCCCGACGACGTCGCGTCCGGCGAGCAGCGGCGGGATCGTCGCGGCCTGGATCGGCGACGGCGTCTCGTAGCCGACGTCGGCCAGCGCCTTGAGCACCGGCTCGCTCAGGCCGAGGTCCGCGAACGTCACCTCGGGGGTGGTGGGGTCGGCCTGGTCCTCGTTGCTCACCCGGCAACGGTAGTGGCTCGGCGCACCCACGCCACCTTCCGCGGCGCGGTGGGCTGGCTCACTCCCGCCGGCCGCTCACTCCACCGTCACCGACTTCGCGAGGTTGCGCGGCTTGTCGATGTCGTGACCCAGGGCGAGCGCGGCGTGGTAGGCCAGCAGCTGGAGCGGCACGGTGAGGAGGATCGGGTCGAGCTCGCGCTCGTTGCGCGGCACCACGATCCGCTCGACCGCACCCTCCTCGAGGTCGCCGAGGTCGACGTCCTCGTGGGTCACCACGACGAGCGGGCCACGTCGGGCCGCGATCTCGTGCAGCGCCCCGACGTTGCGGTCGGTGAGCTCGTCCTGGGGCACGATCGCGATCGTCGGCACCTCCGGCGAGATCAGCGCGAGCGGGCCGTGCTTGAGCTCGGAGGTCTGGTAGGCCTCGGCGTGCCGGTAGGAGATCTCCTTGAACTTCTGCGCGCCCTCGCGCGCGACGGGGAAGCCGCGCACCCGGCCCACGAAGAAGAGGCTCTCGGCCGTGGCCAGCCGGCCGGCGAGCGCGGCGAGCGCGTCCTCCTGGGCGAGCACCTCCTCGATCTGGCCGGGCAGCCGCTGCAGGCCCGCGATCAGGCGGCGCCCGTCGGCGATCGACAGGTCGCGCACCCGGCCCAGCTGCAGCGCGAGCAGCGCGAAGCCGAGGAACATGTTGGTGAGCGCCTTGGTCGACGCGACCGCGACCTCCGGGCCGGCGTGCAGGTAGATGCCGCCGTCGCACTCGCGGGCGATCGCGCTGCCCACCACGTTGACCAGGCCGATGACCCGCCCGCCCTTGCGCCGGACCTCCTGGACGGCCAGCAGGGTGTCGATGGTCTCCCCGGACTGCGAGACCGCGACGTACAGGGTGTCCGGCTCGATGATCGGGTTGCGGTAGCGGAACTCGCTGGCGGCCTCGGCGTCGGCGGGGATCCGCGCCAGCTCCTCCACGAGCGCCGCACCCATCTGCCCGACGTAGTACGCCGAGCCGCAGCCGAGGATCTTCACGCGGCGCACCGCCCGCGTCTCGCGGGCGTCCATCTCCAGCCCGCCGAGGTGGGCCGTGCCGAACCGCTCGTCGAGACGGCCACGCAGCACGCGGAACGCGGCGGCCGGCTGCTCGGTCATCTCCTTGTGCATGAAGGACTCGTGCTCGCCGGCGTCGTACGCCGAGGGGTCGACGTCGAGGGTCGTCGTATCGTGCGCGGTGCGGGTGAGGTCCAGCCGGTAGGTGGTGAAGCCCTGGGCCGTCACCGTGGCGATCTCCCCGTCGTCGAGGTGGGCGACGGTCGTCGTGTGGCGCACGATCGCGGCGAGGTCCGAGGCGACGTACATCTCGCGCTCGCCGACGCCGACGATGAGCGGGCTGCCGTTGCGGGCCACGACCAGCCGGTCGGGGAAGTCCGCGTGCAGCACGGCTAGCCCGTAGGTCCCCTCGATCGCGCCGAGCGCGTCGCTGACCTTGCCCTCGAGGGTGTCGGCCTCCGACCGGGCCACGAGGTGCGCCAGCACCTCGGTGTCGGTGTCGCTGGCGAGCTCGACGCCCTCGTCGGCCAGGCGCCGCCGCAGGGCGGACGCGTTGTCGATGATGCCGTTGTGCACGACCGCGACCAGGCCCTTGGCGTCGGTGTGCGGGTGGGCGTTGACGTCGTTGGCCGGCCCGTGGGTGGCCCAGCGGGTGTGGCCGACGCCGACCCGTCCCGCGAACCGCTTCGGCAGCCCGTCGGAGAGGTCCCGCACCCGGCCGGCCCGCTTGGCGACCTTGAGGCCGGTCGTGCCGAGCACGGCCAGCCCCGCCGAGTCGTAGCCACGGTGCTCGAGGCGCGTGAGCCCCTCCACGAGGATCGGCACCGCCTGCTGGCTCCCGATGTACCCGACGATCCCGCACATATCCAGGTTTCCTTCCTGCTCACTGGGTCTCGACACGCCGGTCGCGACTTCGTCCCTCAGCCGCGCGGCTTGCTCGACCACCGACGTGAGGTCCGCTCACGCGTCCCTCACCCGTAGATGATCCGGCGCAGCTGGCGCTCGGTGAGGGGCGGGGCGGCCACGACGCGGCCGTCCAGCTCCTCGGCGATCCGGGCGAAGATCTCGTCGTTCCTCGCCCCGTAGGTCTTCAGCCGGGCGTGCCGCCGCCGGACGTACTCCTCCACCGGCTCCGCGTGGAAGGCCACGACGTCCTCGACCACCCGGGCCGCCTCGGCCGGCGAGAGGCCGGTGGTGGCGGCGATCCGCTCGACGAGAACGGGGTCCGGCGCGGTGGGCACGACGACGAGGATGCGGGAGTGCTCGCCGATCTGGCAAGTTCCTGCCCGGATTCGGGCAGATTGGGGTCAATCGACCTGCTGCGGACCGTTGGGGCGGGCCGACCGTCGTGCTGTCGGCCCCCGCGCGACACCCCGGTTCCGACGAGGTGGAGCGGGACGGTCGCGACGCGCCGCCCCGGACCCCCTCAGGTGGAGGGTCCGACCCGGATCCGGGGCCCGCTGGCCCTCCCGGTGGATGTGCGGTACTCTAGGTGAACAGCAGGTGAACGGGAGGTGTCTCATGAAGGACTCGAAGGCGAACGGCCTGGTGCAGACCTGGGTGCCCGTCGTCGACGGCGGCCGGACCTACCTGGAGTCCCGGTGGCTCGAGGCAGCTCCCCCCTCCGCTCCGGCGGCGCACGTCGTGCACGCAGCCTGACCCCGACCAGCCCGTCCGACCCGCCCACGACGTGGGCGGGTCGACGCATGTCTGGACCACGATCCGAGATCGGGGAATGAAACGGACCAAGGTCCGATTATGGTAGTCAAAGGTTCAATGACTTCCACCCGCATCCAGGAGACACGATGACCACCTTCGACCAGCAGTTCGACGCCCCCACCTCCGCCGTCGAGGACATCTCCGGCGACTACACCATCGACCCGACCCACACCCGGATCGGCTTCAGCACCCGGCACGCGATGGTCACCACCGTCCGCGGCCAGTTCACGGAGTTCTCCGGCACCGCGCACGTGGACGCCGCGAACCCGGCCGCCTCCCAGGTGAGCCTGACCATCCAGACCTCGAGCATCGACACCGGCGTGGCCGACCGTGACGCCCACCTGCGCTCGGCGGACTTCTTCAACGCCGACGAGAACAAGGAGATCACCTTCGTCTCCACGCAGGTCACCCGCGACGGCGACGACTGGGTCATCACCGGCGACCTGACCATCAACGGCATCACCAAGCCGGTCTCGGTGCCCTTCGAGCTCACCGGCTCCGCCAAGGACCCCTTCGGCAACGTCCGCATCGGCTTCGAGGGCGGCACCGCCATCAGCCGCAAGGAGTGGGGCGTCACCTGGAACGCGGCGCTCGAGACCGGCGGCGTGCTGGTCTCCGACAAGATCAAGCTCGAGTTCGACGTCTCGGCGATCCGCAACGCCTGATCACCGCCGTCGGCCCCGGCCGACCGACGAGGGCCCGGTTATCCGCTGGATGACCGGGCCCTCGTGCGTCCATGATCGACCGGTGATCGTGGACCTCCCCGCAGGCCTCACCGGCCGCCCCCTCGTCCAGGCGGACGCGCACGCCGTCTACGAGGTGATGGCCGCCCAGGAGCTGGCGGACCTCGGCGTGGTCTCGATCGAGCCGGCCGACATCGTCGCCGACTGGGCCCGGCCGTCCTTCGACGCCTCCGCCAGCACCCACGGGGTCTTCGACGGCGACCGGCTCGTCGCGTACGCCGAGCTGATGGGCGGCTCCCGCGCCGACGCGGCCGTCCACCCGGCGTACCGCGGCCGGGGCATCGGCACTGCGCTCGTCGGGTGGCTCCGGCAGCGCGCCCGGGAGCAGGGGCTGGCACGGTTCCGGATCCCGGCGCCGCCCGGGTCGCCCGGGGACCAGCTGCTCGCGTCGCTGGGCTTCACGGTCTGGTGGGAGACGTGGGAGCTGTTCCTGCCGGAGGGCGCGACGATCCCGGAGCGTGCGCTGCCGCCCGGACACGTCCTGCGCGAGGCGACGCCGGCCGACCACCCGGCCTGCTGGACCCTCTTCGAGGACGCCTTCCTCGAGTGGGCCGACCGGGACCGGCAGCCCTACGCCGACTTCCTCGCCACCGTGGTCGGCCGACCCGGCTTCGAGCCGTGGCACCTGCGGGTCGTCACCGACCCGGCCGGCGAGCTCGTGGGTGCGGTCAACGTCGTGATGTTCGGCGGCGACGAGGGCTACGTGAACAAGGTCGCGACGCGGGCCGACCGCCGCGGGCAGGGCATCGCCCAGGCGCTCCTCGTGGACGCGTTCACCGAGGCCCGCGCCCACGGGGCGACCCGGTCCGGACTGTCCACCGACTCACGGACCGGCGCGCTCGGGCTCTACGAGAAGGTCGGGATGCGGGTCACCTCCACCTGGCTGATGCGCGGCACCGACGTCTGAGCCGAGTCCACCCGCCCGGCGCTCGCGGCCACTAGCATCCGCATCATGCGCACCGCTCTCGCCCTGGCCACGGCGTGCGCCGGGTTCGTCACCGCCCTCGGGCCCGCCTCGCCGGCCGCCGCCCGCTCCTGCGAGCCTCCTCATCTCGGCGACATCGAGATCCTCTCCTTCAGCCACCACGGGATCAGCTGCCACTTCGCCAAGGAGCTCACGGTGGCGCTCCTCCTGCACCACGGCCACCCCTCGGACTGGACGTGTCGGCACGAGCACGTGCACGGCCGCGTCTGGGTCTGGGGCTGCTCGCAGCCCGACGAGCACCAGCACCTCGGGGTCGCGTACCGCAACCCGCCGCACCACGACTGACGACCTGACGGTCAGCCGCGCACCGTGGTCACGACCGTGGTCACCGACGGCCGACGTGGGGTCGAGGAGAACCCGAACCGGGGGGGCGGGTCCACCGGCGCGAGCGCACCGAGGTCGACGCCGTCGAAGGAGCCGCGCGCGGCGACGAGGGCGTGGTTGTCCGTCGCCCCGTAGTACTCCCGCCGCCCGCCGCCGGCCGAGCCACGGGTCCGGACGCCGCGCATGACGACGCGGGCGACCGGGTCGGTCAGGGTGCACCACGCCGGGCTCTCCGCGACGCGGGCGGGCACCAGCCGCAGCGCCCTGCCCAGCGCCGTGCGAGCGCCGGTCTCGACCTCGACGGCCAACGACGGCGAGGTGAAGCGCCAGCCGTCGATCGTCACCGGCTCGATGCGCACCTCGTCGAAGGAGTAGGTCGCCGCCACGAAGTCCGCGACCTCCTGGCTCGGCGCCACCAGCACCCGGTGTCCGGCGGCGGTCTCGACCATCGCGTCCGCGAACGCGCCGTACGGCGAGGTGTCCCAGCGGCCGACGACAACGCGCACGCCGGAGGTCGTGCCGACCCCGGCGATGGCTCCGCGGAAGGTGCTCAGCGGGCGAGCACCTCCTCGGCCACGTCGCGGCCGTCGGCGGTCAGCGGGTTCTCGTCGATCGCCTCGACGGCCTCGGTGAGCTCGGGCTCCTCGGTGGGGCGGCGCCGGTCGAGGTGGACGCCCGCGATCATGCACCGCACCGAGCCGCCCGCGAGCTCGATGGTGGGGATGTCGACCGAGACGATCGAGCAGGACTTCTCGATCTCCGCGACCTGGTCGGGCCGCAGGCTGCGACGGGCGCTCTCCGACATGGCCATGATGTAGTGACGCCGGCCGTCGGGGGTCCGGCCGCAGAGCTCGACGGCGTTCCCCGCGAAGTGCCGGACCTGCTCCTCGGTGATCTCCACGACCGTGCGGCCGTTGACGGTGAGCCGTTCCCGCACCTGGGCGCGGCGGTGCTCGTCGGGGATCATCTCGAGCGCGAACAGCGCGACGTCGGTGCCCACGCAGCCGATCACGTTCGTGTGGTAGACCGGCACGCCCTTGCGGTCCACTGCGTCGAAGGCCATCGGCTCGTAGCCGAAGTCGGTGCAGAACCGCTCGAGGACGTGGGTGTCGGCGCGGTGGCTGCGGGCGGCGTAGGCGACCCGGGACACGTGGTCGAGGACCATCGCACCGGTGCCCTCGAGGAAGATGCCGTCCGGCTCGAGGCCGGAGTAGTCGACGATCGTCTGCACCCGGTACTCCGACTTGAGCATCTCGAGCACGTCGGCGCGACGCTCGTGGCGCCGGTTGGAGGCGTACATGGGGTAGACCGCGACCTGGCCGCCCGCGTGGGTCGAGAGCCAGTTGTTCGGGAACACGCTGTCGGGGCGGGTGTGGTCCTCGTCGGAGAAGACGTGCACGCGCACGCCGGCCGCACGCAGGGCGTCGGCGACGGCGTCCATCTCGGCCAGCGCCTTCTGGGCCGTCTCGTCGTCGGTCTGACCCTGCGGGACGTCGGCCTGGAAGGCGTTGTCGGCGGCGGTCGCGTGGTTGGGCTTGAATCGCTCGGCGCGGATCAGGATGACCGCGGAAGGGGCCTGGGCACTCACGAGATGCGAATCTAGATCACCCGTGGGGGTGGACGGCAATCGTCCCCCGGGCCGCCGCAGGCCCCTGCCGGGGACTACCCGCCGAAGGCCGCCACCGACACCGGCTCCCAGGCGTCCCACTCCGCGATCCGGTCGGCGTAGGTCTGCTTGGCGAGCGCCTGAGGATTGCGGCCGAGGAAGATCCGCAGCGGCGGTTCGTCGGCGTCGACGACGGCGAAGATCGCCGCTGGCGTCGCGCGTGGGTCGCCGATCTCGACCTCGGCCATGAGCTGCTGCACGGCCGCGTGCACGACGGCGTACTCGGGCAGCGGCTCGGCCACCTGCAGGGAGGAGCCGGCCCAGTCGGTCGCGTAGCCCTCGGGCTCGACGATCGTCACCGATATCCCGTGCCCGGCGACCTCCGCGGCCAGTGACTCGGAGAAGCCCTCGAGGCCCCACTTGGTGATCTGGTAGGCACCGAGGGTGGGCACCTGGAAGTGCACGGTCTGGGAGGAGACCTGCACGATGTGCCCCCCACCCTGGGCGCGCATCACGGGCAGCACGGCGCGCGACAGCCACACCGGCCCCATCAGGTTCGTCTCGACGATCGTGCGGAGCT
Source organism: Nocardioides sp. (assembly GCF_044226305.1). GTDB lineage: Bacteria > Actinomycetota > Actinomycetes > Propionibacteriales > Nocardioidaceae > Nocardioides. The sequence continues at coordinate 55,645 of NZ_JBGAHF010000012.1, read as the reverse complement.
GCTCCTCGGTCACCTCCTCGAGCGCCCCGAGCACGCCGTACCCGGCATTGTTGACGAGCACGTCGATCCGTCCGAAGTGGTCGGCGGCCTTGCGGACCGCGGCCTCGCTGCCGCTCTTGTCGGTGACGTCCAGCTCGAGGGCGAGCACCCGCTCGCCGTACGACGCCACCAGCTCGTCCAGCGCGGCGAGGTCCCGAGCGGTGGCGGCGACGAGGTCGCCGCGTCCGAGGGCCGCCTCGGCCCACACCCGTCCGAGCCCGCGCGACGCGCCGGTGATGAACCAGGTCTTCATGTCTGCTCCTCTGCTCCCGGCCCCGAGCGGGCCGCTGGGCAGGAGGTTCACCGGGATCGCTGCAAGCTCGCTGCAACGGCCGACAGGATCAACCGGGCGTCGCCGAGGCGTCGGCCCGGGCCAGCCGCAGGTCGACCGAGTCCCCGAGCACCTGCCACGCGGAAACGGCCTCCGCGAGCAGGCCGGCGTCGCCGCGGACGAGGCCGCGCAGGGTGGCGGTGAGCGCCCGCCCGAGCGGGGTCGGCTCGAGGGTGACGTCGGCCAGCTCGGCGCCGTAGGCCACCAGTCCGGCCTCGCGCCCCAGGCGCACTGCACGGGGCAGGAGCTCACAGGCGCCGTCACGCGACGCATACGCCGTGAGCCCGCCCAGGTCGTCGAGCACATCGGCGGCGAGAGAGGGCTCGCCACTGTCCAGGGCGTGCCGGGCCCGGAGCACGGCCGTCGCGAGGACGTGTCGGAGGTCCGTGTCGTCGGCCGGCGGCGTGGCCAGCACCTCGGCCAGCACCTCGTCGTCGAGCCGGCCGAGGTCGGCCAACGCCAGAGCCCGTTGCACGACGACGTAGCGCGTCATCGCCTCGCTCCGGCGGTCGATCGCGTCCGCCTCGGCCACGCACTCCTCGGCCCGACCGAGCTCCCACAGGCAACGGAGCCGCTCGGCGACCCCGAAGGAGACGAGGAACTCCATGCCGGTCCGTCGGGCGTAGTCCTCGAGCTCGATCCGGATCCGCAGCTCGGTCTCCGGCCCCGACCAGTGGTGCGCGGCACCGGCGTACCACTGCCGGGTGCCGAGCACCACGAACGGTGGCAACCGGCCCGGTCCCCGGTCCTGGGCACGGTCCATGTCGGCGAGGCCGCGCCGGTCACCCAGGCCGAGCCGCGCCCGCCCGCGGGTGCCGAAGGAGAGCAGCGCGAGGTCCTCGTCTCCCAGCTCGCGTGCCATCGCGATCGCGCGGTCGGCCACCTCGATCGCGCGGGCGAAGCTCTCGGGCGTCTGGCCGATCACCAGGTTCACGCCGAGCACGCCGAGGACCCTGATGTGGACAGGACCGGTGGGGAAGTCCGCGAGCACCTGCTCCAGCAGCTCCTCGTCCTGGGGTCGACCGAACCCGAAGTCGAGCTGGAGGGCGAGGAACACGCCGGCGACCCGGGTCGGCCCGTCGCGGGGGTCCACGATCTTCCGGGCCCGGCGCAGGACCTGATCGGCCTCGGCCATCTTCCGGTTCTCCGACAGCGCCTCGGCGAGCTCGACGAGCACCGCCGCCTCCTCTGGCCTCCCACCGACCAGCGACGCCGCCCGCCGGAGGAAGGTCACCGCCGCCGCGGTGTCGACGCCCCGGGCTGCCGAGGCGGCGGCGCGGGACGCGGTCCGCGCCAGGTCCGCCGCCTCGTCGGGGAGAGCCGACCCGAGGAACAGCTCGTGCGCCAGCCAGGCGTGCTCGGCGATGATCGCGTCGTCCTGGCCACGTGCCAAGCCCTGCCACCAGCGCGCGACGGCGAGGTGCGCCTGAGCCCGGTCCGGGCGGAGCAGCCGGCCGTACGCCGCGTCCCGGAGAAGGTCGTGGCGGAACCGCAGCTCGTGCATCCCCGCCACCGTCGAGGGCTGCACCTCGGAGATGAACTCTCGCTGCAGCACTGCCGCGAGGGCCGCGGGATCGGCATCGACGGCCTCGGCCCAGAAGGTCGAGCCGACGACGGCAGCGTCCAGGAGCAGGTCACGGGCGTCGTTGTCGAGGCTGTCGATGCGAGCCGCCATCAGGTCGCTCAGGTGGGCGGGGATCGGATGGGCTGCGTCCATCCCGAGGACCCGCCCGAGCTCGAGCGCGAAGAGCGGGACCCCGCCGCTGGCGGCCACGAGCGCCCGGCGGTCGACGCCCTCGGCGCCCGCGCGGGGGAGCACGGCGTCGACCAGACGGGTGATCTCCTCGGGGCCGAGCGCGGTGAGGCGCAGGGGGGGGGACCCGGCCGGCCACCCCGGGCGCCGACGGACGATCTCCGGCCGCGCGGTCACGACCACGACGAGGGGCGCTGCTACCGGGTCGCTGCCGAGCTCGTCGACGAGGTCGAGCAGCAGCTCGCTCGCCCAGTGAGCATCCTCGATGCAGAGCACGGCCGTCCGGTCCCGGGCGAGATCGGCCAGCGCCGCCGCCCAGGTCGCGATCGTCTCAGCTCGGGAGGTCGAGGACCCCGGCACCGCTCGTCCGCGCAACGCGTCGACCAGCGGGTCGAGGCCGCCCCGCTCCCCGAGGGCGTCGCACCGGGCCCAGTACCAGTCGACAGCTCCGGACCGAGTCCGCACCTCCGCCATGAGCCGGCTCTTGCCGATGCCCGCCTCGGCCACCACCGGGACGACGACCGCGCGTCTGCTCCGCCCGGCTTCCCTGATGGTGGCCAGCAGGCGGCCGGCCTCGCTGTCCCGGCCGACGAACGGCACCGGATCGCCGGCGTGCACCGTCAGCGGCTCGGCCGGGAGCTCGTCGGCCACCTCACCCGGCTGAGCGCCCAGCGCGAGGGCGACCGCACGGTCGGCGACCGCCCCCAGCCGGTCGAGGTCAGGAGTGACGAGCGCCAGCCCGGAGGTCACCCCCACGCGGGAGCCCGTCGCGCGCGCGATCCGCTGCGCACACAGCAGGGCGCGGGAGGCGTCGTCCTCGCGCGCTGTGACGGCGCCGAACACCGCCAGCGCGACCGCTCCGGGCGTGCGCACCAGCCGGCCGTCCAATCTGGCCACCTCGTCGGCGACGGCCGCCAGCAGCCGCGCCCGTCCCGTCTGGGCGGCCTCGGGGTCAGGCTCGGCCGAGGGCTCGGTCATCGCCACCACCGCGACCGTACGCCGCTCGTCCCGCCGGACCCGGCCGACCGTCGGATCCTTGTCGGCGGCCCGCAGCACCTCTGCCTGCGCTGCGCGGAGCTCGGCGCCCGGCTCGAGCCCGAGCTCGCCGAGCAGGAGCGCTCGCGCCCGTGCGAAGGCTGCGAGCGCCTCGGCCGGTTCACCGACCCCCTGCCACGAGCGCACCAGCAGCGCCCAGAGTCGCTCGTTCGTCGGGTGCTCCTCGAGGAGGCCCTCCACCTCGACCACCAGCGACCGTGTGCAGCGCGCGATCACGTCGGCGTCGATCCGATGGAGCAGTGCGTCCAGCCGCAGCTGCCCGAGCCGCGAACGCTCGCCGTCGAGCACGCGACTGTTGTCGAGACCGTCGTACGCCTGGATTCCGGATCCCTGCCAGAGCGCGAGGGCCTCGCGCAGCACGGCCCCGGCCTCCGCCGCGCGCCCGGCGGCGAGCAACTCCGCGCCCCTGCTCGCCGTGGTCGCGAACTGGTGAGCGTCGACCGCCGCAGGCGGCAGTGCCAGCCGATAGCCGTACGCCGTCGTCACCACCCGCTCCGCCCCCACGGCGCGACGTAGCCGCGCGACGTGCGAGTGGAGCGTGGCTGAGGCAGCGGCGGAGGCGGCGTCACCCCACACCTCGTCGATCAGCGTGTCGGTCCGCAGGCCGGTGCGGAGGTCCGTTGTCAGGAGCGCCAGGATCCGCGTCGGGATGGCCCCCGGGAGGGGGAGGGTCGTGCCGGCGTCGGTGATCCTCACCGGCCCGAGGACGTGGACCAGCACGCTAGCCGCCTGGACCCGTCGGGACCTGCACCGGCGCTGACCCGCCTACCGGATCGGCGCCCCGGAGACCGCCCGCGCGATCACCAGCCGCTGGATCTCCGAGGTCCCCTCGAAGACCGTGTAGATCTTGGCGTCGCGGGCCATCCGCTCGACCGGGTACTCCCGCGTGAAGCCGTTGCCGCCGAGGATCTGCATGGCCTGCCCGGTCACCTTCACCGCGGTCTCGCCGGCGAACAGCTTCGACATCGAGCCCTCGGCGTTCTCGAAGGTCTTGCCCTGCCGGCCCATCCACGAGGCGTGCCAGACCAGCAGCCGCGCGGCCTCGATGGAGGTCGCCATGTCCGCGAGCTGGAAGGCGATGCCCTGGTTCTCGATGATCGGCTTGCCGAACTGCTCGCGGGTCATCGCGTAGTCGAGCGCGACCTCGTACGCCGCCCGCGCGATGCCCACGGCCTGCGCACCGACCGTCGGCCGGGTGCGCTCGAAGGTCGCCATCGAGGCGTTCCCCCGCGCCGTCCCGCCCTCGCGGGCGCGGGCCAGCCGGGCGTCGAGCCGGTCCTTGCCGCCCAGCAGGCAGCGGCCGGGCACCCGCACCTGGTCGAGGACGACCTCGGCGGTGTGGGAGGCCCGGATGCCGTGCTTGTGGAACTTCTGGCCCTGGCTGAGGCCCCGGGTGCCGGGCGGGACCACGAACGACGCCTGGCCGCGGGTGCGCAGGTCGGGGTCGACGACCGCGGTCACGACGTGGACGTCGGCGAGGCCGCCGTTGGTCGCCCAGGTCTTGGTGCCGTTGATGACCCACTCGTCGGACGCCTCGTCGTACACGGCACGGGTGCGCATCGCGCCGACGTCGGACCCGGCGTCCGGCTCGGACGAGCAGAACGCACCGAGCCGGAGGTCGCCGGGCGTGCCGTACATCGCCGGCACCCACTCGGCGACCTGCTCGTCGGTGCCGTTGGCCCGGACCCCGGCGGCGGCCAGCGAGCTGCCCATGATGGCCAGGCCGATGCCGGCGTCGCCCCAGAACAGCTCCTCCATGGTGAGCGGGAAGCCGAGCCCGGTCTCGTCGAGGGCCTGGGCGACGAGGAAGTCGACCGAGTAGAGGCCGATCTTCGCGGCCTCCTCGACGACCGGCCAGGGGAACTCCTCGCGCTCGTCCCACTCCGCGGCGGCGGGTCGGACGACGTCGGCGGCGAACTGGTGCACCCAGTCGCGCAGCTCGACGTGGTCCTGGCTCAGCTCGAACGAGGTCGTCATGGCGCTGAGGCTACCGGCGGGTGGGAACACGTTCTACTCTGCGAGGGTGGCCACGACCGCACCAGCGCGCGAGCTGCCGCGACCGCCGCGCGGCCTGCCTCTGATCGGGCGCAGCCTGGAGTACGCCCGGGACCCGATGGCGATGTTCCGCAAGCAGTACGAGACCTACGGTCCGGTCTCGCCGATCAGCATGGTGGGCAGCGACCGCTGGGTGATGCTGCTCGGTCCGGACGCCTGCGAGGTGGCGCTGCGCAACGCCGACAAGGCGTTCGCCAACGGCCCCGCGTGGACCTACCTGGTCGGCCCGTTCTTCGGGCGCGGCCTGATGTTCCTCGACTTCGAGGAGCACCACCTGCACCGCCGGATCATGCAGCAGGCGTTCACCCGCGACCGGCTCGCCAGCTACACCGGCGCCATGCACCCGGCGATCACCGCCGGTCTCGCGACCTGGGAGCCCCGGCCGGGCTTCCAGGCCTACTGGGCGCTCAAGCAGCTCACCCTCGACATCGCGACCAACACGTTCATGGGCGGCGCCGAGCACACGACGCCGGAGGAGATGGAGCGGGTCAACCGCTCCTTCATCGCCTGCGTCCAGGCGGCGGCCGCGATCGTGCGGCACGACCTCCCGTTCACCCGGTGGCACCGGGGGATGCAGGGTCGCCGGCACCTCGAGGAGTTCCTCCGCGGCTACCTGCCGTCGCGTCGGGCGGAGGCCCGCGACGACCTCTTCTCGGTGCTGTGCCACATCGAGTCGGAGGACGGCGAGCGGTTCAGCGACGACGACGTCGTCAACCACATGGTCTTCTTGATGATGGCCGCGCACGACACCTCGACGATCACGCTCTCGTCGATGATCCAGTTCCTCGGCCAGCACCCGCAGTGGCAGCAGCGCTGCCGGTCCGAGGCGGAGGAGCTCGCCGGCCGGCTCGGTGGCGGCGACCCGACGCTGGCCGACCTCGAGGGGCTGACCTCGATCGACCTGGTGATGAAGGAGTCGCTCCGGCTGCGCGCACCGGTCCCGATCGTGCTCCGCCAGACCGTGAAGGACACCGTCGTCCTCGGGACGCGGATCCCGGCGGGGACCTACGCCACGGTCGGCCTGCAGTTCAGCCACCTGATGCCGGAGCACTGGACCGACCCGGACACCTTCGACCCGGAGCGGTTCTCCCCGGAGCGCCGCGAGGACCGCTCGCACCGCTATGCGTGGGCGCCGTTCGGCGGCGGGGTCCACAAGTGCCTCGGCATGTACTTCGCCGGCGCCGAGGTCACCGCGCTGATGTACCACCTGCTGCTCGACTTCGACTGGTCCGTCGACCCGGCGTACGTCGCGCCGATGAACAACCACTCGCTGCCGTTCCCCAAGGACGGCCAGCCGGTCGACCTGCGCCGCCGCTGACGCCGGGCGCTAGGCGTGGGCCGGGACCTCCGGGTCGAGCCGGTCCTCGACACCCGGGTCGCCGTGGTCGGCGTGGTAGTCCTGCGGCCGGGTCTGGTCGACGCCCTCGGCGACGTTCATCGCCCGCAGGACGACGGTGAGCACTACGGCCACGACGAGGTTCAGGCCGAACGCCAGCAGCGCGATGTAGACCTTCGTCTCCGTGCCCGGGAAGAACACCAGCGGACCGCCGAAGTGCTGCTGCGTCGGGGAGGTGACGCCGTAGGCGAGCCAGGTGCCCCACGCCATCCCGGCCGCCCAGCCCGCGAGGAGCGCCCAGCGGTGCAGCCAGCGCGTGTAGAGGCCGATGACGATCGCGGGCAGCGTCTGCAGGATCCAGACGCCGCCGAGGAGCTGGAGGTTGATGGCCAGGTTCTTCGAGAGCGCGAGGACGAACACCAGCGCACCGAACTTCACCAGCAGCGAGACCAGCTTGCTCTGGGCAGCCTCCTCGGCGTGCGTGGCGTCGCGGTTGATGAAGGCCTTGTAGACGTTGCGGGTCCACAGGTTCGCGGCCGCGATCGACATGATCGCCGCCGGCACCAGGGCCCCGATCACGATCGCCGCGAACGCGACCCCGGCGAACCACGGGCTGAACTGGTCCTCGAAGAGCTGCGGGAGCGACTGCTGGGGGTTGTCGACCTTCACGCCGGCGGCGATCGCGACGAAGCCGAGCAGGGCGAGCAGCCCCAGCAGCAGGGAGTAAGCGGGCAGCAGCGCCGCGTTGCGGCGGATCACCGAGCGGCTCCGGGTCGACAGCACCCCGGTGATCGAGTGCGGGTACATGAACAGCGCGAGCGCCGAGCCCAGCGCCAGCGAGGCGTAGGCCCACTGCGCGGCGGGCGGCGGGATCGTCCCCTTCGGACTGGCGGCGCCGGTCGCGATCGCGTCGGCGTTCTCGGCGTTGAACGAGGCGAAGGAGTCGCTCACGGTCGAGAAGACGTGCGCCCACCCGCCGACCTGGTGGGGGATGTAGAAGATCGCGACCAGGATGACCACGTAGATGAGCGTGTCCTTCACGAACGCGATCAGCGCGGGCGCCCGCATGCCGCTGCTGTAGGTGTAGGCGGCGAGCACGCCGAACGCGATGAACAGCGGCAGGTCGTTGACGAACCAGTTGTCGCTCGACGTGCCGATGCCCATCACCTGGAGGACCACCTGCATGCCGACCAGCTGGAGCGCGATGTACGGCATCGTCGCCAGGATCCCGGTCAGGGCGACCGCCAGCGCGAGCGGACGGCAGTCGTAGCGTCCCTGCACGAAGTCCGCGGGGGTCACGTAGCCGTGCCGGTGCGACACCGACCAGAGCCGCGGGAGGAAGACGAAGATGAGCGGGTAGGCCACGACCGAGTAGGGGATCGCGAAGAAGCCGATCACGCTGCCGGCGTACAGGGCGGCGGGCACCGCGATGAAGGTGTAGGCCGTGTAGAGGTCGCCCCCGATGAGGAACCAGGCGATGAAGGTGCCGAAGCCGCGGCCGCCGAGGCCCCACTCGTCGAGGTTGTCGAGGCTGGCCGCGCGCCGCCACCGGGCGGCGGCGAAGCCGAGCACCGTGACGACCAGGAACAGGAAGACGAAGACGCCGAAGGCGACGCCGTTGACGTTGTCGAGCACGGGTCAGTCGCCCTCCGTCGTGTCGGCAGGGGCGGTCGGTCCCGCCGGCTCGGGCGGCAACCCGTGCCGCACCCGGTCGATCCGCTCGGCCCCGCGGGAGAGCAGGTACGCCGGCACCGTGAGCACGACCGCCACGACGATCAGCAGGATCTGGAACCAGTAGAAGAACGGGAACCCGAGCAGCACCGGGTCCTCACGGTCGTAGAGCGACACCCACAGCGGCAGCACGACTGCCGGCGTGAGGAAGACGGCGACCAGCAGCCACCGGCCGCGCGACGTCATGACGAGCCACCCGAGACCAGGGAGTCACGTCTCATGACCCCGTTGTGTATCGCATCCGCGCGACGGGCGTCCGAGAAACGCGCAGACCAGGTGGCGGGGTGCCGAGCGGTGCTGCGCGGGCCCGGACCGCCTAGGCGTGGATCGGGGTCTCGGGGCTGAGCTCCTCCTCGACGCCCGGGTCGCCCTGGTCGGCGTGGTAGTCCTGCGGCCGGGTCTGGTCGACGCCCTCGGCGACGCCCGCGGCCCGGAGCGCGACCGTCAGGACGACGGCGACCACCAGGTTGAGCGCGAACGCCAGCAGCGCGATGTAGACCTTCGTCTCCGTGCCCGGGAAGAACACCAGCGGACCGCCGAAGTGCTGCTGGGTCGGCGAGGCGACGCCGTACGCGAGCCAGGTGCCCCAGGCCATCCCGGCCGCCCACCCGGCGAGCACCGCCCAGCGGTGCAGCCAGCGCGTGTAGAGGCCGATGACGATCGCCGGCATCGTCTGCAGGATCCAGACGCCGCCGAGGAGCTGGAGGTTGATCGCGAACTCCTTCGACAGGGCCAGCACGAACGCCAGCGCACCGAACTTCACCAGCAGCGAGGCCACCTTGCTCTGGGTCGCCTCCTGGGCGTGCGTGGCGTCGCGGTTGATGAAGGCCTTGTAGACGTTGCGGGTCCACAGGTTCGCGGCCGCGATCGACATGATCGCCGCCGGCACCAGCGCGCCGATCACGATCGCCGCGAAGGCGACCCCGGCGAACCACGGGCTGAACTGGTCCTCGAAGAGCTGTGGCACTGACTGCTGGGGGTTCTCGACCTTCACGCCCGCGGCGATCGCGACGAAGCCGAGCAGCGCCAGCAGGCCGAGCAGGAAGGAGTAGGCCGGCAGCAGCGCCGCGTTGCGGCGGATCACCGAGCGGCTCCGGGTGGACAGCACGCCGGTCACGGAGTGCGGGTACATGAACAGCGCGAGCGCCGAGCCCAGCGCCAGCGAGCCGTAGGCCCACTGGGCCGCCCCGACCGGCATCGTGCCCTTCGGCACCGCGGTCCCGGCCGCGATCGCGTCGGCGTTCTCGGAGTTGAACGCGTCGAACGACTCCGTCACCGACGAGAACACGTGCCCCCAGCCGCCGAGCTGGTGGGGGATGTAGAAGACGGCGACCAGGATCACCACGTAGATGAGCGCGTCCTTGACGAACGCGATGAGCGCGGGCGCCCGCAGCCCGCTGGAGTAGGTGTAGGCGGCCAGCACCGCGAACGCCAGGAACAGCGGCACGTCGTTGACGTACCAGCTGTCGCTGGTGCCACCGATGCCCATCACCTGGAGGACCACCTGCATGCCGACCAGCTGGAGCGCGATGTACGGCATCGTCGCCAGGATCCCGGTGAGCGCGACCGCGAGGGCGAGCCCGCGGCTGTCGTAGCGTCCCTGCACGAAGTCGGCCGGCGTGACGTAGCCGTGCCGGTGCGACACCGACCACAGCCGCGGCAGGAACAGGAAGATCAACGGGTACACGACGATCGTGTACGGGACCGCGAAGAAGCCGACCACGCTGCCGGCGTACAGCGTCGCGGGCACCGCGATGAAGGTGTAGGCCGTGTAGATGTCACCGCCGATGAGGAACCAGGCGATGAAGGTGCCGAAGCCGCGACCGCCGAGCCCCCACTCGTCCAGGCTGTCCAGGTCGGCCGCGCGCCAGCGCGCCGCGGCGAAGCCGAGCACCGTGACGAGCAGGAAGAGGAAGACGAAGACGCCGAGAACGACGCCGTTCACGTGGTCGAGCACGGCCGGGTCACCGCCCGTCCGGGTCGTCGGCCTCGGGGGTCAGCCCGTGCCGGACGCGGTCGAGCCGGTCCGCCTGCCGGGCCAGGAGGTACGCCGGGAAGGTCAGCGCCACCGCCACCAGGATCAGCGCGAACTGGAACCAGTAGAAGAACGGGAAGCCACCCAGCTCCGGGTCCTGACGGTCGTAGAGCCCGACCCAGAGCGGCAGCACCACCGCGGGCGTGAGGAGGACCCCGACCAGGGTCCACAGGCGTCGTGCAGACATGACGAACCTCCCGAGAGAAAGAGACCGTCAGCCCGTACCCGGTTTCCCGCACAATGACGCCCATGGCACCCGACCTGTCCCGGTACGACGACTGGCTCGACCTGCTGCGCGAGGTGGCCGCCACCGATCCCGACCTCCGCGTGGTCTGGGTCGGCGGGTCCGCCGCGACCGGCGGCTGGGACGAGTGGTCCGACCTCGACCTCGACCTGCTGTGCACACCGGGCACCACCGACGCCGTGCACGACCGCCTGCTGGACCGCGCGCGCGAGGTCCTGGACGTCGACCACGTCTGGGAGCTCCCCGCCGCGACCTGGCTGGACGGCCGGCAGTGCTTCGTCAACCACCAGCGCCGCCCCGGGGCCCTGACCGAGCCGACCCGGGCCGTGGACATGCACTTCTCCGACCTCTCCGACCGGCACCGCTTCCTCGACGTGCGCCGGCACGGCACGCCGATCGTGGTGCACGACCCCGACGGCCTGCTCGTGCTGCGGCACGACGACGAGGCCGGGATCGAGGCCGCCTGCGCCGAGGCCGTCGACCAGGCGCGGCAGCGGCGGGCGACCGCCGAGTGGCTGGTCAACCGTGCGGTCGCCCGGGGCCAGCTCCCGGAGGCGACCGACCTCTACCTGCGCTTCGCGCTCGGCATCGTCGTCCGGCTGCTGCGCGTGCAGCACTGTCCGTGGCGCCACGACTTCGGGCTGCGGTACCTGCGCACCGACCTGCCGGCCGAGGAGGCGGACCGGGTGTACGCACTACTGCCCGGCGCCGCACCCCTGACCGAGCTGTCACCGCGGTGCTTCGCCTGGATGGACGAGCTGCTCGAGCCGGCAGGGAGCTGACCAGCCACCGCGTGGGTGCGCCGACCGACCGAGCCCGCCCCGGCGTACGGGGCGGGCTCAGGCCGGTTCGGCTTCAGCGGGTCAGCAGGTCACGGGGCGAGCTGCTTGCCCGTGCGGGTGCGGATGCAGAGCGGAGCCAGGTAGACGTTGTTGTCACCCGAGCCGTCCCACCAGAACTTGTAGGCTCGCTGCTTGGGCCGCGGGTCCATGCCCAGGAACCACGTGTGGAACGGGTCGTTCGTCCAGAACGCACCGACCATGGCCTTGTAGTCCTGGAACAGCCTGCCGTCGGAGCCGTCGTCGCAGCTGATCCGCCGCTCCTGCGTCCCCACGACGTTCAGGAACTGGTGGTCACCGTCGTAGCCGTTCGGCCGCCACGCCCAGAGCAGGTTGTGGACGTGCCCACCGGCGCCACCCGGTCCGGTCCTGACCTTCAGGCACCGCAAGGTGAGGTCGACGTTGACGTTCGGGTCCTTGACCAGGAACGCCCAGTGCCAGCCGCGGAGGGTCGGGGTCGGCCAGCTGCGGAACAGCTGGACCCGGTGGTCGTCGTCCCCGGCGGACGGGTCGCTGGTCTTGGTGAACGCGAAGCCGGGCGCCACGGCGAGCATCCCGGGGTCACAGGTCATGGCGTGGTCCCACTCGTGGGTACCGGCGGCCAGGTCGGTGTGCGACGAGTCGATGTAGCGGTCGCTGATCTTGACCGCGTGCGAGTGGTTGTACGTCTGCTCGACCGAGCTGCGGATGCACGTCAGGAACAGCTTGACCTGAGCGTCACCGTCGGCGTAGTTGTGCGCCCGGAAGTGCCACCAGCTCGGGTTGCTCCAGTCGCTGTACGACGCGGTGAACACGACGTCGCGCTCGTCGCCGGTGGTCTCCGGCGGGTTCGCCTGGTCGACGTGGTCCACGCGCCACATGCCGTCGAGCGCGTAGTCGCCGCCGTTGCAGGACAGGTCCTCGCGCAGGTAGTTGTCGGGGTACTCCCCAGCGACGTCCACGTGCTTCTCGACCTTGTACATCGCCACCTCGTGCGGACGTGGCGAGCTGGCCGAGGCGGGCGCGGCTCCGGCGATCGCCGCGAGGAAGGGGACGACCAGCGCTGCAGCGGCAGCACTGACGAGTGTTGAACGGAACCTGGTGGTCACGGCCACCGCCTCCATCAAGCAACCCGAGAGACCGGTTCGGTGTTCTCAGTCCCCGAGGACGTGGGGCGGTGTGGCACCTCCGACTCTAGTCCCGTCGGAGGCCGCCGGCGGGCTGCTGCAAAGGTGGTCTGCTCCAGTGGGGGACCGCGGGACGGCGGGGCCCGACAGGACTGTGCCCTCCGCGCGTCGCGCGGAGGGCACAGTCGCTCAGCCCGTACACGGACTGAGCCCAGCGGGGCGAACGTCACGCTCCTGTCAGGCGCTGGCCCACCCGGCGGGTCCACGGGCCTCGGAGGAGGCCGGACGGACCGAGCCCGCCCCGGCGGACGGGGCGGGCTCGGGCTGCTACGTCACTCGGTCACCTGTCAGACGGGGTTCGACGTCCGGGCGTTGATGCACAACGTGCCGAACTTGACCTGGGCGGCGCCGGGGCTCGGATTCCAGAAGGTGAAGGCACGGAGCTTGGGTCGCGGCTCCATGCCGAGGAACCAGTTGTGCTCCCAGTTGGTCCCCATCCAGAACCAGCCCACCATGGCCTTGTAGTTGTGCAGGCTGGTGTTGTCCTGGTCGCACTGGTACTGGACCTCCGCCGGGTAGGCCATCTGCGAGATGAAGCTCTCGTGCCAGGAGCCGAAGGGCAGCCCGGGCGCGTGCACCATCGCGATCGAGTGCCGGTGGCCGTCGTTGGCCACCACCTTGCGGTCGATGCACCGGCCGTAGACGTTGATGTTGACCGGCTGCGGCGTCACGGGGACGGTGTTGGCGACTGCGAACTCCCAGGCCCAGGAGAGCCCGGCGTTCACCGTGGACGGGTAGCTGCCGACGAGCCGGTAGCTCGGGGCGCCGAGGTCGAACCCAGGGGCGACGAAGTACTCACCCGGCTGGCACGCACCCCAGCCCTGGGTGCCCGAGTCGACGTAGAAACGTCCGGCCCACGGGTGCGCCACGGTGGCCGCTCCACCGGCGAAGAGGTTGCGGACCTTGACCTGGTGCTTGTGCAGGTGGCCGGGGCCCTGCCCCGCGGTCTGGGTCTCACCGTTGATGCACGTGATCGCCAGCCGGAGCTGGGCGTCACCGTAGGCCTTGTTCGCGAACACGAACTGCCACGTGCGGAGGTCGCCCTGGTCCGGGTAGGACGCCTGCACCCAGACGTCGCGCTCGTCGTTGTACTGACCGCCCGAGGGGTTGCCGGGATCGTCGTCGGGATCGGGTGGGTACTGGTCGACGTGCTTGACCAGCCACATCCCGTCGAGCACGTAGTCTCCGGGGTTGCATCTCAACGACTGGTTCGGTGAGTCGATCTCGGAGCCGGCACCGCCGAGCTTGACCGTGCTCTCGACCTTGTAGAGCACCATTTCGTGCTTGTGCTTGGGAGTTCCGGCGCTTGCCGGGGCACTTGCTGCGGCCACCATCGCCAGCGGGGCGACGAGCGCCCCTACGGCGAGGGCCACGCGAATTCGAGAACGAGCCGCCATGACGACGATCTCCTTGGGTAGAGACAGGAACAGGCCGGGTCGTCGCACCGAGAACGATCCGTCCGGCCCCCCCAGCCCGGTCTCCCGAGGTTAGGACCGCCCCCGGTCGTCCGATACGTGGTCTGGTCTCCTGGTACGGACATCCCGTCTAGTCGGGCCGCGCTTCCCCCGGACGCGACCGAGCCCGCCCCGGCGTACGGGGCGGGCTCAGGCCTGCAGATCAGCGGGTCAGCAGATCAGGGAGCGAGCTGCTTGCCGGTGCGGGCCCGGATGCACAGGGCCCCGAGGTAGATGTCGTTCGAGCCGCTGCCGTCCCACCAGAAGGAGTAGGACCGCTGCTTGGGCCGCGGGTCCATCCCGAGGAACCAGTGGTGGAACGGATTGCTCGACCAGAACGCGCCCACCATGGCCTTGTAGTCCTGGTACATGGCGCCGTTGTTGCCGTCGTCGCAGTTGATCCGACGCTCCTGCACGCCCACCCGGTCGAAGAACTGGTGGTCGAGGAACGAGCCGTTCGGACGCCATGCCCACAGCAGGTTGTGCACGTGCCCGCCGGCGCCACCCGGCCCGGTCTTGATGGTCAGGCAGCGCAGGTAGACGCTGATGTTCGTGCCCGGGTCGTCCACGACGAAGGCCCAGCGCCAACTGCGGTAGTCGTCGGTCGGCCAGCTGCGGAAGAGGCGTGCGCGGTGCAGGTCGTCCGAGATGTTGAAGCCGGGTGCCACCGCGAGCGAGCCATCCGGGCAGCTGTTCACGTGGGTCCAGTCCGTCGACACGCCGACGGGCAGGCCGCGGTTGTCGTCGTAGCGCTGGCTGATCTGGACGCTGTGCGAGTGGCCGTAAGCCTGCTCGACCGTGCCGCGAATGCAGGTGACGAACAGCTTGATCTGGGCCCGGCCGTCCGCATAGTTGTTCGCCCGGAAGTGCCAGAGGGCGCGGTCGCCGGAGTCGCCGTAGGAGGCCGTGATCACGACGTTGCGCTCGTCGCCGGAGGTCTCGGGTGGGTTCGCCTGGTCGACGTGGTCGACGCGCCACATGCCGTCGAGCGCGATGTCCCCGCCGTTGCAGGAGACGTGCTCGTGCATGAGGTTGTCGGGGTACTCACCGTCGAGGTCGACGTGCTTCTCGACCTTGTACATGTAGACCTCGTGCGGCTTGCCGGAGGCGGCCGAGGCGGGGCTCGCGAATCCGGCGACGATCGCAAGGGGAGCGAGAAGTGCCGCAGCTGCGGCACCGAAGAGGAGGGTCCGGGTGCGACTTCGAGCCGTCATGGCGACGATCTCCTTGCGTTGACAGGAACAGGTTGGAGCAGGGTCCCGAGAACGCTCCACCGGTCCCCCCAGCCCGGTCTTGACAGATTAGGTACCAGGGGAGGCCCCGGATATCTGGTCTAACGTCGTGGTCTACACCACTGGTCTGGTCCGGCCCCTGACCAGCGCGTCGTCGCGAGCCGACGGCGGGCGACGATCGCCACGAGCACCAGGCCGACGAGGACGAACGGGACGTGCGTGGCGATCGTCAGCACCAGGAGCACCGCCAGGACCGGTGCCACCGGCACCGGGAGGCGGCCGCGCCACCTCGACGCCGGCCAGGACGGCGTACGTCGATCCGTGGCCGCGTCGGCCGGGCCGGGGCGGCCGGGCAGGTCGGTGAAGACCGGCGCCAGCTCGCCCCGGGTCCGGGCCGCCCAGATGCGGTCCAGCCGCTCGGCGTGCTCGTCGGTCGTGAGCCGGCCCTGGACGTAGTGCTCGCCGAGCTCGGCCGCCGCGCGCTCGCGGTCGGCGTCACCGATCCGCAGCCGGTCGTCCATCACCGGTCCTCGGGCTGGTCCTCGCCGGGCTGGTCCTCGGGCTCGTCGACGGGCTCGTCCTCGGCGTCGTCGCCGTCGGCGAGGACGCCGTACAGCCGGCGCCGGGTGTCGACGAGGATCTCGACCGCGGCCCGGCGCTGCTGGTCGCTCCCGGTGGTGACGATCTGCCACACCGCGCCCATGACCTGGCCGATCTCCGGTCGGAGGTCGGCGACCGCACCGTCCTCCTCGCGCTCGGGCTCCTCGAAGGGGGCCCAGACGGCGGCGAGCTCGGCGGCCCGCTCGACGACGTACTGCTCACCGGCGGTCGTCAGCCGCAGGCTGCGGCGACCGTTCGCGTCGGCGGTCTCCAGCAGGCCTTCGTCCTCGAGCTGCTGGATGGTCGGGTAGACCGACCCGGGGCTGGGGCGCCAGGCGCCGTTGCTGCGCTCGGCGATCTGCTGGATCACCTGGTAGCCGTTGATCTCCTCGCCGCCCTCGCGGGCGACGCGGACGACGTCCAGGATCGCGCTGCGGACGTCGCCGCGGCGGACCCGCGGTCCGCGCTGCCGGTCCCCCTGCGCCAGGCCGAACAGGCCGGCCACCCACGGCGGCGGGCCCGGGTTGCCCGGACGGCCCGAGCCGTGCGGGCCGAACCCTCCCCAGGGCGGACCGCCCCAGCCGCCGCGCCGGCCGTGCTGCTGCAGGTGCTGGTCGGGGTGGGATGCCCACTGCCGACCGAATCCTCGGTGTCCCATGTCAGGACTCCTCTCGTGTCTGTCAGGTCTGCGATCTCGCGCCGTCTGACTGTCGTCGACGTGTCGCGATATATCGTGAGCGTACGCCGACAGCGCGGCGGCCACAAGCGCGGGTTTCACCGGTCAGCCGGTGAAACCCGCATGACACGCCGTCCGGTCCCGGCGAGTCGTGCGGGAATCACCGGGCGGGTACGTCGACACGGCGAGAGACGGCCCGGGAATCCTCCACAACGCAGACGGAACGACGGCTCGTGCACAGGCGGAGCGGCCCGCGGGTCGCAGGCGAGTGGTCGCGGCAAGCCAGGAGCATGATGCTCCCACCCCAGACGCACATCCACGACGACAACCTGATGACCACCGCGGACCTGCTCGCGAGCGGCTATGACGACCGGGCGATCACCCGGCTCGTGGCACGGGGCGTGCTGCACCGCATCCGGCACGGCGCCTACACCTTCGCCATCCACTGGCACCAGCTCGACGACGTCGGGCGACACCTGTTGACGGCGCGAGCGGTCCTGCGGAACGTCAAGGTTCCGACCCTCCTCTGCGGCCCGACGGCGGCGCGGGCACTCGGGGCACCGACCTGGGACCTCGGCGACGAGGTGCACGTCGTGCGCCCGGACCAGCGGTCCGACCGCCGGCAGGCCGGACGGGCGCCGCACCGTGGCCAACTGCTGGTCGGCGACGTCACCGTCCGACATGGCCTCCCGGTCACCAGCGGCACGAAGACCGCCCTCGACGTGATGACCCAGACCGACCAGGAGCGTGCCCTCGTCGTCGTCGACGGGCTGCTGCACACGAAGGAGACGACGTTCCCGCTTCTGGAACAGCGCAGCCAGGCGATGGATCACGATCCCGGGTCCCTGATCTTCCCGATCATCCTCGGGCTCACGGACGGCCGCCACGAGTCCGCAGGCGAGACTCGGTCTGCGGCGATGTTCCGGGCGCACCAGCTGCCGCGACCGGAGCCCCAGTACGAGATCAGGGACCGCTGTGGTCGCGTGGTGGCGCGGGTCGACTTCGCGTGGCCGGAGCTCGGGGTGTTCGTCGAGTTCGACGGCAAGGTCAAGTACGGGCGTCTTCGGCGACCCGGAGAGTCGGTCGAGGAAGCCGTGCTGCGCGAGAAGAAGCGCGAGGAGCTCGTCTGCGGGCTCACGGGGTGGCGCTGCGTTCGCATCACCTGGGCGGATCTCTACCGTCCCGAGCTCGTCATCGCCCGGATCTGCGCCTCGTTCCGCGGCGAGCCCTGGCCCGCATGAGCAGGCGAGCCGGAGACCGGCACGCCGCTCAGGCACCCTGGGCACCCCGAGCGGGACCTGCCCGGCAAGACCCGCACGCCACGCCGTACGGGGTGGGCGTGTCGTGCGGGTTTCACCGGTCAGCCGGTGAAACCCGGTGTGTCGCGACCCGAGCCCTACCGCGCGAGCCAGGCGGCGTACGCGTCGAAGGTGTAGGGCCGACCGAGGAAGTCGGCGACCAGGTCGGCGGCGTCGCGGGAGCCGCCAGGGGCGAGCACGCGGTCGCGGTAGCGCGCCGCGACGTCCGGGGCGAACAGGTCGTCGGGGTCGAAGGCGGAGAACAGGTCCTTCGCGATCACCAGCGACCACATGTAGGTGTAGTAGCCCGAGGAGTAGCCGGACAGGTGCCCGAAGCTGGCGAACATGTGGGTGCCGTCGATGTAGGGGAACGGCGAGTACCGCTCCTGGAGAGCGCGCATCGCGGCCGTGAGGTCCGCGGGCCGGTCGGCGTGGAACCAGTACGACATGGCCGCGTAGAACATCTGGGTCCGCGCGTGGTAGCCCTTGCCGAAGTCGTCGGCGGCGCGCATCCGGGCCACGAGGTCGACGGGGATCGGCTCGCCGGACTCCGAGACCGCGAACGTCCGCAGCACGTCCGCGTCCCAGGCCCACTCCTCGAGCATCTGGCTCGGCGCCTCGACGAAGTCCCACTCGGTCGCGACGCCGGAGAACCGGGTCCACTCCCCGCCGCCGGCGAGCACGTGGTGCACCAGGTGCCCGAACTCGTGGAAGAGCGTGACGACGTGGTCGTGCTCCATCAGCCCGCGGGAGAAGTTGCAGACGAGCACGCCCTCGGCGAGCTGCCGCCCGGCGAGCCCGTCGGCGAGCGTGAACTGGGCGGCGTGCTTGTACTTGCCCTCGCGCGGGTGCAGGTCCAGGTAGATCCGCCCGATGCGGGTGCCGTCGCACAGGACGTCGTAGGACGCCACGTCCTCGTGCCAGACCGGCGCGTCCAGCACCGGCTCGTAGGTGAGGCCGAACAGCCGCCCGGTCACGTCGAGGAGGCCCTGCCGCACCCGGGTGAAGTCGAAGTACGCGCGCACCTGCTGCGCATCGACGTCGTGGCGCTCCTGGCGCACGAGCTCCTCGTAGTACACGGAGTCCGCAGTGTCGATGGCGGTCGCACCCGGCACGTCGCGTCCGTAGCGCTCGAGCAGCAGCTCGAGGTCGCGGCGCATCGGCTCCGCCGCCGCGTCGGCGATCCGGTCGATGAACGCGGGGATGGCCGGCCCGCTGCCGATCATCTTCACGTCGGCGTCGTACGACGGCCAGTCGGCGTAGCCGACCAGCGTCGCGAGCTGGGCCCGGAGGTCGAGGAGCTCGTGCAGGAGCGGCTCGTTGCGGGGCCACCCGCGCTCGAGGAACGCCGTGGTCACCTGCCGCCGGACGTCGGCGTCGTGCACGAACATCCGGACGGGCACCGAGTCCGGGTAGTCGGTCGTGACCGTCACCAGCCCGTCCTCGCCGGGCGGGTGGGCGTCGAGCCAGTCCTGCGGCATCCCGGCGAGCCGCTCGACCGGCACCCGCACGGTGCGCACGTCGTCCCGGATGGTGCGGCCGAACTCCTGGCCGACCTCGGTCAGGCGCTCGTTGATCGCCGCCAGCCGGGTGCGGGTGGCCTCGTCGAGGTCGACGCCGGCGCGCCGGAAGTCCTCCAGGGTCTTGGTCAGCAGCCGCGCGGCCGCCGCGTCGAGCCCCGCCGGGTCGGCAGCCGCGAACACCTCGTAGAGCACCCGGTCCTGGCGGAGCTCGGTGACGTAGCGATCGACCTCCTGCTCCGCGCGCTCGCAGCGGCTGCGCACGGCCTCGACCGGGTGCACGTTGGCGAGCAGCGAGGAGACGGCGGCGACGTCCGCGAGGTGCCGGGCGGCCTCGTCCCAGGCGCGGAGGACGTCGAGGGTGCGGGCCGGCGGGTCGCTGCGCAGCCCGTCGACGACGTCGCGCGCCGCGGCGAGGCCCTCGCGGGTGCGGGCGTCGACCCAGTCCTCGGCCTCGTCGGCGGGGGGCAGGGCGAGCGGGGTCACCTGGTCGGCACCGAGGTCGGTCATGGCGCCAGGGTGCCACGACGCCGCGCGAGGTAGGAGCGCTCGGCCGGGTTGCCGCTGGCGGCGATCGCGGCGTCGTAGGCCGCCCGGGCGTCGGCGCTCCGGCCGAGCCGGCGCAGCAGGTCGGCCCGGGTCGCGTGCCAGGCGTGGTACGACGTCAGGCTCGGCTGGGCCGCGCCGAGCCGGTCGACCTCGGCGAGCCCGACCGCGGCGCCGTCCAGCTCCGCGACCGCCACCGCCCGGTTGAGCGCGACCACCGGCGAAGGCGCGAGGGCGTACAGCTGGTCGTAGAGCGTGGCGATCTGCGCCCAGTCGGTGTCGGACGCGGTCGGTGCGTCGGTGTGCACCGCGTTGATGGCGGCGAGCAGCTGGTACTGCCCGGGCCGGCCGCGCGCCAGGCACTCGCGGACCAGGGCGTGGCCCTCGGCGATGAGCTCCCGGTCCCAGCCGCCGCGGTCCTGCTCGGGCAGCGTCACGAGCTCGCCGCCGGCGACCCGGCTCCGGCGCCGGGCGTCGGTGAGCAGCATCAGCGCCAGCAGCCCCGCGACCTCGGGCTCGTCCGGCAGCAGCGCACGGAGGATCCGGCCCAGCCGGATCGCCTCCGCCGTGAGGTCCTCCCGGATCGGCGTCTCGCCCGAGCTGGCGAGGTAGCCCTCGTTGAACACCAGGTAGACGACCGCCAGGACCGCGGAGAGCCGCCGGGTGAGGTCCTCGGGCGCGGGTACCCGGTAGGGGATGTGGGCGTCCCGGATCTTCTTCTTCGCCCGCGTGATCCGCTGCGCCATCGTCGTCTCGGGGACCAGGAAGGCCTGGGCGATCTCGGCGACGGTCAGCCCGCCGAGCAGCCGCAGGGTCAGCGCCACCCGCGCCTCGGGCGCGAGCGCGGGGTGGCAGCAGGTGAAGATCAGCCGCAGCCGGTCGTCCTCGACGATGCCGGTCGGCTCGTGCGGTGTGTCGTCCTCGATCATCAGGGCCGCCTGGTGCTTGGCGTCGCGGTGCGACTCGCGGCGGATCCGGTCGATGGCACGCCGGGCGGCCGTCGTGGTCAGCCAGCCGCCCGGGTTGGGCGGCACGCCGTCCACCGGCCACCGCTCGACCGCGACCAGCAGTGCCTCGCCGGCCGCCTCCTCGGCGACGTCGATGTCGCCGAAGCGGCGGACCAGCGAGGCGACGATCCGGCCGTACTCCTCGCGGTAGATCCGCTCGATCGCCGCAACGGCGTCGCTCACGCCTCGGGCTCCTCCTGGAACGGGCGCACCTCGACCCGGCCGGCGCACGCCTTCGAGCCCTCGGTGGCCCACGCCAGGGCGGCGTCGAGGTCGGCGGCCTCGATGATCCAGAAGCCGCCGAGGTACTCCTTCGACTCGGTGAAGGGGCCGTCGGTGATGATGACCTCGGCGCCGGTGTTGTCGACCGTGGTGGTCGCGTCGTGCGTCTCGAGCCCACCCGCGAAGACCCAGGCGCCCTCCGCGCGCAGCTTCTCGTTGAAGGTGCCGACGGCGGCGAACAGCTCCTGCATCTCCTCGGGTGTCATGGCGGCCATCGCGGCCACGTCGTCGGTGGTGTGGTTGACGGCGAGCAGGTACTGGCTCATGACTGTCTCCTCCTGGGTGGGACCTCGTCCGGGTCCTTCGTGGTCACCACGAACCACCCTGCCCGGACACGACACCCTTCCCCAAGGGATTTCCGTCTGCCTACGGTGAGGTCCATGTCGGCCACGTCGTTCCGCCTCTCCTCGACCGTCCTCGGCACGCCGGACCCGCGTGCGCTTGCCTCGTTCTACCGGGAGCTGCTGGGCTGGGAGCTGCGCGTCGACCGGCCGGAGTGGGTGGTCCTGAGGCCCGTCGACGGCGCGAGCGGGCTGTCCTTCCAGCTCGAGGACGGGCACGTCCCGCCGAGCTGGCCGGCAGGCCCGGGCGAGCAGCAGATGCAGGCCCACCTCGACATCGCCGTGGACGACCTGGCGGCCGGCGTGGAACGGGCGATGTCGCTGGGCGCCCGCCTGGCGTCGTACCAGCCGCAGGACGACGTGCGGGTGCTCCTCGACCCGGCCGGCCACCCGTTCTGCCTCTTCGCACCGGCGCACTGAGCGTCTACGGTCTCGGCATGACCGACTGGGGCGACCTGTACCGCGAGCACGTCGACGCCGTCACGGCCCTGGCCGCCGACCTCACCGAGGAGCAGCTCGCCACGACCGTCCCCGCCACGCCGGCCTGGACGGTGCACGACGTCCTGGCCCACCTCGCCGGCGGACCGGCCGACGCGGTGACCGGGCGGATGGAGGGGGCGCCCGGACCGGAGTGGACCGCCCGGCACGTCGGGGAGCGCCGCGACCTCCCGGTGCCGGTGCTCGTCGAGGAGATGCGGTCCCACCAGGACGCCATCGCCGAGCAGGTCGCGGACAACCCCCGACCCGCCATCGTGTGGGACATCGCCGTCCACCACGCCGACCTGCACGAGGCACTCGACCTCGGCCTGCTGCCGGAGCCGATGTGGGCACCGGTGCTCGCCGGGGTGGCGCCGATGAAGCTCGGCACCGCCGGCGTGCCCGAGGAGGTCGACCCGTACGAGCTCTTCCGGGCGCTGTTCTCCCGGCGCTCACGCGCCCAGATGCAGGCGTGGGGTCTCCCGCTCTCCGCCGAGCAGCTCGACGAGCTGTGCATCTTCGGCCCGCGCGAGGACGACCAGCCGATCCCCGCCTGAGGGCAGCAGCCTGAAGACTTCCTCTGGACAACCGCAAGGTCGTCCTGAGAAGGGCCCGGGCCACCCGGGCGCCCTTTACCCTGGAGACGTGCTCCCCCGGTCCTTCTCCCGTCGCGCCGCCGCGCTGCTGGCCGTCCTCGCCCTCGGCGCGGTCGGTCTGGCCGTGCCGGTCGCGGCCGACACCGCGCACCACGCGGCAGCGGCGGCGGGCAAGGACCCCCGCAAGAGCCGCGGGCTGTTCGTCGACCCGAAGATGCCCGCCTACCAGGCCGGCGGCGTCTATCGACAGAAGCTCGGCTCTCGTGCGCAGGCCCTGTGGCTGGGACCGGAGTACTACCCCACCGACCAGGTGCGCGACGTGGTGCGCGCCTACACCTCCCGCGCGCTCGCGGTCAGGAAGACCCCGATCCTGGCCGTGTACGGCATCCCGGACCGCGACTGCGGGATGTACTCCTCCGGCGGGCTCCCCGGCGCCGACGAGTACAAGGCCTGGGTCAGGCAGATCGCCCGGGGGGTCAAGGACCAGGACGTCCTGCTGATCCTCGAGCCCGACGCCGTCCCGTTCTACGGCGACCCGCGCTGCCGGAACGCCGGCGACCGGCTCGGCCTGCTGCGCTACGCCTCCCGCGTGCTGAGCAACGCCGGCGCGTGGGTCTACCTCGACGCCGGCCACTCGGACTGGACGCCCTACGACGACCGCGCGGCCCTGCTCAAGAAGGCCGGCATCGGCTACGACCGCGGCTTCAGCACCAACGTGGCCAACTACCGCACCAACGCCGACGAGAAGGCCTACGCCGGTGACCTGCTCGCCGACCTGCGCAAGCTCGACGTCCGCGGGGTGCACTACGTGATCGACACCTCCCGCAACGGCGCCGCGAACCCCGTCGACGGCGACGTCACCAACCCCACCTGGGCGCGGATCGGGAAGCCGCCGCGGCTCGTCTTCGACGGTGCGTTCGACGGCAACCTCTGGGTCAAGCACCCCGGCGAGTCCGACGGCCAGGTCAACGGCGGCGGCCCCTCCGGGCAGTGGTGCGACATGCTCGCCGACCGCCTGATCGACGGCACGTCGACGCGGTCGTCCTGCCCCTGAGGTCACCATGGCGACGTACGAGGTCAACCCGGACGCCGTCGACCACGCCCGCGCACTGATCGGCAAGCGGCAGTACGTCCTCGACAGCGAGTGGGGCGACGTCCAGCCCCGCGCCGCCGCCGAGAACGCCTACCTCGAGCGGCACTCGTGGGAGGAGTACGCCGCCTGGCACCTCGGTCTCACCGAGGGTGCGAACGACGGGACCAAGGCCCGCTACGCGTTCGGGTACGGCGACCTCCGGCGGGTGCACCGCTCCGGCCTGATCGCCTGCGTCTACCGCGCCGCCGAGTGGCGGCACAAGGCGGTCGAGCGCGCGGCGTACGACCTGCTCCAGCACCTCGACGCGACCGCCGGGATCTGCTGAGCCGGCCCGTCGTTCAGGCGCGCGCCGGACTCATCGGTCACCAATCGGTCACCAACCGGTCGTGCCCGGACCACCCTTGAACGGTCCGGTGACCCGGCTGGTGATCCACCCGCCGTAGAAGCCGCCCGGCTGCGGCACGACCACCTCGCCGTCCACGGTGCACCGGTCCACGAGGGCCGGCATCACCGCGACCGCGTCCGCGATCACCTCGAAGCCGGGGCTCGGGCGCACGTAGGTCCACGCCGCCCGGGCGGCGACCCGCTCGCCCGCCGCCGGGTCGTGCACGACGAGGTCGAAGTAGGAGGCGTGCCCCTTCCACTCGCAGAAGGTGCGACCCCCGACCGGCCGGAGCGCGCCGTCGAGGAACGCCGAGCGCGGCAGGTAGTACGTCGGCGGGTGGCTGGTCTCCAGGACCCGCCACGAGGTGGTCGTGCTGGCGACGGCCACGCCGCCGAGCTCGACCTCGACCAGCTCGGTGCTGGCCTCGACGCGCGGCGGGCGCGGGTAGTCCCACACCGACTCGACGGGTCCGGGTGCTGTCTCGGTCACACCTCGACGGTACCGACCGGGGGAACAACGGCGGCCGGAGCTAGGTTCGGGGACCGTGCGCAGACTCCGGGGGATGGTGGCCGACACCCGGCCGCTGCGCAACGACAACTTCCGGCGGCTGTGGACCGCCAACATCGTCACGGTGGTCGGGGCACAGCTCACGGTCGTGGCGGTCCCGGCGCAGATCTACGCCGTCACCGGCTCCTCGGCGTACGTCGGCCTCACCGGGCTGTTCGGGCTGGTCCCGCTGGTCGTGTTCGGGCTGTGGGGCGGCGCGCTGGCCGACGTCTTCGACCGGCGCACGATCCTGCTGGTCACGACGACCGGCCTGATCGCCACCAGCGTGCTGTTCTGGGTCCAGGCCGCGGCGGGCAACACGAACGTGTGGCTGCTGCTGGGCCTCTTCTCGGTGCAGCAGGCGTTCTTCGCCGTCAACCAGCCGACCCGGAGTGCGGTGCTGCCGCGTCTGCTCGAGCCCGAGCTGCTCCCGGCCGCCAACTCCCTGAACATGACGGTCTTCCAGGCCGGCGCCATCGGCGGTCCGCTCATCGCCGGGGTGCTGATCCCCGTGCTCGGGTTCGGGTGGCTCTACCTGATCGACGCGGTCACGCTGTTCGCCACGATGAGCGCCGTCGTCCGGCTGCCGCGGCTGCCGGTCGAGGGCGTCACGACGACGCCGGGCCTGCGCTCGGTGGTCGAGGGGTTCTCCTACCTCCGAGGACACCCCGTGCTGCTGATGTCCTTCGTCGTCGACCTGATCGCGATGGTCTTCGGCATGCCCCGCGCGCTGTTCCCGGAGATCGCGCACCTGTCCTTCGGCGGCCCCGACAGCGGCGGCCTGGTCTTCGCGCTGCTGTTCGCGGCGATCCCGGCGGGGGCGGTCGTCGGCGGCGTGTTCTCCGGCTGGGTCTCCCGCGTCGACCGGCAGGGGCTCGCCGTCATCGTCTGCATCCTCGTGTGGGGCGCGGCGATGACGGGGTTCGGCATCGCGGTCGGCCTCGCCGACCGTGGGTCCGCCTCCTGGCAGCACACGATGCTGCTCGTCGCCCTGCTGATGCTGACGGTCGGCGGCGCGGCGGACATGGCCTCCGCAGCGTTCCGCACCAGCATGCTCCAGAGCGCCGCCGCCGACTCGGTCCGCGGCCGGCTCCAGGGCGTGTTCATCGTGGTGGTCGCCGGCGGGCCCCGGGTCGCCGACGTCGTGCACGGCGCGGCGGCCGCCGCGGTCGGCACGGCGGCGGCCGCAGCGGGCGGTGGCGTGCTCGTGATCGTCGGGACGGTCGTCGCGGCGCTCGCCGTCCCGTCGTTCGTGCGCTACCGGATCAACCGGCAGCTCGCCACCGACTGACGGCGTACGGCCTAGCGACCGAGCAGGCCGCGCAGGTAGGCCGCCTGCCCGACGTGCTGGGCGTCGTCGTCGGCGATGCTCACCAGCCGCACGCCCAGGCTCACCGGCGGGTCCCAGCGCTCGTCGACGATGCGGTCGAGGTCGGCCTCGGTGACCGTGCGCAGGTAGGCGACGCTGGCCGCGTGGCAGGCGCGGAGGTAGTCGGCGAGCAGCTCGCCGCTCGCGCGCACCTTGCCGACCTGCTCGCTGGTGTGGCCGTAGCCGTGGTCCTGCGGGTCGAGGTCGAGCCCGAACCGGTCCACCCAGCCCTCGCTGAACCAGACCTGCTCGGTGCCGGCCACGTCGGCGAGCTGGGCGTCCTGCACGCGGGCCGCGTGCCAGACGAGCCAGGCGATCGAGTTCGCGTCCGGCGCGGGCCGGTGGGCGAGCTCGTCCTCGTCCAGACCGCCGACCACGGCGACGCCGTTCTCCAGCACCCGCTCGAAGAAGTCGATGTACACGTCCGCTGGGGTCATGGCACCGACGGTAGCCACCGTCTGCGTCCACCGCGAGTGGGTACTCGGGCTCCATGACGAACTTCGGCTACACCCTGATGACCGAGCAGAGCGGGCCGCGCGAGCTGGTCCGGTACGCCGTGGCCGCGGAGGAGGTCGGCTTCGACTTCGAGGTCTCCAGCGACCACTACTCCCCCTGGCTGACCGAGCAGGGGCACGCGCCGTACGCCTGGACCGTGCTGGGTGCCGTCGCCCAGGCGACCTCGCGGGTCGGCCTGATGACCTACGTGACCTGCCCGACGATGCGCTACCACCCGGCGGTCGTGGCGCAGAAGTCCGCGACCCTGCAGATCCTCGCCGAGGGCCGGTTCACCGTCGGGCTGGGCAGCGGGGAGAACCTGAACGAGCACGTCGTCGGCGAGGGCTGGCCGGCGATCCAGGACCGTCAGGAGATGCTCCGCGAGGCGGTCGCCATCATCCGCGCGCTGCACACCGGCGAGCTGGTCGACTACCGCGGCGAGTACTTCCAGGTCGACTCCGCCCGGGTCTGGGACGTCCCGGAGCAGGGCGTCGACCTCGGCCTGGCGGTCGCCGGCGAGCGCGCCATCGAGGCGCTCGCACCGCTCGGCGACCACCTGGTCGGGGTCGAGCCGAAGGCCTCGCTCGTCGAGGGCTGGAACGCCGTCGAGGGCGCCCCGCGGATCGGCGACGGTGCCCGGGCGATCGGGCAGGTCCCGATCTGCTGGGACCCCGACGAGGACACCGCCGTGAAGCGCGCGCACGAGCAGTTCCGCTGGTTCGGCGGCGGCTGGCAGGTCAACGCCGACCTGCCGACGCCCGCCGGCTTCTCCGGCGCGACCCAGTTCGTGCGCCCCGAGGACGTGGCCGGCTCGATCCCGTGCGGACCCGACCTGGACGCGATCGTCGAGTCGGTGTCGGCGTACTGGAAGGCCGGCTTCACCGACGTCGCGATCGTCCAGGTCGGCGACGAGGGCCAGGACCGGTTCCTCGAGGAGGCCGCCGGCCCGCTGCTGGAGAAGCTGCGCGCCGCCGCCCCCTGACGGTCGAGTCGGGACTTGTGACGGTCGAGTCGGGACTTCAGGACATGGCTCGACTGTTCGGAACTCCCGACTCAACCGTCAGAGGTCGAGATCCAACCGTCAGCCGGGGTAGGTGCGGCAGGGCTGGCTGCGCAGCGACGAGCACGGCGGGGCCGTCGCCGGCACCTTCACCCCGGGTACGACGGCGAGCACGATCCGCGAGCGGTGCACCATGTCCGCGGCGACGGTGACCTGCTCGCCGTGGGCGATCGTGTCGAAGGCCCACAGCGGCCGGGCGCCGCCGGGCGCGTCGACGGTCACCCGCAGCCGGGAGCCGGCGCGGAAGGCCTGCGCGAACGGGAACAGCTCGACCCGCAGCTTGGTGAACTTCCCTGCCGGCAGGGGTGCGGCGTCGGCCTCGAGGTCCGTGTGCACCGGCGAGATCGGGGTCGACTCGTCCAGGTCGAGCTTGCGGTGGCTGGCTCGGAGCCAGCCGGACTGCACGTAGACCTCGGTGCCGTCGGGGCGCACCTCGCTGAGGGTGACCTCGAGGTCGGTGTCGGCCTCCGGGGTCTTCACCCACAGGTCGACCGAGCCGGTGCCGACCGCCACCACGTCCTTCGCGAGCGGCGGGCTGATCCAGCCCAGGCCCTTGCCGTCCGGGATCTGGCGCCAGTCGTAGGTCGGGCTGGCCTTCCAGATGTCGTTGCCCGGCCCGGTGTAGTCGGTGTCCGGCAGTGCGGTGGGGTCGGCGAGGTAGCTGCGCTGCTCGACGTCGCCGGCCCGCAGGCGCGACGGCGAGGTGCGCAGCCCGCCGCCGGGCGTCAGGTACCACGCGGTCGGCTTCGCCTGCGGGACCGGCCAGGAGTCGAAGGTCCGCACGAACCGGGGCAGCGGCGAGCCGGCCGGCTGCCCGGCGGCGGCGCCCTCCTCGAAGCCGATCCGGACCGGGTCCTGCGACTGGTAGGTCCGTAGCGCCTGCCGGTAGGTCATGCCGGTGTAGTCGATGCCCGGTGGCAGGCTGAGGCCACCCACGCCGGTGATCGACTGCGCGAGGATCGGCGCGACGAGCTTCTTCGCGTCGCCCGGCACCCGCCGGCCGACGTACAGGTCGAGGAAGTCGGCGTACCGGCCGAAGACCCCGAGCGAGAGCGACTCGGTGTGCGACCCGTTGCTCATCGTCGCGTAGACGTGCGGCGACCCGGTGAAGTCGTCGAGCAGCGCCGGGAAGTGGCCCCCGGTCTGCTCGTCCTGCCAGGCGCCCGCGATGAAGACCGGGACGTCGATCTTCTTCACGAAGAGGCTCGGGTTGACCTGGTCGGCGATGACCGGGTCGTAGAACGGGTTGTCCTGGATGAGCTGGAGCGGGTCCGGGTTCTGCAGCCGGAGGAGCTGGTTGTCGGCGCACTCGGTGTCCCCGTTGTCCGCGCGCGTCTTGGTCCAGGCCTGCCCGTACGGCGCCGACTGGGTCGCCCGCTCCGCGGCCCACGGGACGGCGAAGCCGGTGTTGAGCACGCCCCCGGGGTAGAGCGTCCCGCGGAAGGTGTCGTCGATGACCGACAGCGGCGTGATCGCGGCCAGGTGCGGCGGCCGGGTGCGGGCGACGTACAGCTGGGAGATGCCGGGGTAGGAGATGCCCACCATGCCGACCTCGTGGAACTTCACCCACGGCTGCGCGGCGATCGCCTCGACGGCGTCGTACCCGTCGAGGCTCTGCACCGGCTCGAAGTTGAGGAACGAGCCGCCGGAGCAGCCGGTGCCGCGGATGTTCACGCCGACGTAGGCGAAGCCGAGGGTGTTGAACAGCTGGGCGAAGGTGGTGTCGGCCGGGTTGCTCGGGCCGTACCCGGAGTACTCCACGACGGTCGGGAACGGGCCGTCGCCGGAGGGCAAGGAGACGTTCGCCGACAGCGTCGTGCCGTCGCGGGTGGTGATGTAGTGGAAGCCCTCGTCGATCGTCTGGGCGTCGTAGAACGACTGGGGCGGCGGCGGGCTGCGGAAGCCGGTGACGGTGACCGGGTCGGACTCGCTGGCGGGGTCGCCCGCCACCCGGACGGTGTAGGGGCCGACGCTCAGCCGGCGCCAGGCGAGGCTGCCCTGGACGTCGACGGTGCCGGTCTCGACGACGGCGCCGTCGCCGTCGAGCAGCTCGAGCTCGTCACCCGGGGTCGCGTCGAGCACGTAGACCTGGTTGGTGCCGGGGCGGAGGGTGAAGCCCGGCGGGTCGTCGGCGGCGCTCGCTCCGCTCGTCGTGCCGAGTGCTCCCGCGACCAGTGCCACCGCCGAGACGGCGCACAGCGCCAGTCTCCTCCCCGTTGCCATGGGCGGATCCTCGCACGGGTCACCCGGTCATGCGCCCGATCCGGGCACGCAGCAGCGCCCTGCGGTGCGCGTTGCCCGGCAGCTCGACGTACCGCTCGCCGTACGCCGAGAGCAGCGCGTCGTCGAGGCGGCGCACCGCCCCGGGCGGGTAGCGGTAGTCCATCCGCTCGACGATCTGGTCGGCGTCGACGCCGGCGAGCACCTCCCCGAGCGCGGCGAGCGTGGTGAGGCCGAGCTCGCCGAGCAGGCCGGCGATCCACTCGTAGTGGTCCGGACGGGACCAGGCCGCGTCGGCGTACTGACCGGCGAGGTACGCCGCGAGCTCGCGCGGGCTGATCCCGTCGACGCTGGCGTCGGCCTCCTCGACCGACCCACCGCGCAGCCGCTCCCGGATCGTCGTGAACTCCTGGTCCGCGAGCTCGAGCAGCCCGGCGGCCAGCGTGAACCGCCGGTCGAAGTCGCGGGCGTGCTCCTCGGGGACCGTGCCCTTGTAGCGGATGTCGTGCTCGAACTCGGCCCACGCGTGCTGGAGCACCGTGCGCACCTGCACCTGCACGACGCCGCCGTCCTCGCGCTCGACGAGGAGGTGCCGGCTGGCGTAGCCGAACCGGCCCTCGCTGGCGGTCTCCTCGCCGAGGTCGCGGTCGTCCAGCACCCGCAGCTGGGCGCCGAGCACCTCGGCGACCGCGGCCACGTCGCTGCGGACGTAGGTGATCACGCGGACGCCGACCTGGTCGGTGATCTCGCGCAGCGGGTCGGCGTAGACCGGGACCCCGTCGGCGACCCGGGCGGCCTTGGTCGCGAACGACTCGACGCTCTTGGCGCGCCCGGTGACCGAGAGGTAGTTGATGCCGGCCTCGTCGAGCACGGTCGTCACCAGCGCCACCTGCCGCTCCGCCGCGGCGACCAGCGCCGGGTACCGGTGCTGGTACTCCTCGACGGCCTGCCGGGCGACGACGTGCGCGGGCTGCAGGGTCGGGGTGACGATGTAGCCGCTCTCGAGGTCGCCGTACGTCGTGACCCGCTCCGGCCAGCGGTCCGCGAAGAGCGCGACGTACGCGCAGACGACCGCGTCGACCTGGTCCTCGGCCCGGCCCAGGTCGCTCTTGCGGGCGGCGTGCTCGACGTCGGACCGCAGCGCGGCCCAGGACGGACCGGTCACGACGATCCGCTCCAGGTGGTCCATGAGGACGAGCAGCTCGGCGCGCATCGAGTCCAGCGCCCGGCCGGTCTTGTTCTTGTACTTCAGCGTCTTGCGCAGCCCGAACAGCACCACCGTCGCGGGGTGCGGGTAGACCTCGATCGCCCGGCGCTCGCGTCCGGAGCGCGGGTCCATGTCGAGCCGCAGCAGCCGGCAGATCCGGGCACCGCGGGTGCCGTCGGCGAACTCCGGCTTGCCGGTGTTCGACGGGTGCGCCCCGGCCTCGAAGATCCGGAAGTCGCGGTTGAGCTGCTGCTCCGCCGGCCGCGAGCCGGTCGGGTTCGTGACGACCAGGGGGGCGTCGATGCCGGCCAGGCACGGGCCCTCGACGTACGGCGCGAGCGCGTCGCGGATCTCCTCGTCGGTGCGGACCGAGGAGAGGTGCACGAGGCGTCCGCCGTCGTCGAGCACGGCGAGCCCGGTGCGCTGCCGCTCGCCCCACGCGAGGTCGACGCCGACGTAGTGCACGCGCCCAGCCTGCCCTACCGGGGCAGCCGGAGACCCGGGAGGACGAACCTCTCGACGATCTCGCGCTCCTCGTCGGCGTCGCGACCCGGGACGACGAGCAGCGAGACGATCACCCGGACCAGCCAGCGGGCGGCGGCCGGGTCGCCGGCGGCCGTGAGGCCGAGCGCCTCGAGCACCTCGTCGGACTGGGCGAGCTCGGCGGTCGTCCCGGCGTCCGTCGCCCCGAACCACGCGAGCAGCTCGGGGGCCTCCCGGACGTGTCGCACGGCGGCCAGCACGGCCTCGCCGACGTCGCTCGTCCCGGCCGCCACGAGCGCACCGATCCGGCGCGCCTCGCGGTGCACGAACGCACGGTGCAGGTCGTGCCGGTCGGCGAAGTGGCGGTAGAGCGTCGCGCGCGAGCAGCCGGCGGCGCGGGCCACCTCGCCCATCCCGACCGCGGCGATGCCCCGCTCGGCGAACAGCCCGGCCGCCGCGTCGAGGATCGCGGTCGCCTGGTCGGTGGACCTCATCCGGCCGCCCGGAACGGCACGCAGGTCGGGCGCCGCACGTAGGGCCCCGGCGCCCAGGTCACCCCGTCGAGGTCGACCGCGAAGTCGGGGCACCGGGCCAGCAGCTCCTCGAGCGCGACCCGGGCCTGGAGCCGCGCGGCCGCTGCGCCCAGGCAGTGGTGGCTGCCCTGGCTGAAGGTGAGGATCTGGGTCGGCCGGCGGCGCACGTCGAGCTCGTCGGCGTCCGGGCCGTAGCGCCGCGGGTCGCGGTTCGCGGCGCCGTAGAGCAGTAGCACCCGGCGGCCGGCCGGGACCGTCCGGCCGTGCAGCTCGACGTCGCGGGTCGTCGTCCGGGCCAGGCCCTGCACCGGGGAGGTCAGGCGGAGCAGCTCCTCGACCGCGTCGCCGACCAGGGTGGGGTCGGCCAGCAGGACGGCGCGCTGGTCGCGGTCGGCCTCGAGCAGCTGCACCGAGCCGCCGAGCATGCCGGTCGTCGTGTCGTTGCCGCCGGTGACGACCGTGAAGACGTAGGCCAGGATCGAGAGCAGCCCGCGGTCGTCGTCACCCACGCCGGCGGCGACGAGGTGCGAGACGGTGTCGTCGCCCGGCTCGGTGCGGCGCCGCTCGACCAGCTCGGCGAAGTAGCCCGTCATCTCGGTCAGGGCGTCGGCCGCGGCGCTGACCTCGCCGGCGGAGCTGGCCGACACGATCGCGGCGGTCCAGTCGTCGAAGCGCGCGCGACCGTCCTCGGGCACGCCGAGGTAGTGGGCGACGACCATGCTGGGCAGCGGCTTGAACAGCGCCTCGACGACGTCACCGCCACCCTCGTCGCGCAGCCGCTCGAGCCGCTCGACCACGAACGCCCGGACGACCGGCTCGAGGGTGCTGACCTGGCGCGGGGTGAACCCCCGGGCCACCAGCCGGCGGAACGCGGTGTGGTCGGGCGGGTCGAGCATCACCAGCGGCCGGTTGTCGGCGAGGCCGATGGTCTCCAGCTCGTCGTACTCGACCGTGAGGCCCTGCGCGGAGGAGTACGTCGCGGTGTCGACCGCGGCCGCGAGCACGTCCGCGTGCCGGGAGAGGACCCAGTGGTCGCGGCCACCGCTCCGCTCGACGTGGTGGACCGGGTCGTGGTCGCGGAGGTCGGCGTACATCGCCCACGGGCTGGCCCAGGTGGTCGGCGTGCCGGGTCGGTACACGCCGCCCACGATGAGACAGATTGTCTGATTTGTCCAACGGGGCCGGGTCAGCGGCCGGGCCGGACCCCGCCGGCGCGCTGGAGCGCCTGCCGGGCCGACCGGGCGGCGTGGATGGCCCGGTCGGGCCGACCGTCCGGGCGGAGCGGTCGGGAGGAGGTGCGGTCGTGGGGCGCGGTCCGGTTCGTCACGATCGCCGAGGAGGGCCCGGAGCGCCGTCAGATACCTCGGACGTCAGACGGGCTGGCTGCCCGGGCGACCGGGTCGCCTGACCTCCCGCGGGACGTCAGGCCGGCGCCGCGTACTCCCGTGCGATCGCGGCACCGAGCCGGGCGTTGTGGCGCACGAGCGCGATGTTGGCGGTCAGCGACGCGCCACCGGTGA
This sequence comes from Nocardioides sp., assembly GCF_044226305.1. GTDB lineage: Bacteria > Actinomycetota > Actinomycetes > Propionibacteriales > Nocardioidaceae > Nocardioides. Next base: position 22,120 of record NZ_JBGAHF010000012.1, on the reverse strand, counting down.
TCTCGACGATCCGGCCGAGCAGGTAGGGCGTCGCGTCCTTGCCGTGGATGCCGAGCCGCTCCATGTCGGCGAGCGCCTGGTCGATGATCACGCCGATCTCGTCCGCGGGGATCTCGTCCGCGGCGGGGATCGGGTTGGCGACGACGACGCCGCCGGCCAGCCCGAGGTCCCACTTCGCCCGCATCAGGGCTGCGACCTCGGCGGCGCTGTCGACCCGGTTCGGGGCGGCGTACCCGCTGCTGCGCGAGTAGAACGACGGGAACTCGTCGCTGCCGACGGCGACCACGGGGACGCCGAGCGTCTCGAGGGTCTCGAGGGTCAGGCCGATGTCGAGGATCGACTTCACCCCGGCGGACACCACGGCCACCGACGTCTGCCCGAGCTCGGTGAGGTCGGCGGAGACGTCGAAGGTCTGCTGGGCGCCGCGGTGGACGCCGCCGAGCCCGCCCGTCACGAAGACCCGGATGCCGGCCAGTGCGGCGAGCCGCATCGTCGCGGCGACCGTCGTGGCGCCGTGGGAGCCGCGGGCCACCACGACGGGCAGGTCGCGGACGCTGACCTTGGTGACGTCCTCGTGGCTGGCGAGCAGCTCGAGGTCGGGGGCGTCCAGACCGATCCGCGGCCGGCCGTCGAGGACCGCGATCGTCGCCGGCACCGCGCCGTGCTCGCGGATGATGCCCTCGACCTCGGTGGCCATCTCGACGTTCTGCGGGTAGGGCATCCCGTGGCTGATGATCGTGCTCTCCAGCGCGACGACCGGCCGGCCGTCGCGCAGGGCGGCGGCGACCTCGTCGGTGAGCGTGAGCATCGGGTGGTTCACAGCAGGCTCCTGACGAGTCGGTCGGTGAGGTCGGGCCGGACGGTGTGCGGGCTGGCCACGGTCAGCGCGGCGGCGGCGTGGCCGTACGCCGCCGCGTCGGTCGGGTCGGCACCGGCGAGCAGTGCGTGGCAGAAGGCGGCGAGCATGGCGTCGCCGGCACCGGTCACGTCGGTGACCTCCGCGGGCACGGCGGCGAGGTCGGTCGTCCCGTGCGGCGTGCTGAGCAGCGAGCCGGAGGCGCCCAGCCGCACCCAGACCAGCGCGACGCCCCGGTCGTGGAGGGCGGCGACCGCCCGCCGGACCTGGCGTTCCGTGCGCGTGGGCAGGTCGGTGAGCGCGGCCAGCTCGTCCCGGTTGGGGGTGATCGCGAACAGCGGTCGCTCGGCGGTCACGAGCGGGGCGAGCGCCGCGGCCTTCGGCACGCTGACCGGCTCGAGGACGACCCGGGTGCCCGCCGCGGTGGCGAGGTCCAGGGCGAGGCCGAGGGTGGCGGTCGCCAGGTTGCCGTCGAGGACGACGAGCTCGGCCGCGCCGAGCAGGTCGCGGGCCGCGTCCACCTGCTCCGGGGCGAGCTCGTCGGTGGCGGCCATGTCGGCGACCGCGACGACGAGCTCGCCGTCGGCGTCGAGGACGGCGGTGTAGGTGCCGGTCGCGCGCGCGCTCCGGCGTACGTGCTCGACGTGGACCCCGGCACCGGAGGTCGCGGCGAGCACCTGGTCCCCGAGGGCGTCGCTGCCGATCGCGGCCACCAGGTGGGTCCGGGTGCCGAGCCGGGCGAGGTTCTCGGCGATGTTGCGGCCGACGCCGCCGGCGGCCATCGTCGCGGCACCGGGGTTGCTGGTCGCCGGCACGGCCGCGCGGGTGCTGCGGGCCTTGACGTCCATGTTCGCGCCGCCGACGACCACGACCGAGGGCTCCTCGGCGAGCACGTAGCCGCGGCCGAGGACGACCCCCTTCTTGCCGAGGTTCGACAGGTGCACGTTGACCGCCGCCCGCGTGGTCCCCAGCGCCTCGGCGATCGCCGCCGACCCGATGAGCGGGTCCCGTCGCAGCAGCGCGACGACCTCGCGCTCGCGCTCGGTGAGGGTCATGCTTGTCAGCATAAACCACCTTTGTTCCGACAAAGGTGACAGTCGATCGCACTGACTCCCGTCCGGACGACGGGTGGGACGTAGCCTCCGAGGATGCGCCGACCCCTCACCGTCCTCGTCGTGTCGGTCGCCCTGGTGACCGCTGCCGGTCTCGCGACCGGACCGGCACCCGCCCTGGCGACCGCCGGGGCGCACCACCGCGACGAGGCACCGGTCCGCGACATCACCGTCACCGCCGAGGGGGTCACGATGTACCCGGCCTTCGACCCGGGCACCACCCGCTACGGGCTGACGACCACCGAGGCCACGGGCGGGACCGTCACCGTCGATGCAAGCACCACCGACCCGGCCGGGACCGTGCTGGTCGACGGGGCGCCGGCCCCGGACGGCAGCCGCACCGTCAGCGGCCTCGAGAGCGGCGACGAGGTGTCGGTCATCGTCACGGACGCCGCCGGCACGACGGCGTACTCCCTGGTCTACCTGCCGGCCGGTTTCCCGGAGCTCCAGCGGGACACCTCGCTCCCCGACGAGGACCCCTCGCCCGGTGCGGTCCTGCTCACGCTGGCCCTGTGGACCCAGCCCTCGCCCGCCTTCGAGACCGCAGTCGACGCCAACGGCGTCCCGCTGATGGTCGAGCAGAGCGCCGCCGCGCTCGACCTCAAGCCGATCGGGGACGGCCACTACACCGTGTTCCGACCCACGACCGCGGAGGGGATGACCGGCTTCGACCTCGTCGAGCTCGACAGCGCGTTCCAGGAGGTCTCGCGCCGGCACACCGTCGGCCTGACGAACACCGACGCGCACGACGCCGTGGAGATGCCCGACGGCAGCGTCTACCTGGCGGCCTACGAGCGTGACCCGACCACCGGGTACACCGACGCGGTCGTGCAGCAGGTCCGCGCCGACGGGACGCTCGCGTGGGAGTGGGACAGCGGCGACCACCTCGACCCGGCAGCCGAGACGATGCTCGTCGACGATCCCGCGACACCCGCGAAGGAGGACGCCGACTACGCCCACCTCAACTCGATGCAGGTGCTGCCGGACGGCGACCTCCTCCTCTCGTTCCGCCACCTCAGCTCGGTGTACGAGGTGGCGCGGACGGCCCACGACGGCTTCGCGGCGGGCGACGTCGTCTGGCGCCTCGGCGGCCGGCACAGCGACTTCGCCTTCACCGACGCGGAGGGTCAGCCGGACAGCGGCCCCTGCGCCCAGCACACGGCCTACCAGCTGGCGAACGGGCACATCCTGATCTTCGACAACAGCGCCTGGAACCCGGGCCGGCTCTGCGTCGACCCCGCCGACCCCGAAGGACCCGCCGTCGCACGGCTCCCCACCCGCATCGACGAGTGGGCGATCGACCCGGTCGCCGGGACCGCCCACCAGGTCTGGCACTACCAGGACCCGACCCGGTACGCGATCTTCGCCGGGTCCGCCCAGCGGCTCGCGAGCGGGAGCACGGTCGTCGGGTGGGCGTCCGCGACCCAGGCGGTGGCCAGCGAGGTCGACGCGGACGGCGACCTGGTGTGGGACCTGAAGGTCGCGAACGGCCCGAAGTACTTCACCTACCGCGCGGTCAAGGCCGACGTGCCCGACGCGCAGGCGCCCGAGGTGACCGTCGCCGAGCCGACCGACCAGGCGTCGTACGTCGAGGGGGCGCTGCCGACGCCGGACGTCGCGTGCACGGACCGCGGTGGTTCGACGCTCCAGACCTGCGAGGCGCCCGAGCTGGACGGCACGCCCGGCCGGCACACGTGGACCGCCACCGCGACCGACGGCACCGGCAACACCACGACGGTGACCCGGCACTACACCGTGCAGCCGCTGCACCAGCCGGACGCGCAGCTCAGGGTCGGTCGGTCGGGGTGGGCCGGCGTCGACCGGTGGTCGACCGACGGGCGCCAGCACGTGCGTGCTGACCTGGCCCGCACGGGGTCGTCGGTCCGCGCGCGGGTGCGGATCGTCAACGCGGGCGCCGAGGCCGACCGGTTCGTGGTGACCCGTCCGCGGAGCGTGCCGGGCTTCGGGGTGACGATCCAGCTCCCGGTGGCTCGGCGCACGCCGGTGCTCGAGCCCGGGCAGTCGTGGGACTTCACGGTCACGGTCACGCGGCGGGCGTCGGCCCGGCCGGGGAGCCGGGCGCAGGTCCCGGTCGCCGTGCGGTCGGTGGCGGACGCGACCCGGCAGGACCTGGTCGTGGTGCGCGTGCGGGCGCTGCGCTGAGCCTGGTCAGCGCCAGCGGCCGCGGCCGCCGTACCGCTCGAAGCCGAGGGCGGCGTAGAGGTCCTGGGCGGGGTTGTCCTCGTTGACCGTCAGCCAGGCCTCGCCCTCGAGCGCCGCGAGCGCGCGCACGACGAGGTGGGCACCGAGGCCACGGCCGCGCCAGGTGGGGACGACGCCGACCTGGTCGATCCAGCTCCCGAGCACGTTGACGAAGCCGACCGGCTCGCCGTGCTCGTCGAGAGCGACCGCCGAGACGTCGCGGCGCCACTCGTCGTCCTCGTCGAGCTCCTCGAGCCACTCCGCCTCGGCCGGGTCGGGGAACCCGGGACGGTCGCGGAAGGAGGCGGCGTACGCCGCGAACAGGTCGGCCGGGTGCGCGTCGGTGACTGGCACCAGGGTGACGCCGGCCGGGGGCGGCACGTCCGGCACCGACCCCAGCGGGTGGCGCATCACGGCCTCGGCGAACACCCGGGTCAGGCCGAAGCGGGCGTAGAGCCGCTCGGCGGCCGGGTTGACGTCCTCGCAGGTGACGGTGAGGGGGACGGCGCCCGCGCGGTCGACCGCCCAGCCGAGCAGCTCCCGGCCGTGGCCGCGGCCGCGGTGGCCCGGGTGCACGAGGCCCGAGGTGGCGGCGCCGTCCGCGCGGACGGTCACGGCCGCCGCGGCGACCAGGGCGCCGTCCTCGGCGCGCACCTGGCGCGTATCGCCGGACAGCAGCCGGGCGCGGAGCAGGCCGTCGTCGACGAGCAGCGGCAGCCCGCCGTCGGCGTCGAGGCAGGCCCGGGCGAGGTCGCGGAGCTCGCGGAGGTCGTCGGTCACCAGGTGAGCCAACCGACAATGCGCGCGCGTGGCAACGCCGTTTCCCGCACAATGACTCCGTGCCGACGACCAGCCAGTGGCTCGCGTTCCTGATCGCGAGCGCCCTCTTCATCCAGGTGCCGGGGCCGAGCCTGCTGTTCACGATCGGCCGCGCGCTCACGGTCGGGCGCCGTGACGCCCTGCTCTCCGTGGTCGGCAACGCCCTCGGCGTCACGGCCCAGGTGCTGCTGGTCGCCGTCGGCCTGGGGGCCGTGGTCGCCGCGAGCACCCAGGCCTACCTCGCGCTGAAGGTCTGCGGGGCGGCGTACGTCGTCTGGCTCGGCGTGCAGGCGATCCGGCACCGCGCCGACGCCCGGGCCGCGCTCACCGCCGTCGACCACCTCACCGTGACCCGAGCGCCGGCCCTGCGGTCGCTGCGCATCGGGTTCACCGTCGGGCTGACGAACCCGAAGACGATCGTGTTCTTCGTGGCGTTCCTGCCGCAGTTCGTCAACGAGCCGGCCGGCCACGCCGGCGCCCAGCTGGCGCTGCTCGGTGTCGTCTTCGGCGTGATGGCCGCCTGCTCGGACTCCGTCTGGGCGCTCGCGGCCAGCCGGGCCCGCGACTGGTTCGCCCGCCGGCCGCACCGCCTCGACAACCTCGGCGTCGCCGGCGGCGTGATGATGATCGGCCTCGGCACGGTGCTGGTCGCGTCCGACTCCACCTTCTCGCGGAGTAGATCGGTGGACAGCTCACCGGCGGTCGGCGCCGACACGGGGCAGCGGTGAGTGTTCCACCAAACCCAACGCTTGAAAGGTGGCTCACCCACCGCTGCGTTGCGACATCCGCAACTCGGCAGATCCGGTGACTGGCGTCGCCACGAGGGACACACCCGGTCAGAGCCGGCGGGACTGGTCGTAGGCCAGCAGCGCGACCCCGAGCGAGAGCCGCGAGGTCGCGTCGTCGAGGGGGTGGCCGACCAGCTCCTCGAGCCGGCGCAGGGCCGGGTAGAGCGAGGTGCGGTTGCGGTGCGCGACCCGGGCCAGCTCGGTCTTGTTGCCGCCGACCGCGAGGAACTGGCGCAGCAGGTCGACCAGGCCGCTGCCGTGCCGCGCCTCGTGCTCGAGGAGCGCCCCGAGCTCGGCCTCGGCGAACTCCTGGAGCCGGGCGTCCTCGCGCAGCGACATCAGCAGCCCGGGGAGCCGGATGTCGGACTGCCGCACGCACCCGTCGACGGCCGGCAGGGTCACCGCGACGTCCGCGACGGCGCGCGCCGAGCGCAGCGACGCGGCGGTCGGGAGCACCCCGGTGACCGGGTGGCCCGCCGCGAGCACCGCGTCGGGCTCGACCGCGGCAAGGGCGCGGGCGGCGGCGTCCAGGTCGGTCGCCGCCGGCACGAGCAGCCCGACGTGGACGGCGTCCAGCACGCCCACCAGCCCGGGCACCTCGCCGAGCGCCGGCACCAGGCGGTCGACCGGCGCCTCGGCCCGCAGCCGGGCCACCGCACCGACGTACGACGCCGAGGCCGGGACGCCGAGCGCACGCAGCCGGGCCGCGGCGACGGCCTCGCTGCCGACCCGGCCGTCGAGCAGGTCGAGGAGGAAGCCGCCGTGCACCCGCAGCTGGAGGGCGGTGTCGTCGCGCTCCATCATCCGGCCGAGCTCGAGCGCCTGCGCCGCGCGCTCGGCGACCAGCCGGGCCCGGGCCTCGTCGCGCCCGCCAGTGACGACCAGCCGCCCCCACGCGCCGCCCTGGATGCCGACCGGCGTGGTCAGCCAGCCCTCCGGGCCGCCCACTCCCGTCGTCCGCAGGTACGGCGTCAGCCGCGAGCGGCGCTCCCAGTCGGTGAGCAGGCGGTCGACCGACTCCCCCCGGGCCGCGGGGACCAGCACCCGCCGGGCCAGGTCCTCGAGCACGACCGAGCAGCCGGCGAGGTCGGCCGCCGCCTCGACCAGCCGGGACATCGGCGCCCGGGCCAGGCCGAGCTCGGTGAAGGTCTGGTGCACGTCGCCGGCGAACCGCACCTCCTCGAACTGCTCCGCCACGATCGCCCGGTGCACGTTCTCGGTGACGTCGACGAACCGGACCTTGCGGTTGAGCACCACGAGCGGGAAGCCCGCCGCCCGGGCCCGGCGCAGGGCGGGCTCGGGGACCGAGGGGTACGCCGCCCCGAGCTCGATCACCAGCCCGGCGGCCCCCACCGCGACGAGCTGGCGCACGAAGTCCTCGGCGGCCGCCGGCGAGGCGGCCATCCCGAGCCCGGTCGTGAGCACCAGCTCGTCACCGGAGAGCACGGACCCGATGTCGCGGACCTCGGAGACGTGCACCCAGCGCAGGACCGTGTCCAGGCCGGTCTCGCCGCTGAGCACGACCGGGTCGCCCGCGGCCAGCACCGGGAGGGCGAGCGCCTCGCGCACGGTGACCGGCATGCGACGTACTGTCCCACAGCAGGGCTATCCGGCGACAGCACGTCCCTCGGCTCCCGGTCCTCGCGCCACCAGGATGGCGAGCATGGAGACGAGCGTGCAGACCATCGGCCACTGGATCGACGGCCGGGTCCACCCCGGGTCGAGCGACCGGGTGGGCGACGTGACCAACCCGGCGACGGGCCGGGTGACCGGCCAGGTCGCCTTCGCCGGCCCCGAGGAGATCGAGGCGGCGGTCGCGTCGGCCCGCAAGGCCGCGGACGGCTGGGCGGCCACGTCGGTCAGCGCGCGCGCCCAGGTGGTCTTCCGCTTCCGCGAGCTGCTCAACGAGCGCAAGGAGGAGCTGGCCGCGATCATCACCGCCGAGCACGGCAAGGTGCACTCCGACGCGCTCGGCGAGGTGGCGCGGGGCCAGGAGGTCGTCGAGTTCGCGTGCGGCATCCCGCACCTGCTCAAGGGCGGCAACTCCCCGCAGGTCTCCACCGGCGTCGACGTGAAGAGCATCCGTCAGCCGCTCGGCGTGGTGGGCATCATCAGCCCGTTCAACTTCCCCGCGATGGTCCCGATGTGGTTCTTCCCGATCGCGATCGCGGCCGGCAACGCGGTCGTCCTCAAGCCCAGCGAGAAGGACCCGTCGGCGTCGATCTGGATGGCGGAGCTGTGGCAGGAGGCCGGGCTCCCCGACGGCGTCTTCACCGTGCTCCAGGGCGACAAGGTCGCCGTCGACGGGCTGCTCGACCACCCGGACGTCGCCTCGATCAGCTTCGTCGGCTCCACCCCGATCGCCGAGTACGTCTACGAGCGCGCCAGCCGCGCCGGCAAGCGGGTCCAGGCCCTCGGCGGCGCCAAGAACCACATGGTGGTCCTCCCCGACGCCGACCTCGACCTGGCGGCGGACGCGGCGGTCAGCGCCGGCTACGGCTCGGCCGGTGAGCGCTGCATGGCGATCAGCGTCGTCGTCGCCGTCGGCGACACCGGCGACGAGCTGGTGCGCAAGATCGTCGAGCGCACCTCGACGCTGAGGATCGGCGACGGCACGCGCGGGACCGACATGGGCCCGCTGGTCACGAAGGTGCACCGCGACAAGGTGGCGTCGTACGTCGACGCCGGCGAGCGCGAGGGCGCGACCCTCGTGGTCGACGGCCGCGCCGTGGACGCCGACGGGGAGGCGGACGGGTTCTGGCTGGGCCCGACGCTCTTCGACCACGTCACGCCGGACATGAGCGTCTACACCGACGAGATCTTCGGGCCGGTGCTCAACGTGGTCCGCGCCGGCACCTACCAGGAGGCGCTCGACCTGGTGAACGCCAACCGGTACGGCAACGGCACCGCGATCTTCACCAGCAACGGCGGCGCCGCCCGCGCCTTCGAGACCGACGTGCAGGTCGGGATGATCGGCGTCAACGTCCCGATCCCCGTGCCGATGGCCTACTACTCCTTCGGCGGCTGGAAGGCCTCGCTCTTCGGCGACACCCACGCGCACGGCACCGAGGGCGTGCACTTCTTCACCCGGGGCAAGGTCGTCACCACCCGCTGGCCCCAGATTTGTCGGCCGGCCGATGAAACTCCCCCGCTCCACCCGAGAGGACCCCCGATGACCACCACCTACGAGCTGGACCGCAAGCACGTCTTCCACTCCTGGTCCGCCCAGGCCGAGATCAGCCCGATGGTGATCACCGCGGCCCGCGGCTCCTACGTGTGGGACGACGAGGACCGCCGCTACCTGGACTTCTCCAGCCAGCTGGTCTTCACCAACATCGGCCACCAGCACCCGCGCGTGGTCGCCGCGATCAAGGAGCAGGCCGACCGGCTGTGCACCGTCGCGCCGCAGTTCGCCAACGACCAGCGCGCCGAGGCCGCGCGGCTGATCAGCGAGCTAGCGCCGGACGGGTTCGAGAAGGTCTTCTTCACCAACGGCGGCGCCGACGCCAACGAGCACGCGGTCCGGATGGCCCGGCTCCACACCGGCCGCTTCAAGGTGATGACGACCTACCGCTCGTACCACGGTGGCACCCAGACCGCGATCAACATGACCGGTGACCCGCGGCGCTGGGCCAACGACACCGCGACCACCGGCACCGTGCACTTCTTCGGCCCGTTCCTCTACCGCTCGGAGTTCCACGCGACGACCGAGGAGGAGGAGTGCGAGCGCGCGCTCGCCCACCTCGCCCGGACGATCGAGGCCGAGGGTCCCGAGACCATCGCGGCGATCCTGCTCGAGACCATCCCCGGCACCGCCGGCATCTTCGCCCCGCCGCCGGGCTACCTGCCCGGCGTCCGCGAGCTCTGCGACCGGTACGGCATCGTGCTGGTGCTCGACGAGGTGATGGCCGGCTTCGGCCGCGCCGGCTCCTGGCTGGCGCTCGACCGCTACGACGTCGTGCCCGACCTGATCACGTTCGCGAAGGGCGTGAACTCGGGCTACGTCCCGCTGGGCGGCGTCGTCATCAGCGACCCGATCGCCGAGTCGTTCGCGCACCGGCCCTACCCCGGCGGCCTCACCTACTCCGGGCACCCGCTGGCGACCGCGGCCGCCGTGGCGACGATCAACACGATGCGCGACGAGGGGATCGTCGAGAACGCCGACCGGCTCGGCCGTGAGGTGCTCGGGCCCGGCCTGGCGGAGATCGCGGCCCGGCACGCGTGCGTCGGCGAGGTCCGCGGCGTCGGGGCGTTCTGGGCGCTCGACCTGGTCACCGACCAGGACTCCCGGGCGATGCTGCCCCCGGCCGGGCTGGCCGAGGTCGTCGCGGCGTGCAAGGCGGCCGGCGTGCTGCCGTTCGCCAACACCAACCGGATCCACCTGGTGCCGCCGTGCACGATGAGCGACGAGGAGGCCCGCGAGGGACTCGCGATCCTCGACGACGCGCTCAAGGCCGGCGACCAGCATGCCTCCGCCTAGCCACAGCACCGTCTACGAGCGCCTCGCCCCGCCGGCCGACCTGGTCGACGCGGCCCTGGCGCCGAGCCGGCACGCGATCCACTGGCTCGAGGACGCCCCCGGGGCGTCGTACCCGCACCTGACCGCGGACACCACGGCCGACCTCACCGTGGTCGGCGGTGGCTACTGCGGACTGTGGACCGCGGTGCTCGCGAAGCGGCGCAACCCCGGCGCCCGCGTCGTCCTCCTCGAGGCGAACACCGTCGGCTGGGCGGCCTCCGGGCGCAACGGCGGCTTCTGCGAGGCCAGCCTGACCCACGGCGAGGAGAACGGACGGCGCCGCTGGCCCGACGAGTACGACGACCTGGAGCGGCTCGGCCGCGCGAACCTCGACGCCCTCGAGGCCGACGTCCGCGACCTCGGCATCGACGCGCAGCTGGAACGCACCGGCATGCTCTCGGTCGCCGTGGAGGAGCACCAGGTCGCGTGGCTGCGGGACTCCCCGGGCTTCCTCGACCGGGACGCGGTGCAGCGGGAGATCGCCAGCCCGGTGTTCCTCGCCGGCGACTGGGACCGCGAGGACTGCGCCCTGGTGCACCCCGGCCGGCTGGCGCGCGGGCTCGCCACGGCGGCGGCGTCGCTCGGGGTCGAGATCCACGAGCACACGCGGGTGACCGACCTCGACCTCCCCACGCGCGGCCCGGTCGTGGTGCGCACCGACGGCGGCGCCGTGACCAGCGACCGGGTGGCGCTCGGGACCAACGTCTTCCCGGCCCTGGTGCGACGGGCCCGGCCGATGACCGTGCCGGTCTACGACTACGTGCTGATGACCGAGCCCCTCACCCGCGACCAGCTGGCCTCGATCGGCTGGCGCCACCGGCAGGGGCTCGGCGACCTCGCCAACCAGTTCCACTACTCGCGGCTCACGGCCGACGACCGGATCCTCTGGGGTGGGTACGACGCGATCCCGAAGCGCACCGTCCGCGGCGCGCACGAGGAGCGGCCGGCGTCCTTCCGCCGGCTCGCGGCACACTTCCTCACGGTGTTCCCGCAGCTGGAGGACGTGCGGTTCAGCCACCGCTGGGCCGGCGCCATCGACACCTCGACGCGGTTCGCCGCCTTCCACGGCCTCACGGGCCGGGGGCGGATCGCCTACGCCGCGGGCTTCACCGGGCTCGGGGTCGGCGCGACCCGGTTCGCGGCCGAGGTGATGCTCGACCGGCTCTCCGGGCTCGACACCGAGCGCACCCGCCTGGACATGGTCCGGCGGATGCCGCTGCCGTTCCCGCCCTCACCGGTGGCCGACGTGGGCATCGAGCTGACCCGCCGGTCGCTGGACCGCGCCGACCACCGGCAGGGCCGGCGCAACGCCTTCCTCCGGACGCTCGACGCGGCCGGCCTGGGGTTCGACTCGTGAGCGGGCGGGTGCTCGCCACCGACGTCCTCGCCGCGGAGCTCGGCCCGGACCGGACGCTGCCGCTCGCCGGGCTCGCCGACGTCGAGGTCGGTGTGTGGGAGATGGCGCCGGGGACCGAGCAGGACACCGAGGTCGACGAGGTCTTCGTCGTCCTCGCCGGCCGCGGGACCGTCACCTTCGCCGACGGCGAGGCCGTCGCGCTCGCACCGGGCGTCGCCGTACGCCTCCGGGCCGGCGAGCGCACGACCTGGACCGTCACCGAGGCGCTGCGCAAGGTGTACGTCGCGCGCTGACGCCCGTCGAGCGTCACGAGAACACCCTCACCGGGCCGCGCGAGGAGCCGTCCGACGTCGATCGACGGCAGATCAGGCCCGGGTGGCGGTCAGGAGCAGGTACTCCCACTCCCGCGCGTCGGGGCCGTCCCCGAGCTCGGCGAGCGCCGCGTCCAGCTCGGCCACCCGCGCGGGGTCGTCGGCGATCGAGCGGTAGACCGCGATCGTCGGCCCGTAGACGGTCTTGAAGAAGTCCCGGAACTCCGCACCGCTCCGGAACAGCTCCACCGGCAGGTGCTCGCGGGACGCCTCGACGTCGGTGACCCGGTCGCCGAGCAGCGACAGCACGTGCCCCTCGTCCCCCCACAGCGGCGGCGGCTGGGCACCGGGAGGCGGAGCGGGCGCGTACGGCTTCATGGTCGCGAACATCTGCCCGATGAAGCCCTGCGGGGTCCAGCTGATGAGGCCGACCCGGCCGCCGGGGCGCAGGACGCGCACCAGCTCGTCGGCCGCGTCCTGGTGCCGCGGGGCGAACATCGCGCCGACGCAGGAGATCACCGCGTCGAAGGAGCCGTCGTCGTACGGCAGCGCCTGCGCGTCGTCCTGGCGCCAGTCGATGTCGAGGTCCGGTGCGCTCCGGCGGCCGACCTCGAGCAGCTCGGCGGTCACGTCGGAGGCGACGACGTCGGCGCCGGCGCGTGCGGCGGGGACGGACGCGTTGCCGGTCCCGGCCGCGACGTCGAGGACCCGCTGTCCGCCGTCGATGCCGGTGGCCTCGACCAGGCGGTGCCCGAGCGGGCCGATCAGGTCGGTGGCGACGGCGTGGTAGTCGCCGAGCGCCCACAGGGGCGTCGGCGGAGTGGTCGGGGTGTCCTGGGGTGTCTGGGTGGTGGTCATGCGTCCCAGGGTCCGGCGGGAGCGACGGCCGCTCCAGTTCACGATCTGTACTGGTATCCGCCGGGGCTCGGGCGTCTACTGGGTCCATGTCCACCTACGGCCAGTTCTGCCCGGTCGCGAAGGCGATGGAGGTGCTCGACGAGCGCTGGACGCTGCTCGTCGTGCGGGAGCTGCTCGCGGGCAGCACCCACTTCAACGAGCTGCGGCGCGGCAACCCGAAGATGTCGCCGGCGCTGCTCTCCAAGCGGCTGCGCACGCTCGAGCGCGCCGGCGTGGTCCGGCGCGAGGTCGCGGACGGCCGGACCAGCTACCACCTGACGGCGTGCGGCGAGGAGCTCCGGCCGGTGGTGGAGGGCCTCGGCGCCTGGGGCATCCGGTGGATCGGCGACCTCGGCGAGGACGACCTCGACCCGCACCTGCTGCTGTGGGACATCCGCCGCACCGTGCCGGTCGACCGGTGGCCCGACGCCGAGCGCACCGTGGTCGCGTTCCGCTTCACCGACCAGCCGTCGTCCACCGCGCGCTGGTGGATCTGCGTGGCCGGGGCCGACGTCGACATCTGCGACTACGACCCCGGCTTCGACGTGGCGGCCACGGTCGTGACCACGCTGCCGACGATGACCGCCATCTGGCGCGCCGACCGCAGCTGGTCCGACGCGCTCCGCGCCGGCGCGGTCACCGTCGACGGCCCGTCCGCCGTACGCCGGCAGGTGCCCGCCTGGTTCGGGCAGATGGTCTTCGGGGCGGTGCCACGGCCGGCCTCCGCGTGAGCGGCAGGATGGGCCGATGCCCCAGGACCTGACCGCCCTCCCCTGGCCGCTGCGCACCGCGCGCCTCACGATCCGGCCGGCCGAGCCGGCCGACGCCGACGCGACGTGGGCCTTCCGCCGGCTGCCCGAGGTCACCGAGTGGCTCACCCACCGCTACGACGACCGCGACGCGTACGCCGCGATGTTCGTCGACCCCGACCGGCTGGCCAGCACCCTCGTGGTGGAGCAGGGCGGTGCCGTGGTCGGCGACCTGATGCTGCGCATCAGCGACCCGTGGGCACAGGCCGAGGTCGCCGAGCAGGCGAAGGGCACCCAGGCCGAGCTGGGCTGGGTGATCGCGCCCGACCACGCCGGGCAGGGCTTCGCGACCGAGGCCGTGGGCGAGGTGGTCCGGCTCTGCTTCGAGGACCTCGGCCTGCGCCGGGTGATCGCGTTGTGCTTCGCCGACAACGTCCCGTCCTGGCGGCTGATGGAGCGGCTCGGGATGCGCCGCGAGGAGCACAACGTGCGCGAGTCGCTGCACCGCTCCGGGCGGTGGCTCGACGGCTACGGCTACGCCCTGCTCGCCGAGGAGTGGCGTGCGCGTCGGTGACGTCGTGCGGGTGCCGCTCGGCACCTTCACCCGGCCGACCGAGGAGACCGGCGGGGCGCCGCGCGGCGAGGTGGTCAACGGCTACCTGGTGCGCCACGACGCCGGGCTCGTGCTCCTCGACACCGGGATGGGCCGCGGGGACGAGGAGACCGAGGCGTGGTACCGCCCGCGGCGCACCGACCTCCGCGACGCGCTCGGGCGCCTCGGCGTCCGCCTCGACGACCTGGTGCTGGTCGCCAACTGCCACCTGCACTTCGACCACTGCGGCGGCAACCCCCTGCTGGGCAGCACCCCGGTCCTGTGCCAGCGCACCGAGCTCGCCACCGCCCGCGGCGGCGGGTACACCTTCGACCACCTCGTGGAGGGCCGCGCCTACGAGCTGCTCGACGGCGAGGCCGAGCCGCTGCCCGGCCTGCACGTCGTCCCGACCCCCGGCCACGTCGACGGCCACCAGTCGCTCGTCGTCGAGTGCGCGGACGGGTCGGTGGTGCTGGCCGGGCAGTCCCACGAGCACGCCGCGGACTGGGCCGCCGACCTGGCCGCCGACCGGGACGCCGCCGCCCCGGCCTGGATGGCCCGGCTGCTGGCCTTCGACCCGCGCCGGGTGGTGTTCGCCCACGACGACGCCGAGTGGCGGCCCTGAGGGAGGTCGGCGGCCCGTGGCAGGCTGCCGGCATGGCTGAGGACTTCTACCGCAAGGACCTGAGCGGGTCGCGGTTCGAGGAGGTCGACCTCTCGGGCGCGTGGTTCCGCAACGTCTACTTCAAGGACGTCGTCGTGCGCGGCGCGTGGCTCGAGAACGTCGACATCGACGGGGCCGTCGAGGGTGTCACCGTGAACGGTGTGGACATCGGCCCCCTGGTGGAGGCCGAGCTCGACCGGCGCGACCCCGACCGGATCCTGGTCCGGGCGCGGACCGCCGACGAGTTCCGCACCGGGTGGGCGACGGTCCAGCGCCGCTGGGACGCGACCATCGCCCACGCCCGGACGCTCCCCGAGGCGCTGCTCCACGAGCGGGTGCGCGACGAGTGGTCGTTCATCGAGACGCTGCGTCACCTCGTGATGGCCACGGACGCGTGGGTGCTCCGGGTGCTGCTCGGCGACCCCGCGCCGTACCACCCGCTCGGGCTGTCGCACACGGAGATGGAGGACGACGTGCCCGGCGTGCCCCGCGACCCGGACGCGCGACCCTCGCTCGACGAGATCCTCGCCGTCCGCGAGTCCCGGTTCGCGGTCGTCCGCGAGGTGCTGGCCGACCTCACGGACGAGCGGCTCGACGAGATGACCGAGCCGGTCACCGAGCCCGGCTACCCCGCCCCCGAGAGCTACCTCGTGCGGCGCGCCCTCGGCGCGATCCTCAACGAGGAGTGGCTGCACCGCGAGTACGCCGAGCGCGACCTCGCCGTGCTCGAGGCGCGGGACCGACCGGCCTGAGTGCTCGCTAGGGTTCCTCGCATGCCGGCACCGACGTTCCTGTGCATCGGCGCCCAGAAGTGCGGCACCACCTGGCTCGCGAGTGCCGTCTCCCAGCACCCGCAGGTCGGCACCGGCCGCAAGAAGGAGCTGCACTTCTTCGACCAGCGGGCCGCCTACGAGCGCGGACTGGCCTGGTACGAGGCGCAGTTCGTGGTCGGCCCCGAGACCCGGGCGGTCGGCGAGTTCACGCCGAACTACTGGCGCACCGTCGGCACCGACACCGGGACCGCCTTCCTGGGCTCGGCCGAGCGGGTCGCGGCGGCGTACCCCGACCTGGCGCTCGTCCTCTGCCTGCGCGACCCCGTGGACCGGGCGGTCAGCGCCTACTTCCACAACATCAAGGCCGGGCGGCTGTCGCCGGACGTGTCCTTCGCGGACGCGCTGCGGGAGCGGCCGGGACTGCGCGACTTCGGGCGCTACGCCACCCAGCTCGACGCCTGGCTGGTCCACTACCCGCTGGAGCGGTTCCTGGTCCTCGTCTACGAGGAGGACATCGCCCTCGACGAGGCGAAGCCGCAGGCGCTGCGGCGCACCTTCGAGCACGTCGGGGTCGACCCCGCGTTCGAGCCGCGCGACACCTCGGTGCAGCGCAACGTCCGGCTCAGCGACTTCGAGATGCGGCTGCGCCACGCGAGCCCGGAGCAGCGGCGCGAGATGGAGCGGCTGCCCGAGAGCGAACGGCGGTCGCCACGGTGGGCGATCACCGTGCCGGAGGCCGACCGCCGCGCGCTCGGCGCCGACTACCGTCCCGAGGTCGAGCGCCTCGAGGAGGTGCTGGGCCGCCGGCTCCCCTGGCGGCTCGGCGCCTGAGTCCGGGCCGACGTCCCGGCGATCGTCAGTCCGCGCTGCCCGGGAGGCCCTCGCCCGGGCCCGGTCTCCGGCGGGGCCGGGTCACGGCGGTGGGTCGACCCTCGGCGGTCGCCGGGGCACCGGGCCCGCCCGGCGTCGGAGCGGGGTGGCCGGCGTACCACCGCTGGTAGGCGCCGACGAGCGGCGTCGCGCTCAATCCGTGCAGGAACACGCTGAGGCCGACGGTGACGACGACCGTGGTGAGCAGCGGGTCGAGGTCCGGCACCCCGGCCTCCAGGGCGAGCAGCCCGAACACCACCGAGGCGAGCCCGCGGGGGCCGAACCAGCCCATGAAGACGACCGTCGGCCAGCGGGCACCGGAGCCGGCGAGGGCGAGCGCGACCGGGACCATCCGGACGACGGTCAGGCTCAGCACCGCGTAGACCACCACCTGCCAGGTGATGTCGGACCAGACCTCGCTGACCGCGAGCGCGCCGAACCCCATCCAGGTGACGGCCGCCAGGATGCTGCCGACCTCCTCGGCGAGGTACGTCGCGCGCAGGCCGCTCTGCCGCGACGCCACCCCGTAGGCGATGCCGCCGACGAAGGCCGCGATGAAGCCGCTGCCGCCGAGGGTGTCGGCCGCAGCGAACGCCGCGGTGGCGACCGCGAGCACGCACAGCTGCCGCCACTGCGACTGGATCCAGCCGCGCTGGTCGGCGACGCGCAGCAGCAGCCCGCCCGCCGCGCCGACGCCGACGCCGGCCACGAGCCCCCAGCCGATCTGCGAGGCGATGTTGCTCAGGACCGCGCTGCCGATGCCGCCGTGCAGCGTGGCCATGGCGAGGTCCACCGCGACCAGGAAGAACGGGACCGCGAGCCCGTCGTTCAGCCCGCTCTCGACGTCCAGCGCCTGGCGCACCCGGGCCGGGACCGCGGGGTCCTCGACCACCCGCTGGCCCAGGGCGGCGTCGGTCGAGCAGAGCATCGTGGCGAGCACGAAGGCGCTGGCGAGCGGGATCCCGGGGAACAGCAGCCAGCCGGCCGCCAGGCCGAGCACCATGGTCAGCGGCAGCCCGACGAGCAGGAGGCGGGAGGGCCAGGCCAGGCTGCGGCGCAGCGACAGCAGGTCGATCCGCGCCGAGTCGGTGAACAGCAGGAAGGCCAGGGCCAGCTCGGCCGCGTGCTCGGCCGCCGCGCTCTCGAGCGGGACGTCGAGCCAGCCGGTCCCGGCCGAGCCCACCGCCAGGCCGATCAGGACGAAGGCCATGGCCGAGGTGACGCCTCGGTGGTCCAGCAGGCCGGAGAGCACGCTGTACGCCGCGAGCGCGACGCCGATCGTGAGCAGTGCGGTCACCGGGTCCCTCCTCGGTGGCCGGCGGTGCGCCGGCCCGAGGAAACGCTGTCAGCAGATCGCGGACCGCGCGGGTCTTCTCACGAATCGGCCGCCGGGGCGGCTTCCGCCTGGCGGAAGGACTGCCGGCCCTCGGCCCGGTCCCGGTGGTGTCATGGGGGACCCCACCCAGGAGGTCCACCGATGAGCGTCGACCCGACAGCCGCCGCGCCCGGGGATCCCGACCGCGACCGCGCGCCCGCCACCCCCGTCGACACCGTCCACGAGGTGTCGGTCGCCGTCGTCGGGGCCGGCCCGGCCGGACTGCTGCTGGCGCACCTCCTCGGGCGCGCCGGGATCGACACCGTGGCCGTCGACACCCGCACGCGGCACGAGATCGAGACGACCCATCGCGCCGGGATCCTCGAGGCGGGCGCCGCGCGGACCCTGGTCGAGTCCGGTGTGTCCGACCGCATCCTGCGCGAGGGCGACGAGCACGCGGGGGTCGAGCTCCGCTTCGGGGGCCGTGGTCACCGCATCGACTTCCGGGAGCTCGTCGGTGCGTCCGTCTGGCTCTACCCGCAGACCGCCGTGTTCCGGGACCTCGCCGACGCCCGGGCCCGCGACGGGGGCACCGTCCACTTCGGGGTCGCCGACACCGAGGTGCTCGACATCGAGACCGACGCACCGCGGATGCGGTGGACCGCGCCCGACGGCACCCGGCACGAGGTCCGCGCCCGGTACGTCGTCGGTGCCGACGGCTCCCGGAGCCGGTGCCGCGAGCTGGTGCCGGCGGACCGCCGCGTCCAGCACGCGAAGGAGTACCCGTTCGTCTGGTTCGGCATCATGGCCGAGGCGCCCAAGAGCGCCCCCGAGCTGGTCTACGCCCACTCCGAGCAGGGGTTCGCGCTGATCAGCCAGCGCACCGAGACCGTGCAGCGGATGTACTTCCAGTGCGATCCCGACACCGACCCCGACGCCTGGTCCGACGACCGGATCTGGGCCACCCTGCAGGCCCGGGTGGCCGGTGCCGACGGGTACCGCCTGCAGGAGGGGCCGGTCCTGGAGCGGACCGTGCTCCGCTTCCGCTCTTTCGTCCAGGAGCCGATGCGGTGGGGATCGATGCTGCTGGCCGGGGACGCCGCGCACACCGTCCCGCCCACGGGCGCGCGCGGCCTCAACCTCGCCCTGCACGACGTGACCGTGCTGGCCGACGTCCTCGAGCAGGCCCTCGGACCGGCAGGCTCAGCGGCGCTCGACGACTACCAGCCGCGCGCGCTGCGGCGGGTGTGGCGGGCCCAGAACTTCTCGTGGTGGATGACCCAGCTGCTGCACACCGCGCCGGGCGCGGGGCCGTTCGACCTGCGGCGCCAGCTCGGCGAGCTCGACAACGTCGTCGGCACCCGCGCCGGCCGCACCTACCTCGCCGAGCAGTACACCGGCTGGCCGACTCAGGAGGGCTGAGGCCCCGACGCCACGCCGGCGGCGATGCACCACTGGCCCGCGGTGTAGGTCGCCATCACCGCCGCCTCGAGGGCGGGTGCGCCGTCGTGGAGCAGGAACTTCCGCGCCCCGAGCAGGGTGTCGGAGAGCAGGAAGAGCGCGGCGCCGGCGAGCGTGAGGTCGCGGCCGCGGTCGTCGTCGACCGCCGCGGCGGCGGTCGCCATGAGCGTGAGGGCGAGCGCGTAGGCCGTCACCGGGGCCGCGAGCGCCCGGTCCTCGCGGGCGGCGGCCAGCCCCATGCCGGCGGCGGCAGCACCACCCGCAGCGAGCCACCGGCGCCGACCGCGGGTGCCGGCCAGCGGTGAGCCGGACCGGGCGCGGAAGGCGGAGACATAGGCGACGTGCGCGCCGAAGAAGGAGCCCAGGCCGGCAAGGAACGAGCCGCGGCCCTCGCCGAGGAGGGCGACGTCGCCGCCCCAGGAGAACGCCTCGGCGGCCAGCGTCCGCCTGACGCCGGGTCCCTGCGGTCGCGCCGCGAGCAGCCCGGCCGCCAGGGTCGGCATCAGCAGCGGCTTCGTGACCCGCCGGGCCGGCCGCTCCCCGGCACGACCGGCGAGCGCGGTGTCGGCCAGGACGAGGGCGCCGTACGCGGCGGTGGCGAAAGCACGAGGAGTGGGCACCACCCCAGGGTGCCGCACCGGGAGTCCGGGGGCGGCGGAACGAGGTTCTCGTTGCGAAATATACCCCCGGGGGGTATATGTTGGGTCGAGCACCAGCCCCCGCACCATCGAGGTACGCCATGTCCGAGACCACGCACCACTCCCACCAGGACCACCAGGACGGTCACGCGCCCGGCGGGATCCGCGCGATGGCCGCGTCCGCGACCCTGCACTGCCTGACCGGCTGCGCGATCGGTGAGATCTCCGGCCTGGTGATCGGGACCGCTGCCGGGCTCGCCACCGGCTCGACGATCGCGCTCTCGATCGCCTTGGCCTTCGTCTTCGGCTTCACCCTGTCCTCGCTGCCACTGCTCCGGGCCGGCCTCTCCGTCGGCGCGGCGCTGGGCGTCGTCGTCGCCGCCGACACGCTGTCCATCGCGACCATGGAGGTCGTCGACAACCTGGTGATGGCCCTGGTGCCGGGCGCCATGGACGCCGGCCTGGTCAACGCCGTCTTCTGGATCGGCATGGCGATCTCGCTGGCCGCCGCGTTCGTCGCGGCCTACCCCGTCAACCTGCACCTCCTGCGCCGCGGCAAGGGGCACGCGCTCACCCACGAGTACCACCACGGTGCCTCGTCGGTCACGGGCGCGCGGCGGTTCATCCCGTCCTTCCCGACCGGGGTCCTGGTCGCCGTCCTCGTCGGGTTCCTGCTCGGCGGGCTGCTGGTGTCCCTCGCCGACGCCGCCGGCGGCCAGGACGACGACGGCACGTCCGGCGGTCACGCTGCGGCCGTTGTCCGCTGATCCCGGCGATGGTCGGGGTGTTCGCCGCGGGTTGCCGGTCGTCTCGGGTTGCGACCGACAGGCAGCAAAGCGGGTACGGCGGACTTCGGGTCGGGGCTGTCTCCCGGGTGCGGGCAGCGATCCGAGACACCGTCCACAGGACCGGTCCGGGCGGTGGAGAAGCCTCGTGGATCGTGACCCGATCGTGACCGGATCCCCTGTGCACACAGGGGATTCTCGGCCCTGACTGTCGGTGGTCAGTGCTGTCATTGATCTATGACAGCGATGGCCACACCCCGGCACCGGGTCACCGCCGCGACCGTCCAGATGCGGTCGGTGGCGGACTCGGTGGCCGACGCCTCGGTGTGGTCCCTCGACGCCGACCAGGCGCACACGACACTCGTCGAGCTGACCCGCCTCGAAGCCCAGGTCGCCGCACTCAAGCTCCGCGTCGCCGCGCATGCCGAGTCGGTCGACACCCGGGACGCCACCGCCGCCTGGGCCCACACCACCCGGCAGACCCCTCGGGCCGCCAAGAGCCAGGTGAAGCTGGCCCAGGCGCTGGAGGCGCACCCCCACACCGCCGATGCCCTCGCCACCGGACGGCTCAGCCTCGACCAGGCGCGGGTGGTCGTGCACGCCGTCGACGAGCTCCCCGACACTGTCGGACCCGAGCTCACCGCACAGGCCGAGGACCACCTGGTGGGGCTCGCCCGCGACCACCACGCCGGCGCGCTGCGGATCCTGGGCCGCCGACTCCTCGAGGTGATCGCCCCCGACCTGGTCGACGCCCACGAAGCCGCCCTGCTCGAACGCGAGGAGGCCGACGCGTTGGCGGCGTGCCGGCTCAAGGCCCGGTTCGACGACCACGGCCGCCTGGTCGGGTCCTTCGTCCTCCCGCACCTGCACGGCGCGATGTTCCTCAAGGCCGTCACGGCCTTCGCCGCCCCGAACCACCGCGCCGCCACCGAAGGCGCGGGACCACCTCAACGGCCGACGCCGGAGCGGCTCGGCCGGGCGTTCTGCGAGCTCCTCGAACGCCTCCCCGCCACGAGCCTGCCGAAGACGGGCGGCGCCAACGCCACCGTCGTGGTCACCCTCTCCTACGAGACCCTGGTCGGGCAGCTCGAGACCGCCGGGGTCATCCTCGACACCGGCCACCGGATCTCACCCGGCGAAGCCCGCCGGCTCGCCTGTCAGGCCGCGATCATCCCCGCCGTCCTCGGCACCCGCTCCGAGGTCCTCGACCTCGGCCACCAGACCCGCCTCTTCACCGCCGCCCAGCACCTCGCCCTCGCCCTCCGCGACCGCGGCTGCACCCACCCCGGCTGCGACGCACCACCGTGGCGCTGCCACGCCCACCACGACCTCGAATGGTCCAACGGCGGCCCCACCGACCTCGCCAACGGACGACTCCTCTGCCCCCGCCACCACCACCTCCACCACCGCCA
>NZ_JBGAHF010000011.1:0-135897 GCF_044226305.1 Nocardioides sp. | reverse complement strand
GCCGCCCGCACCCCCTGGAACCTCGCGGTCGACCAGCGGCCCGCCGCCGTCGCCGTCCCCCACTCCGCCGAGGAGGTCGGCGAGGTCGTCCGCGCCGCGGCGGCCGCCGGCCTCCGGGTCGCCCCGCAGAGCAGCGGCCACGGCGCCGGCCCCTTCATGGGGCGCGACCTCGGCGACGTCGTCCTGGTCCGGCTGCACGAGCTCACCGGCGTCACCGTCGACGCGGGCGCCCGCACCGCGCGGGTCCTCGGCGGCACGCTCTGGCAGGACGTCGTCGCGGCCGCCGCACCGCACGGCCTCACCGCCCTGCACGGCAGCGCTCCCGACGTCGCCGTCGCCGGCTACGTGCTCGGCGGCGGACTGTCCTTCTACGGGCGCCGGCACGGCCTGGCCACCAACAGCCTGCGCGCCGTCGAGGTGGTCACCGCGGACGGCTCGCTGGTCCGCGCCACCGCGGACGAGCACCCCGACCTGTTCTGGGCGCTGCGCGGCGGCGGGGGCAGCTTCGGCGTGGTCGTCGCGGTCGAGCTCGACCTGCTGCCGTACGCCGACGTGTTCGCCGGCATGCTGCTCTGGGACCGGGAGCGGGCGCCGGAGGTCGTGCCCGCCTGGGCCGCATGGACCCGGGAGGTCCCGGAGTCGGTGACCACGTCGCTGCGCGTGATGAGCTTCCCGCCGCTGCCCGAGCTGCCGCCGTTCCTCAGCGGTCGCCAGATCGTCGTGGTCGACGGCGCCGTGCTCGAGGAGGACGACCGGGCCGCCGAGCTGCTCGCCCCGCTGCGGGCGCTCGCGCCGGAGATGGACACCTTCGCCAGGATCCCGGCCGCCGGCCTGACCGCCGTCCACATGGACCCGCCGGCGCCCGCGCCGGCCGTCGCCGACCACGCGGTCCTCGCGGACCTGCCGGAGGAGGCGGTGGCGGCGTACCTGGGCCAGGTCGGCCCGGGCAGCACCACGTCGTTGCTCTTCGCCGAGCTCCGCCACCTCGGGGGCGCCCTGGGTCGCCCGGCGGAGGGCGGCGGGGTCGCGTCTCACCTCGAGGGCGCCTACGCGCTGTTCTGCGTGGCCATCGCGCCGTTCCCGGAGGCCGCGGCGCAGGGTCTCGCCGACGCCGCCGCGACGTGCGCGGCCATGGCGCCGTGGACGACGGGCACCCACGTCCTCAACTTCAGCGACGGCCCCGTCGACGTCGGGACCGTCTACGGGGACCGCCTGGAGCGGTTGCGGGCCGTCCGGGCCTCGGTCGACCCGCACCGGCTGTTCGAGGCGCACCACCCGG
Source organism: Nocardioides sp. (assembly GCF_044226305.1). GTDB lineage: Bacteria > Actinomycetota > Actinomycetes > Propionibacteriales > Nocardioidaceae > Nocardioides. The sequence continues at coordinate 134,618 of NZ_JBGAHF010000011.1, read as the reverse complement.
TCGGGTAGCGGCCGCGCGCGAGCTCACCACGAATCTCACGCCTGGACGATGAAGCTTCGTCGTCCAGGCGTGAGGTTCATCGGCCGGCCGATGAACCTTTCGTGCAGCGCCGGCTACGGCAGCCGCTGGACGAGCTCCGCGGCACCGACCAGGGCGCCGGTGTAGAACGGGATCTCCTCGCGGACGTGCCGGCGGGCGCCGGACGCGCGCAGGGTGCGCATCAGGTCGACGATCCGGTACAGCTCGTCGGCCTCGAAGGCGAGGATCCACTCGTAGTCGCCGAGCGCGAAGCTGGCGACGGTGTTCGCGCGGACGTCGGGGTAGTCGCGGCCCATCTGGCCGTGCTCGACCAGCAGCGCACGCCGCTCCTCGTCGGAGAGCAGGTACCACTCGTAGGAGCGCACGAACGGGTAGACGCAGACGTGCGCCTTGGGCTCCTCGTCCATGAGGAACGCCGGCACGTGGCCCTTGTTGAACTCCGCCGGGCGGTGCAGCGCCAGCTGCGACCAGACCGGTGCGAGCCGGCGACCGAACGCCGTGCGACGGAAGCGCTGGTAGGCGGCCTGCAGCTCCTCGGAGGTGGTGGCGTGCCACCAGACCATCAGGTCGGCGTCGGCGCGCACCCCGCTGAGCTCGTAGGTGCCGCGGACGATGACGTCGGACTCGGCGAGCTCGGCGAAGAGCTTCTCGACCTCCGCACCCTCGGCCTCCCGGTCCGCATCCCCGAGCAGGTCGTCGAGCCGGAAGACCGACCACATCGCGTAGCGGATGGAGTCGTTGATCTCCCGGACCTTCGAGGCGTTGCTGGACATGGGCTCCATTGTGCCAACTGCCCCCGCACGACCCGAAGGGACTTCAGTCCCGACCGTAGCCCGCCTCCCGGGCCTTGATGATCGCCTCCGCCCGGCCGGCGGCGTGCAGCTTGGCGTAGATGGCCGAGACCGCGTTGCGCACCGTCTTGCTCGACACGTAGAGCTCGGCCGCGATGGCGTCGTTCGACCGGCCGGCGGCGAGCAGCCGCAGGACGTCCCGCTCGCGGTCGGTGAGCTGCGGGAACGGCTCCGGCTCGGCGGTCCGGGCACCGGAGAAGTACGACGCGACGCGGCCGGCCAGCGTCGCCCCGAACACCATGCCGCCGCTCGCCGCCGCGCGGATCGCGGTCTGCACCTCGTCGGCGCCGGAGCCCTTGAGCAGGTAGCCGCTGGCACCGGCGCGGATCGCGCTGAGCACCGTGTCGTCGTCCTCGTTCATGGTGAGCATCACCACGCGCACGTCGGGCTGCCGGCCGGTGATCATCCGGGTCGCCTCGATGCCGTCGAGCCGGGGCATCTGGATGTCCATCACGACGACGTCGGGCGCGGTCTCGGCGACCACGTGCACGGCGTCGCGACCGTCGGCGGCGGTGCCGACCACCTCGAGCCCGTCGAGGGCACCGAGGAGGGAGGCCAGCCCCTCGCGGACGATCTGGTGGTCGTCGACCACGACCACGCGGATGTCGGCGGTCTCTTGGGTCATGGTGCGCTCCTCAGCGGCAGCCAGGCGCGCACCACGGTGCCGCCGGTGGGGGGACAGGTGATCTCGCTCCGGCCGCCGAGCTCGGCCGCCCGCTCGCGCAGCCCGACCAGCCCGACCCCGGCCTGCGCGTCCGGCGCGACGCCGGTGCCGTCGTCGACGACCTCGACCAGCAGCGCGCTGTCGACGACCTCGAGCCGGACCTCGCTGCGCGTCGCCCGGGCGTGCCGGGCGACGTTGGTCAGCGCCTCGCCGGCGATCCGGTACGCCGCCACCTCGACCGCGGCCGGCAGGCTGCCGAGCTCGCCGGCGGTGACGGTGGCCGGCGGGTCGAGGCTCGCTGCCTGCTGGCGCAGCGCCCCGACCAGACCGAGGTCGTCGAGCGCCGGCGGCCGCAGCTCGTGCACCAGCCGCCGTACGTCGGCGACGACGTCCTGCACGTGCCGGCTGGTGCCGGCGATCCGCTCCTGGGCGGCGCCGGGGTCGCGGTCGACGAGCAGCCGGGCCGACTCGAGCTCGAAGACGACCCCGCTCAGCGCCGGACCGAGCCCGTCGTGGAGGTCGCGGCGGATCCGCCGGCGCTCCTCCTCGCGGGCGGTGACCAGCCGCTCCCGGCTGTCCTGGAGCTCCTCGGCGAGCCGGCTGGTCCGTGCGGCGGTGGCCGCCTGGCGGACCAGGTCGCCGAGCAGCGCCTCGTCGCGGCGCGACAGGCGGCTGCGCAGCCCCCGGGCGGGCAGCACCAGCCGGCCGACCTCGCTGTCCCGGTAGGAGATCGGCAGGGTCCGGGTGTCGGCCGGGCGCTCGCCGTACGTCGCCACCAGCCGCTCGCCCCCGCTCCGGTCGACCTCGACGCTGACGAAGCCGACCCCGAAGGCGCTCGCGACGGCCCGGGCGACCGCGGCGAGCTGCTCGGTCACCTCGTCGGTCGACTCCAGCGTGGAGGCGAGCCCGGCGACGGCGTCGTAGGGGTCGGCGCGATCGCCGAGCACGACCCGGCGCACCCAGCGCGAGAGCCGGTTGCGGAGCGGACCGTAGAGCAGCACGGTCGTGAGCAGCACGACCAGCACCACCTCGGACTGCCGCATCGTGTCGGTCAGCAGGGCGCTGAGCCCCGCGACCACTGCGAAGTCGACCACGACGAGGACGGCGGCGAGCGCCGCGAGCAGCACGGTGCGGCCGAGCAGGTCCTCGATCGGCACCAGGCTCGGGTTGACGACCGCGACGGTCATGGCGACCGGGACCAGGACGATCGCGACGAAGAAGACGACCGTCTGGAGCGGGCCGAGGTCCACGGCCACGGACCCGAGCACCAGCACCGCGGTGACCAGCGCGCCCCAGAGCAGCCAGCGCATCCGGTCCCTGGCGGTCCCGGAGGAGCGCCGGTAGCGGTGCACGACGACCGCGATCGGGACCACGACACCGAGGACCGTGCTGGCCTGGAGGGCCGCGGCGATCCCATCCGCGACCGGGGCCAGCGCACCGATCGTCGTCGGGTCGGGGTCGACCCCTGGTGGGAAGGCGTCGGTCTCCTGCCGGTAGGGCATCACCACGGTCGCCAGCGCGCTCAGGCACATCGCCGTCATGCAGACCCAGCTCGCGACGCCCCACCGGCCGGGGAGGAACCGGCCCTCCGGGAAGAGCAGCGGCAGCACCACGATCGTCGCGGGCAGCAGGGCGGTGAACCGGGCGAGGAACCAGACGGCGAAGGTCATCGCGGGCAGCGCGTGGTCGGTGACCACGCCGAGCCGGACGTAGGCCTCGGACAGCCCGTCGAGGGACCAGAACAGCCCGACCGCGCCGAGCGTCCAGCCGATCAGCCGGTGCTCGGCGCGGCGCAGCACCACGGCCGCCAGCAGCGCGAGCACCAGGCCGACCAGAGCGGTGCCGCCGTACCCGATCTCGATGCCCTCGCCGAAGGACCAGAGGACGGGCCGGCCCCGGGACCGCAGCCCCAGCAGCACCACGCCGGCCAGGCAGGCCGCGCAGAGCAACGGGAACGCGGCAGCGACCGGCCAGCCGACCGGTCGCTGCTCGCTGGGGGTGTGCCCGGGAGTCACCGGCACATCATGACCGGAAGGCGCGGTCACCGAAGGAGAACCCGGCCGCGGTGACCGTCAGCCAGAGCGCGCCGGTCATCCCGGAGAGGTACTCCAGCGGGGAGATGCCGAGGAGGACGGTCAGCCCGCCGAGGACCAGGCCGACGATGCCGAGCCAGCGCGGCGCACCGCCCTGCCGGGCGACGACGTGGATCGCGAGCCCGGCCAGGCCGGCGAGGACCCAGAGCCAGGGGATGGTGCCGATCCAGTGGTTGTACATCGCGCCGGTGCTGTCGTCGACGATGTTGTCGCCCTGCGCCAGCGGCATCATGAACTCGGTGTCGAGGCCGGCGCCCAGCACGCTCACGACGGCGGTGCCGGCGAGGCCCGCGAGGGCGACCACCGGGGCCAGCCCGTCGGGCGAGACGGCGCGCAGCCGGCGGTGCAGGCCGGCGGCGAAGACGACCATCAGCACGGCACCGAGCATGGTGACGCTGTGGAAGACGAACATGACGGGGCCCTTGTCCTGCAGGGCGTCGGCGACACCGGTGGTGGTGCCGGCGAACTCGTCGCGGTAGACGACGTCGACCATCGACGAGGTGACGACGGTCCCGATGCCGGCGAGGCCGGCGCCGAGCCCGGCCAGCGCCCACCGGCGCGAGGTGCGGGTCGCCGGAGCCGGGGTGATGTCGGCGCGGACCGGGTTGCGGGTGGTGATGCGGGTGTGGGTCTGGGTGGTCATCGAGGTGACTTTCTGTGAGTGGGGTGTGCTCGATGACCCGAGGTTCGCGGGCCGGGTGTCCCACCCGACAGGGACAACGGGGCAGACTGCTGCCCGATGGACGGCACCCCAGAGCTCCGGATCGCGATGTGGTCGGGACCGCGCAACCTCTCGACCGCGCTGATGCGCAGCTTCGGGAACCGGGCCGACTGCTCGGTCGTCGACGAGCCCCTCTACGCCGCCTACCTCGCCACCACCGGCCTCGACCACCCCGGCCGCGCGGAGGTGGTCGCGTCCCAGCCGACCGATCCGGCCGTCGTGCTCACCGAGCTGACCACCGGTCCGGTCGGGACGCCGCTGCAGTACCAGAAGCACATGACCCACCACGTCCTGCCGTCGGTGCCGCGCGCGCCGCTGGCCGGCCTGCGCCACGCGTTCCTGGTCCGCGACCCGGAGCGGGTGCTGACGTCGTACGCGAAGGTCCGCGACGAGCCGACCCTCGAGGACCTCGGGCTGCCCCAGCAGCTCGAGCTCTTCGAGACCTACGGCGGCCCGGTGGTCGACGCCGCCGACGTGCTCCGCGACCCCCGGGGCACGCTCGGTCTGCTGTGCTCGGCCCTCGGCATCGCGTTCGACGAGGCGATGCTCGCCTGGCCGGCCGGACCGCGCCCGACCGACGGGGTGTGGGCGCCGCACTGGTACGCCGGCGTCGAGGCGTCGACCGGCTTCGCGCCGTGGTCGCCGGGGTCGGGCGACCCGCTGCCCGACCGGCTCGCGCCGCTGCTGGAGCGGTGCCGGCCCTACTACGACGCCCTGGCGGCCCACCGCCTGCGCCCGGCCGCGCCGGCGACGTCACCCCCTGAGGAGAGCTGATGCTGCAGCACTGGGACGAGCGCAACCGCGACCTCGTCGTCGGGATCGACGACCGGCTGGTCCACCGCGACGAGGCGGGGATCAGCCCCTTCGACTCGGTCGTCCAGGGCGGCGACGCCGTGTGGGAGGGGTTGCGGCTGCACCGCGGACGCATCTTCAAGCTCACCGAGCACCTCCGGCGGCTGCGGCACTCGGCGCAGGCCCTGGCGTTCACCACCGTCCCGAGCGACGACGAGATCACCGACCGGATCCGTGCCGTGCTGGCCGCCAACGCGATGACCGACGACGTGCACGTCCGGCTCACGCTGACCCGCGGCGTGAAGATCACCAGCGGCATGGACCCGCGGCTCAACCGGTCGGGGCCGACGCTCATCGTGCTCGCGGAGTTCAAGTCACCCGTGTACGACGAGGGCGGGATCTCGCTGGTGACCTCGTCGGTGCGGCGTCACCGACCGGACTCCCTGGACCCGAGGATCCACCACAACAACCTGCTCACCTCGATCCTCGCCAAGGTCGAGGCGAACGTCGCCGGCGCCGACGACGCGATCATGCTCGACGACGCCGGCTTCGTCGCCGAGACGAACGCGACCCACGTCTTCCACGTGGCGGACGGGGTCGTCCGCACGTCGACGACGCGGGCCTGCCCCGCCGGCATCACCCGGGAGACGATCCTCGAGATCTGCGGTGTGACCGGTGTCCCGACCGCGGTCGGCGACTACTCGCTCACCGACGTGTACAACGCCGACGAGGTGTTCGTGACCGGCACGATGGGCGGGGTCACGCCGGTGCTGAGCGTGGACGGCCGCGTGATCGGCTCCGGGAAGCCGGGAGCCGTGGCGCGGTCGCTGTCCGCGGCCTACCTCGAGCGCACCGCGACCGAGGGCACGGTCGTCGTCTGACCGCTCAGGCGGCTCCGCCGGGCAGCACCTCGGCCACCGCGCGCCGGGCCGAGCCGATGACGGCCGGGATGCCGACGCCGTCGTACGCGGCGCCGCAGACCGCGAGGCCGGGGACGGCCCCGACGGAGGCCCGGACCCGGGCGACCCGGTCGAGGTGCCCGACGGCGTACTGCGGCAGGCCGCCGCCCCAGCGCTGCACGTGCACGTCGACCGGCTCGGCCCGCAGGCCGACGGCCTCGCGGAGGTCGGCGAGCGACCACGCGACGAGCTCCTCGTCGCTGGCCTGGAGGGCGACCTCCTCGCGGTGCCGTCCGAGCGAGGTACGCAGGAAGAGCAGGCCGTCGCCGGCGGCGCGGACCCAGCCCCACTTGGCGAAGGAGAAGGTCGAGGCCTTCACCCGGCGGCCGTCGACGGGCGGCACGAGGAAGCCCGAGGAGTCCGTGGTGGCGATCTCCGGTGCGGAGGACTCGCGGAACGCGAAGGTCACGACCACGACCGAGGCGGCCTCCATCGCGGCGAGCTCGGCGGCCGCGACCGGGGCGACCTCGCGGAGCAGGCGGCCGGTCGGCGCCGCCGGGGTGGCCAGCACGACGGCGTCCGCCTCGATCAGCTCGGGCGCGGTGGTCGGCCCGACGGTGAGTGCCCAGCCGGTCGGGGTGCGGGTCAGCTCGCGGACGGTCGCGCCCGTGCGGACCTCCCCCGCGGGCGCCAACGCGGCGGCGAGCGCCTCGGGCAGCTGGCCCATGCCGCCGGCGATGCCGGCGAAGATGGGTCCGTCGTAGGTCATCGGGATGGCCGCTGCCTGCTCGGTCATCGAGCCGCGCTCGGCGAAGGTCACCAGCTGCGGGACCGACGCGCGGGCGGAGAGGAGGCGGGCGTGCCCGGCGTACACGCCGCCGAGCAGGGGCTCGACGAGCCGGTCGGTGACCTCGGGCCCGAACCGGGCGTCGACCAGGTCGCCGACGGAGACGTCCCCGTCGATCTCGCTGGCCGGCAGCGACGCCTCCGCGCGGACCCGCTCCAGGCCCTCGGGCGAGAGCACGCCGGAGTCCTCCAGCTGGGGGAGGTCGAGCGGGACGCCCATCAGCGAGCGGGGCAGCGGACGGAGGGCGCCGCGGGTCCAGATGCGGGACGCGGCCAGGGTCGGGTGCTCGATCGGCAGGCCCAGCTCGCGGGCCAGGTCGACACCCTCGGGGCGGCGGTTGAGCATCGCCTCGGCGCCGACGTCGACGGTCACGCCCGCGACGGCCGCCCGCAGCAGCTTGCCACCGACCTGGGCCGACCCCTCGAGGACGAGCACGTCGTGCCCGGCGGCGACCAGGTCACGCGCCGCGGCGAGCCCGGCGATCCCTCCGCCGACGACCACGACCCTGCTCACCCGCCCAGTCTCCCAGAGGTGTCCCGCGCCGCGGCAGCGGGTGCGGCCGCCGCGGCGCGGGAGTCAGGGGGTCGCCTCAGCCGGCCAGTCGGCCGAAGCCGCTGCGATGGAAGACCAGGGGCGAGGAGCTCGCGTCGTCGGGGGCGGGGTGCTCCACGCCGTGCAGCTCGAGCAGCACGATGGTGTGGTCGCCGGCCTCGACCTCGCGGTGGACCGTGCAGTCGAAGCGCGCCAGGCCGTCGTCGAGCAGGACCGCCCCCTCGGGGGTCGTCGTGACCGCGAGGCCGTCGAACCGGTGCTCGAGCGGGCCGGCCAGCCGCCGGCAGACCTCGCCGTGGTGGTCGGCGAGGATGCTGACCCCGAGGTGCCCGGCCTGCCGGAGCGTGGGCCAGGTCTGGGAGCTGTTCGCCACGGAGATCGACACCAGCGCCGGCTCCAGGCTGACCGAGGTGAACGAGCTCGCGGCCAGCCCGACGAGCGCCCCGTCGACCTCGGCGGCGACCGCGACCACGCCGCTGGGGAACGCGCCGAACGCCTCGCGCAGCCGCTGGGGGTCGAGGTCCTGGTTGGTGGGGAACTGAGAAACCGTCATGCCGGGACTCCCGTCCTGGTGTCGGCCGTCCTGCTGGCGAGGACGGCGGTGATCGCGGGCCGGGCCAGGCCCAGCCAGTGCTCGTACGCCGACGGGTCGTCGTACGCCGAGTCGACGACGTAGAGCCCCTTGGCGGGCACCAGCCCCCCGATCTCGGTGAGCACGGGCCGCAACGTGAGCTCCGGCGCGAGTGCGTGGCCCGGCCCGGCGCCGAGCATCAGCGGGACCGCGACGCCGCGCAGGCCGTCGGTGGGGAACCGGTCGAGGAAGAGCTTGAGCAGCCCGGTGTAGGTGCCCTTGTAGGTCGGCGAGCCGACGACGACCAGGTCGCTCGCGCCGACGTCCGCCACGAGCTCGGCGACCACCTCGTCGTCCCAGTCCAGGATCCGGGGGCCGAGGTCGGCGAGGTCGACCACCTGGTCGGGGTCGCGCCCGACGAGCTCGCGTGCCAGGCGGGTGGCCGCGTGCAGGGTGCGGCTCTGCGGCTTCGGGTTGCCGACGACGACGGCGACGCGCGCGCGGCTCACGAGGCGGCCCGCTGCCCGAAGGGCACCGAGGTCCGGCCCTGGACCGGGGCCGGGTGCTGCCACAGCCCGCGGCGGGCGAGCTCGGGCAGCACGCCCTCACCGAACCAGTACGCCTCCTCCAGGTGGGGGTAGCCCGAGAGCACGAACTCCTCGATGCCGACCGCTCGGTACTCCTCGACCAGGTCGGCGACCTCGGCGAAGCTGCCCACCATCGCGGTCCCGGCACCACCGCGGACCAGACCGATCCCGGCCCACAGGCCCGGGTGGATGACCAGCCCGTCCTTCGAGCCGCGGTTGAGGTCGAGCATCCGGCGCTGCCCCACCGACTCCGAGCGCCGCAGCCCCTCCTGGACGCGCGCGACGTCGTCGTCGGAGATGCCGGCCAGCAGCCGATCCGCCTCGGCCCACGCGGCCTCGGAGGTGTCACGGGCGATGGTGTGCAGCCGGATCCCGAACCGGATCTGCCGGCCCTCGGCCTCGGCCAGGCTGCGGATCCAGGCGACCTTCTCGGCGACGGCCGCCGGCGGCTCGCCCCAGGTGAGGTAGACGTCGACGTGCTTGGCGGCGACCCGGCCGGCGGCCGGCGAGGAGCCGCCGAAGTAGATCTGCGGCAGCGGGTCGGGGACCTGCTGGAGCACCGCCTCCTCGACGTGGAGGTGCTCGCCCTCGAAGGTGACCGGCTCGCCGGTCCACAAGGACCGCACGATCGAGAGGAACTCGTCGCAGCGCTCGTAGCGCCCGTCCTTGTCGAGGAAGTCGCCGAACATCCGCTGCTCGTGGCTCTCGCCGCCGGTGACGACGTTCAGGGCCAGCCGGCCGCCGGAGAGGTTCTGGAAGGTGCCGGCCATCTGCGCGGCGACGTACGGCGAGGTCAGCCCCGGCCGGAACGCCACCAGGAACTTCAGCCGCTCCGAGAGGCTGGTGATCATCGCGGTCGTGATCCAGGCGTCCTCGCACCACGCGCCGGTCGGGGTGAGCGCCGCCTCGAAGCCGAGCTGCTCGGCGCTGCGGGCGACCTGGCCGAGGTAGGGCACCGACGCGGGCCGGCCCGACGGCCCGGCCGCGACGCCGTGACCACCGCCGACGACGTCACGGCCGTCCCCGCCGTTGGTCGGGAGGAACCAGTGGAACGTGAGCATCTGCGCGCTCCTTCCGAGCGAGAGCACCAAAGACATCAATGTTGACCAGATTGATATAGATTGGCCGACGGTTCAAGCCGAGGGGCCGGCCCCGGCGGGCGGAGTCGACGATGGGGTGACAGGCGATCCCTGTCACCCGCTCCCCCGGCGGGCTCACGAGAGGAGCACGCGTGCGGATCGAACAGCTCGAGTACATCGCCGCGGTGACCCAGCACGGGTCGCTGCGCCGGGCGAGCGAGCGGCTGCACATCTCCCAGCCCGCCCTGAGCGAGGCGGTCTCCAAGCTCGAGCGCGAGCTCGGGGTCACCCTGCTGGACCGGCGGCGGTCCGGCTCCCGGATCAGCCGGCGCGGACGCGAGCTGCTCCAGCCCATGGTCGAGGTGCTCGAGGCCGTCGAGCGGCTGCGCACCGCCGCCGGCGACCAGGCCGCGGGTCACCACGTGGTCCGGGTCGGCACCGTCAGCGCGGCGACGGCGACGCTGCTGGTCCCCGCGATGCGCGACTTCCGGGCGTCGTACCCCGGCAGCACGGTCGAGGTCGTCAACACCCAGCAGGCCGGGATCAACCAGGGCCTGGTCGAGGGAGGGCTCGACCTCGGCCTCGTCAACGTCCTCGAGGGGGACGACCCGCCGACCGACCTGGTCGGCACCAGCCTCGTGCACGGGCACCCCGTGGCGGTACTGCCGGCCGACCACCCGCTGGCGGCGTACGACGAGGTGACGACGGACCAGCTGCGGGCGGAGCCGTTCGTCGCGATGCGCGAGGGCTACCTGATGCACCGCTTCGTGAACCGGCTCTTCGGGTCGGAGATGCCGGCGGTGTCGTACACGACCGACGGGTCCGAGCTCGGCAAGGTGATGGTGGCCCAGGGCCTCGGCCTGACCGTGCTGCCCGACTACAGCGTCGCCGGCGACCCGATGGAGCGGGCCGGGCTGATCACCTTCCGGCCGCTGGCGGGCAACACCACGTCGGTGAGCCTGGTGCTGCGCCAGCGCCGCCAGCAGCACGTGCCGCGGCGGGTGCGCGACCTCGAGGCGGTCCTGCTGCGGCACGCCCGCGCCCACGCCTCCGGCGCCGAGGCGGGAACCGAACGACCAGGAGCCGCGTCCCAGACCGCATGACCCCGCGCGCCGCCGTTCCCAGCCTGGCCCTCCTCTCCGCCCTCCTCGCGGGCTCCCTCGTCGGCTGCAGCGGCGGGGCGACCGACGACGGCGGCTCGAGCGCGTCGTCGGCGGGCGGGGGCGACTCCGGCGCGGTCTCGGCGGAGGCGCCGGCCCCGGCCGACGCGCTCCGGGACGGCGCCGAGCTCGGCACGACCGACACCGACGACGCCAGCGGCAAGAACCGGGTGCAGCCGGGCGACGACGTGCTGGCCCGGGCGGTGATCCGCAAGGGCAACGTCGCGCTGCGCGCCGATGACGTCGGCAAGGCGCAGTTCGACGTGCAGAAGGTCGTCGACCGGTTCGCCGGCCAGGTCACCGAGGAGAAGACCACCACCGACGACGACGGGCACCCGGCGTACACCCGGATGGTGCTGCGGATCCCGACCGAGCAGTTCGGCCAGGCGATGGACGCGCTCAAGGGCGTCGGCACCGCCGAGCTGGAGTCGGCCACCAGCAGCGAGGACGACGTCACCACCCAGCTCATCGACACCCAGACCCGGCTCGCGGCGCAGAAGCGCAGCATCGCCCGGATCACCGTGCTCTTCGACCGGGCGCAGAGCATCCGCGACGTGATGGCGATCGAGGCCGAGCTCTCGCGCCGCCAGGCCGACCTCGACTCGCTCGAGCGGCAGGCCGCCTACCTGCGCGGCCAGACCTCGCTGTCCACGATCACCGTGAGCATCGACGAGATCCCGGCGAAGCCCGCTCCGAAGGAGGAGAAGGACGAGTCCGGGTTCCTGGCCGGCCTGTCGGCGGGCTGGGGCGCGCTGGCCGCGTTCGCGGTCGCACTCGCCACCGCGTTCGGTGCGCTGCTGCCCTGGCTCGTCGTGCTGCTGGTCCTGGGCCTGCCCGCCTACCTGGTGGTCCGGGCGGTCCGGCGGCGGATCACCGCTCGTAGCTCTGCACGAACTCCGTCAGCCGCTTGAGCTGGTCGGGGTCGGTCGTCGGGATGACGCCGTGGCCGAGGTTGAAGACGTGCCCCTTCGCGGCGCGGCCGGCCTCGATCACCTCGGCCGCCCGGGCGGTCATCACGTCGGTCGGGGCGAACACCAGCGTCGGGTCGAGGTTGCCCTGCACGCCGCGGTCGCCGACCTGGGGGATCGCCTGGTCGAGGGGCGTGCGCCAGTCGACGCCGACCACGTCGGCACCGGCCTCGCCCATGAGACCGAGCAGGTTCGCCGTACCGACGCCGAAGTGGATGCGCGGGACGCCGAGCGCCCCGGCCCGCTCGAGCACGTGGGCGGAGTGCGGCATCACCTGGGTGCGGTAGTCCTGCGGGGTGAGCGCACCGGCCCACGAGTCGAAGAGCTGGACGGCCGAGGCCCCGGCGGCGACCTGGACCTCGAGGTACGCCGCGGAGATGCCGGCGATCTTGCGCATCAGCGCGTCCCACACGTCGGGGGCGCCGAACATCATCGCCTTGGTGCGGGCGTGCTCCTTCGACGGTCCGCCCTCGACGAGGTACGACGCCACGGTGAACGGCGCACCCGCGAACCCGATCAGCGGGGTGCTGCCGAGCTCGCCCACCAGCTCGCGGACCGCCTCGGTGATGAAGGGGACGGCGTCGGGGGTCAGGTCCGGGATCGCCTCGACGTCGGCCAGCGTCTCGACCGGCCGGGCCACCACGGGACCGACGCCGGGCTTGATGTCGAGGTCGACGCCGACCGCCTTGAGCGGGAGCACGATGTCGGAGAAGAAGATCGCCGCGTCGACGCCGTAGCGGCGGACCGGCTGGAGCGTGATCTCCACGACGAGCTCGGGCTTCATGCAGGACTCGAGCATGCCGACACCGCGGCGGACCTCGAGGTACTCGGGCAGCGAACGGCCCGCCTGGCGCATGAACCACACCGGCGTGTGCGGCACCGGCTCGCCGCGGGCGGCCTTGAGGAAGGCGCTTCCCGCGAGCTCCGGAGCGGGGTCGCGGAGGCTCGTCACGGGTGAAGCCTCGCAGGTCAACCGGCGTGTTCGCACATCGGGACCGCGGGGGGCGACCTACTGTGACCCCATGGTCGTCGGTCAGGAGACGCACCCGGGACACGGTGCGGCCGCGGTGCCCCCGGAGTTCCGGGACGCCGTGGCGACCATGCACGCCGCCCGGCTGCGCCCGGAGGTCTTCTGCGAGGAGATGCCGGCGCCGCAGCGCATCGCGCCCTACGCCGCGGCGCTCTCGGCCGACGTGACCGTCGACGACACCGACGTCGGGACCGGGCGGATCATCCTGCTGCACGACCCGGCCGGCAACGACGCCTGGGAGGGCACCTTCCGCTGCGTCGCCTACACGCGGGCCGACGTCGACCTCGAGCAGGCGATCGACCCGCTGCTGGGCGCGGTCGGCTGGTCCTGGCTGACCGAGGCGCTCGAGGCGCACGGGGCGTCGTACACCGCGATCTCGGGCACCGTCACCCGGGTCTCGACCGAGAGCTTCGGCGGGATGGCCGACGAGGGCGGGACCGCGCAGATCGAGATCCGCGCCTCGTGGACGCCGCTGCAGCCCGACGACGCCCCCGCACTCGCGCCGCTGGACCTCGCGCCGCACGTCGAGGCGTGGGGCGAGCTGCTGTGCACGGCGGTGGGGCTGCCGCCGGTGCCCGACGGTGTCGCCGTGATGCCGAGCCGCCGCGGCCAGCGGGGCTCGGGACGCTGACATGACCTCGGAGCATCCCACCGAAGACCCGACCCCGGACCCCGTCGAGGAGCCCGCCGAGATCCCGCTCCTCACGCTCCGCGACGGCCTGCCGCCGGTGGTCGACACCGAGCCGGCGCTCGTCGAGCTCTGCGAGCGGATCGCCGCCGGGTCGGGTCCGGTCGCGGTCGACGCGGAGCGCGCGTCGGGCTACCGCTACTCCTCCCGCGCCTACCTGATCCAGCTGCGCCGCGAGGGGTCGGGCACCTTCCTCCTCGACCCGATCCCGTTCGGCGCACTGCCGCAGCTCCAGGAGGTCCTCGAGGGGACCGAGTGGATCCTGCACGCCGCGACCCAGGACCTGCCCTGCCTCGCCGAGGTCGGGCTGCAGCCGACCGCGCTCTTCGACACCGAGCTCGCCGGGAGGTTGCTCGGCTACCCGCGGGTCGGGCTGGCCACGCTGGTCGAGAGCCTGCTCGGCGCCCGGCTGGCCAAGGAGCACTCCGCGGTCGACTGGTCGACCCGGCCGCTGCCCGGGCCGTGGCTGGAGTACGCCGCGCTCGACGTCGAGGTGCTGGTGGAGCTGCGGGCGCAGCTGCACGCCGAGCTCGTCGCCGCCGGCAAGGACGAGTGGGCCCGGCAGGAGTTCGACGCCCTCCGTAGCTTCCGGCCGACCCCCCGGGTCGAGGCCTGGCGACGCACGTCCGGCATGCACCGGGTCCGCGGCCGCCGCGGCCTCGGCGCGGTCCGGGCGCTGTGGGAGGTCCGCGACTCGCTGGCCGAGCAGCGCGACGTCACCCCGGGCCGGATCATCCCCGACGCCGCCATCGTCGCCGCCGCGCAGGCGATGCCCTCCGACCGCGACGCGCTGCTCGCGACCAAGGGCTTCCACGGCCGCGGGGCCGAGCGGTACGCCGGCCGCTGGGTCGCCGCCCTCCGCGAGGTCGCCGAGATGCCCGAGTCCGAGCTCCCCACCCGCTCCCCCCGCGGCGACGGCCCGCCGCTCCCCCGCGCCTGGGCCGAGAAGGACCCGGTCGCGGCCCGCCGGCTCGTGCTCGCCCGGGACGCGATGACCGCGCGCGCCGAGGAGCTGAACCTGCCGGTCGAGAACCTGCTGACCCCCGACTACCTGCGCCGCACGCTGTGGACCCCGCCCGCCACGCGGGACCCCGACCGACTCCCGCCCCTGGTGGCCGACCAGCTCACGGCGTACGGCGCCCGCCCCTGGCAGGTCGAGATCGCCGGCCCCATCATCGTGGACGCGATCCTCACGGCCGAGCAGGAGCCGGCCGTCGAGCCCGTCGTCGAGGCGGTCGTCGAGCAGGACGACCCGGACGAGCCGGCGTCCGAACAGCCGGCCGCGGACGACTGAGCTCCTCAGGAGCCGCCGTCGGCTGCCACCGACGGCCGGGCACGGCAGTGGCCCCGCCGGCCGTGGTGCTCGTGGTCGGCAGGGTCCGGGTCAGCGGGTATGTCGTGGTGGCGGGTCGGTGACGAAGGGGCTGAGGTAGGTGTGGCCCATCGGGCTGGTCCACACGAACCCGACACCTGCGACGACCCGGTAGGTCCAGGCGGTGAAGGTCTTGAGCCGGTGGTGCGGACGGCACAGGGGCGCCAGGTTCGAGGAGACCGTCTTCCCGTGTGGCCATGCGTCGATGTGGTCCGCATCGTCGTCGCGGGCGGGTCGGTGGCAGCCCACGAACGCGCACTCGCCGTAGCGCAGCCGGGCCTGCTCCTTCATCAGGTCCGTCGGCTCGTACCAGGGTGTCGACTGTTCCGCGTTGAGGTCGATGACGGGCCGGACGGTGACCTTGGTGCCCGCGGCCTGGCACCAGTCCTTGAGGTGCTCGGGGGTGATGACGGTGCGGCCGTTCTCGACGTCGACCATCGCCTGGCCGGGGCGGGTGTGGGCGTAGACGACCACCTACACCTCGGTCCGACCATCGGCGCCGAGGAGGCCGACGGCCTGGGCGCGGCGCACGTCGAGGGGCAGCTCGGGGTCGAGGGTGGCGGCCTTGGTCCGGATGAGTTCCTCGAGGGCGAGGGCGTCGGCGAGGTCGACGTCGCCGTCGATGTGGACGATCCCGTCGGTGACGTGGTCGAGGTCGATGTCGAGGTGTCGTCGCTCGAGCGCCTCGACGCGGCGCTGTTCGGCGGCGTCAGGATCGTGCTCGGCCTGGGCCTTGGCGACCTGGCGGTCGATCTCGGCGAACGAGCACCGGTGCGCACACCAGGCGAGCCGCTGGTCCACCACCGCCGCCGCGTCGGGCGGGATGCACCGGGTGGCTTGGGCGACCTTCCGGGCCTTCCACACCGCCACCTGCCCGGCGACCACCCGCGCCCACAGCCGCGGGAGCCGGTGCCGGAGCTCCACGGCGTCGCCGAGGTAGGTGCGACCGGTGTCGGTGGAGACCCCGATCGCCAGCGCGAACTCCGCGACCGCACCCTCGTCGATCGTCGGGGCGCCATCGCCGGCGATCTGCAGGTCCCGCATCCCGTACTCGATCGAGGTGTCGACCTCCTCACCCGGATGCAGGGTGACCCAGTCGGCGGCGAGCTGGAGCTTGTGGATCGCGGCCGCGTCCTCGAGGTCGCGGACCTCGACCGCCGCAGCCAGCACACTCTCCGGGGAGAGCTCGGGAGTGGGTCCCGAGGTGATGGCGGCGGTGGCTTCCATGGGTCCAGCCAAGCACTGGCCACCGACAGTCCGACCCGAGAATCCCCTGTGTCCACAGGGATCTGAGCACCGCGAAGGTAAAATCTTCGAGGCTGCTTCGGCGGTCGTTGCCCGGCCCCTTCTTCCGGGGTCTCGACAAGCTCGACCACCGGTGGCATGACGCCCGCGCGAGCCGCCGACCCGTGAGCCGGGAAGTAGCCGCACCCAGGAGGCCGCCGCACCCGCTTCGCTGCCACGTCGGTCGCAACCCCAGCGGACCGCAAGCTGCCGACATCACCGCCCTGCACACCATCCCGGGGTCTCGACAAGCTCGACCACCGGCGGCCTGACGCCCGCGCGACTCGTGAGCCGGGAAGTAGCCGCACCCAGGAGGCCCGCCGTACCCGCTCTTGCTGCCTGTCGGTCGCAACCAGAGCGAACCCGCAACCAGCTCTCAGTGGTCACCGCCCTGCCTCACCTTCCGGGGTCTCGACAAGCTCGACCACCGGTTGCATGACGCCCGCGCCAGCCGCCGACCGTGAGCCGGGAATCAGCCGCGACCGGAAGCCGCCGTACCCGCTTCGCTGCCACGTCGGTCGCAACCCCAGCGGACCGCGACCTGACGACGTCACCGCCCTGCACACCGTCCCGGGGTCTCGACAAGCTCGACCACCGGCGCCCCGTGAGGGTCAGGCGTGCCGGAGCCGGCGCAGCTGGGGCAGCAGGTTGCGGCGGTTGGTCTCGGCGAGCCAGCCGTTGGGCAGCGAGAGGCGCACGACCCGGTGCCAGGCGCTGGCGACCTGGCGCACCAACGGACGCGAGTTGTAGGCGAGGCCGAAGCGGTCGAAGACCGCCCGCACCCGGGGGGCGATCTCGATGTAGCGGTTGCTCGGCAGGTCCGGGAAGACGTGGTGCTCGATCTGGTGGGAGAGGTTGCCGGTCATCGTGTGCATGAAGCGGGAGCCGGAGATGTTGGCCGAGCCGAGCATCTGCCGCAGGTACCACTCGCCCCGGGTCTCGTCCTCGTCGAGGGTCTCCTGCTCGAAGGTCTGCACGCCCTCGGGGAAGTGCCCGCACATGATCACCGAGTGGCTCCACAGGTTGCGCACCAGGTTCGCGGTGGCGTTCGCGGCGAGCGTCGAGCGCCAGGCCCGGCCGGACAGGGCCGGGTAGAGCACGAAGTCCTTCACGACCTGCTTGCGCACCTTGGCCAGGGCCACCTTGACCTCGGCCTTCTTCTCGGGCGTCAGCTGGGCCTTGTCGCGGAGGCTGTCACCGAGGTCGAGGTCGAACATCGTGATGCCGTACTCGAAGATGCAGGCCGTCACGAAGTTCAGCAGCGGCTGGGCCAGGTGCCGGGGCGCCCACTCCTGGGCCTCGTCGACGCGCATGATGCCGTAGCCCAGGTCGTTGTCGCGGCCGAGCACGTTCGTGTAGAGGTGGTGCGTCTCGTTGTGCGCGCGCTTCCACTGCTCCGCCGGCGAGGTGTGGTCCCACTCCCAGGTCGTCGAGTGGATCTTCGGGTCGCGCATCCAGTCCCACTGCCCGTGCAGGACGTTGTGGCCGATCTCCATGTTGTCGAGCACCTTGGCCAGCGTGAGCCCGGCCGTCCCCAGCAGCCACAGCGACCGCCGCCGGCTGCCGAGCAGCGCGGCGCGACTGCCGATCTCGAGGACCCGCTGCACGCGGACCAGGCGGCGGATGTAGGCCGCGTCCCGCTCACCGCGCGAGTCCAGGACCTCCTGCCGGATCGCGTCGAGCTCCCGGGCGAGGAGCTCGGTGTCGACCGCGCTCGTCCCGGGCGCCACGACCACAGGAGGTCGGACAGCGGTGAGAGTCATGCTTCAAGGTACCCGGGCGGACCGCTTCCGATGCGATCGGCGCGACGTCGTCCGGCCGCGGTCAGACCCCCGAGGGGTCAGCCGGACGGTGAGGCGGACATCGACGAGGCGCTCGAGGAGGTGCTCGAGGACGCGCTCGGGGACGGGGTGTACGTCGGGTCGAGGATCGGCCTGGAGGTCTCGTCGATCTGCTGCGTGATCGTGTCCAGGTCGAGGATGCCGGGTCCGTGGACCAGCTCCTCGAGGTCCGGCTCGACCGCCTTCTCGAGCTCGGTCCACGAGTCGATCAGCGGCCCGAAGTCCATCGACCGCACCGTGGTGTTGAACACCGACGAGGTCTCCGGCTGGCGGCCGGGCTGGAGGAAGGTGTCGCTGAGGGCGACCTCGAGGTTGGCCGGCGCGAGGTAGCCGGTCCGCGTCACCCGGGTGACCGAGTCCACCGACAGCTCGTGGACCATGAAGTCCGCGGCGTCGGGGGTGCTCGCGGCGTCCTTCGACAGGCACAGCCCGCTGACGTCCCCGACGGTCGCCGAGCTGCCGAGGACCGGCATCGGCAGCACGTCCCACTCCAGCCCCGGGATGAGCCGCAGCTGCGGCACCAGCGAGCGGTAGCCCGCGATCATGCCGAGGCGACCCCGCTCGAACCAGCGCAGCGGCGACGCCTCGGCGAGCTCGGTCTCACTGAGCGTGTACCGGGGGTCGCGGAGCAGCTGGAGCGTGCGGTCGAGCGCGGCCTTCGAGTCGTCGCTGGAGAAGTCGAGCGACGTGGGGTCGGTGCCGTCGTCGAAGACCGAGCCGCCACCGGACTCGATGAACGGCGAGAGGCCGGGCAGCGTGGCGTCGATCTGGACGCCCTTGGTGCCGCGGGCGGGGCGGCTCGCGAACTGCGCCGCTGCGGCGAACTGGTCGAACGACCACGAGGTCGCACCCTCGTCCGGCGCGTCGAGCCCGCGCTTGCGCATCCGGTCGAAGTCGACGAGCTGCTTGTTGTAGTAGACGACCATCGGCGACACGCCGTACGGCATGCACTGGAGCCGGTCGTCGGCGCTGAACGCCTGCAGGGAGTCGCGCGAGTAGCCGTCGCCGAAGTCGACGCCACGGTCGTCCAGCAGCTCGTCGACCGGCTGGGTCAGGTCGTTGTCGAGCAGCCACCGCAGGTCCGTCCGCGACGTGAGGAAGACGTCGGGCAGGTCGACCCCGGACTCCACCGCCTTGCGGAAGGCCTGGTGGGAGTCCCACACGTGCATCCGCACGTCGGGCCCCTTGGAGAAGGCGTTCCACTCCTCGACCGTGGTCCGGAACGCCGACATCTCGGTGCTGGGGCCGTAGGCGCCGAAGGTCAGGTGCTTCACCGGCGGCGGCGTCGACGACGACTTCGTCGGCTCCGGCGTCGGCCCGGCGGAGTCGCTGCCGGTGCAGGCGGCCGCTGCGAGGACCACGCCGAGAGTCGCGACCGCCGCCATCGCCGTACGGCGAACCCTCACTCCGATCCTCCTCGTCCCCGGGACAACGCTGTGCCCGAGAACAACCGGGCCGCCGCCACCCTACCGAGTGTCGTGACACGGTCCGGGCCGCGATCCTCCCTACGATGGCGGGCGTGCCTCGGGTCCGGACGACGTCCCTCCTCGCCGCCGTGACCTTGGTCGCAGCGGTGGCTGCCGCGTGCGGCTCCGACGGCGGTACGACGGGAGGTGCGGCCGCTCCCGACCCCACCAGCCCCGCGCCCACGTCGAGCGCGCCCGCGTCGAGCGCCCCCACGTCGAGCTCCCGCGCGTCCGCGACGCCGAGCAGCGCGCCCGGACGACCCACGCACCGGCGGGACCGGCACCAGGGCGACGACCAGGGACGGCACAAGGTCGGCTCCCTGGGCTCGCCCACGGACCGGTCCGACGCCGAGGCCCACCTGCTCGCGGCCGACCGGCTGCCCCGGGTCGCGGGACGCACCTGGACGGTCGGCACCACCACCAGCGACGACACCGCGCCGGTCGGCGGCTGCCAGAAGACGCCGCTCGGCACCATCGGGGCGGTCGAGGCCGTGCACCGCACCTACACGGCCGGCGCGGGGCTCACCGCGACCCAGGTGGTCGGCCGGTTCGCCGACGCCCGGTCGGCGTGGCGGGCGCACCAGGTCCTGGTCGCCTGGCGCGACGACTGCGAGTCCCGGGTGGACGAGGCCTCGGTCGGGCCGCTGCGGCCGGTGACCGTGCCCACCGGCACCGCCGACAGCTACCGCGGCACCTTCGCCGCGCGCGCAGCAGGGCTCGGCGTGCTGCGGACCGGCAGCTACGTGACCCTGGTCGAGGTGTCGACGCGCGGCGACGACTACCCGACCTCGTGGGACCCGACCCGGGTCGCGGTGCGCAGGATCGCCCGGACCTTCTAGACCGCGGGACCGCTACCGGTCGAAGGTCCGCAGCCGGCGTGCCGCCGCCACCACCTGGTCGAAGACGGCCCGGTCCAGCGCGGCCCCCTCGCGTCGTACGCCGGAGACCTCGAGCTCGATGAGCCGGTCGAGCCGGACCTCGCTCGGCCGCCGCTCGCGGTCCCACGCGCCGACGCCGACGTCCATCCACTGCCGGCCCCAGCGGGCCTCCTGGGCGGCGTCGCGGTCGTGGTCCTTGCTGGTGAGCATCAGGCCCAGCAGCCGGTCGCCGTCGCGGCCGACGAGCAGCACCGGCCGGTCCTTGCCCTGGGTCGGGTCGTCCTCGAAGGGCACCCACGCCCAGACGACCTCGCCGGGGTCGGGACGGCCGTCGGCGACGGGTGCGTAGCCGAGCTGCACCCCGCCCGGGGCCGCGCTCCCCGGGGCCGCTCTGCCCGCGGCGGCCCGGTCGCGTCGGCGGAAGAGGCGGCGCAGCGATCTCATGGGGAGAAAGGTAGAGGAGCACGTCGGACCGGGAGCGCCTCACGGCGCGTGGCCGCTCGTAGCGGCTGATGTTGGGACCCGGGGCTGCCGCAGCCCGACGTGCTCCTCGGAGAGTGTAACGGCCTCAGCCGAGCTCGTGTTCCATCTCGACGTGGCCCGCCGCCTCGAGCTGCTCGGAGAGCACCAGCATCCGCTGCACCTCGGCGTTCGTCGGGCCGCTGAGGGCGGCCCGGCCGGCCGCGACGACCCGCGCGAACGCGGCGGCGCGGAGCAGCACGTCGGCGAAGTCGCTGCGGGCGATCCCGCTCAGCACCTCGTCGATCATCGCCTTCAGCTGGTCGGGCCCGGGCGGGTCGGCGACGCCGGCGACGACCCGCGCCACCGGCGCGCTGCGGAGGCCGGCCTCGAACTCGCGCGCGACGCCGGCCGGGTCGGCGTACACCCACGAGCGCAGCAGGTAGAGCCGCCACAGGCACCCGGACAACGAGTCCGCGGGCGCGCCGGCCCAGACCTCGGCGATCGTCTCGATGCCCTCGGCGTCGGCCAGGTGCAGCAGCCGGTCGGCGACCTCGGCGTCGCCCGACTCCCGGGCGCCGCGCACCAGCAGCACCGCCGCGCGGTCGGCGGCCTCGCTGACCAGCGCCGGGTCGGTGCCGCCGAGCATCGCCTCGAAGAACAGGTTCCCGGGCGTCATCGGGCGGTGGTACCGACGATCGGCGTCCCCTGGGCTGGTCATCCGTCGAGGGTACGTCGGATCCGCTGGTCGCTGACCGGCGCCGGCGTGCCGAGCTGCTGGGCCCACAGCGACACCCGGTACTCCTCGAGCATCCACCGCACCTGCCGCAGCCGCTCCCCCGGCGGCCGGCCCTCGGGGAGCGCCTCGAGCCGGTGCAGGTAGGCGTCCTGGAGCGGCCCGACCTGGTCCATCAGCTGCCGGTCGCGTGCCACCTGCGACGCCAGCTTCTCGCGGCGCTGCTCCAGCGCGGCCAGGTACGTCGGGTAGCGGCGCAGCTGGGTGACGCCGGCCTCCCCCACGAAGCCGCGGTGCACCAGGCGGCCCAGCTGGGCGCGCATGTCGGTCAGGGCCGGCAGCACCGTCATCTCGGCGCGGCCGCTGAGGGACTTCTCGGCGCGCCGCCAGGCGTCGAGCACCCGGATCACGTCGGCCATCACGGTGCGCAGCCGGGGCTCGAGGTCGCGCGCGACCTCGGCCCGCAGTGCGTCGTACGCCGCGCGGTCCCGGACCGGCGGCCGCGCGTCGACCGCGGCGCCGACCACGGCGGCCCGGCAGTCCTCGAGCAGCTCGGCGACCGAGGGGTAGGGCGAGCCGGCGAGGCCGAGCTTCTCGACGTTCGTCAGCCCGTCCAGCACCCGCTTGACCGGTGACTCCGACTCGAGGAGGAGCAGCCGGCGGACGCCGAGCCGGTGCCGGGCCGCGGCCTCCTCGGCCGAGCCGAACACCTGCAGCCCGACGGTCGCACCCTCGTCGACCAGCCCCGGGAAGACCTGGACCTCGTGGCCAGCCCGGTGCTGGGTGAACGAGGGGGGCACGGTGTCGAACACCCAGCTCGTCTCGCCGCTGCGCGCCAGGCCGCTCTCGGTGGCGACCTCGTGGATCGCCTGCGCGAACGTGGGCCGCAGCGGCTCCTTGAGCGCGTCGAGGTCCTTCCCGCGCGCCTGCTCGCGGCCGCGGTCGTCGACGACGCGGTACGTCGGGCGCAGGTGCTCGGGCACCTTGGACCAGTCCCACGCGTCGCGCGGCACGACCACCCCGGTCGTCGACCGGCACCAGCGCTCCAGCGCGTCGAGCAACGGCTCCTCGCCGGGCGGGGCGGCGGCCAGGAACTCCCGGGCCTTGTTCGGCGCCGGCACGAAGCTCACCCGCAGGGCCTTGGGCAGGCTGCGGATCAGGCTGGTGACCAGCTCCTCGCGCAGCCCGGGCACGTTCCACGAGAAGTCCTCGGCCTCGACCCGGTTCAGGGTCGCCACCGGCACGTCGATCGTCAGGCCGTCGTCGGCCGCACCGGGCTCGAAGTGGTAGCTGATCGGGAAGGTCAGCCCCTCCGCCTCCCACTGCTCCGGGTAGTCGGCCTCGCTGATCTCGTCCGCGGCGTCGCGGGTGAGCATCGCCGGGTCGAAGGTGAGCAGCCGGCCGTTGCGCTGCCGCTCGCGCTTCCACCAGCTGTCGAAGTGCGCACCGCTGACGACGTCGGCCGGCACCCGCTGGTCGTAGAAGTCGAAGAGGGTCTCCTCGTCGACGACGATCCCGCGGCGCCGGGCCCGGTGCTCGAGCTCCTCGGCCTGCTCGAGCAGCCGCCGGTTGGTGTCGAGGAACCGGTGCCGGCTGTTCCACTCGCCCTGCACGAGCGCGTGCCGGATGAACAGCTCGCGCGCCAGCGGCGGGTCGACCTTGCCGTAGGAGACGAGGCGGTCGGCGACCAGCGGGACGCCGTACAGGACGACCCGCTCGTGGGCCATGACGGCGGCGCGCTTCTTGCTCCAGTGCGGCTCGGACCAGGAGTGCTTGACCAGGTGCGCGCCGAGCCGTTCGGCCCACACCGGGTCGATCGCGGCGTTCTGCCGGGCCCACAGGCGGCTGGTCTCGACGAGCTCGCCGGCCATCACGAACGGCGGGTTCTTCCGGTGCAGGCCACTGCCGGGGAAGATCGCGAACCGGGTACCGCGGGCGCCGAGGTACTCGCGCGGTCCCCGGGACCTGGCCGCGTCCTTGCGGTCGCGCTCCTCGAGCATCCCGATGTGGGACAGCAGCCCCGAGAGCAGGGCCTGGTGGATCCCGTCCGCGTCGGGGCTGTCCGCGGGCCGGCCGACCTGGATGTCCATCTCCTTGCAGACCTGGCGCAGCTGGGACTCGAAGTCCTGCCACTCGCGCACCCGCAGGTAGTTGAGGTGCTCGCGCCGGCACATCCGGCGGAACGCCGAGGACGACAGCTCGCGCTGCTGCTCCTTGACGTAGCGCCAGAGGTTGAGCCAGGTCAGGAAGTCGCTGCCCTCGGCCTTGAACCGGGCGTGGAGCTGGTCGGCGTGCGCCCGCTCGGTCGGCCGGTCCGCGCCCGGGCGCTCGCGCGGGTCCTGGAGCGAGAGCGCCGCCGCGATGACGACGACCTCGCGCACGCAGCCGAGCCGCTCGGCCTCGAGGACCATCCGGCCCAGCCGCGGGTCGATCGGCAGCCGGGCCAGGCGTCGGCCGACCGGGGTGAGATGGGGACCACGGGGTTTCGAGGCTTGCTCCGCTCGCACCTCGACCGCCGTGGCCAGCGCACCGAGCTCCTCGAGCAGCTGGACGCCGGCGGTCACGTTGCGCCGGTCCGGCGGCTCGACGAACGGGAACCGGGCGATGTCGCCGAGCCCGAGGGAGGCCATCTGCAGGATGACGCTGGCCAGGTTGGTGCGCAGGATCTCGGGGTCGGTGAACTCCGGACGCCCGTCGAAGTCCTCCTCGGAGTAGAGCCGGACGGCGATGCCCGCCTCCACGCGGCCGCAGCGACCCGAGCGCTGGTTGGCCGACGCCTGGCTGATCGGCTCGACCGGCAGCCGCTGCACCTTGGTGCGCGCCGAGTAGCGGCTGATCCGGGCGACGCCGGTGTCGACGACGTACCGGATGCCCGGCACGGTCAGCGAGGTCTCGGCGACGTTGGTGGCGAGCACGATCCGGCGGCCGGTGTGCGCGGAGAACACCCGGTGCTGCTCGGCCGCGGAGAGCCGCGAGTAGAGCGGCACGACCTCCACCCCGCCGCCGCGCGTGGACGCCGTCAGCTCGGAGAGCGCGTCGGCGGTGTCGCGGATCTCCCGCTCCCCGGGGAGGAAGACCAGGACGTCGCCCGGCCCCTCGGCTGAGAGCTCCTTGACCGCGTCGACGATCGCCTCGGTCTGGTCGCGGACGACGACCTCGCCGTCCTCGTCCTCCTCGTCGAAGGCCATGAGCGGGCGGTAGCGGACCTCGACCGGGTAGGTGCGTCCGGACACCTCGACCACGGGCGCGTCGAAGTGCTGCGCGAACCGCTCCACGTCGATGGTCGCCGAGGTGATGATCAGCTTGAGGTCCGGCCGCTTCGGCAGCAGCCGCTTCAGGTAGCCGAGCAGGAAGTCGATGTTGAGGCTCCGCTCGTGGGCCTCGTCGATGATGATCGTGTCGTAGCGGCGCAGCTGACGGTCGCGCTGCAGCTCGGCGAGCAGGATGCCGTCGGTCATCAGCTTGACCCGGCTCTGCTTCGAGGTCCGGTCGGTGAAGCGGACCTGGTAGCCGACCAGGTCGCCGAGCTCGGTGCCCAGCTCGCTGGCGATCCGCTCCGCGACCGAGCGGGCCGCGATCCGGCGCGGCTGGGTGTGGCCGATCATCCCGCCGGTGCGGCCGGTCCGCCGGCCCCGACCGAGCTCGAGGCAGATCTTCGGCAGCTGGGTGGTCTTCCCCGAGCCGGTCTCGCCCGCGACGATGACGACCTGGTGGTCGCGGATGGCGGCCGCGATGTCCTCGCGGCGCTGGGTGACCGGCAGCTCCGGCGGGTAGGCGATCTGGAGCTCGGTCATGACCGGACCATTCTGCCAAGCGGCGCCAGCCCCGCGCCTCGACGGCGAATAGAACGTGTTCTAGATTGCCAGGCATGAGCGATGCGTACGACGTGGTCGTGGTCGGGTCCGGCGGGGGCGCCATGACCGGCGCGTTCCTCGCGCAGAAGGCGGGCCTGTCCACCGTCGTGGTCGAGAAGACCGCGCTGCTCGGCGGCACGTCGGCGTACTCGGGAGGCGCCTGCTGGCTGCCCGGCAGCCAGGTGCAGCAGCGGGCGGGCATCCCGGACTCGACGGAGTCGGCGCGCGAGTACCTCGCCGCCATCCTCGAGGGCGCCGACCAGGCGAAGGTCGAGGCCTTCCTCGAGCACGCACCCACGCTGGTCGCCGAGCTGGAGGCCGACGAGGCGATCGACTTCGAGTGGCTGCCGTTCCCCGAGTACTACGACGCGCCGGGCCGGGTCCCGTTCGGCCGGTCGGTCCAGCCGGCCAACGTCAGGCGCGGCGACCTGCCCGAGCAGGTCGGGGCGCTGGTCCGGCCCCCGGTCGAGCGCGACCGGGCCGGCGAGGGCGGGCGGAACACGCTCAGCGGCGGTCAGGCGCTCGTCGCCCGCCTGCTGGACGGGTTCCTGCGCGAGGGCGGCACGGTGCTGACCGAGCTGCCGGTCACCGGCTTCGTCGTCGGCGGCGCCGGCGCGGAGCTGCGGGTGGCCGGCGTCGCCGCCATGACCCCCGAGGGGCCGGTCGAGATCCACGCGCGGCGCGGCGTGCTCGTCGCCGCCGGTGGCTTCGAGGGCAACGCCCGGCTGCGCGCCGAGCACGGCGTGCCCGGGGACGTCGCCTGGACGATGGCGCCGGCGGGCACCAACACCGGCGAGCCGATCGAGGCGGCCGTGGCGCTCGGCGCCGCGACCGACTACTCCGCGGTCGGCTGGTTCTGCCCCGGTCTCGAGCAGCCGGACGGCGGCGGGTCCTTCACGCTCGGCTTCCGGTCCGGGCTGATGGTCGACCAGCACGGCCGGCGCTACGCGAACGAGTGCCTGCCCTACGACCGGTTCGGTCGCGAGATGGCGAAGACACCAGGCCGGATCCCGTCGTGGTTCGTCTTCGACTCCCGCGAGGGCGGCAGGCTGCCCGCCATCGCGATGCCCGAGGGCGACCCGGCCGCCCACCTCGCGGCCGGCACCTGGGTGACGGCAGACTCGCTGCCCGGGCTGGCCGACCTGATCGGCGTACCCGCCGAGGAGCTGGTCGCGACCGTCGAGCGCTTCAACGGCTTCTGCGCGAGCGGGGTCGACGAGGACTTCGGTCGCGGGGACGACGAGTACGACACCTTCTTCGCCGGCGGGGCGGGCCCGAACAAGGCGCTCACCCCGTGCACCGAGGCGCCGTTCTACGCGGCCCGCTTCGTGCTGTCCGACCTCGGGACGAAGGGCGGGCTGGTCACCGACGAGCGTGGCCGGGTGCTGCGCCCGGACGGCAGTCACATCGCAGGCTTGTACGCCTCCAGCAACTCCGCGGCGTCGGTCTTCGGCGCCGTGTACCCGGGCCCGGGCGCCCCGCTCGGCTCCGCGATGGTCTTCGCGTCGCTCGCGGTGCGCGACGTCGGGCGGACGAGCGCGTAGGGCCACCTGCCCGAAGGTCTTGCCCTTTCGTACAGGTCAGGACAGGTAGGGGCGACGTACGGTGGGAGCGTGCGCCGTGCAGCCCTCGCTCTCACGGCCCCGCTCGTCCTCGGGGCCGCGCTGCTCGCCGCCCCGGCGAGCGCCGGCGACGACCACTACATCACCGTCCGGGCGCTCGACGACCGGTTCGAGGTCGTCGGGCAGACCTGTGCGGGCGACCCCGGCGACCTGCCCGACGTGAGGATCGGCGCCTCCGACCTGACCTGGCGCGGCCGGGGCAGCGCCCGGGTGACCGCCGCACCCGAGACGACCGGCGGGCTGCTGGTGCGCGACCCGCGCCCCCTGCACGGGGCGCAGTACATCGTCCGGGCCACGACCGGCGACGCCCCCACGGCCCAGTGGCGGGTGGAGGTCGACGACGACGTGCTCCTGAGCGACCCGGTGCACCTCGAGCGCGACGCCTGGCTGCGGGTCTGGCTCGACGACGCCGTGCTGCACGGCCCCGACGGCTGGACCGGCTCGATCGACGACTACCTCGCCGAGTTCGGCAAGGGCGACCACTGGGCCGCCGGGCTGCTGACCGGCCCCTGCCTCGACAGCGACGAAGTGCGGCTGGACGGCATCGGTGCCCGCCACGACCTCTACGACTTCGAGCCGCGCACGTGGACGACCGTGCAGGCGCGCGAGGACGGCCCGCCGTACGACGGCCGGCTGGACGCCGGCGACCCGTTCGTCGTCCGCGGCGTCGCCCACCGCTGGGACGTCCGGAGCGACAGCGCGGTGCGCGTGCCGGGCGCCGACGTCGTCCTCCAGCGCCGCTGGAGCGGACCGACGACCGCATGGCGGACCGTCACCCACGCGGGCACCTGGCACGGGACGGCGGACCGGTCCGCGTCCTGGCGCGCGGTCTGGCACCAGCCGGGTGGTGACGTGCCGAGCACCGAGCAGCTCCAGACCTTCTGGGCCGACGCCTCCGAGCCCCTCGTCGACGGCCGGCGCTGCCGGCAGGACCCCGACGTCCTGCCGTTCCCGCCGACCTGCAAGACGGTCCGGGTCGGGGACACGACGACCTTCAGCGGTGCCGGGAGCCCGCCGGGTGCGGTCCGGGCCGAGGTGACGGTGCGGACCGGCGACTTCGACGGCCCCGTGGTCGAGCAGCACCGGACCACGGTGGGTCGCGGCGGTCACTGGCGGATCTCGGTCGACACCAGCGGCCACGACCGGCTCTACGCCGAGGTGACCACCTCACCGACCTCGTCGCGGCACGAGCTCGGCACCCACCGGGTGCGGTTCCCGCTCCAGGCACGCTGACAGGGGACGCACAGCGGGGTCACAGATAGCCTCGTCACGATGAGCGGCATGGAGCTGACCCGACCCGACGGATCTCCCCTGCGCGTGCTCGTCGTCGACGACGAGGTCAACATCGCCGAGCTCGTGTCGATGGCGCTGCGCTACGAGGGGTGGCAGGTCGAGGCGGCGTACACCGGCTCCAAGGCGGTGGCGACGGCGAAGGACTTCCGACCGGACGCCGTCGTGCTCGACGTCATGCTCCCCGACTTCGACGGTCTCGAGGTGCTGCGCCGGATGCGCACCTCCGACCCGGACCTCCCCGTCGTGTTCCTGACCGCCCGCGACGCCGTCGAGGACCGGATCGCGGGCCTGACCGCGGGCGGTGACGACTACGTCACCAAGCCGTTCTCGCTCGAGGAGCTGGTCGCCCGGCTGCGCGGGCTGATGCGGAGGGCCGGCGCCCAGCAGGCGCAGTCGTCCTCGGTCCTGGTCGTCGGCGACCTGGAGCTCGACGAGGACAGCCACGAGGTGTCGCGGGCCGGCGAGGAGATCTCCCTGACCGCGACCGAGTTCGAGCTGCTGCGCTTCCTGATGCGCAACCCGCGCCGGGTGCTGAGCAAGGCGCAGATCCTGGACCGGGTCTGGAACTACGACTTCGGCGGCCAGGCCAACGTCGTCGAGCTCTACATCTCCTACCTGCGCAAGAAGATCGACGCCGGCCGCGAGCCGATGATCCACACGATGCGCGGCGCCGGCTACGTCCTGAAGCCGGCCCCGGGAGCCTGAGGGTGAACGCCTTCCGCTCGCTCACCTCGCGGCTGGTGCTCACGACGGTCGTGCTGGTGCTCGTGGTCTCCGCGCTCCTCGGGGCAGCGACCGCGCTCGCGATGCGCAGCTACCTCAACGACCAGCTCGACCGGCAGGTGCAGGACAACCTCCACCGCACCGTCGAGGCCGTCGCGCGGAACCAGCCGGTCGGGCTCGGAGCACCCGTCGGGACCGTGATCGCCGGGATCCCGGACAGTGGTGACCCGACCGGCGTGATGATCGCGGCCGGTGACGACGACGGCGACGACCGGATCGGGAAGCAGCCGCTCGACGCCGCCACCCTCGACGCCCTGTCGCCCGCACCCACCGGCGACGACGCGTCCTCGGTGTCCATCCCCGGGCTGGGCTCCTACCGCGTCGCCGCCGCCCCGGTGCCCAGCGGCACCATCGTCGTGGGGATCCCCGAGCACCAGGTCACCGAGACGATCGCCAAGCTCGTCTGGTGGGAGGCGCTCTTCGCGCTGCTCGCGATCGTCGTGGCGGCCGTGGCCGCCCTGCTCGTCGTACGACGCCAGCTGCGACCGCTGCGCGAGGTGGCCGCGACCGCGCACACGGTGGCGGCGCTGCCCCTCTCGTCGGGCGACATCGACATCGAGGAGCGGGTGCCCGACCGGCTCACCGACGAGCGGACCGAGGTCGGCCGGGTGGGTTCGGCGCTCAACACGCTGCTCGCCCACGTCGAGAGCTCACTGTCGGCCCGGCACCGCAGCGAGCAGCAGGTCCGGCAGTTCGTCGCGGACGCCTCCCACGAGCTGCGCTCCCCGCTCGCGACCATCGCGGGCTACGCCGAGCTCGCCCGCCGCCGACCCGGCGACGCGGAGACGGTCGGGACCGCGCTGGACAAGGTCGAGGAGGAGTCGGGGCGGATGACCTCGCTCGTCGAGGACCTGCTGCTGCTCGCCCGCCTCGACTCCGGGCGGCCGCTGGAGCGCCACCCCGTCGACCTCACCCGGCTGCTGGTCGAGGCCGTGTCGGACGCGCAGGTCGTGGACCCGGCACACCGCTGGCAGGTCGAGGTGCCCGACGACGCCGTCGACACGCCGTACGAGGTCATTGGCGACTCCCTGCGGCTGCACCAGGTCGTCACCAACCTGCTCACCAACGCCCGCAAGTACACCCCGGCGGGCACCACCGTCACCGTGCGCCTGCGGCGCGACGGCTTCTCCGTCCACGACGACGGTCCTGGGTTCCCCCCGGAGCTCGTCGACCACGCCTTCGAGCGGTTCGTCCGTGGCGACGCCGCACGCACCCGGGGCGCCGAGGTCGGCGTGGGCCTGGGGCTCGCGCTCGTCCAGGCGATCGTGACCGCGCACGGCGGGACCGTCGCGCTGCGCTCGGTCCCCGGCGACACGACGGTCGACGTCAGGCTGACCCCGGCTCCTGCCGCGCCGCCGCCGGAACCACCTCGACCAGTGCCGGCAGCGACGCCGCCATCACCTCGAGGAGCTGCTCACGGGTGACCTCCCCCGGCTCGTCGATCCAGGAGAGCACCAGCTCCTCGACCATCGCCGACCACCCCCGCACGACGAGGCGGGTGGTCGGGGTGTCGGGGATGATCTGCCCGCCCTCGGCGCCGGGCTGGGCGTCCTCGCGGAAGATGCGTCCGTTGAGCGCCGAGCGCGAGTCCTCGTAGATCTCGCGCAGCGTCTCGTTGCCCCCCGCGGCGGCCTTCACCAGGGACAGGTAGCCCTCGTGGTTCTCGACGACGTAGTCGAGGTACGCCGCCAGCGAGATCAGCAGCCGCTCCACCGGTCCGCCCTCGACCGGCGGCGTGGTCTTCGCGATCAGGTCGTCCGCGGCCCGGCGTACGACGGCCTCGTGGAAGGCGTGCTTGTTGCCGAAGTAGTGGTAGAGCAGGCCGCGGGAGATGCCCGCCTCCTCGGCGAGCAGGTCGATCGAGAGCTCGTCGAGGGACCGGGTGGCGAGCAGCCGGACGCCGAGGTCGAGCAGCTGCTCCCGGCGCTCCTCCGGCGACAACCGGGTGCGTCCCGTCGTAGTTTGGCTCACACCCCGCACTCTATTGACACTTTTTCAATAACGCCAGTACGGTCGGCCGCATGTCTGCCCCGCTCCCCTCCACCGTGCGGCACCTGATCGTCGGTGCCGGCTTCGCCGGGCTGTGCGCGGCGATCAAGCTCCAGGAGGACGGCGAGACCGACTTCCTCGTCGTCGAGAAGGGCCTCGACGTCGGCGGCACCTGGCGCGACAACACCTACCCCGGTGCGACGTGCGACGTCCCGAGCCAGCTCTACTCCTACTCGTTCGCCTCGAACCCCGAGTGGTCCTCGTCCTACTCCCCCCAGCCGGAGATCCAGGCCTACATCCGCGACGTCGCCGAGCGGTCGGGCACCTTGGACAGGTTCCGGTTCGCGACCCGGTTCGAGGACGCCGCGTGGGACGACGCCGCCCAGGTGTGGCGCTCCCGCATCACCGGGCCGGACGGGGAGCGGACCGTGGAGTCCAGGACCCTCGTCGTCGGCGCCGGCAGCCTGTCGGAGCCGAGGTTGCCCGAGATCGCGGGCATCGAGACCTTCGGCGGTGACCTCTTCCACTCGGCCCGGTGGGACCACGACGTCGACCTGGCCGGCAAGCGGGTGGCGGTCATCGGCACCGGCGCCTCGGCGATCCAGATCGTCCCCGAGCTCCAGCAGCTGCTGGAGTCCACCGGCGGCCACCTCGACGTCTACCAGCGCACGGCGCCGTGGGTGATCCCCCGCAACGACCGGCGCTACGGCTCGCTGGAGCGGCGCGCGCTGCGCCGGCTCCCGCTGCTGCGCAAGGCCTACCGCACCGGCGTCTACTGGGCCCACGAGGGCTACGTGCCGGCGTTCACCGTCGAGCCGCGGCTCGCCGCACCGGCCAAGCAGGCCGCGCTGGCCAACATCCGCAAGGGGATCAAGGACCCGGCGCTGCGCGAGCGGGTGACGCCGTACTTCGAGATCGGCTGCAAGCGGATCCTCCGCTCGAACACCTGGTACCCCGCGCTCGCGGCCGACACCACCGAGCTGGTCACCGACCCGATCGCCGCGGTGACCCCGGGCGGGATCGTGACCGCGGACGGCACCGAGCGCCCGGTCGACGCCATCGTGGTCGCCACCGGCTTCCACACCACCGACCTGCCCTTCGCCGAGCACGTCACCGGCACCGCGGGCCGGACGCTCGCCGACGTCTGGCGGGAGAGCGGCATGGCGGCCTACAAGGGCTCGACCGTGCCGGGCTTCCCCAACCTGTTCGTCCTCGTCGGCCCCAACACCGGCCAGGGCCACACGAGCATGGTCTTCATCATCGAGGCGCAGGTCGCCTACCTGCGCGGCGCGCTGCGCGCGATGCGCGAGCACGGCTGGGGCGCGGTGGAGCCGCGCGTGCCGCCCTTCCGCCGCTGGAATTCGAACCTGCAGCGCCGGATGAGGCGCACGGTCTGGACGACCGGCGGCTGCGAGAGCTGGTACCTCGACGAGCACGGCCGCAACACGACCCTGTGGCCGAAGTCGACGGTCACCTTCCGTCGCCAGCTGGCGAGGTTCGACGCCGACGCCTACACGACCACGCCCGCCACCCCCATCCGCACCGACCGACAGGAGCAGCCGGCATGAAGAGCTTCGACGACAAGGTCGTCGTGATCACGGGCGCCGCCTCGGGGATCGGCCGCGCCCTGTCCCTGGACTTCGCGCGCCGCGGGGCGCGCCTCGCGATCTCGGACGTCGACGACGACGGGCTGGCCGAGACCGTCGACCTGGTCAAGGCCGCCGGGGTGCGCGAGGTGCGCTCGGACCACCTCGACGTCGCGGACCGGGCCGCGTTCGCCGCCTACGCGACCACCGTCGTGGAGCACTTCGGCGTCGTGAACGTCGTGGTCAACAACGCCGGCGTCGCGCTGGCCGGCAACCTCGAGGACCTCGAGTACACCGACATGGACTGGATCATCGGCATCAACTTCTGGGGCGTCGTCCACGGCACCAAGGAGTTCCTGCCGCACCTGATCGCCTCCGGCGACGGCCACCTCGTCAACCTCTCCTCGCTCTTCGGGCTGGTGTCGATGCCGGGGCAGAGCATGTACAACGCCGCCAAGTACGCCGTGCGCGGGATGTCCGAGGCGCTGCGCGAGGAGATGCTGGTCGCCGGTCACCCGGTCGGGGTCACCGTCGTGCACCCCGGCGGGATCAAGACCGCGATCGCACGCAACGCCCGGGTCTCCGACAAGGAGGACAAGCAGCGCACCGCCGAGCTCTTCGACGAGAAGCTCGCCAAGATGACGCCCGAGCGGGCCGCCGAGATCATCGTCAAGGGCGTGCAGAGCAACAAGGCCAGGGTGCTGGTCGGCCTGGACGCGCACGCGGTGCACCACCTCGCCAAGCTGACCGGGTCCCGCTACCAGGACATCGTCGCCCGCGCCGCTAGCCGCGTCCTGCCGGAGCGGACGACCGTCGTCTGACCCGGGTCACCCGGAGCGGGCCGACCAGGCGCGGGCCGGCGAGCCGGCTCTCGAGACGCCGGGCCTCGCGGCGCAGCGGCTGGGCGACGTACTCGCCAAGGATCACGCCGGACGCGAGCGCGAGCGCGATGGACACCGCGGTCACCATCGCCAGCAGCCCGGCCGAGGTCTCGGTGTCGCCCTCGGTGAGCAGGCTGAGCGCGCGGTAGATCGAGAGTCCCGGCAGCATCGGCACGACCGCGGGCACGATCACCACCAGCGGCGGCACCCGCAGCCGGGCGGCCACCCCGAAGCTCACCAGGCCGACGAAGAACGCCGCCAGGGCGGTCGACCACGTGCTGCCCACCCCGCCGAGGCCGACCGACTGGGAGATCACCATCGCAGCGGCGGCCACCAGCCCGACGGGGACCAGCGTGCGGCGCGGCGCGTAGGAGGCGAACGCGAACGCCGCGGCGCAGACCGCGGCACCCACCGCCATCACCGAGAGCTCCTTGAGGTCGGACGCGCCGGGCTCGATGCGGCCCACGTCGACGCCGACCAGGTCGGCGACGGTGAGGCCGCCGCTCACCCCGGCGATGATGCCGGCGGTCGCGAGCAGCGCCTCGGTCAGCCGGGCGCCGGCGGTCACGTAGAAGCCGGAGAGCGCGTCCTGGAGCGCGCCCATGAAGCCGATGCCGGCGAGCAGCATGACGATGTTCGCCGTGACGACCAGCGACGGGTCGACGTCGAGCCAGGTCGACGCCGCCAGGACCGCCATCAGCGTCGCCACCCCGCCTCCGGCGACCTGGCGGTAGAAGAACGGGATCCGGCGCCGCGCCATCGCGGTCTGGAGCAGGTCGATGGCCACGGCGGCGGCGAACGCGAGCACCACCACGGCCGGGCCACCGCCGAGCTGGAGGCCGACGCCCGCGGCCATCACGCCCCAGCCGACGGTCGCGGCCCAGCGCGGCAGCACGTGGCCGGAGGAGACGATGCGCGCCAACCGCGACCGGGCCTCGGTCACGTCCACGTCGCCGTGCAGCACGTCGCGCACCAGGTGGTCGACCAGGGTGAGGTCCTCGTAGTCGATGTCAC
This sequence comes from Nocardioides sp., assembly GCF_044226305.1. Classification (GTDB taxonomy): domain Bacteria; phylum Actinomycetota; class Actinomycetes; order Propionibacteriales; family Nocardioidaceae; genus Nocardioides. Next base: position 100,019 of record NZ_JBGAHF010000011.1, on the reverse strand, counting down.
GCTGCTTGACCTGCCGGATCAGCACGACCGGCGGCTCCTCGGGGTCCTCCTGGTGGCTCATCGACAGCGACGTGAACGTCACGTCCGTCTCGGGGTGCCGGACGCCGTACCGCCACGCGATCGCCTGCATGGTGGCGGTCACGTCGGCGGCGCCCGCACCGGAGGACAGCAGCAGCTCGCCGATGCGCAGGCAGAGGTCGAGGGTGAGGTTCAGCTCCCGAGTCGCCGGCATGGCGGCCATGGTGGCAGCCGGCTGGTAGACAGGAGAAATGACCCGGGAGGCCGGCGCGGAGGTCCGCGTGGTGATGACGAAGTGGGGTGATCGACCTCACTGGGAGTTCGACGCGACCTACCTCGGCAGCGACGTGCACGGCGACTGGCTGGGCATCGGACGGGGCACCGTGATGACCCGTCCCGGAGCGACCTACGTCGCCCCGACCTGCCAGGTCGGGCTGGTCCCGCCGGCCGGCCCGGACGCGGCCCGCGGGTGGCTGGCGACCTTCCACGACGTCGGCGGCCCGGTCCAGGTCTACGTCGACATCACCACCCCGCCGACCTGGGACGGCAGCACCCTGCGCGCGGTCGACCTCGACCTGGACGTGGTGCGCGGCACCACCGGCCGGGTCTGGGTCGACGACGAGGACGAGTTCGCCGAGCACCGGGTGCGTCTGGGCTACCCCCTCGAGGTGGTCCGCGCCGCGGCGTCGTCCTGCGACGCGGTGCACGCGGCGGTGGCGGCCGGCACCCCGCCGTACGACGGGCCGGACGACGGGACGGCGAGCGCCTGGCTGGCCCGGGTGCGCGATCTCACGACGGGCTGAGCCCGGCCCGCGCCCGCTGCTGTGGAACGCTGGCCGCGTGCGCATCGACTTCCACGCCTCCCCCGAGCCCACCTTGGGCGTGGAGTGGGAACTGGCCCTCGTCGACCGCCGCAGCCGCGACCTGCGCAACGACGCGACCCACCTCTTCGCCCGCGCGAAGCCACGTCTCGCGGACCCGAACAAGCTCCACAAGGAGCTGCTGCGCAACACCGTCGAGCTGGTGAGCGGCGTCTGCCACACCGTCGACGAGGCGATGACGGACCTGCGGCGCACCCTCGAGGTCGTCGTGCCGGCCGGCGACGACCTCGACATCGACCTGTACGGCGCGGGCACCCACCCCTTCGCGTCGTGGACCGTCCAGCAGCTCAGCGAGGGGCACCGCTACGAGGAGCTGATCAACCGCACCCAGTGGTGGGGCCGCCAGATGCTGATCTGGGGCGTGCACGTGCACGTCGGGATGCCCGAGCGGGAGCGGGTGATGCCGGTGCTCTCCGCGCTGCTGAACTACTACCCGCACCTGCAGGCGCTCTCGGCGTCCTCGCCGATCTGGGCCGGCATCGACACCGGCTACGCGTCGAACCGGGCCCTGATGTTCCAGCAGCTGCCGACCGCCGGGCTGCCATTCCAGTTCGAGCGCTGGTCGGAGTTCGAGTCCTTCGTGCACGACGAGGTGGTCACCGGGGTGATCGACGAGCTCACCGAGATCCGGTGGGACGTGCGGCCCGCGGTCGCGCACGGCACGCTGGAGAACCGGGTGTGCGACGGCGTCTCGAACTTCGCCGAGCTCTCCGCGCTCGTAGCGCTGATGCACTGCCTCGTGGTCGACCTCGACTCCCGCCTGGCCGCCGGCGAGACGCTGCCGACGATGCCGCCGTGGCACGTGCAGGAGAACAAGTGGCGCGCAGCCCGCTACGGCCTCGACGCGATCGTCATCACCGACGCCGCCTCGAACGAGCGGCTGGTCACCGACGACCTCGCCGACCTGCTCGTCCGGCTGGAGCCGGTCGCGGAGCGGCTCGGCTGCGCCGCCGAGCTCGCCGCCGTCGCCGACATCCCGCGCCGCGGCGCGTCCTACCAGCGGCAGCGGGCGGTCGCGGAAGCCACCGACGGTGACCTGGTCGCCGTCGTCGACTCGGTCGTCGGCGAGCTCCGCGCCGAGCTGGGCTAGCTGTACTGATCGGGCACGTTGGTCGAGATCGTGTGACGACACGATCTGAATGAGCTTGGAAGGCGAAGACCTCCGGGCGTGGAGTGGAGCTGTCTAAGAACCGGCTCCGCCACCTGGAGGTCTTCGTGTCCCACGCTAACGCTGCACTGACCCCTCGCGCTCGTCTGCGGCTGGCGCGTCTGATTGTCGAGAACGACTGGCCGATCGCACGGGCCGCCGAGCGCTACGACGTGTCCTGGCCGACCGCGAAGCGGTGGGCCGAGCGCTACCGCCTCCTCGGGCCGGACGCAATGAACGATGCGTCCTCGCGTCCCCACTACTCACCGAACCGGGTGCCGGCACCGGTGGTCCGCAAGATCGTGCACCTGCGCTGGAAGCAGCGACTCGGGCCGGTCCAGATCGCTGATCGAGTCGGGGTGGCGCCATCGACGGTGCACAAGGTGCTGGTGCGGTGCCGGATCAACCGGCTCACCCATGTCGACCGTGCGACCGGGGAGCCGATCCGTCGCTACGAGCACGACCACCCCGGCTCGCTGCTGCATCAGGACGTCAAGAAGCTCGGCAACATCCCCGACGGCGGCGGCTGGCGCTATGTCGGTCGCCAGCAGGGAGATCGGAACCGATCAGCCACACCGGGCAAGCCACGCAACGCACACCACAACCCAAAGATCGGTACCTGCTTCGTGCATACCGTCATCGACGATCACACCCGGCTGGCCTACGCCGAGTGCCACGACGACGAGACCGCCGCCACCGCGGCCGCCGTGTTGACCCGTGCGGTGGCCTGGTTCGCGGTCCGCGGCGTGGTCGTGGAACGGGTCCTGACCGACAACGGCAGCTGCTACCGGTCATTCCTGTGGCGCGACACCTGCGCCGAGCTCGCCATCGCCCACAAACGGACCCGCCCCTACCACCCGCAGACCAACGGCAAGATCGAACGCTTCCACCGCACCCTGGCCCAGGGCTGGGCCTTCAAGAAGCTCTACCGCTCCGAACACGCCCGCAGAGCAGCGCTGGCAGGATGGCTCCACGAGTACAACCACCACCGGCCCCACACCGCGATCGGCGGGTCAGCACCCATCACCAGGTTGACCAACCTCACCGATCAGTACAGCTAGCCGCGACCCATGATCACGGTCGCGTCGCCCGGTCCCGGACCGAGGACCTGCCATCCCTCGGACGCGTAGAGCCGCCGCGCCGGGTCCGACGGGTCCGACGACGTCATCAGGAGCAGGCGGTCGTGGGTCAGGCCGTCGACGAGGGCGCGCATCAGTCCCCGACCCACGCCGCCGCGCCGGGCGTCAGCGGCGACGCCGATGCTGACCAGCTCGAAGTGGCCGCCGAGCCAGGCCTCGGCGACCTCGGGCTCCAGCACCCGGCGCGCGTTGTCGGTCCACCACTGCCCGGGCTCGCCGGTGTAGCCGTACGCGAAGCCCAGCAGGCGCTCGCCGTCGTAGGCGCGGGCGAGGCGGAAGCCGCTGCGGACGCGGTGCACGTCCCAGACCGCCTTGCGCCAGGTCTCCTCGTCGGCGTGGTCACCGAAGACCGAGTCGTAGACCGGCCACAGCTCGGCACTCTCGTCCTCCGTGACCGAGTCGTCCACGCGGAGCCGCACCATGGTGGTGTCGTACCTGCGCGGCAACCGCGCCAAACCCGCTCGTCCGTCAGGTGGCGAGGATCCGTCGGCCCCGGCCGACGTCGACCCCGATCTTATGTAACCTTGCGGGTACGTACCAATCTGGTTACATTGAGGTCGTGGACGCCGTGTTGCACGCGCTGGCCGACGAGAGCCGGCGGACAGTTCTCGAGATCCTCCGGGACCACCCGGCGAGTGCCGGGGAGCTGGCCGAGGCCCTGCCGATCGCTCGACCGGGGGTGTCCCGGCACCTGCGGGTGCTGCGCGAGGCAGGGCTGGTCGACGTACGCCAGGACGCGCAGCGCCGGATCTACACCCTCCGCCCCGAGGCACTCGTCGAGGTCGACGAGTGGCTGGGTCGGTACCGCCGGCTCTGGGAGAGCCGGCTCGACGCCCTCCACACCGAGATCGCACGAGGAAAGAAGGCACGACGATGACCACGAGCGCGACCATGCGAGCCATCGACGGGACCCGCGGAGCGGTCCGGGTCGAGGATCTCTACGACACCGACATCGACGACCTCTGGCAGGCGTGCACGACCCCGGAGCGGCTGGCCCGCTGGATCGCCCGGGTCGACGGCGACCTGCAGGTCGGCGGCACGGTCCAGGTCGTGTTCACGAGCACCTGGACCGGCCCGGTGCGCGTCGAGGTGTGCGATGCACCCCACCACCTGCTGCTGACGACGGAGCCGGGGACGGACGACGAGGGGCAGATCGAGGCGTGGTTGACCGAGGAGGGCGCCCGGACCCGGCTGGTGGTCGAGGAGCGAGGTCTGCCGACGACGCACCTGCCGTTCCACGCGTCGGGTTGGCGGGTCCACCTCGAGGACCTCGGCCGGTCGCTGGAGGCCGACGGCCCGGTCCACCCGGAGGGCTGGGGCTCCGATGCCGGGGCGCCCGGCTGGAAGCGACGCTGGGAGGAGCTCACGCCCGAGTACCAGCAGATGGAGATCGGGTGATGTCGGACCTGATCAGGCTCAGCATGACGACGGTCAACGCGCCCGACGCCATCGCGCTCGCGCGGTTCTACGCCGAGATCACCGGTGGGGTCGCACGGGGCGACGAGCACTGGGCCCTGGTCGAGGGGCCGAACGGTGCCCTCGGGTTCCAGCAGGTCGACGACCACCGGCCACCCACCTGGCCGGGCGGCGAGGTGGGCATGCAGATGCACCTCGAGCTCGTCGTCGACGACCTGGAGGCCACCGGAGCGCGGGTGCTCGCGGCCGGCGCCACCCGGTTCGAGCACCAGCCCAACGCGGACCACTGTCTCGTGTACGCCGACCCGGCGGGGCATCCGTTCTGCCTGTCGACGTGGGAGCTCCCGAGGGTGGCCGACTGACACGACCCGGGCACGACACGTCCACTGACGACACCGTGCCGGAGCGGTCAGTAGCCCTCGGGGGGCGGCACCATCTCCAGGCGGACGCCGAGCAGCCGCACCGGCCGCTCCCGGTCGCGCGGCTCGAGCCGGTCGAGCAGCGAGACCGCGGCGGCCTCCAGCACGGCGGGGTCGTTCGTCGGCGCCGGCAGGGTGAGGCTGCGGCTGAGCGTGATGAACGGCCGCAGCCGGACCTTCAGGCCGACACGAGCCGCCGGCCTGCCCTCGGCGTCGATGTCCTCGAGGGCGCGCCGGGTCAGGGCGCGCACCGCCGCGGCGACCTCGTCGGGGTCCTCGAGGTCGGACTGGAAGGTCTCCTCCCGGCCGTGCGCCCGCGGCACCCACGGCGTGGCGTCCACCCGGCTGCTGTCGACGCCCCGGCCGAGGCGGAGGTACCAGGGCCCCATCGTCGGGCCCAGCTCGGCCGCCAGCACCCGGGCGTCCGACGCAGCGAGCTGGGCGACCGTGTCGATCCCGAGCGCGGCCAGCTTCTTCCCCGTCCGCGACCCGATGCCCCACAGCGCGGTGGTCGGGCGGTCGTCCATCACCTCGGACCAGTTCTCGGCCGTCAGCTGCCACACCCCACGAGGCTTGCCGAAGTCGGTGGCGATCTTGGCGCGCAGCTTGTTGTCGCCGATGCCGACCGAGCAGTGCAGGCCGGTCGCCGCCAGGACCGCGGCCCGCACCTCCTCCGCGAACGCGCGCGGGTCACCGAGCTCGCCGTGACCGGCCCCCGCCGCCAGGAAGGCCTCGTCCCAGCCGAGGACCTCCAGGACCACCGGGACGCCGCCCCACGCCAGGTCGCGCAGCGCCTCCATCACCTCGACCGACGCGGCGTCGTACGCCTCCCGGTCCACCGGCAGGAAGACCGCGTCCGGGCACCGACGGGCGGCGACCCGCAGCGGCATCCCGGAGCCGACCCCGAAGGCCCGCGCCTCGTAGGACGCCGTCGACACCACGCCCCGCTCGGTCGGGTCCCCGCGCCCGCCGACGACCACCGGCAGCCCCTCGAGCTCCGGGCGCCGGAGCACCTCGACCGCCGCGATGAACTGGTCGAGGTCGACGTGCAGCACCCACGGCTGGTCGGTCACCGGCGACTCACCGGGGCGGGGGCAGGGAGTCGGTGGACTCCAGCTGGTCCAGGCCCGACACCATGAGCAGGTCGACGACCACCGAGCGCAGCTGCGCGAGGATCGCCTCGGCGGCGAGCACCTCGGAACGCTCCACCCGCCCCGTCGCGTCGGCGACCGCGAGCAGCGCGGGGCGAGCCTCCGCCGCCAGCCGGTTGGCGGCGAGCTCCTCGGCCACCGCGTCGGTGGCGTCGGCGAGGTCGAAGGCGAGCAGCGCGTAGGACTTCGGCACCGGTCGTCGGTGGTAGGCGGCCACCGCGGTCTGCCGCACCAGCACCCGGGTGCTGCGCAGCGCCCGGTCGAGCGGTTCGACCAGGTCGGCCATCTTGCGCAGGTCGTCGCGGTGCCGGACCCGGAACGGCGAGGAGTCGACCACCGAGAGCCCCTCGTCCGCAGCGTCCTGGAGCTCGCGGATCAGGGAGTCGGTCCCGCGCGCGTCGGCCAGCAGGTCCAACGCCTGGTCCGACTCGCCCTCGGTCATCACCCCGCCGGCCGCGCGCAGCAGCGCGGCGATCTTGCGGGCGACCACCGCGGCCTGTTCGCGGGGGCGCCGCAACGGTGCCGCGGGCACGACCGTCGCCGCGACCAGGGCCACCAGCCCGCCCACGACCGCGTCCGTCCACCGGGTGAACGCCTGACCCGGGGCAGCCACCAGCCCGGCGATCACGATCGACTGCACGGCCGCCTGGGTCACGAACAGCTGACCGCCGTCGAGGAGGAAGGCCGCCGTCATCGAGAGCGCGACGATCAGCCCGATCTGCCACGCCCCCGAGCCCAGCCAGACGACCAGCAGGTCGGCCAGGAAGACGCCGACCGCCACGCCGATGGTGACCTCCGCGACCCGGCGCAGCCGCTGGCCGTAGGAGGTGCCCAGCGCGACCACGGCCGCCACCGGCGCGAAGAACGGGGTGGTGTGGCCGAGCAGGTCGGCAGCCACGAACCAGGCGACCCCGGCGGCGACCGCACACTGCCCGATCTGCCAGGACTTCGACTGCAACCGCCGGAGCCGGGCCCGGGCCGAGGTGCGACCGCGGTCCCACAGCCGTTCGAGCGGCACCGCCTCCATGGCCGCGATCCTCCCACGGGGCGCCAGCCCTCCGGACCGTCGCGGCCGCCGCTCCCGGTCACTGGGCGTGCGCCCAGTCCAGCGCCTGCTCCAGGTCGGCGAGGTCGCGGTACCAGGTCCGGACCTCCACCCGGCAGCGCACCCGGTCGAGGCGCCGGTCGTACTCCGAGCACTCGGCACGCGCCTCGGAGTCGGTGGGCGGGAACTGGCCGGTCCCGTCGTAGTGCCAGATCTCGAACCCGTTGGCCGCGTCCCCGGTCACGTCGACGATCGTGTCGCCCGGGGGCTCCCCGCCGGCGGCGAGCGCCACGCCCGCGGCACCTCCGACGCAGGTCGTGACGACGAGGGCGATGCAGATGATCCACTTCACGGCGACTCCCGAGGCTCCCGCGCCGGCGGGTCCGACGCACGGGCGACGCTAGGTCCGGGCACGGACCGTCCGCGGCCGTCGCCGAGTGGCCTGGGGACGAGGCGTCCGGACGACGCCCCTGTGGACGGCACCTGGCCCGGTCGGACGACCGGCAGACGTTGCGGGACCCCCGGTTCTGGGTACGACCCTCTCCGTGACCCCGGGCGACGACCTCCTCGACGGCCGCTACCGCATCGTCGGCCGGCTCGGTTCCGGCGGCATGGGCACGGTCTACGAGGCCCACGACGCCCGGCTCGACCGGCAGGTGGCGCTCAAGCTCCTGCGCAGCGACGGCGACCCCGTGCACCGGGCCAGGCTCCGCGCCGAGGCCCGGTTCGCCGGCGGGCTCCAGCACCCCGGCATCGTCCGCGTCTTCGACTACGGCGAGGCCGAGACAGCCGCCGGGACCACGCCGTACGTCGTCATGCAGCTCGTCCAGGGCACGGCGCTCTCCGACCGGCTCCGTGACGGTGGGCAGCTCGCGCCCGACACCGTCGCCCGGCTGCTCACCGACGTCGCGGACGCCCTCGCCGTGGCGCACGCCGCCGGCGTCGTGCACCGCGACCTCAAGCCCTCGAACATCCTGGTCACCCCGGACGGCTCTCCGGTGATCGTCGACTTCGGCGTGGCCCGCTCCGACGGCGCCGAGCCGCTCACGGAGACCGGGTTCGTCGTCGGGACCGCCGACTACCTCAGCCCGGAGCAGGCCGGCGGCTCGCGGGCCACCCCGGCGTCCGACGTCTACTCCCTCGGCGTGGTCGCGCACCAGTGCCTCACCGGCGTCTCCCCGTTCCGCCGCGAGACCCCGGTCGCCACCGCGCTCGCGCACCTGCGCGACGACCCGCCCGACCTCCCGGGTGGCCTGCCGACCGGGCTGCGCACGCTCGTCCGCGCGATGCTGGCGCGCGACCCCGGCGACCGGCCGTCCGCGGCCGAGGTCGCCGAGCGGGCGGCGGACGCGCCCACCACCCGCACGGTGGTCCTGCCGCCGATGGCCGCGGCCCCACCCGCGGCCCCGCAGGTCATCAGCCCGTGGACCCGGCGCCGGATCGGCATCGTCGTCGGGACCGCCGCGGTGCTGCTGGCCGTCTTCACGGTCGCCGCGCTCCAGGGCGGGGACGGCGCCGCGCCGACCGCGGCCGCCGCCGGCACCTCCGAGCGTCCGAAGTCGGACCGCTCCGCCACCCCCCGGGCGAGCAGCACCCCGACGCCCTCGGCCACCCCGGTCGCCGCGACCCGGACCCCCGCGCACCACGCGGCGCCGCCCGGGCACGGACCGAAGCCGCACCCCAAGCCCCACCACCCCAAGCCGCACCACGACAAGGCGCACCACGAGAAGGCGCCGAAGAAGCCGAAACCGCACCACTGACCGACCCGGAGGTTGTGGCGGCCGTCACGACCGGTCACACTCGGACGCCACACGGTCGCGTGGACCGTCGAGCAGCAGGGGGAACAGCGTGGTCTCACCGATCGACCCGACGTCGGCGGCGTTCCTCCTGGCGGAGAACCGCAGCATGCCGATGCACGTCGGGGGACTGCAGCTCTTCGAGAAGCCGGAGGGCGCCGGCCGGGACTACGCCCGGCAGATGTACGAGGCGATGCGGGACGTCGAGGAGATCGCGCCGCTGTTCATCAAGCGGCCCCACCGCTCGCTCTCGACGGCCGGCCAGCTGGTCTGGGTCGAGGACGAGCAGTTCGACATCGAGCACCACGTCCGCCATAGCGCGCTGCCGCAGCCGGGCCGGGTCCGCGAGCTCCTCGAGCTCGCCGGCCGCCTGCACAGCACCCGGCTCGCCTGGGAGCGCCCGCTGTGGGAGGCGCACGTCATCGAGGGGCTGCACGACGGGCGGGTGGCGCTCTACACGAAGACCCACCACGCGCTGGTCGACGGGATCTCGGCGATGCGGCTGCTCCAGGGCGTCCTCTCGACCGACCCGGACAGGCGCGACATGCCGGCCCCCTGGGACGCGCGCACCCGCCGGCCGAGGAGCGGCGACGCCGACAAGGGCAGCCGCTCCGGCGGCGGCCTGTCGGAGATCCCGACCGCCGCCTTCCGGTCCGCCCTCGGCATCGCGTCGGAGGCCGCCGGGATGCCGGGCGCCCTGGTGCGGACCCTCAACCGCGGCGTGCGCAACGAGACCTCGTCGATCTCGCTCTACGCGCCGCGCACCATCTTCAACCGCACCATCACCGGGTCCCGCCGGTTCGCCGCCCAGGACTGGCCGATCGAGCGGCTGCGCGCGATCGGCAAGGCCACCGGAACGACGATCAACGACGTCGTGCTCGCGATGTGCAGCGGCGCGGTCCGCACCTACCTCGAGGAGCTCGACGCGCTGCCCGACACCCCGCTGGTCGCCATGGTGCCCGTGGGGCTGCGGGCCAAGGAGTCCGGCACCGCGTCGACCGACGGCGGCAACGCGATCGGCGCCGTGATGTGCCAGCTCGGCACCCACCTCGCCGACCCGGCCGACCGCCTCGAGGGGATCCACCGCTCGATGAAGGAGGGCAAGGAGGCGCTCTCCAGCATGACGCCGACGCAGATCATGGCGATGAGCGCGCTCGGGCAGGCCCCGGCGATCGTGGCGCCGATCCTGCGGATGCAGGGCATCGTGCGGCCGCCGTACAACCTGATCATCAGCAACGTGCCCGGCCCGCGGACCACGCACTACTGGAACGGCGCGAAGATGGTCGGGACCTACCCGCTGTCGATCCCGATCAACGGGATGGCGCTCAACATCACCTGCACGTCGTACGACGGCAACATGGGCTTCGGGCTGATCGGCTGCCGACGCACCGTGCCGCGCCTGCAGCGGCTGCTCGTCCACCTCGACGACGAGGTCGCCGCGCTGGAGAAGGCGGCCGGCGTCTAGGTCGGCTCCTCGAGCCCGCCGCCCAGCGTCGCCGCGACCGCGCGGAGCCGGGCGCGGGTGATGTCGGCGACGGTGAGCAGGCCGGCGGCGTGCGCGTTGGAGCCGGGCCGGGTCGGCTCGGCGCAGTTGACGCTGACACAGCGCCGGGTGCCACCGTCGGCGGCGTTCTGGAGCGCGACCGCGTGCCCGGTGGTGCCGCTGCCGGCGAAGAAGTCGAGGACGACGGCGTCGTCGGGCATGGTGCCGAGGATCCGTCGCACCAGCCCCGTCGGCTTGGGCGACTCGAAGACGTGGCCGACGAGGTCTTTGAGTTCCTGGACGGCCGTGTCGGTCGAGCCGACCTCCTCGGCGAGCCAGATCGTGCGCAGCTTCTTGCGGCGACCGCCCGGGACGTCGCGGAGCAGCCAGTCGCGCTGGAACACGTCGACCCGCTCCCCCAGCCGCCCCTGGACCCGGCGGCAGACCAGGTCGTCGGGCCGCTGGTCGATCAGCGGCCGGCTCCAGCGCCACACCGCCGGGCGTCCGTCACCGAAGACCGGTCCGATCTCGACGGCGCCGTCGAACGGCGTCGTCGCGACCCGCCCGCTGTCGGGGTCACCCCACACGCTGAAGTGCAGGGTCGGCGCCGTGACCGGGTTGAACTTCTTGTTCGTGTTGCGCAGCGGCAGGTGCCGGAACCGCCGACCGTCCGGGGCGGTCAGCGGGAAGTCGGCGGCGTCCACGGCGTCCGGCGAGGTCGCGTCCAGCACGCAGCGGCGGGCGTCGCGGGCGTAGACGAGCAGGTACTCGTGGCTGGTCGCGAAGCCCCCGCCGAGCTGCCGGCCCTTGGGGTTGAGGTTGACCACGACCTGGGCGAGGAGGTTCTGCTCGCCGAACACCTCGTCCATGAGCAGCCGCAGGTGCGCGACCTCGTGGTCGTCGATGCTCACGAAGATCGCGCCGGTGTCGCGCAGCACCTCGCGCGCGGCCACCAGCCGCGGCCGCATCATCGCGACCCAGTGCGCGTGCCCGCGGAAGTCGTCCTGGTAGGCGAACTCGTTGCCGGTGTTGTACGGCGGGTCGATGTAGACCAGGTCGACGGGGCCGCCCACGAGGTCGGGGACGGTGGGCAGCACGTCGAGGTTGTCGCCCTCGACGAAGGTGTTCCACGGCCCCGCCACGCGCCCGAGGCTAGCCGTCTCGCCGGCGGACCTGAGTAACCCCGGGCTCGTGCCCGCCGTTGACCACCCGAGATGAAGACCCTTGTCGCCACCGCACTGCTCGCCGCCTCGCTGGTCGTCCCGACGACCGCCGCCGCCGCGACCCCGTCCGCCACCACGTCCGCCACCACGTCCGCCGCGGCGGTCACGACCACCGACGGCTGCCTCACCAGCGTCCCGGACCCGGGCACGACCGCGCCCGTCGAGATCTGCTACACCCTGTTCCGGCCCGCCGGCGCCACCGCACGCCACCGCGTGCCGATGGTGATGCACAGCCACGGCTGGGCCGGCCAGCGCGAGACCGACCCCGCGGCGTTCGAGAAGCTCCTCGCCCACGGGTACGCCGTCATCTCGTTCGACCAGCGCGGCTTCGGCGAGAGCGGCGGGCACGCCTACGTCGAGAACCCGCGCGTGGAGGGCCACGACGTCCGCCGGCTGGTCGCACTCGTCGCCCGGCTGCCGTGGGTGCAGCTCGACGGCCCCGGCGACCCCCGGATGGCGGCGATCGGCGGCAGCTACGGCGGCGGCTACCAGTTCCTCACCGCGTTCGAGGAGCTGCGGGCGAAGGGCACGCCGGTCCTCGACGCGCTCGCGCCCGAGATCACCTGGAACGACCTCAGCGACAGCATCGCCCCGGAGGGCGTCGTGCGCACCGAGTGGGCGCTGGCGCTCAGCGCCGGTGCGGTGCCCTCAGACGCGCTCCCGCCGAACGTCTACCAGGCGCTCGTCGAAGGAGCGGCGACCGGCACCTGGCCCGACGGGTCGATCCCGGGCACCGAGGACATGGCGAGCTTCTTCCGGCGGAACGGCCCGAAGTGGCAGCTCGCCCACGGCCCCCGCCTCGACATCCCGGTGCTGCTCGGCCAGGGCACCACCGACACCCTCTTCCCGCTCCAGCAGGGGCTCGCGAACTGGCACACGGCGATCACGGCCCGCGCTCGCCGGCACAGCATCTTCGTCGCCTACAACGGCGGCCACACGCTGCCCGCCGTGCTCCCGAGCGGCGTGACGGTCGACTCCGACCCCTGCAGCGAGCGGCTCGCCGGCGGCGACTTCACCGACCTCACGGTCCGGTTCCTCGACGAGCAGCTCCGCGGCCGCGACACCGGCCTGCGCGGCTACGGCCGCTACCACCTGGCCACGCCCGACAGCACCTGCACCACCGTGGGCTCGGTGCGGGCCGACACGACGTACGACGTCGGCACGGTCGCCACCCCCGAGACCGGCGGTGCGCCGCTGGCCTACGCGGTCGCGCAGGGTCCGGTCCGGGTCGCGGGCACGCCGTACCTCACCGGGACCCTGACCGCGCTCGGTGTCAACAACCGCGCGTTCTACGGCCTCGCCGTCGGCACCTCGCCCGCGGACGCGCACCTGGTGCAGAACAACGTGCTCCCGCTCAGCACCACCGCTCCGGTGGTCGGCGAGCGGCGCCGGGTGGACCTGCCGTCGGTCGCGGTCGACGTCCCGGCCGGGCAGACGCTCTACGTGCTCGCCTCCCCGGTCAGCGACACCTTCGTCGGCATGGGCAGCCGGACGCCGGGGGCCGTCGTCCTCGAGGACACGGCCGTCCACCTCCCCGTCGTGGGCCGGTGAGAGCCATAGCCTTGCAGAGGTGCGCACCCGCCTGACCCTCGCTGCCGGCCTGGTCGCGTGCGCCCTGGCTGCCGGAGCGCCCGCCCTCGCCGGGGACCCGTCGCACCCGTCGGGCGGCGCGGGCCGCACGCCCGACGTACCGCGGGCCCTGCACCCGCGGACCTCCTCGGGGGACGAGCCGGGGACGGTCGCCGCACCGCGCACCAGCGCCCACCCACGCACCACCACCGAGCACCGGGTCAGCTGGCGGGTGGCGCCGGGCGTGCGCTACACCCGCTGGACCCAGACCGACGCCCGGGGACCGATCGTCGCCCACCTGCTCACCGTCGACCCGAGCACGCCGGGCCTGCGCATCGACTACGCCAGCATCGGCGCCGTCCGCCGGGTGGCGCCGGTCCGCGACATCCTGGCCAGGGACCACGCGGTCGCCGGGGTCAACGGCGACTTCTACGACATCGGGCACACCGGCGCACCGCTCGGCCTCGGCAAGGACCGGCAGCGCGGGCTGCTGCACGCCCGCGAGGACGGCTGGAACAACGCGTTCTTCATCGACCGGCGCGGCCACGCCGACATCGGCGACCTGCCGATGACGGCGACCGTGCTGCACCACCCGCGACTGGCGGTCACGAACCTCAACTCGCCGTTCGTGACCCCGGGCGGGATCGGGATCTACACGCCGCGATGGGGCCGGACCGCGGGGTACGGCGTCACCCAGGGCCAGCACGAGCGGGTCCGGGAGGTCACCGTCGAGGGCGGTCGCGTGGTGAGCAACCGACCCCGGCTCTCCTCGGACCGCGCGATCGACGGCTTCCTGCTCATCGGTCGCGGCGACAGCGCCGACCTGCTCCGTCAGCAGCTGCCGACCGGGACCCGGGTGCGCGCGCAGTGGTCGCTGGCCGACCACCCGCAGATGGCGATCAGCGGCAACCACTTCCTCGTCCACGACGGCGTCATCCGAGCCGTGGACGACACGATCCTCGCGCCGCGCACGGCCGTCGGCGTCGACGCCGACACCGGCGAGGTCCTGCTGCTCGTCGTCGACGGGCGCACCGAGCGGAGCCGCGGCTACACGATGGTCGAGCTGGCCGACCTGATGGTGGACCTCGGGGCCGACGAGGCCGTCAACCTCGACGGGGGCGGCTCCTCGACGATGGTCGGCCGCAACCGGCGCGGCGCGACGGCGGTGCTCAACACCCCGTCGGACGGCTTCGAGCGCTGGGTGGCCAACGCCGTGTCGATCACCTACCACCGCCCTCGAGGCTGACCGGGACGGCCGCGAGGCCGACGCTGGTCACGGCCGCGACGCACTCCATGTGCGGGGTCGGGACCGGGGTCGGCACGATCGCCACGCCGTCCTCGAAGGTCCGCACGCTGGCGTCCACCGGCTTGTCGCACCCGATCGAGACGACCTGCGCGATCAGCACCTCGCCGTCGTCGACCTCGACGCCGTCGGCCGCCTCGGTCACGGCAGCCGCGAACCCGTCGTCGAACTGCTGGACGTACGACGCCAGCGCGCCGTCGCTGGCCAGGAACGTCGCCCGCGTGGCCGGGTCGCCGCGGCCCGAGGTGGCGGAGACGATCGTCACCGTCGTCCCCGCTGCGGTCGGGGCGTCGCTGGGGTCCTGGTCGTCGCCGGACCCGACGTCGGAGGCGGTGTCGCTCCCGCAGCCGGCGAGCACGAGCAGGAGGGCGAGGGTTCCGAGGAGGGGGCGCATGTGCATGGGACGGTAGCGGCGACCGGGCGGTTCCGTCTCCGTGGCAGGCTTCCCCGGTGCCCCGCTTCACCCGCGCCGAGCTCGAGTCCTACCGCGACCACGAGGTGCCCGACCTCCTCGGGCCGGACGTCCGGCTGCTCTTCGTCGGCATCAACCCCGGGCTGTGGACCGCGGCCACCCGGACGCACTTCGCCCATCCGGGCAACCGGTTCTACCCCGCGCTCCTCCTCGCGGGGATCATCACCGAGCCCGTCAGCCCGTCAGCCGGGATGACCGACGAGGACCGGGACCGGCTGAAGGGCCGCGGGATCGGCATCACCAACCTGGTCCGGCGCGCGACCGCCCGGGCCAGCGAGCTGACGGCCGAGGAGCTGCGCGCCGGCGGCCAGGAGCTGGTGGAGACCGTGCGACGGGTCCGGCCGCGCGTCGTCGCGGTGGCCGGCATCACGGCGTACCGGACCGCCTTCGGGCAGCCGAAGGCGGTGGCCGGGCGTCAGCCGGAGCCGCTCGAGGGAGCCGGGGTGTGGGTGGTGCCGAACCCGAGCGGGCTCAACGCCCACGAGACCACGGCGTCGCTGGCGGAGGCGTACGCCGCGGCTGCTCGGGCTGCCGGCGTGGTGTAGGTGCCGGGACGGCGGCGATACCGGCCTGGAGCAGGTCACGGAGCCGCGGGTCGGCCTCCGGGCCGCCGGAGGTGACCACGCCCTCGACGGTGCAGCGCACCATCGTGGGGGCGCAGCGCTCGGCGAAGGCCTTGCGGTTGATCCGGCCCCGGACGTCGAGCCGCTCCACCCAAGCGACCGCACCCGGCACCAGGTCCAGGGCCGCTCGCGCGCGGTCGCGGGTCCCGGCCAGGCTCGGGTCGTCGCCGCACACCTCGACGGCCCGCACCAGCCCGGCGGCCAGCACCCGCTGGGTCGCCTCCGGCTGGTCGAGCAGCTGGCGGGTGGCCACCGCGACCGCGAGGTGCAGCGAGGTGTCCTCGTCGCCCACCCGCCCGATGACCGACGGGACCAGGGGCGGCAGCTGCCGGCGCCCCTCGTCGGAGATCGCGTCGTTGACCTGGCGGGCCAGCTGCGCGAGCAGCGCGTGCGTGCACGGCGGATGGTCGCTCCACCGTTCACCGGCCAGGACCGAGGCGAGCTCCATGAAGCACGCCCCGCGTCTGGCGCTCCGGTGCCGTCCACGGGACAGGACCGGCATTCCGTCGGGAAGGGTGGAAGTTCTCATCGCGGGCCTCCTGCATCGAGGATGCGCCTCCACCTCCGCCGACGGCAACACCCTCAGGCAGGAAAGACCTGATCCTTGCCGAGCACGGTCAGGCCGTCCTCGACCACGAACCCGCGGGCCAGGTCGGCCGCGTGGTCGACCCCGAGCTCGGCCCCGGGCGGGACGACGACGTTCTTGTCGATGATCGCGTTGCGCACCACGGCGCCGGCCCCGACCCGGACCCCGTTCATCAGGACCGACCCGGTGACCTCGGCCCCGGCGTCGACCCGCACGGCGGGTGACAGCACCGAGCGGCGCACCTGGCCCCCGGTCACGACGACCCCCGGCGAGAGCACCGCCTCGTCGGCCCCGGGCATCTCCCCCGCCGCGCCCTGCACCAGCTTGACCGGCGGCTGCGGGCCGTAGGAGGTGAACAGCGGCCACTCGAAGTTGTAGAGGTTGAACACCGGGAGCGGTGAGACCACGTCCATGTGCGCGGCGTAGTAGGACCCCAGCGTCCCGACGTCGCGCCAGTAGTCGCGGTCGCGCTCGGTGGAGCCGGCGACGTCGTTGTCCTTGAAGTCGTAGACGCCGGCCTGCTGGCGGCGCACGAAGGACGGCACGATGTCACCACCCATGTCGTGCTTGGAGCCGATCTCGGTGGCGTCGCGGGTGACCGCGTCGATGAGGGCCTGGGCGTCGAAGACGTAGTTGCCCATCGACGCCAGCACCTCGCCGGGGCTGTCGGGCAGCCCGGTCGGGTCGGTGGGCTTCTCCAGGAACTCCCGGATCTTCGCGGGGTCGTCGGGGTGGACGTCGATCACGCCGAACTGGTCGGCGAGCTCGATCGGCTGCCGGATCGCGGCCACGGTGCACGCCGCGCCGCTGGCGATGTGCGACTTCACCATCTGCTTGAAGTCCATCCGGTACACGTGGTCGGCGCCGACGACCACCACGATGTCCGGCTGCTCGTCACGGAGCAGGTTGAGCGACTGGTAGATCGCGTCGGCGCTGCCGAGGTACCAGTGCTTGCCGAGCCGCTGCTGCGCCGGGACCGGCGTCACGTAGTTGCCGAGCATCGTCGACATCCGCCAGGTCTGGGTGACGTGCCGGTCGAGGCTGTGCGACTTGTACTGCGTCAGCACGACGACCTGGAGGTAGCCGGAGTTGACGACGTTCGACAGGGCGAAGTCGATCAGGCGGTAGATGCCGGCGAACGGGACCGCCGGCTTCGCGCGGTCCGCCGTCAACGGCATGAGGCGTTTGCCCTCCCCTCCCGCCAGGACGATCGCGAGGACCTTCTTCCGGGAGCTGAGCGCCATGTGTCCAACGTAGTGCCCGACGAGTAGGTTCGGCAGCGTGCGAGTCGACGTGCTGTCCCGTGAGTACCCCCCGGAGGTGTACGGCGGCGCCGGCGTGCACGTCGCCGAGCTGGTCCGGGCCCTGCGCGCCCGCGCCGACGTCGAGGCCCACGTGCACGCGTTCGGCGCGCCGCGCGACGAGGCGCTCACGTCGTCGTACCCCGACCTCGCCGAGCTGTCCGGCGCGAACGCGACGCTGCGCACGCTCGGCGTCGACCTGACGATCGCGGCAGGCTGCGCGGGCACCGAGCTGGTGCACTCCCACACCTGGTACGCCAACATGGCCGGCCACCTCGCGTCACTGCTGCACGACGTGCCGCACGTGGTGAGCGCGCACTCGCTCGAGCCGCTGCGGCCGTGGAAGGCCGAGCAGCTCGGGGGCGGCTACGCCCTGTCGTCGTGGATCGAGCAGACGGCGTACGAGGCGGCCGCCGCGGTGATCGCGGTGTCGTCCGCGATGCGGGACGACGTGCTGGCGTCGTACCCGGTGATCGACCCCGAGCGGGTGCACGTCGTGCACAACGGCATCGACACCGCCGACTGGTCCCCCCGCCACGACCCGGACCGGGTCCGGGAGCTCGGCGTCGACCCGGACCGGCCGTCGGTGGTGTTCGTCGGCCGGATCACCCGGCAGAAGGGGCTGCCGCTGTTCCTGCGGTCCTGCGCCTCGCTGCCCGAGGACGTCCAGATCGTGCTCTGCGCGGGCGCGCCGGACACCCCCGAGATCATGGCCGAGGTCGAGGCGCTCACCGACGGGCTGCGGGCCACCAGGTCCGGCGTCGTGTGGATCCCCGAGATGCTGCCGCGGCCCGACGTGGTCGCGCTGCTGACCGGCGCGACGGCGTTCGCCTGCCCGTCGATCTACGAGCCGCTCGGCATCGTGAACCTCGAGGCGATGGCCTGCGAGACGGCGGTCGTCGCGACCGCCACCGGCGGCATCCCCGAGGTCGTCGTCGACGGCGAGACCGGCGCCCTGGTGCCGATCGACCAGGCCACCGACGGCACCGGCACCCCGCTCGACCCGGAGCAGTACGTCGCCGACTTCGCCGCTGCGCTCACCGCGGTCGTGTCCGACCCGGACCGCGCCGCGATGATGGGGCGGGCGGGCCGGGAGCGCGCGATCGAGGCGTTCTCCTGGGACGCGATCGCGGAGCGGACGGTCGAGGTCTACCGCTCGGTGCTCCCCTCGTGACCAAGCACGTCTTCCTGCTCCGCGGGCTGACCGGCTCGCTCCACGAGCCCGACCTGCACGCCGCACTGCGGGCCGCCGGCGTCGACCGCCTCCAGGTCAACGTCGACGACGAGCCGGTCGCGGCGGCGATGCGGATCCCCGAGCTCGACCCGCCGGTCGCGGCGGTGGTCAGCACCTGGGGCGCCGACCCGGCGGCGGTGGCCGAGACGCTGCAGCGGGTGGCCGCCCTGGTGCACGGGTACGCCGTCGACGAGCGGCGCCGGCTCGACCCGCCGGAGGCGTGGGACGGCACCCGCGCCGACGCGCTCGCCAACGTCGCGGTGCTCCGGCGCCCGGGGGACCTCTCCCAGGAGGAGTGGCTGCGCCGCTGGATGGTCGAGCACACGCCGATCGCGATCCGCACCCAGGCCACGTTCGGCTACGTGCAGAACATCGTCACCGAGGCCGTCACCCCGGACGCCCCGCGCGTCGACGCCGTCGTCGAGGAGCTGTTCTCCAGCGCCGGGATCACCGACGTGCACGCCTTCTACGGCAGCGGCGGCGACGACGCCGAGCTCGGGCGCCGGATCACCGACCTGATGGCCAGCGTCGCCCGGATCGGTGCCGACCACGACCTCGACCTGGTGCCGACCAGCCGCTACCTCTACGCCCTCCAGCCGACCTCGTAGGCCTCCGGCTCCAGGTGCGCCGGGTCAGTGCTTGGTGGAGTCGTAGGTGATCGTCCCGTCGGCCTTCGCGCCCAGGTAGACCGAGTCGCCGTACTCGTTCGAGGCGTAGACCCACACCGCAGCACCGCTCTCGTCGGGGGCGCGGACGATCGCGTACCAGGTCGACTCGTCGCTCATCTTGCGGCGCACCTTCTGGACCAGGTCGACGACGACCTGGCCGTCGACCGTCGAGAGGTCGGTGCGCTCGTAGGACGAGCTGCTCTTCACGTCCTCCGACGAGAGGTCGTGGCCGTCCCAGTACCAGTAGTCCTCGTGCTGGGTGGTCTTGTCGACGGGCAGCTCGACGACCGCGTAGGTCGGGTAGAGCACCGCCGAGAAGGCCTCGGTCGACCCGGTCTCGTCGCGGACCGCGGCGAGCAGGTCGTCGTACCCCTCCACGCTGAGGACGTCGACGGGCTCCCCGCCGAAGACGCTGCCGCCGTTGGAGACGTTGTCGCTGATGGCGTGCACGATCGCGACGATGCCGGCGACGATGCCGAACCCGACGACCGCTACCACGACGAGCGGGACCAGGAAGACCCCCTTGGAGACCTTCTTGGTCGAGCCGGAGCCCGGGTGGGACTTCGGGTGCGGTGCCGGCGGCCCGTAGTCGACGGCCGGGTACGGCGACGCGGCCGGCGTCGGCGCGGCCGGCACCGGGGCCGGTGGCGACGCCGGCTCCTCGGGCAGCAGCACCGGAGCGGGGATCGGCGCCGAGTAGGGCGTCGGCGCCGGCGGCTGCAGGTCGTGGACGAGCATCTGGATCTCGCCCAGCGTCTGGGCGTGGCCGATCTCCGCGACCCGCTTGTCGCGGTCGGCCTCGACGATCTGGCCGTCGGCCCAGGCCGCCTCGACGGTCTTGATCGCGGCGTCCCGATCCTTGTCGCGTGCGCGCTGGTCCGGCGTGCTCACGAGTGCACCGTAGTGCCAGACGACCACTCCGAGGGCCAGAACCACGACCCCCGTGCGCACGGGTCTCCTCCGGGTCAGAGTCCGGCGGCGTCCACGTACTCCCGCACGACCTGGTCGACGCCCTGGCCGACGTCGATGACGATCCCGTCCTCGTCCGGCTGCAGGGGCTCGAGCGTGGCGAGCTGCGAGCGCAGCAGCGAGGCCGGCATGAAGTGCCCGGGCCGGTCCGCCTGGCGTCGGGCGATCACCTCCTCCGGCCCGTCCAGCAGCAGGAACCGCACCCGCGGCGCGTGGTGGCGCAGCTGGTCGCGGTAGCGGCGCCTGAGGGCCGAGCAGCTCATCACCCCGCCGTCGGGGTGGGCGGCCAGCCAGGCGCCCACCGACTCCAGCCAGGGGTGGCGGTCGTCGTCGTCCAGCGGGTGACCGGCCGACATCTTGGCGACGTTCTCCGGCGGGTGCAGGTCGTCGGCGTCCGCGAACGGCACGCCCAGCCGCTGCGCGAGCGCCACCCCGACCGTCGACTTGCCCGAGCCCGAGACGCCCATGACGACCACGAGGGTCCCCGGAGCCACCCCGGACGCGGTCACGGGAGCACCGTCTCCACCACGAACCGGGCGGCCGCGTCCTCGAACACCCGGCCGTGCCGGAGCATCGCGTGCTTGCCACCCGGCACCTCACGGAGCTCCACGTCGGTACGGCGGCGCAGGGTGCGCACCACCGAGCGGGCCCGCTCCAGGGAGGCGACGCGGTCCTCGGTGCCGTGCACGACCAGTACCCGCCGCCCGGTCAGGTCGGCGTCGTCGTCGGGGTAGACCCACGGGTTGAGCGCGACCACGCTGCGGACGCCGGAGGCGCCCCCGGCGAGCAGCGCCGCCCGGCCGCCGAGCGAGTGGCCGACGAGCGCGACCGGCAGGTCGCCGTACCGCTCGCGGACGCGGTCGAGCGCCCAGCGCACGTCGTCGACCGGGGTGTGCGCGGTGTCCCACCCGCGGGCGGAGTTCAGCAGCCGGTGCACCGCGAGCCGGCCCCGGCCGGCGCGGGCCAGGCGACGGGCGACCGGCACCATCCGCAGCACCGAGAGCTGGGCCGGGCTGACGTCCGGGCTCCCGGGTCGGCTGGCGCCGCCGTGCAGCACCAGGGCCGCGGCCTCCGGGACGCGGGGCACGCGGGTGTCGAGCAGACGCGCCTCGGCCACCGCGGGCCGGTCAGGGGACGAGCAGCGTGAACGCCACCGTGTCGGCGGGCCGGAACGGCTTGCCCGCCCGGAACGAGAACGTCCGGACGCCGAGGTCGGTGCCCTCGGGGCAGCCGAACGCGGACTTCGAGAGGTACGCCGCGAGGTTGGTGCCCGAGGAGTTGTCCCAGTCGACCGAGATCACCGGCGCGGTGGTGGAGGCGTCGAGCTTGGGGTCGGTCAGGGTCAGGCAGTAGACCCCGACGTCGGGGTGGGTGAGCGTCGAGAACCCCTTGGTGCGGGTCGTGTCGATCTCGAAGCTCGGGCTGACCACCACGCTGGTGTAGGCGCGCACCTGCATCGTCCGGGCCACCGCGGGACCGAGGTCGGCCGGCTGCAGGGTGCCGTCCTTGACCTTGGCGCTGGTGACCGCCGAGTCGACGAGGTCGCGCGTGCCGATCTTGCCGGCGGCGTAGCCGGCCCCGCTCGCCGCGAGGACGAGGGCCAGGGTCGCCACCACGAGGGCTGGGGAAGGGATGAGGCGTCGCACCCCAGCACTGTACGGAGCGCGACGCGCGCTCAGGGGGAGGCGCTCCCGGCGGGCCGCTCCGTTCCCGCAGGGGACGCGCTGGGGGTGTCGGACGGCGTCGTCGTCGCCGAGGGCGACTCGGTCGGCGACTCCGTCGGCGTCGGGGTCGGGGTGGGCGACGGGCTCTCCTCGGTCCCCTCGCTCGGGCTGGCCGAGTCGCTCGGCTCGGGCGTCTCGCTCGGCTGCGGGTCCTTCTTCCCCCCGGAGCCGTCCCGGACATGACCGATCGTGGTGCCGGTGTTGTCGGACCCGCCGGTGATCGAGGAGACGGTCCGGCCGGAGACGACCTCGAAGGCGGTGATGGCGACCAGCGCGGCGACGAACAGCCCGGCGCTGACCCACGCGATGTGCTTCCACGGCAGCGCCGCGAGCCGCTCGCGCCAGCCGGGGCCCTCGACGGTGCCCTGCGCGGCGACCAGGGCGGCCTCGTCGAGCTCGCGGTTCGCCGCCGCCAGGCGCTCCTCGGCGTGCTCGAGGTGGCTCTCGCGCGTGAGGGTGTCCTCGGCCCGGCCGGCGCGGAGCACCTCCGCCTCCGCGATGCCGACGTCCTGCGCGGCCTTGGCCTGCGCCTTCGTGAGCGTCTCCCGGGTGGTCGTCAGCCCCTGGCTGAACAGGGAGCTGCCGATCGTCACGACCAGGCTGCCGATGGCGGCGCCGAGGATGGTGCCGGCGGCACCGAGGGTCGACAGCAGCACCGCGGACGCGACGGCAGCGAGCGCCCCCGCGACCGCCTTCACCCAGTCGATCTCCACGCGTCGCATCGCCCTCAGTATGACCGGCCGACCCACGTCGTCGTACTTGCCAGTAACGTGGGCTGCACCACGACAGGAGGACCACGATGCAGCTGGCGTTGTCGGCGGAGGACGCCGAGTTCCGCGACGAGATGCGGGAGTTCTTCACCACGAAGATCCCGCAGGAGATCCGGGACGCGGTGCGCGACCGACGAGAGCTCACCAAGGAGCAGATCGTCGAGAGCATGCAGATCATGAACGCGGCCGGCATCGCGGTGCCGAACTGGCCGACCGAGTGGGGCGGCCAGGACTGGTCGCCGCTGCGGCGCCACATCTGGCACGAGGAGATGCAGCGGGCCTACGTCCCGGTGCCGCTCGCCTTCAACGCCTCGATGATCGGCCCGGTGATCGCGCAGTTCGGCTCGCAGGAGATGAAGGAGAAGTTCCTGCCGCCGACCGCGAACCTCGACATCTGGTGGTCGCAGGGGTTCTCCGAGCCGGACGCCGGCTCCGACCTCGCGTCGCTGAAGTGCCGGGCCGTGCGCGACGGCGACGAGTACGTCGTCAACGGGCAGAAGACCTGGACCACCCTCGGCCAGTACGGCGACTGGATCTTCAACCTGGTGCGCACCGACCCCGAGGCCAAGAAGCAGGCCGGCATCTCGATGCTGCTCATCGACATGACCTCCCCCGGCGTCGAGGTGCGGCCGATCGAGCTGATCGACGGCGGCCACGAGGTCAACGAGGTCTGGTTCACCGACGTCCGGGTGCCGGTCGAGAACCTGGTCGGCGAGGAGAACCGCGCCTGGGACTACGCGAAGTTCCTGCTCGGCAACGAGCGCGTCGGTGTCGCCCCGGTCGGTGCCACCAAGCGGGTGCTGGCGCAGGCCAAGGAGTGGGCCGGCCCGATGCTGGAGGACCCGCTGGTCGCGTCCCGGTTCGTCGAGCTCGAGAACGAGCTGCTCGCGCTCGAGCTCACCGCGCTGCGCGTCGTCGCGCACTCCGCCGACGGCAAGCCGCACCCCGCCTCCTCGGTGCTCAAGCTCAAGGGCACCGAGCTCCAGCAGGCGGTGACCGAGCTGGTCGTCGACCTGGCCGGCCCGGCGTCGCTGGCCAGCGGCGCCGCCGACGGTGCGACCGACCTGCCGTGGTGGACCCGGCGCTCGACGCCGGTCTACCTCAACTTCCGCAAGGCCTCGATCTACGGCGGCTCCAACGAGGTGCAGCGCCAGATCATCGCCCGCACGATCCTGGGACTCTGAGGGGACGACGATGGACTTCACCTACGACGAGGAGCAGCAGGCGCTGCGGGAGGCCGTCCGCGGCCTGGTCGGCAAGGCCTACTCCGACTTCGAGAACCGGCGCCGCACGGCCGCCGAGGACCCCGGCTTCAGCGAGAAGGTCTGGACCCAGCTCGCCGAGATGGGCGTGCTCGGACTGCCCTTCGACGAGCAGTACGGCGGCGTGGGAGCCGGCGCGATCGAGGTCGGGATCGTCGCGCAGGAGCTGGGCCGGGTCGTCGCACCCGAGCCGTTCCTGACGTCGGTCGTGCTCGCCGGTGGCCTGGTCGCCGCGGCCGGCAGCGAGGAGCAGAAGACCGAGCTCCTGGGGGCGCTGTCCTCCGGGGAGTCGCTGCTGGCGTTCGCGCACGCCGAGCCCGGGTCGCGCTGGCAGCCGACCGCGGCCTCGGTGCGCGCCTCGGAGTCCGGCGGCTCGTGGACGCTCGACGGCGTCAAGGAGCCGGTGGTCCAGGGTGCCCGCGCGGACGTGCTGGTCGTGAGCGCGGTGCTGCCGGACGGCGGCACCGGGCTGTTCGTGGTCGACGACCTGTCCGGGGTCGCCCGCGAGGGGTACGCCACCCACGAGGGCGGCCGGGCCGCCCGGGTCACCTTCGACGGGACCGCGGCCACGCCGCTGGGCGCGGGCGGTGACGCCGCCGGCATCATCGGGCGGGTCCTCGACATCGCCCGGATCACCGCGTGCAACGAGGCGATCGGGCTGATGGAGGTCGCGCTCGAGCAGACGTCGGCGTACCTCAAGAGCCGCAAGCAGTTCGGCGTCACGCTCAACACCTTCCAGGCGCTCAACTTCCGGGCGGCCGACATGTACGTGTCTCTGGAGCTGGCGCGCAGCCTCGCCGTCTGGGCGACGATGGTGCTCGACGCGGAGTCGGGTGAGGAGGCGGCGCTGGCCGCCAGCCGGGCCTCGCTGGCCGTGAGCCGCGCCGGCCGTCACATCGGCCAGGAGGCGATCCAGCTGCACGGCGGCATCGGCATGACGGCCGAGTACAGCATCGGCACCTACACCAGCCGGCTCACCGCCCTCGACCACCTGCTCGGCGACGGCGACCACCACCTCCGCCTGCTGGCGGCCGGGGTCGGCGGGTACGACGAGGTCGACCCGCTGCCCTGACCCCCGCTGTGGGGGTTGTCCACAGATCGCGACTGCCCGGTGTCGGCCACGGCCGGCACCGGGCATCGTCGCGTCATGGACCAGATCACCGCTGACCACGCCGCGTTCCGCGCGACGGTGACCGACCTGGAACGGGCCGCGACGCGTCTCCACGCCGAGCGCGACCGCGCGGCCCGGTCGGTCGAGGAGCTGCTCGGCACCTGGTCGGGCACGGTCGCGACGGCGTACGCCCAGGGCTGGGACGCATGGCGGGCCGGCTCCGACCAGGTGCTCGCGGCGCTCGAGGCGATGGCGCGGCTGCTCGCGGCGGCCGACGCCGACCTCGGGGCGACCGACCAGGCCGCCGGGTCCGCGCTCGACCGTCTCGCCGGGCGGCTGGGCTGATGTCGGGCCCCATCTACGCGGTGGACCTCGAGGAGCTGCTCGCGACGGTCGACGCGCTCGCGCGCTGCAGCGCCGAGCTCGACGCGCTGCTCGCCGACGTCGCGGCCCGAGTCGCCGGGCTGCACGGCTCGTGGGCGGGGCGGGCCGCGGCCGCCCAGCTGGTCGCGCAGGCCGCGTGGGAGGCCGGGTTCGACGAGATACGGGCCGGGCTGGCGCGGATGCGGTCCGCGGCCGACACGGCGCACGGTCGCTACGACTCGGCCGCGACCACGAACCTGCGGATGTGGGAGCAGGTCTCGTGAGACTGGCCGTCGAGGGCACCGGCTACCAGGGCGCGGTCGAGGCCTACGTGACCGGCAACCACCTCGCCGCCGACGCGTGCATCGCCCTCGCCGACGACCTGGTCGGCTGCGCCGGCATGGCGGGCGACGACACCACGGCGACCGAGTTCGCGGCGTCGTACGACGAGGCGGCGGCCGCCTCCCTGGAGGCGCTCGGCGAGCTGACGTTCGGGCTCGCCTCGCTCGGGCACCTGGCCGCCGCGTCGCTCCACAACCACGCGTGGGCCGAGACCGTGGCCGGGCCGACGACGCTCGCCGACCGGGCCGTCGGCGTACGGCCGGCGGCACCGCCGAGCGCCCTCGGGGCCGACTCCTCCTCGCTCCCCGGCTGGGCCGACGTCGTCCTCGACCTGCTCCAGGGCGTCTTCTGGCCGACCGCCGACACCGACCGGCTGCGCGCGGCGGCGGCCTCCTGGAGCGCAGCCGGGACCGCGGTCGGCCTGCTGGGCGCGCACTGCACCACGGCGCTCGCCGCCCTCGAGGACGAGGTCTCGCCGGAGATCCCGCTGGCGGTCGCCACCACCGAGGACCTCCGAGCCTGCACCGCGTCGCTCGCCGACCAGCTGGTCGCGCTCGGCACCGCCTGCGCGTCGTACGCCGACCAGGTGGACGCCAAGCGCGCCGAGCTGCTCGACCTCCTCGAGGAGCTGGCCTGGGAGCTCGGCGCCGGCGCGCTCCTCTCGGGGGCGCTGACGTTCTTCACCGGCGGTGCCGCCGCGCCCGCCGCCGGCACCGCCGGCGCCGCCCGGGTCGCCGCCGCCTCCGCGAAGGTGCGCGGCATCCTCGACTCGCTCGCGGTCCTCTCCCGGGGCACCGCCACCACCCTCCGCCCGGTCGCCGCCACCCTCCGCGACTCCCGCGCCTACCTGGCGCGGCTCGCCGCCGCCCGGCGGATGGAGATGACCGAGCGCGGGAGTGTGAACCTAGGGGCCTTCTTCGATCGCAACCCGTTCCGCAAGGGATTCCTCGATGCACACGAGCAAGCTGGCGGCCACACGTTGCTCAAGCACGTCGGCAAGTCGGACGAGGACCTTGCGCAACGATTCATCACCGAACCCGACCTTCGAACCTCGTCCACGTTCACCAGCAAGTCGGCCGCCGAGCATGCGATCGAGCGCGTCTTCCGTGCAAACGAATCGTCCATCCAGTCCTGGCTTGCCACCGGGAAGGGCAAGGAGGGATTCAGCGCCGATCTCGGACATATGGTCGGCAGAGTCCTGGTCCGCGGGGCGGTCGAAGCGACAAGCGCCAATCGCGCCAGGATCGTCCTCGTCAGGGACGACTCTCTGGCGCTGGGCTGGCGGTTGCTCACCAGTTACCCGACCCTGTAGGGAGTGAGCGTGCACAGCAAGTCGCCTCTTGCCACCCTCGTGGAGGCATACCTCAACGAGGATGTGTTCGACTTCTACTCGAACGTGATGGCAGGCGTCGACGACTACGTTGCCTCCGACCGCGAAGGTGCTCGAGAACTACCGAGCGAGATCGACCGGATTCTCGAGTCCCACTCAGATAGTGAGATCGAGCAATTGCTCGTCACCCACGGCATCGGGTTCGTCGGTGGTGAACGTGGCTATCGCGCCTGGTTGCAGCAGATCGCCGACCGCGTCCGCGCCGCCACCACCGGTTGACCCGCGAGACGTCATACGAACTGGCTCCCCGAGCCACCACCTCGCATGACGCCCCACCGCAACCCCCGCAACGTCATACGAACCGGCTCCCCGAGCCACCACCTCGTATGACGCCCCACCGCAACCCCCGCAACGTCATACGGACCGGCTCCCCGAGCCACCACCTCGGATGACGTCCCACCGCAACCCCGGCAACGTCAGACGGACCGGCTGCACGGGCGACCGTGCCGACCGTGCCGACCACGAGGGCGAGCAGGACACCGAGGAGGAAGCGCGCCAGAAATGTCGCGTCCCCTCCACGGTGTCCTGAGCGCCCGTCGAGGTGCACACGCGCAGGTCATCGAACGGCCTGCAACCGCAGCATCTCGAACTCCACCTGCCTCTGGTGCCGGCTGCGCATCGACTCGAGGCGCTGCTGCTTGTCCTGGCGGGAGAGCTCGCGCCAGGCGTTGCGACGCTGGATCAGCTTCGTGGACATGTCGGTTCCCTTCGGTTCAGCCCGCCTCCCTGGCGGGCACGCCCATCGTGCGCGCGCCCGCTTGGAGGGGACTGGGAGCCGACTTGGAGCGGGGTCAGCCCGACTCGTCGAGCCGTTCGCGGAGCCGGTCGCGCACCTGCTCCGGCGTCAGCTGCGCCCGTTGGCGCTGGTCACGCGCGATGATGGCGCCCGTGGCGGCCACTCCGGCCAGCCCGGCGAGCCCGACCCACTTCCACAGCTTCACGACGACCTCCCAGGAACCCGATGACCCAGCTCACCCTCGACGCCGCGGTCGACCTGACCCGCACCGGCGACCTGTGGCTCTTCCGCGGCCACTCGGCCGCGGACCACGCTATCCGGGTCCTGACCAACGCGCCGGTCAACCACGTCGGCATGGCCGTCGTGCTCGACGACCTGCCGCCCCTGATGTGGCACGCCGAGCTCGGCAAGGGCCTCGTCGACGTGTGGACGGGGAGCAACCACCGCGGCGTGCAGCTGCACGACCTGCGCGCCGCCGTCGAGCAGTGGACCGGTCGCTACGAGCAGCAGGCGTGGCTGCGCCAGCTCGACCTCACGGTCACCCGCGAGATGGAGGACGCCGTGCTGCGCACCATCGCCCGGCTCGACGGCACGCCGTTCCCGGCCACCGCCAAGCTGATCGGGCGTTGGGCGCGCGGCCGGGTTCGGCAGCCGGCGTCCGCGGAGCTGACCTACTGCGCCGAGGTCGTCGCCGCCACCTACACCGCGATGGGCCTGCTCGACGGGGAACGGCCGACGAACTACTACGACCCCGGCAAGTTCTGGTCCGGCGACGACCTCGAGCTGCTGCAGGGGGCGCGGCTCGGCGAGGAGATCAGGGTCCTCACCTGAGGGCCGCGCGAGCGTCTCCACCCTGGGGTGGAGATCGCGGGATCCACCCGCACGCCGACGCGGCACACCCGCCCGGATTCCTACCTTCTTCCTCGTCAGCAGCGGCCGCCGGTGGCCGCGCGGAGAGGAAGAAATGTCTGCCGCCCAGTACGCCCTCAACCTGGGGCTGCTCGCCTACATCCTGATCTCGAACGTCGGCACCCACGAGGTCACCCGGCGTCGCCTGCTGCTCCCGGTCGTGCTGGTCGCGGTCGCGGGTGCGGTGTTCCTGAACGCCCCGCCGACGGCCGGCAACGACGTGCACGTCGAGCTCGTCGGCGTCGCCGCCGGGGTCGGGCTCGGTCTCGTGGCCGGCCTCCTGGTCCGGGTCCGGCTGGTGGCCGGCCGGGTGCTGATGACCGCCGGCGCGGCGTACGCCGCCCTCTGGGTCGCGGTGATCGGCGGTCGGATGCTGTTCGCCTACGGCGCCGACCACTGGTTCACCCAGCGCATCGGGCTCTTCTCCTACGAGCACCGGATCACCGGCGCCGACGCCTGGACCGCGGCCTTCGTGGCGATGGCCCTCGCGATGGTCCTGACCCGGGTGCTCGTGACCTGGGCGGCGACCCTGGTCGTCACCCGGGGCACCGACGTCGCGGCGGTGGCGGCGTGAGCGCTCCGCACGACACCCGGCGCAGCGCCTCGACGCGGGCCCTGGCCCGGGGGCTCTGCCTCTGGCTCGCGGTCATGGTCGTCACGGCGGGCGGCGGGCTGCTCACCCGCACCTACCTGCCCGGTGTCGACGGCACCGTCCGCGCCCTGCTGGTCGTCGAGGTGCTCTTCGCCCTGGCGCTGCTGGCGGCCCCGTTCGTCGGCAGCTGGCGCGAGCTCGGCGTCAACCGCCGTGCGGAGTGGCGGCACACCGGCCTGCTGGTCGTGCCGCTCGTCGTCGCCGTCAGCCCGCTCGTGCTCGGGTTCCGCTCGGTCGGGACCGACCTCCTGCTCGTGCTGGTGGTCGGGTACGTCCTCACCGGCGTCACCGAGGAGCTCGTCTGGCGCGGGTTCGCGCTCCGGCTGCTCGCCCCGCTGGGTACGACGCGTGCGGTCGTGGTCGGGGCGGCGCTCTTCGGGACGGCCCACCTGGCCAACGTGTTCTTCCGGGACAGCACCGGCCTGGTGCTGGCCCAGGCGTGGGGCGCGTTCTGCTTCGGCCTCGCCTACGGAGCCCTCCGCGTCCGCACCGACACGATCGTGCCGCTGATGGCGCTGCACGCCCTCACCGACCTCGCCGCCGCCGTCGGCAACGTCCCCAAGATCCCGGTGCTCGTCGCCGAGGACGTCGTCCTCCTCGCGTACGGCGTCGCCCTGCTCACCCTGCGTCCCCGGAAGGACACCCCCATGACTGACAACCTCCTGCTCGACCAGGAACTCTCCCCGGTACCGACGGGGGCGCACTAGGTTGACGCCGATGTCGATCGAGGACCTGGCGGCGGCGCCACTGCCCGACGAGGAGCGGTGGCGCCGCGGCGTGCGCGTCCTCGGCCTGGTCTCCGCCGTCGTCGTGGTCGCCGGGACGGTGACCGACCTCCACGGCCCGGTCCCGACGGCGTTCTTCTTCGCCGGGCTCGCGCTCTGGCTGGTCGAGCTCCTGGCGACGCCCCGGCGCCCGGCGGCCGAGGTGACGGTGCTGACCCTGACCGGCTGCTGCGGCGGGGTTCTCAACGGCCTGGCCCCCACCTCCGCCGGCTTCCTGCTCGCCTACTTCGCCGCGGCCGGCCTCGGGCTGCGCTTCGCGGCGCGGTACGCCGCCCCCGCGATGACCGTGGTGCTGGCGGTCCTGGCCGCGGGCATCCTGCTCGGCGACCGCGACGAGGTCGCAACCTCCCTGACGACCAGCCTGCTCGGGGTCGCCTTCGCGTTCGCCGTCGCGTCGGCCACCCGCAGCGCCCGGGTCGCGCACGCCCGGTCGGTCGCGCTGGTCGCCGAGCTCGAGGCGACCCGGGCGGCACAGGCGGAGGCCTCGGTGCTGGCCGAGCGGACCAGGCTGGCCCGGGAGCTCCACGACATCCTCGCCCACGCCCTCTCCGGCCAGGTGATGTCGCTGGAGGCGGCCGGGATGCTCGCCGAGCGGACCGGTGCCGACCCGCGCGTGGTCGCCGAGATCGAGCGCGCCCACCGGCTCGCGCGCAGCGGCCTCACCGAGGCGCGGGGCGCGATCGGTGCGCTCCGCGGTGACGCGCTCCCCGGTCCGGACCGGCTGCCGGACCTGGTCGAGGACGCGGCGCGCGCCCACGGGGTCCAGGCCACGCTGCGGGTCGAGGGCACCCCCCGTCCGCTGTCCGCCGAGGCGGGCCTGGCGGTCTACCGGACCGCCCAGGAGGCGCTCACCAACACCGCGAAGCACGCCGGCCGCGGAGCGAGCAGCGCGCTCGTCGTGACCTGGGGCGAGCGCGACGTCACGCTCACCGCCACCGACGTTCGTGGCGCCGGGGTCCAAGCCGACGTCCCCAGCAGCGGCTACGGCATCACCGGTCTCCGGGAGCGGGCCGAGCTGGCGCACGGCACGCTCGACGCGGGCCCGACCCCGGACGGGTACGCCGTCCGCCTGTCCCTCCCCTACGAGCCCGAGGCGAGCCGACGATGAGCCCCGAGACCAGCCCCGAGACCAGCCCCGAGACCAGCCGAGAGACGGTCCCGTCCCCCGTCCGGGTCCTGGTCGTCGACGACCTCCGGGTCGTCCGCGAAGGCCTGCTGATGCTGCTCGGCCTGCTCGACACCGTCGAGGTCGTCGGCGCGGCCGCCGACGGCGAGGAGGCGATCGAGAAGGTCACCGCCGATCCGCCGGACGTGGTGCTGATGGACCTCAACATGCCGCGCCTCGACGGCATCGAGGCGACCCGCCGGCTCGCCGAGTCGCACCCGCAGGTGCCGGTGGTCGTCCTCACGACGCTCTCCGACGACCGGCAGGTGTTCGCGGCGCTCCAGGCCGGCGCCCGGGGCTACCTCACCAAGGACGCCGGGGCGGCCGAGATCGAGAACGCGATCCTCACCGCGGCCCGCGGCCAGGCCTCGCTCGACCCCGACGTGCAGCGGCGGCTGCTCGACGCGCTGCGCGCCGGCTCGGCCTTCGGGGTGCCGGGCCCGGCGCCGCTGCCCGGTGAGCTCCCCGACGGGCTGACCGCCCGCGAGGCCGAGGTCGTCCAGCTGATCGCGGCCGGCAGGTCCAACTCCGAGATCGCGGCGCAGCTGTTCGTCTCGACGGCGACGGTGAAGACGCACGTCAACCACATCTTCGCCAAGACCGGTCTGCGCGACCGGGCGCAGGTCGTGTCCTACGCCTACCGCACCGGCCTCGCCGAGCCCCCTCAGCGCAGGTAACGGTCCGCGACCACCGGCTGCTGGTCGACGGGCCGGCCGCGCTGGATCGTCCAGGCCAGCCGCACCAGCTGGGCGTGCGACCAGACCAGCGGCGTCGCCGACCGGGTGCCCTCGCCGGCGGGGCAGCACGCGTCGCCGGTGGGTGGCCGGCCGTCCCAGACCTGCTCGGCGAGCATGCCGGCCTCGCCCGTGGCGGCCGCCATCGTCGCGAGGTACGACGCTGCGTCGGCACCGGCCGTGACGGCGTACTCGCCCCGCTCGCCGGTGAGGATCGGCCAGCCCCGCCCGAAGGTGGTGTGCGTCCCGGGGTCGGTGATCGTCCACTCGCCACCGTCGGCGGTCTCGCCGTACCCGTCGTGGCTGAAGCGGTGCCAGGACGGTCCGTTCGGGGTGTCGACCCGGAGCCTCCGGTCGACCACGTCGAGGGTGTTCACGACGGCCGGGTCGTCCGCGGGCAGCAGCCCGAGCCGCACCAGGTCGAGGAAGCTGGGGTCGACGACCTTGCGCTGGTCGATCGAGCGCGGGCCGCCGTCGCCCATCTCGTAGGGGCTCGCAGTGTCCGGCCTGCCGTTCTTGGTCAGCCGCAGGAAGTACGGCGCGTCGTCGAGCGGGCCGTTCGTCGTGACCGTCCAGTCCTCGACGTGCCGCTGCCAGCGGTCGGCGACCCGCAGCCAGTGCCGGGCCAGCGCCGGCCGGCCGTGGTGCTTCGCGAGGTCGGCGGCGCACACCAGCCCGGCGACCTCCGCGGCGATCGTCGCGGGCGAGTAGCCCGACTGGTTCTCCCAGCGCTCCTGGGGCGAGTACGGCGACCGCCGGCCGGTCTCCTCGTCGCGGAACGACACGAGGAAGCGCGCGGCCTTGCGCACGCCGTGCCAGGTCGCGGCGTCCCGCTTGCCGACCAGGTGGGCGAGCACGATCGGGAACGCGACCTCGTCGAGCTGGAGCGAGCCCCAGACCGGCGTGCCGGACACGTCGGAGTTCTGCGGGAACGACCCGTCGGCCAGCTGCTGGGTGCCGAACAGCCAGCGCACGATCCGGCGGGCCGCGGCCCGGTCGCCCATCGCCCACAGCGCCGTCCCGAACTGGTAGGCGTCCCGGGACCACACCAGGTGGTAGGCGCCCGAGGGCGAGGAGAGGTCCTTCACCTCGTCGCCCCACACCCACGGCGCCGAGGGCGACGCGACGAACGCACCGGGGTGCTGCTTGTCCTCGGCGGCGGCGAGCACCAGCGCGGAGGCGAGGTACTCGGGCTGCACCGACGCGGCACTGGCCGGCACGTCCTTCAGGCTGTCGACGTACCCGTGCCACCCGCGGTCGTACGCCGACGAGGTGGCCGCGAACCCGCGACCCAGCGAGCCACGGGCCTGCTGCACGGCCCGGCCGACCGAGCCGCCGAACCCGAGCGCCAGCGTGGTGTCGTCGGCGAGCCGGGCCGCCTGGACGACGTTGCCCGGGCCGGCGTGGCGGTGCCGGTGCCCGAGGTCGGGCCACGGGTCGGTCGGGGTGCCGACGAGCCCGCTGGTCGTCGAGCGCAGCGCCGGCCGCGCGACCAGGGCGGAGGAGACGGTGCGGTCCGTCGAGACCAGCGCGTGCGGGCGGCTGGTCGCGCGGTCGTCCATGCCGTGGTTGGTGAGCGCGGGGTCGTAGAGCGCCCAGAGCCGGTAGTGGCCGCCGTCGAGCGGCACCAGCCGGGCCCGGACGACGAGGGTGTCGTGCCGCGGGTCGGTGACGACGTGCTCGACGACCCGGTACCGACCGTCCTCGTCCTCGCTGACCTGGGTGTAGCGCAGGCTGCGGTCGTCGGGGCGCTGCACCCGGGTCCGCATGTCGGTGCTGCTGCGGTCGGCGAAGTCGTCACCGGTGACGGCCAGCTCGAGGCTGCGCACGCTCGGCGTGGACAGGTCGGGGTAGAACACCTCGCTGACCCGCCCCTGCTGGAGCGTGAACCAGACGTTGCTGGCGCGGGTGCGGGCGGTGCCGAAGCCGTCCTTGTCGGCCTCGGTCCAGGTGGACCTCGCTCCCCGTG
The DNA here is from genome assembly GCF_044226305.1 of Nocardioides sp. Taxonomy (GTDB): domain Bacteria; phylum Actinomycetota; class Actinomycetes; order Propionibacteriales; family Nocardioidaceae; genus Nocardioides. The sequence goes on along the minus strand of NZ_JBGAHF010000011.1, from coordinate 65,664 downwards.
GTCCGGGGGCGACCTCGCCCGAGCTCGGGACGGACACCAGGGCACCGGTCGCGGCGACGGCCAGCGCCGCCACCCCGGTCACGAGACGCAGGAGCATGCCTGCGCCGTACCCCGTGACCGGGGTCACAAACGGTCATCGACGACCGCGGCGTCAGCCCTCGGTCTGGCCCAGCGAGCGCCAGTACTCGTTCAGCGCGCCGTTGGTCTTGACGAACCAGACGAGGCAGCCGACGAGGAAGAACCAGCCGAGCAGGATGAACCAGAGTCCGGTCATCGCGGTGACCGGAGCCTGCTGGCCGCGGCGCTGGTAGAGCTTGCCGACCTCGTTGGAGGACACGAACGGCATCACGAAGCCGACGAAGATCGCGAGGACCAGCGCGATCCCGCCGCCGACCCCCTCCCCGGAGTGCTCCTTCATCTCCTCGGAGGTCTTGAAGTACCAGTACCAGGTGTAGAAGCCGAGCGTGACGATCGTCAGCAGGACGCAGGCGCCGGTGCCGCGGATCTTGCCCAGCGCGGCCGGGTTGCCGGCGGCGTACGCCGTGGCGGCCGGTGCCGCGGGAGCGGGCGCCACCTCGGGCGTCGCGTCCGCGGCGGGCGCCTGGAACGGCGGCGGGGCGGCGTCGGTGCTGTCCGTGGGGGTGGGTTCGGTGGGCGTGGGTTCGTTGGTCTCGGTCATGATCGATCCCTCCTGGGGAGCCGATGCGGTCGATCGAGACTAGGTTCGCCGCGGCGGCGCCCGCGGGACACTCGCCGTGACCGATCGCGGTGGTCTGGACCGCACCGGGCGGCGCGCCTTGGGAGGATCGGGACATGCACACCCGCGCCACCTTCGACGCCGCCGCCACCGCGTTCCTTGCCCTCGTCGAGCAGCTGCCGCTGCCGGCGTACGACGGGCCGGGGCTCGGCGACTGGGACCTCCGCGCTCTCGTCGGGCACACCGGGCGCTCGCTGGTCACGGTCGCGACCTACCTCGGCACCCGGGCCGGCGCGGAGGAGGTCGCGAGCCCGGCTGCCTACTTCGGGGCCGTGAGCCGGATCGCCGGCGTCGACGCGGACGGCGCAATCGCGCGGCGCGGCGTCGAGGCCGGGCAGGCGCTCGGCGCGGACCCGCTGACGGCGCTGCGGACGTCGTACGCCGAGGCGACCGCGGCGCTGGACGCGCTCGCGGGCTCGGACCCGGTGGTGACGACGATCGCGGGCGGGATGCGGGTCAGCGCCTATCTGCCGACGCGCACCTTCGAGCTCACCGTGCACTGCCTCGACATCGCGCGCGCCACGGGTGTCGGGTTCACCCCGCCGACGGAGGCGCTCGCCGAGGCGCTGAGCGTCGCGGCCGCGAGTGCGGTCGAGCTCGGCCTCGGTCCGGACGTGCTGCTCGCCCTGACCGGCCGGCGGCCGCTGCCGCCCGGCTGCTCGGTCGTGCCGTGAGGGCGAGGAGGCGTCAGGCCAGGGACCAGACGCCCGGCTTGCCCTTGGTCATCTCGCCGTCGGCGATCAGCGCCTGACGGGCGCGGCGGGCGGCGTACCGCCACCGCAGCTCGCCCTCCGGGGTCGTCTGGTGGTCGGCCTCGGTCAGCCGCTCGGCCATCTGCTCCTCGAGCCGGCGGTAGACCTCGTCCTGCTCGAGCTCTCCCCCGCCGTCGGTGAGCACGGCGAGGATCACCGGGCGGAAGGCGTCCGGCGGCGTCCACTTGCGTGGCACCGACCGGGTCGGCACGGCCGGGCGGGACGCGGCGGACGTCGAGCGGGGCGCCCGCGGGGCGCGTGGCGTGGTGGTGCGTGCGGTGGCGCGGGGCGGCGGCGGGGCCGGCGGGTTCCCGTGGATGCAGGTGGACTTCGGCAGGTCACACAGGTCGCAGTAGTCCTCGTCGCTCATCGCAGCCCACCCTAGTCGCCACCTGAGGTAGGCGGGAGGGGTGGGATCTAGGGAGGTCGTCCGATGTGCGCCCCCACCTCAGGGGCGCACCGTCGGGGACATGATCGCTTCCATGAACGTCGACCCCACCACTGCTCTCATGCTCGCCCACCTCGAGGTGGACGACCTCGGCCAGGTCCGCGTCCGCGGCTCCCGGCTCCGCCGGCGCCAGCGCCGGTTCCAGGCCTCCGCACGCATCCGCCGGCTGCTCGCCTGAGCCGCTACCAGCGGCCGTGCACGGCCTCCCGGAAGTGCCGGTCGTAGAGGTCGCGGACCCCGTCCAGGAACGCCGGCGGGAGCGGGTCCGCGTCCCCGGCGGCCGCGTTGGCCCGGGCCTGCTGGGCGTTGCGGGCGCCCGGGATGACCGTCGTGACGCCCGGCTGCTGCCAGACCCACGCGAGGGCGACCTCGGCCGGGCTGAGGCCGGTCGGCCCGACCGCGTCGACCAGGCCGGCGAACTCCCGCGCCGCCTGCACGCCGGTGGCGAAGTCCACCCCCGAGAACGTCTCCCCCACGTCGAAGGCGCTGCCGTCGCGGTTGTAGGTGCGGTGGTCGTCGGCCGCGAACGTCGTCGACTCGTCGTACTTCCCCGACAGCAGGCCCGAGGCCAGCGGGACCCGCGCGATGATCCCGACCCCGGCCGCCCGGGCCGCGGGCAGGACCGCGTCGAGCGGCTTGAGCCGGAACGCGTTGAGGATGATCTGGATCGTCGCGACGTGCGGCCGCGCGATCGCCGCGAGCGCCTGGTCGCAGGTCTCGACGCTCAGCCCGTACGCCGCGACGGCACCCTCCGCCACGAGGGTGTCGAGGTCGTCGTAGACCCGGTCGGACTCGACCACCTCGGTCGGCGGGCAGTGCAGCTGCACCAGGTCCAGGGTGTCCACGCCGAGGTTGCGGCGCGAGCGGTCGGTCCACGCGCGGAAGCTCTCCAGCGTGTAGTGCTCCGGCCGCTGCTCCACCCGGCGGCCCATCTTGGTCGCGACGGTCACGCCCGGGTGCTCGGCCGCGAACCGGCCGACGATCTGCTCACTGCGACCGTCGCCGTACACGTCGGCGGTGTCGAGGAACGTCACGCCCGCGTCCACCGAGGCCGTCAGCACGGCGCGTGCGTCGTCCTCCGAGACGTCGCCCCAGTCGGCTCCGAGCTGCCAGGTGCCGAGCCCGACCACCGAGACCTCGCGCGTGGTGGTGCCCCGGTCGTCGCTGATGAGGGTTCGCTGCTCCATGCCGCCAGTCTGGCGGACCACTGGTCGGCGCGCCGCCGGGCCGGGCTCAGCTCGCGTAGGAGAGGACCTTCCGCGTCAACCGCTCCGGGCGCGGGACGTAGTCGTCGGCTCGCGCCGGGCGGTGGAGGACGTAGGACCGCACCGAGACCGAGAACCGCTCCGACGAACCGAGACAGCTCGGGTCGAACCGGATGACGGTCTTCCGGCCGCGCATCGCCATGGAGGCGCAGCCGCGGTCGGTGATGTCCTGGTGGTGGCGGTCCCAGCCGCGGGCGCGGTAGACGGCGTACTCGCTGAACGAGACGCCGGTGACGAACAGGTCGGGGACCCGGTCGTCGTCGGTGTCCACCCAGAGGTCGACGGCGTCGCTGACCTGGACCCGGCGGCCGTGCACCACCGTCACCTGGGCCTTGCGGCCGGCGGCGGGCGCGGCCTGGAGGGTGACCGAGACGATGTCGTAGGCCCTCCGGCCCTCGGTCGGGTCCGTGATGGTCAGCTCGACCGGCGGCGTCGCCAGCGCCGGAGCGGCGAGGGCGAGGACCACGAGTGCCACCGGGAGTCCGAGGAGTCGGCGCATGCTCCCAGCATCCTCCTCAGCGGTCCTTGCGGCAGACGAACCCGAAGACGGTGACGGCGGCGAACGCCCAGCCCTCGCGGGCGGCCTCGTCCATCGCGGCCATCGCCTCGTCGGCCTGCTCGCGGGTCACGAGCCCGTCGACGACCGCCTGCTCGGCAGCCATGGTGAACAGGTCCGAGCCGGCCAGCTGCTCCGGCCCGAAGACGAGGGCCGAGGACCCGATGTCGGGGTCGACGGCGAGGCCGGCGGTGATCGCCTGGCGCAGCAGGTGGCGCGCCGCCATCGGGTTGGCCACCTGGCCCATGAACGCCCGGGTGATGGCCCGGGCGACGTCGGGGTCGACGTCGGACTGCACCCGGGTGTCGTGGTCGGAGTCGAGCAGCAGCGCCCGGCCGCCCGGGCGGAGCACCCGGGCGATCTCGTCGACGGCCGCCTGCGGCTCGGGCACGTGCTGGAGCACCCGCTCGCACCAGAGGACGTCGACACTGCCGTCCTCGAACGGCAGCTCGGTCGCGAGGCCCGGCCGGAACTCCGCGGACGAGCCGGCCCCCTCGGCGCGCCCCTCGGCGACCTGGCGCAGTCCCGGGTTGGGCTCGACCCCGATCGCCCGGCCGTCCGGCCCGGTGAGCGAGGCGAGCCGCCGGGTCATCGTCCCGGTGCCGCTCCCCAGGTCCACACACACCTCTCCCCGACGTACGTCGCCGGCGGCGAGCATCCACGCTCGGAGCCGCTCGATCGCCGGCGCCGCGTCCTGGGCGTCGAGGACCGTCACCATCCGCGCCACGGCCTCGTCGGCGACGGTGTCCGGTCGGAACGCGCTCCCGAGGGTGAACGACGCGCCGCGCTCGTCTCCCGTGTCCATGTGACGAGGGTCGCACAATCGACCCATGGCGTACGACGAGCAGCTGGCCGTCCGGATCCGGGACCTCCTCGACGGCGAGCCGGGGGTGGTCGAGAAGAAGATGTTCGGCGGCCTCGCCTTCCTGGTGGACGGCAACATGGCCGTCGCCGCCAGCAGCGAGGGAGGCCTGCTGCTCCGCGCCGACCCGGCCGAGGCCGAGCAGCACCTGGCCCACCCGCACACCGACCGGTTCGTGATGCGCGGCCGCGAGATGAACGGGTGGATGCGGGTGGTGCCCGAGGGACTCGGCACCGACATCGAGCTGGAGCGCTGGGTCCGCGTCGGTGTCACCTATGCGCGGAGCCTGCCGCCGAAGTAGCGCAGCCGACGCAGGTCGTCGCGGTCGGCCGCACCTCCAGGCGCGCAGCGGGGATCGGGCGGCCGCACACCGCGCAGGTGCCGTACGTCCCCGCGTCCAGGCGGCCGAGCGCGGCCGCGATCGCATCGAGGTGCTGCTCGGCCTGCCGCACCAGCGCGCCGACCTGGGACCGCTCGAACGCGATCGTCGCGCCCTCCGGGTCGTGCTCGTCGTCGGCGTTGGAGTCCTTCGAGGCCTCGACGAAGCCGCGGTAGTCGCCGCGCAGCGCCGCCAGGTGCTGCTCGGTGCGGCGCCGCTCGTCCTCCAGCCGGGACCGGGCGCCGGTCACGACCGCTCCAGCAGCGTGAGCACCTCGTAGTGCGCGGTGTTGGGGAACATGTCGAGCAGCCGGGCCCGCACGACGCGCAGCGACGGCATCGCGGCCAGGTCGCGGGCCAGGGTCTGGGCGTTGCAGCTGGAGTAGAGCACCCGGTCGACGCCCGAGGACTCCAGCCAGCCCGCCAGCTCCGGGCCGATGCCGCGCCGCGGCGGGTTCACCACCACCAGGTCGGGCGGCGACGCGGCGGCCACGGCGTACGCCGTCGCGTCGCCGGTCTCGAACCGGACCCCCGTCATCCCGGCCTCGGTGGCGGAGAGGGTCGCCGAGGCGACGGCCTCCGGGCTGATCTCGACGCCGGTGACCTCCGGGGCGTCGGCGCCGGTCCCGGCGACCGCCAGGGCGAACCCGCCGACGCCGCAGTAGAGGTCCCACACCGTCCGCGGCGCGGACTCGGCGACCCAGGCGCGGCCGAGCCGGTAGAGCTCGGCCGCCATCGCGGTGTTGGTCTGGAAGAAGCTCTGCGGGCGCAGGTGCAGGCGCAGCCCGGCGACCCGCATCGTCAGCGTCTCCTGCTCGGTCAGCACGATCTCCCGGTCACCCTCGAGCACCGCCTTGTGCTCGGGCAGCAGGTTCACCGACGCCACCACCAGCGCGGGCACCCGCTCGCGCAGCGCCGGCAGGTGCTTGCGGATCCGCGCCACCGGCTCCTGGGATCGCAGCACGAACCGCACCATCAGCTCACCGTCCGGCGACTCGGTGACCAGCAGGTGCTTGAGCTCGCCGCGGCGGGCGGCCACGTCGTACGGCGCGAGCGCGGCGCTGGTGACGAAGCCGGCCAGCACCGGCAGCGCGGCCCGGATGCCGGCGGTGTGCAGCGGGCAGTCGCGGAGGTCCACCCCCGACCCGGTCGGTCCGAGGATGCCGAGCGTCGGCTCCTCGGCGCTGCCGTGCACCACCATCTTGGCCTTGTTGCGGAACCCCATCGCCGCGCTGGCAACCGGCGGCGACCACCCCTCGCGCGGCACCCCGACCAGCCCCTCGACCAGCTGCTGCTTGGCGACCAGCTGGGCGTCGTACGGGGTGCCGAGCCAGGCGCAGGAGCGGCACCGGCCGGCGTCGAAGTGGTGGCAGAGCACATCAGCGGGCATGACCGCCCCAGGCTACGGGCACCGCCGTCGCGCCCCGGTCTGGTCCGCAGCCCCCGGCTTCGTCCGATATCGAGACAGGAGCGCACGGGGCGCTACCGTGGTGGGAGAGCCCGGACTGGGGGGTCCGCGCACCGGGGGGCGGTGCGCACGGTCCGCGGCAAGGGGGGATCGGCCGTGTCCAGGCCTGCCATCGCCACGCTCGACCGTGGCGCACTCAAGCTCGTCCAGAACGCCGTCCTCGTGATGGTGCTCGCCTTCGCACTCGTCACGCTGGTGCCACTGGCCGGTCCGGCCCACGCCGCCGGCGGCAACCCACCGGGCAACAACGGCACGGTCAAGGTCGCCGAGCTCGGCGACATGGACGCGCCGCCCGACAACGACCCGCACGTCGGCTGCACCTTCACCGTCGAGTGGTACGGCTTCGACCAGGGCGCCGACATCATCTCCCACGTCACGTTCGAGCCGCAGGCGCCGACCGCCGACGTGGTGCTGGACGTCACCGGCCCGTCCGACGTGTTCGTCGGCGGCGACCCCGCCAGCGGCGCCGGCACGGCGACCGGGCTGGACGGCCGCGAGGTCTACACGCTCAGCTTCCACGGCGACCCGCACCCGGTGCAGGGCTACCACGTGAAGCTCACCGTGAACACGCCCGGCTCCCAGGGCGCGGACAAGAAGAGCAAGGTCTTCTGGGTGAAGGGCTGCCAGGCGCCGCCCCCGGCCGCGCCGGCGATCCACCTGGAGAAGACCGTCACCGACTCCGCCGACCCCGACGCCGTCGGGTCCCTGGGCGAGGTGCTCACCTACGGCATGACCGTCACCAACACCGGCAACACGGTGCTCACCAACGTGACGATCACCGACCCGATGCTGGGTCTCTCCGGCGCGCCGTGCGTCGCGACGCTCGCGGTCGGCGCCTCGACGACCTGTCCGCTGCTCCCGCCGCTCACCCACGTGGTCACCAGCGCCGACGTCGCCGCCGGCTCCGTCTCGAACGTGGCCGTCGCGACCGGCACCCCGCCGTCCGGCCCGCCCGTCTCGGACGCCGACGACGCGACCATCCCCACCGTCTCCGGTGCGCCGCAGCCGGCGGACCTCTCCCTGGTGAAGACCGCCGACAAGACGATCGTGGCGCCCGGCGACCAGGTCACCTACACGCTGCGCGCACTGAACGCCGGTCCCGGCGTCGCCCGTGACGTCGTCGTCACCGACGTGCTGCCGGCCGGCACGAGCTTCGTCTCCGCGAGCTCCGGGTGCAGCAACAGCGGCGGGACCGTGACCTGCCACCTCGGCGACATCGCCGGGGGCGACGACGCGGTGGCGACCATCACCGTGCGCATCGACGCACTCCCGAGCTCGATCACCGGGCACGACCACCAGCTCGACGTGACCAAGATCGAGAGTCACGTCTCGGTCGCCGGTGGCGCCACGGGTTCGGCGACCACCGCCTGCCCCGCGGGCTACCTCGCCACCGACGGCAGCGTCCGGCTCGACCACGTCGACCAGGGCACGGGAACCTTCGCCGACGCCATGGTGCTCCGCTCGGAGGCCACCGCGAACGGGCTCGGCTGGACCGGCACGGTCCGCAACGACACCACCGGCCAGCTCCAGGCCAAGGTCAACGTGGTGTGCATGAGCGACCACACCGTGTCCGGCGAGGACCACTCGCACCCGGTCGTCATCTCCGACTCTCTGACGACGACGCGGGCCTTCGCCACCGGTGAGCACGAGCTCGACCTGGCGTGCGGACCGGGCACCATCGCGATCACGCCCGGCTTCTCGTTCCTCTCCGGGGACGGCGTGGTCACCAGCCAGCCGATCGCCACCGGGCGGCACTTCAAGGTCCGGATGCTCCACGACGGCCAGGTCACGCTGACCACCCGGTGCCTGCGCACCGACCTCGGCACGGTCCGCGACCACACGCACCAGCTCGAGGTCACCCAGCTCTCCGGCCACGTCGTGGTCGGACCGCACGGGATCGAGGAGCGCAGCCTGACCTGCCGGGACGGTGCCAAGGGCATCGTCGCGTGGGTCGACTTCGACGGCCAGCCCCTGGGGAACGACCCGCAGCCGATCACCCGGGTGTTCCGGTTCTACAACCCGACCGACGCGCCGATGACCGCCGACTACGGGCTCACGTGCATCGACGTGCGCACCTCCGGCGGCAACCAGGGCAGCCGGGACATCGAGAACACCGCGCACGTGACGACCACCAGCCAGGACGCCGCGGCGTACGACGACGTGTCGACCGCCACCATCTCGGTGACACCGACCGGGGTCAGCGCCAGCGGCTCGGGCGTCGTGCAGGGTGGCGCGAGCCCGGCCGTGCTCGTGCGGGTCTCCGCCGACCAGCGGCACACCGTGCGGCTCTCGCTGGTCTCGACGCACCGCGTCGCGGGCACCGGGGTGCGCCCCGGCACCGTCCTCGCCGGCGGGGTCGCGCACGTGCGCGGCACCGGGCAGACGGTGCGCCTGGCCGCGACCGACGCCGCACGCGCGGCGCTGCGGTCCGGCAAGGTCCACACGGCACGGCTGGTCCTCCGCAGTCCCGACGGGGCCCGGGACACCGTGACGGTGCGGCTGCACTGAGGCTCCTGTCAGGCGCGCTCCGCCGGCGGGTCGTGTGAGGCACACGACCCGTCGGCGGCTGCGTCCCTCGGAATGGAAACCACCGGGGCGGGGTTGCCGCCACGTGACCGCCCCCCTCGAACGCCGCACCGACTACCGCGTGACGTTCGCCGTCCTCTGCGTCGGCGTCGGGTCGTTCTCCCTGCTCCAGTCGATGGTCAACCCGGTGCTGCCCACCATCGAGGCCGCGCTCGACACCGACCAGGCGACGGTGACCTGGGTGCTGACCGCCTACCTGCTCTCCGCGTCGGTGTTCACGCCGATCGTCGGTCGGGTCGGTGACAAGGTCGGCAAGGAGCGGATGCTCGTCGTGGCGCTCGCCGCGCTGACCGTCGGCTCCCTGATGGCGGCCGTGGCGACCAGCATCGGCGTCCTGATCGCGGCCCGCGTCGTCCAGGGCGTCGGCGGCGGCGTGCTGCCGCTGACCTTCGGCATCATCCGCGACGAGTTCCCGCGCGAACGGGTCGCCGGCGCCATCGGCACGGCGGCCGCGCTGCTGGCCGTCGGCGGCGGCGTCGGCCTCGTCATCGCCGGACCGGTGGTCAACGCCCTCAGCTACCACTGGCTGTTCTGGATCCCGATGGCGATGACGGCCGTCGCGGCGCTGGCCGCGGCGTTCTGGGTGCCCGAGTCGCCGGAGCGCACCCCGGGCCGGATCAACGTCGGCTCGGCGCTGCTGCTCTCGGCCTGGCTGGTCGCGCTGCTCCTCGCCGTCAGCCAGGGGCACTCCTGGGGCTGGTCGTCGGCCCGGGTGGTCGGCCTGTTCGTCGCGGCCGCCGTGCTGCTGCCCACCTGGGTGATCGCCGAGTCGCGCAGCGACGAGCCGCTGGTCGACATGAGGATGATGCGGATCCCGACGGTCTGGACGGCGAACCTGACCGCGCTGCTGTTCGGCGCCGGCATGTACGCGATGTTCGCGTTCCTCCCCCAGTTCCTCCAGACCCCGGAGTCCTCCGGCTACGGCTTCGGGGTCTCGGTCACCGAGTCCGGCCTGCTGCTGCTCCCCCAGACCGTCGCGTCGTTCGTCGCCGGCGTCCTCGCCGGCCGGCTCGCGCACCGCTTCGGCTCGAAGCGGATGCTGGTCCTCGGTGCCGCACTGACCGCCCTCGGCACCCTCTCGCTGACCGTCGCGCACGACGAGATCTGGCAGGTGGTCGCCGCCAGCACCGTGCTCGGCCTGGCCTTCGGGCTCGCGTTCGCGGCGATGTCCAACCTCGTCGTCGACGCGGTCCCGCAGACCCAGACCGGTGTCGCGAGCGGCATGAACACCAACATCCGCACGGTGGGCGGGGCGATCGGGTCGGCGGTGCTGGCCAGCGTCATCACCGCGCAGCTGGAGCCGACCGGCGTCCCCGTCGAGTCCGGCTACACCCACGGCTTCGCCGTGCTCACCGGCTTCGCGGCCGCGGCGGCCGTGGTCGCCGCCTTCATCCCGGTCGTCCGGGCCACGACGCACCTCGTCGCCGGCCCCCAGACGGAGGCGGAGACCGGCGACGAGGCAGAGGTGGCGTCCGGGGTCAGCCGAGCCTGAGGTTCCCCAGGATCTGGTTGAGCAGGTCCACCAGGCGGCCGAGCGCACCGCCCAGGCCCCCGTCGAGCAGCCCGGTCACCGCGCAGAGCAGGTTGCCGAGCAGGTTGCCGGCCCCCGTCGCCGCGACGATGTCGAGCACCACCCGGTCCAGGTGCACCTTGAGCCCGAGCAGGTTCAGGTCCAGCGGGGCGAGCACCAGGTGCAGGATGTCGCAGGTCGCGGCGGCCGTGCGGGCGTGTGCCGGGGTCCCGTCGATCGACTTCACGCGCACCGTGCGCAGCTGGGCGAACGTCGTCCGCTTGCCGTCGGCCTGGTGCACCACTCCCTGCACCAGCCCGCGCACGAAGACCTTGCCGTCGCGCTTGGTGAAGCTCAGCGGGACGAAGGAGCCCGTGACGTCGCGGCCACCGGCGGTGGACCCCACGATCCGCGAGCTGAGGGTCCCGGCCTTGGTGTGCGCGACCGGGCGCTGTGCCGACTGCTGGGCCGACTGCTGGGCCGACTGCTGGGCCGACTGCTGGGCCGACTGCTGAGCCGCGGGTGCGGCATCGGCCGCGTGCGCGGCCATCAGGCACATCGCGAGCACGACGACCAGGGCCGCCACGGCCCGTAACGGGTTCGAGCTGATCCGATTCATATTTCCCTCCCGAGAATTGCTGTCACCCCCTACATGCCGAGTGCGGTCTCGGGCGTTACACCGGCGAGCATCGTGCGCAGCCGGCGGAGGCCGCGGTGGTGGGCGACGCGCACGGCGACGGGGCTGATGTCGAGCGCCCGGCTCGTCGTGGCGACGTCCAGCCCGACCACGTCGAGACAGGCCACCACCTGGGCCTCGCGCTCGGGCAGCAGGGCCACCAGCCGCCGGGCCAGGTCGGCGCCGGCGACGGACGGGCCGGGGTCGCCCCCGGAGCCTCCGGACCGCTCGACGTGGTCCGGGCCGAGCGGGGTCGTGGCCCGGGCCCGCGCGACCCGGCCGCGGCTGCGGGCCACGTTCCTCGCGATCCCGAACAGCCAGCCGGCGAAGGCGTCCCGGTCACCGCGGAACTCACCCATCCGCCGGGCGGCGGTCAGCCAGGCCTCGGCCGCGATGTCCTCGGCGTCGGTCGCGGCGTCGGGAGGGGCGAGGTGGCGCAGCCAGACCACCAGCCGCTCGGCGACGTCGGCGTACAGCTCGTCCCAGGCCGCCTGGTCGCCGCGCTGGGCGCGCAGGACGAGCTCGTCTGCCTCCCCGCGCACCATGAAGCTCCCTCCCGAGTGGACGCTCCCTCCGATCCTGCGGCCGTACCCACTCCACGTCATGGCGGCACCCGTGGCAAGGTCTGACCATGGCTCGGGACCGTTCTCGGCGGCGTCTCCGCGAGGAGCTGCGTGCCGACACGTCACGGCGCCGGACCGACCCCGAGCTCACCCGGCGGCTGGCCGCGGAGGCCGCCGCCGGCCAGCCGACCGGCCAGCCGACCGGCCAGCCGACCGGTCGGGGCCGGCTCGTCGTCGCCGCCGTGGTGGCCGCCGTCGCGGTCGTGGGCCTGACGCTGGGGATCGCGTCGGCGGCCGGGGTCTCCTGGGCGCCGTGGTCGCCGGACGACCCGGCCCCGACCGCTCCGGCGTCCAGCCCGGGAGCTCCGTCCCCGGGCGGCCCCTCCGAGCGGTCCTCCGGGGGCTCGTCCGACGGCCCGACGAGCAGCCCGAGCGCCCCGGCGGACAGCCCGGCGGACAGCCCGGCGGTCAGCCCGTCCCAGGCACCGTCACCGAGCGGATCGACCGCACCCTCGGGCTCCCCGGCCGGCCCGACGAGGACCCCCCAGCCGTCGCCGTCCGGGCCGCACGTGTCGGTGTCCGCCTCGGCCTCCGCGTCGGTCTCCGCGTCGGTGCCGTAGCCGTCCTGGTCGGGTCGGCCGGCTCGCCGGCGTCAGCCGACCGGCTCGACCTCGGGCGCCGGGACCGGGCGGCGCCGCCACCAGGTGGAGAGCACCAGGCCGGTGGCGGAGTCCCAGAGCCCCCACAGCGCGGCGACCACCACGACCCCACCGAGGTCGCGGAAGAAGCCGAGCGCGAGCACGACCGACAGACCGGTGTTGCGGACGCCGAGCTCGAAGGTCATCGCGCGGACGCTGGGCACCGGCAGCCGCAGCCCTCGGCCGGTGCCGTAGCCGACGAGCAGCGAGATCGCGTTCTGCAGGATGATCGCGACCGCGACGACGCCCGCGTAGTCCTTGAAGGTCTGCAGCTGGCCGGCGAGCGCGCCGACGACGATCAGCAGGAGCAGCACGAGCGCGCCCGGCTCGACGTAGATCCGGGCCCGCTCGGCGAAGCCCGGGAAGCGCCAGGCGACGAGGAGGCCGGCCGTGAACGGCAGCCCGATCAGCAGCGCGATCTCCAGCACCATCTGCCACGGGTCGATCGACACGTCGCGCATCAGCTGGTCGGCCGAGCCGTTGAGCCCGGTCCAGAAGGCGACGGCGATCGGGGTGATCACCAGGGCCACCACGTTCGAGGCCGTCGTCAGCGAGATCGAGAGCGCGACGTCGCCGCGGGCGCGGTAGGTGAAGATGTTCGACAGGTTCCCCGCCGGGCAGCAGACCACCAGGATCATGCCGATCGCGACCGACCCGCGCACGTCGAGCGCCAGGGTGAGCAGCACCGTCAGCGCCGGCATCACGAGGAACTGGGCGACCAGGCCGACGCCGATCGCCCACGGCCGACGGAGCACGTAGGCCAGGTCGTCGAACCGGACGTCGAGCGCGATGCCGAAGAGGAAGAGCGCGATGACGATCTTCATCGCCAGCTGGAAGCCACCGCTGATCTCGATGTGCAGCTGGTCGATGTCGCTCGCCCACGCCATGATCCCCACCACGCGGACAGCATGGGGGACGCGGAGGTGCCGTGACTACGGAATGCGGACCCAGCCGGTCCGCGCGGGGCGCCCCCACCCGAGCGTGTTGCGCGCCTGCACGGTCGCCCGCACCCGCAGACCGGCGGGGAGCCCGGCCACGGTGGCCCGCCGGGCGTCGGCAGCGACGGTGACCACGCGGCCGTGCACCCGGAGGCGGTACGCCGTCACCGGCCGCCCGCGCCCGTCGGCCGGGGCCCAGCGGACCGTCAGCTCCCCCGGGCCGGCGACGACCGACGGTCGCCCGGGCGGGGCCGGCGCGGCGCCGGGGACGACCGACACCGCCACCGGGTCCGAGGACCCGTTCGGTCCGACGGCCCGGACGGTCCAGCCGTAGCTGCGGCCGTTCTCGAGCCCGCCGGCGCGGAACCTCCGGGCGTCGGCGGGCAGCGTCCACCGTTCCCCGGTGTCGGTCCGGGCCACCTCGAACCCGGACACCGTCGCCGAGGTGGTCGGGAGCCGCCACGACAGCACGACGGCGCCGTCGCGCGGCCGGGCCGTCGGGGCGGTCGGCGCCGGCGGCAGCGGGGGGTCGATCGTGATCGCGGTGACCTGGCCGTCGAGACGGAGCGGCAGCGAGGTGCCGACCGTCTCCGCCACCGGGGCGGCCCCGTCGGTCGGCCGGTAGACGGTGAGGTCCTGCCGCGTGTCCAGCCGGAGCGTGACGTCCGCGGGCGTGACCGGGAGCGGCGTCTGCTCCCGCGGGTCGTAGAGCCGCACGTCGCGCCACAGCAGCAGCACGAACCGGCCGTCGCGGCGCTGGGTCAGCAGGTAGCGGGCGTCGGCGGGCAGGCCGTCGGCGGCCACGTCGAGGCTGCCGGGCACGAACGCCGGGCCGGGGTCGGCCAGGAGCGCGAGCAGGTCCTTCATCGCGGTGTAGGCCGGCTTGGGCGAGAGGTCGTGGCGGAGCAGCCCGAAGTGGGCCTCGACGTCGGTGTCGGTGGGGTCCTCGAAGGAGTCGATCAGCTCGTAGGTGTAGACCCGTCGCTCGCCCCGGACCAGGTGCTCGAGCAGGAGCCGCGGCAGGTACGCCGCCGCCACGTCCTCGGGGACGGGGAGGTGCCCGTTGCTGGTGTTGACCGCGTTGTTGTAGCCGGCCTCGGTCGTCACGAGCGGCGGTCCGGGCAGCACCGCGCGGACCGCCTGCGTGATCCGGTCGATCTCGTTCGACGGCTCGTAGCCACCGGGGTACATGTGCGCGTTGGCGACGTCCGCCCACGGCGAGAGGTCACCCACGTCGGCGTAGTTCCAGCGGAAGGCGAGGGCCGGCGAGAGGACCGGCAGGTGCGCCGTGGCCGGGTCCGACTTCGCGGCGTCGTACAGGTCGCGCTGCCAGCCGCGCAGCTCGCGGACCCAGCCGCTCCCGCCGAACAGGTCCCACTCGTTGACGCCCTCCAGGCCCTCGACGGCACCGGCCGGGAGCCGGTCGGCGACGGTGTCGACGTAGTCCTCCGGCGTCGCGCCGGTGCCCGGGCGGCCCATGATCAGGTCGAACCCGATGCCGCGCCGCGCGACGGTCCGGATCGCCCGGTACTGCCGCGGCGCGTCGAGGTAGAGGTCGTCGCGGACGTGCCGCACGCCGAGGTCGACGAGGGCGTCGGCGACCGCGCCCGCGTCGCGGTAGGGCGTGTCCAGGAAGTTGAGGTGGATGCCGACGCCGTACGCGTCGACGACCGAGTCGGCACTGACGGCCGGCAGCGGGGCGATGTCCCGGTGGGCACGGGCGGGCGGGCCGGCGGGCGGATCTGCGGGCGGGTCCGCGGCCTGGGCCGCGGCCGGGGTCAGCAGCGCCAGTCCCACCACCGCGGGCAGGACCAGCCGGTGCACCTGTCGTCGTCCGGGCACAGCACTCCCTCCAGACCAGCGAGCTGGTCCGTACCTCCCCGTCACCGCCATAACGGACGGTGGCCGTTCTTCGTTACGCCGCTCGTGGGAGAGACGGGCCGGTTCGCCTATCTTGACGGCATCCGCGCCGTCGCGATCGGCGCGGTCCTGGCCCTGCACTGGGTGAGCTGGTACGTCCCGCTGTTCCACGGCGGCTCGATCGGCGTCGACGTCTTCTTCGTGCTGAGCGGCTTCATCATCACGACGCTGCTGTGGCGCTCGACCCCCGCCTGGGGCGGGTTCGTCCGCCGCCGGGTGCTGCGTCTCTACCCGGCCCTGGTCGGGCTGGTCGCCGGCTCGGTCGTGCTCTACGCCGCCGTCCCGTGGGCGCCGGACGGCCCGGTCGAGGTCGCCCGCCGCGGGGTCGTCGTGCTGACCCAGACCTCGTCGCTGTGGGCCGCGGACCAGTCGGGAAGCCTGTGGCTGCCGGGGCTCCAGCCGTTCGGCCAGACCTGGTCGCTCGCGGTCGAGTGGTACTTCTACCTGCTCTGGCCGGTCCTCCTGCTCGCCGCACGGCGGCGCGGCTGGAGCCCGGCCCGGCTGGCCCGCGTCTCGCTCGCCGCGGCGCTCGCGCTCTACGCCGCGTCCCTGCCGCTGCCGACCTTCCCCTTCTACTTCGGCCCGACCGCCCGCTCCGGCGAGCTGCTGGCCGGCGCCGCACTGGCGCTGGCCCACCAGGCCGGCGGGGGCCCACGGCTCCCGGCGCGACGCAGCAACGCGGCCGCCGTGCTGGCGCTGGCCGCCATCGCGGCGTACGCCCTGCTCGGCCCCGACGGCCACAGCCCGCTCTACCGGTACGTCGGGGTGCCGGTCGCCGTGGTCGGCGCGCTCGTCCTGATCCAGACCGGGTACGGCGGCACCGCCGGCCCGGTGCAGCGGCTGCTCGCGCACCCGTGGCCGGCGGCGGTCGGCCGGGTCAGCTACAGCCTCTACCTGTGGCACGTGGTGCCGTTCCTGCTGCTCGAGGACGCCCCCGCACCGAAGCTGCTGCTCGGGCCGGTGGCGGTCGCGGCCGCGCTCGCCCTGACCTGGCTGTCCTACCGCTACCTCGAGCGGCCGTTCCTGCGCGGCCGCAGCGACGTGCTGCGCCCCGGGCGGGCGGTCACGCCGACGCCAGCACCCCGGCCTTGACCAGCGCGGTCACCAGGTCGTCGGCCGCGGTGGCGGTCGGGGTCAGCCCGATCCGGCCGGCGACCTCCCACCGGCGGGCGGCGCCGAGGTCACCGGCGGCGTCGACGTCGGCGAGGAACTCCTCGAACGGCCGCCGGTCGAGGTCGACGACCTCGCCGGGCACCCAGTCGAGCACGTCGGGCGGGTTCAGGGCGCGGTCGTAGCGGTCGCGGTCCGGGACGAGGAACGCCAGCGGCCGGTCCAGCAGCAGGTAGTCGACCCAGACGCTGGAGTAGTCGGTGACCAGCCCGACCGACGCGCCGAGCAGGCCGTAGAGCGGGACCCCGGCCGCGACCAGGTCGGCCTCCTCCACGGTGACCGCCCCGGGCCAGCGCCGCCGGTCGGCGTCCATCGGGTGCGGCTTGACCACCAGCTGGAGGCCGCGGGCACGGAGCCCGGCCAGGAGCTCGGGCAGGCCGTCGCGCTCCTCCGCCACCGGGCCGTGGCCGTGCACGCGCACGGCCCCGACCGCACGGGGCCGCCGGAAGGTCGGCATCCACACCACGAAGTCGCCGGTGATGCCGAGCCGGGCCAGCCGCTCTGCGTCCGGCGGGTCCCACAGCCGGTCGGTGCGCGGGTTGCCGGTGAGCAGCACCCGCTCCGGCGGCACGCCGAACACCGCGGCCTGCGAGCGGGAGAACAGCGGCGTGCTGCCGACCAGCCAGGTGCTGGCGATCAGCGCGCCGACGCCGGGTCCGGGGGTGATGTCCTTGGGGCCGTCGCCGTGCCAGACGTTGACGACCGGCTTGCGGGCGACCGGGCGCGGGCTGCCGTAGAGCCCGTGGGTGAACAGCACCGCCTCGGCGCGGAGGTAGGCCCACAGCCCGCGCAGGCTCGCCTTCGGGACGAGCACCAGGCCCTGCGCGGCCAGCTCGGCCACCTCGGGCGGGACCGGGCCGCGGTCGCGCAGCCACACCACGCGGCCGGCGTACCGGCGCACCAGGGCGCGGGCCGTCTCGACGCCGTTGCCCTCGGTCTCGGGGCTGGCGGTGACGACGACCGAGCGGGTCTGCGGGACCACCCGGGACAGCGTCCGCAGGGTCACCCGCAAGGTGGCGAGCACCAGGTCGAGGCCGGCGTTGCGGAGGCTCGACCTCATGCGGGCTCGAGCTCCTCGGTCCGCACCGGCGCCGCATCGGCGAACGGCACGACCGTGGTGGTCAGCAGCCAGCCGATCAGGCCGCCGACGGCGTGGCCGACGCCCCACGCGGCGGCGACCCACACCGTGCCGCGGTCCACCAGCGCCACGGCGAGCACCAGCATCACGACCGTGCTCACCGCCTGCGAGCCGATCATCGCGGCGAGGTTGCCGGTCAGCCGGAGCCGGAGCATCCCCCAGTAGTTGAACGCCGCTCCGACGCAGGCGAGGGACAGCACCCGCAGCGTGGTCGTGCCGCTGTCGACGTAGTGGTCCCCGAAGATCGCGAGGAAGTACGGCGCCAGCACCACCATCGCCACGCAGCCGACCGCCGAGCCGCCGACGATGAGCAGCCCGCTGCGGCGTACGACGGCGTGCCGGCCGGTCCGCGCCCGCTCGGCCTCGGCGTAGGAGAGGTTGGCGACGGCGAGCACGACCGCGTTCAGCAGGGTCGCCACCTGGAAGCTGATGAAGTAGCTGCCGGCGCGGGCCGAGCCGAGGGCGTTGACCACGAGCACCGGGAAGACCAGCAACGGCAGCACGGTGAGCACGTAGGTGACGTAGCCGGCCGCCGCGAAGCCCCGGTTGGCGAGCAGCTCCGGTGAGGGCGCGGGTCGCCGCGGGCCGGGCAGGAAGTGCAGGATCGACCACACGCTGCCGGCGGCGCAGGCCGCGACCGCGAGACCGACCGAGCAGTAGAGGCCGAAGGCGCCGACGCCCGCGAGGGCGAGCGGCAGCCCGACCTTGAGGACGCCCATGAGCACACCGTTGAGCCGGAGGTAGGACCAGATGCGGTCGAGCGCGAGGAAGACGCTGTCGGTGAGGATGTTGAGGGCGGTCATCGCCACCAGGACGGCGAAGAGCGCGATCGTCAGCGGCGAGGACAGCACCTCGGCCAGGCGCGGTGAGGTCACCGGGAGCAGCAGCGCGTAGCCCAGCGCGAGCACCCCGCCCGCCGACACGACGACGAGCGCCGCGGTCACCACGTCGGCCGCGCGCCGGCTGCTGGTCGCCAGCGCCCGCACGATCGCGATGTTGAGCCCGAGCTGCGCGAACATGGCGAGCGAGTCGCCGGCCGCGACCAGCGAGCCGGCCAGGCCGACGTCCTCGGCCGTGGCGAGCCGCGCGGCGACCACCCAGAAGACCGCGCCGGCCGCCGCCATCAGGACCGTGGTCCCGACGACGAGCACCGAGCTGCTCAGCAGCCGGCTCATCGGTACACCCGCGCCTGGGGCGCGTCGTAGAGCAGGTCGAGCCGCTCGTCCACGCGGTGCAGCGGGTAGCGGTAGGTCAGCAGGTCGCCGGTGTAGAACACCGTCGACTCACCGCGGTCGAGGATCTGCCCGTCGACGAAGACGTAGGCGTCGCGTGAGAGCAGGGTCGGGTAGAGCCGGTCCGCGATCGGCGCCCGGTTGTCGCTGAGCGCGAGCATCCGCACGTCGAGGTTGCGGTTGGCGATCAGCCGCTCGTTGGTGCGGTCGGCGTGGTCGACCGCGCCGAGCCAGCCCAGGCCCTCGCCCTCGGAGTCGGTGACGTAGAAGCGGTCGTAGTAGCTGCCGGCGTTCGCCAGGGCCATCCGCTGCTGCGTGCCGGCCAGCACGACCAGCAGCGCGACCGGCACGACCGCGGCGAGCACCCATCGGCGGACCACCATCCACATCCCGGCCGCCATCACCGGCGCCACGACGAGCAGCGTCTGCTGGAAGGCGCGCAGCACGCCGTAGTCGACCGAGAGGTTCGGCACCAGCACGATCAGCCCGAGCGCGGCCATCGAGCCCCAGACCAGCAGGGTCACCTCGCGAGGCGGCGGGTCGCTGTCGTCGGTGAGCCGGCGCCGGCGCAGCAGGCGGAGCAGGCCGAGCAGCAGGAAGCCCTCCATGAGGACGGCGCACGCCACCTTCACCGGCGTCGACGGCTGGGTGCGCACCTCGGGCGACAGCTCGGCCGGCCCCGGGTCCGGGATCACGCGCAGCCGCGGAGGGATCCGCTCGTCGCGGTAGTCCAAGGTGGCCTGCACGAACATGTCCATCCGCTCCTGCGGCGAGGTGTCGTCGCCGAAGAGGAAGTACGAGGTGTCCGAGGAGCCCGGCTCGTCCGACCCGTGGCCGGTGATCGCGCGGACCGTGTCGCCGAGGACCTCGCGCGCGTGGCCGCCGGTGTGGGTGATCGGCCCCGCCCACGCGAGCGTGGCGGCGACGAGCGCCGCGACGACGGCCGGGTGCAGCAGCACCAGCGGCTCGTGCGCGGCGCCGTCGGGGCCCGGCCCGTCACCCCGCCGGCGCCGGACCAGCGCGAGGACGCCGCTGCCGGCCAGGGCGGCCACCATCGCCATCAGGAGCACGTACGTCGTGGAGTAGTGCGAGAGCACCACCCCGACCGACAGCGTGAGCACCAGGGCCCGGGCGGTGCGGGCGGGCAGGCCCCCGGTGGCCGCCCGCTCCGTCACGGCCAGGAGCACCAGCGCCAGGAAGAAGAACGCGACCTCCTGGCGCACCAGGTAGGGCATGTCGGTGAAGAAGGTCGGGAACGCGACCGTGAGCACCGCCGCGGCGATCGCGAGCGGCCGCGGGACGAACCGGCGGGCGAAGAGGTAGGTGAGGACCGGGACGGTCGCGAACAGCAGCTGCAGCAGCCACTTGAAGACGACGAGGCCGGACAGGCCGGTCGTCTGGCTGAGCACGGTGGGCAGGATCGTCACCGAGAGGCAGGCGTTGTAGGCGCTCGGCAGCGCGCTCATCTGCCAGTCCTGCGCGTGGTTCGTCAGCTGGAAGGCGAGGTACTCCGCCTGCACGTCGTGGCCGGTGATCCCCCAGCCGCGCAGCGAGGTGGCGAGCAGCAGGCCGGCCGCGACCAGCCCGATCACCCAGGCGTCGCGGCCGGTCGAGCGGGCGGGCCCGAGCGCCAGCGCCAGCAGGGCGGCGCCGGAGACCACCACCGCAGTGACGGCGACGGCACCCGAGGCGCCGTTGTCGAGGCGGATCGCCCCCGCGACCGACAGCACCAGCGCAGCCACGGCCAGGGTGGGGGCGAGCTCGAACCGGGCGTCGAGCAGTCGCCGGCCGGCCCGTCGCACGCCGCGCCGGGTGAGCAGCGGGACCTCCCGCCGCCACGCCAGCAGGGCGGCGTCCGCCACCAGCCAGGCGACCGCCAGCGGAGCGGGGGCGAGCGGCCGGTCGACGCCGACCCACGGCAGCACGGTGTCGAGCGCGAGGCCGCCCACGACCAGGGCGAGCACGGACAGGCCGAACGCGTAGGGCAGCGCGAGCGCGCGGCTCCGACCCCGCCGGTGCAGCACCAGGGTCGGCAGCGCGACGAACGTGACCAGCGCGAGCGCCGGTCGCAGCAGCGGCAGGTCGAGGTCGAGCGCGACCACCGCCTGCGCGAGCGCCAGCAGCACCAGCGGCACGAGCAGCGGGCCGCGGTGCCGTCGCGGCTGCGGGGTGATGTCGAGGTGCGCGCCGGGCGGCGGGTCCAGGACCGAGGTCGTCCCGGGGTCGCGCTCGAGGGCGTCAAGCACGGCTCACCTCCGAGTCCTCGACGGCGCCCCAGCGCGACAGCGGCAGGTCGGTGGCCTCGGGCCAGCGCAGCAGCACGTCCTCGTGGAGGGCGAGCATCCGCTGGAGCAGCTCCTGCGGGGACCCGACGACCACCGGGTCGAGCGGCTCGTGCAGGCGGATGACCGGGCCGTCGGCGTCCTCCTCCGACGTCAGCACGACGACCGACGCGCCCGTGTCCGCGGCCAGCCGGGCGGCACCGAAGGACCCGAGCACGTCGCGGCCGGCGAACCGCAGCGGCGTACGACCGGGGACGTCGGAGGCGATCGCGACGATCTCGCCGCGGCCGAGCAGGTCGGCGAGCCCCTCGCTGCCGACGGCCGAGCTCACCGCGGTGCCGCCGTTGGCGGTCCCGATCCGGACGTGCTGGCGCAGCCACAGCGGCGCGTCCGGCTCGAGCATGTAGGGGTGGACGACCATGTGTGCCCGCCCGCCCAGCCGGGCGACCGAGGGGAACGCGCCGTCGTAGTAGCCGTGGTGGACGAAGTTCAGGACGACGCCGCGACCGCGGGCCCGGGCGTCGAGCAGGTGGTCGATGCCATCCACCCGCAGGCTGGTGAGCAGCTCCGGGTGCCAGCGCAGCTCCCCGCGGCGCGCCTGGTAGCGGACGTAGGCGCGGGCGACCGCGTCCAGGTCGGCGTCGGGGCGGGTGTGCTCGAGCAGGAACCGCATCTGGGCGCGGGCGTCCTCGCGGACCGCCGGGCGGCGCCAGGCCAGCCGGGTGCGCAGCGACACGAGGGCCGGCAGCAGCGGGGTCGGCACGGCCGCCCGCACTCGCGCGGCCCGCTCCTCGACGTTCATGCGGCCTCCCCCTCGTTCTCCCCGGACCTCGACCCCTCGAGCACCGCCAGGGTCGGCGCGACCCGGCTCTGCCAGTCCCAGCGGGACGGCTCGACCACGGGTGGGTCCAGCAGCACCTCGGCCAGCGCGTCGGCGAGCGCGTCCGGGTCACCGGGCGGCACCAGCCGCCCGTCGACCCCGTCGCGGACCACGAACGGGATGCCGCCGACGTCCGACCCCACGACCGGGCAGCCACAGGCCAGGGCCTCGGCCAGGGCCATCCCGAACGACTCCGACTCGGTGAGCGAGGGCAGCACGGTGACCCCCGCGCGGCGGTAGTGGTCCGGCAGCGCGTCGTGCGGGACCGGGCCGTGCCAGGTCACCAGGTCGGCGACCCCGAGGTCGGCAGCCCGCTTCTGCAGGGCCTCGACGTCGTCACCCCCGCCGACGACCTCGAGGCACGCCTCGGGGACCAGGGCGCGCAGCCGCGGCAGCGCGTCGACCAGCACCTGCAGGCCCTTCCAGCGCGAGGTGCGCTCGACCCGGCCCACGAAGAGCACGCGGCGTCCACGCGGCTCGTCGGTCGGCGCGAACCGCTGTCCGTCGACCCCGGGCGGGATCAGCACCGCGCGACCGGTGCGGTGCGCGAGCGAGACCGGCGAGACCGCGACCAGGGCGGCGCACCGGCGGAAGACCCGCGGCAGCAGGTGCCGCTCGTAGGCGCGCAGCAGCGGATCGACGGCGCTGCCCTTGGCGAGCGAGCCGGAGTGGTAGGTGAGCACGACCGGAGCAGGCGACGTGTACGCCGCGAGGTCGGCCAGCCCCGGCACCGGGGCGTGCGCGTCGACCACCTCGGTGCCGAGCCGCCGCAGCAGGCGCGGCAGCTGCCAGGCCCACAGCGGGTTGACCGGGGTGTTGGAGAGCGTGAACCAGGTGCCGAGGCGCACGACCGGCACCCCGTCGTACGACGTGTGCTCGGTGCGCCGCGCGCGGCCGGTCGTCACGACGGTGACCTCGTGGCCGGCGTCGCGGAGCGTGCGGGCGACCCAGGCGGCGTACTGCTCGACCCCGCCGGGCTCGGGCGGGAACCGCGGGGTGACGACCGCGACCCTCACGACCGGCTCCGTGGCGCCGGGCCCGAGCAGCGGGCGTGGATGCGCCGGTCGACGTCGGGCAGGTCGACGGCGACCTCGAAGCCGCGGGTGCCGGGCCGGGGCAGCACGCGGGTGGTCCGGGTCGCCTCGCCGGGGTCGGTGGTGACGGTGCCGGTGTGCCGCTGCGCGCCGACGGTGAGGACGTAGCGCAGGTCGCGGGCGCGGTCGAGGTGGCTGTCGACGTCGAAGGAGACCCGGACGGCGTCGCGGTGCCGGCCCGGCACGGAGGCGCAGGTGACGACGGTGCCGTCGGCGGCGCGG
The DNA here is from genome assembly GCF_044226305.1 of Nocardioides sp. Taxonomy (GTDB): domain Bacteria; phylum Actinomycetota; class Actinomycetes; order Propionibacteriales; family Nocardioidaceae; genus Nocardioides. Next base: position 42,269 of record NZ_JBGAHF010000011.1, on the reverse strand, counting down.
GCGAACGCGAGCGCGACGTACTCCTGCGGCCGGTGGGTGGCCGAGAGCGCGAGCTGGGCCCGCACGCCGGGGACGAGCAGGGTGAGCACGGCGAGCACCCCGACCGCCAGCGCGGTGACGGGGACGACGCGTCGGAACCTTCCCTCCCGTGGCACGACCGGTCAACGCGAGGGGTGCCGCGACGGTTACGCGAGGTCATACTCACCGCGTGACGCTGTCTGAACCAGTGCGGACCGAGCGGTCGCGGGCCAGGGCCCCGCGGGTGCTGCATGTCGCCCACCAGGTGCTCCCCCACGTCGGCGGCCTGGAGACCGTGGTCGGCGCCGAGACCCGCGAGCTGGTGGCGCGCGGCTGGCGGGTCACGGTCGTGAGCGGTGCCGGCACCGTCGGGCCCGGCACCCGCGACGAGGACGGCGTGCGCGCGGTCCGGGTGCGGGCGTGGAACGGCCTCGAGGAGCGGTTCGGCGTGCCGTTCCCGTTCTTCTCGCCGTGGCTGGTGCCGGTGGTCGGCCGCCAGGTCCGCCGGGCCGACGTCGTCCACGTGCACGACGTGCTCTACCTCAGCAGCTGGGTGGCCGCGGTGTGGTGCGTGCTGCTGCGGACGCCGTACGTCGTGCACCGGCACGTCGGCTTCGTGCACCACTCCTCGGCGCTGGTGCGCCTGGTGCAGCGGGTCGTGCTCGGCACGCTGGGCCGCTTCGTGCTCGCGCGGGCCGCCGCCGTGCTCGCGATCGACGAGCACGTGGCGACCGGGCTCCCGCGGGCGGAGGTGGTCGGCAACGGCGTCGACACCGACCGGTTCCGGCCGTCGCCGCGGGCGGTCGGCGAGCAGCCGGTCGTGCTGTTCGTCGGCAGGTTCGTCCCGAAGAAGGGCTTCGACGTCGTCGCCGCGGCCGCCGCCGACGACTACGTGATCGCGTTCGCCGGCGGCGAGCGGCCGCCCGGCGTCGACGACCCGCGGCTGCGCTTCCTCGGCGCGGTCCCGGCCGAGCGGATGCCCGCCGTCTACGCGGACGCGGACGTCATGGTGGTCGCCTCGGTCGGCGAGTGCCCGCTGACGGTCCTCGAGGCGATGGCCTCGGGGCTGCCGGTGCTGCTGCGCGAGGACCCCGCGCTGCACTCCTCGTGGACCGAGGGGCCGTGGACCGAGGGTCCGTGGCCGGGCACCCCCGGCGTCCGGTTCGTCGACCTGGCCGCCGGTGACCTCCCCGCCGCGCTGCACGACCTGGTCGCCGACCCGGACGAGGCGCGGCGGATGGGAGCCGCGGGCCGGGCCCGCGTCGAGACGGCGTTCTCGTGGGACGCCCACGTCGACCGTCTGGTCGAGGTCTACCGCCGCGTAACCCGAGGTTCACTGCGGCGTTAGCGAGGTCAATATGGCGATCTCGGGACCATCGACCATGTCAGGGGTCTCGTATGTCCTGGGCTGAGCGCTACCGCATCGCCGCCATCGTGCCGTGCCACAACGAGGAGGCGTCGGTGGCCACCGTCGTGGCCGACCTGCACGCGGCGGTGCCCGGGATGACGGTCTACGTCTACGACAACGCCAGCACGGACCGGACCATCGAGCGGGCCCTCGAGGCCGGTGCGACCGTCTGCTCCGAGCCGCTCAAGGGCAAGGGCAACGTCGTGCGCCGCGCGTTCGCCGACATCGACGCCGACATCTACCTGCTGATCGACGGGGACGACACCTACGACGCCGGGGCCGCCCCGGAGATGATCGAGCGGCTGGTCACCGAGAACCTCGACCAGGTGGTCGGCGTGCGCCAGGGCTCGGCGTACCGCACCGGCCACCTGCTCGGCAACCAGGTCCTCAACCGCATCGTCTGCGGGATCTTCGGCGACACGATGGGCGACATGCTCTCGGGGTACCGCGTGTTCTCCCGCCGCTTCGTGAAGAGCTTCCCGGCCGTCTCGCGGGAGTTCGAGATCGAGACCGAGCTGACCGTGCACTCGCTGGCGCTGCGGATCCCGTCGGCCACCGTCGACGTCGACTTCACCGACCGCCCCGAGGGCTCGGAGTCCAAGCTGCGCACCTACCGCGACGGCTGGAAGATCCTCAACGTCATCCTCACCCTGACCCGGCACGAGCGACCGATCCAGTTCTTCGGGATGGTCGCAGCGCTGCTCACGGTGGTCGCGGTGGGGCTGGCCGTCCCGGTGCTCCAGACCTACCTGGCCATCGGCATGGTGCCGCGGCTGCCGACGCTGTTCGTCGCGTCGTTCCTGGTGCTGACCGCCTGCGTGCTGTTCGTCGCCGGCCTGGTCATCGACGGGACCCGCAAGGCCCGCCACGAGGCGAGCCGGCTGGCCTACATGCGGCACCCCGCCGTTCGCGGCACCTACGTCCGCGAGCCGTTCCGCACCGACGAGCTCGCGGCGCCGGTGACCGTCGTCCCGACGCCGCGAGCCGGCTGACCTCAGGCCTCGATCGCGGTGCGGCTCTCGTCACTCGCGCCGGTGCTGACCTGGATCTTGCGGGGCTTGGCCTTCTCGGCGACCGGGACGACCAGGCGCAGCACGCCGTCGGCGTACGCCGCCTCGATCCGGTCGAGGTCGAGGTTGTCGCCCAGCACCAGCTGACGGCTGAAGACGCCGCGTGGCCGCTCGGAGGCCAGCGCCTCCCAGTCGCCGTTGCGGGCCACCCGCTCGGCGCGGACGGTCAGCACGTTGCGCTCGACGTCGAGGTCGATGCTCTCCTTGGCGACACCGGGCAGGTCGAACTCGATGACGAACCGGTCGCCCTCGCGCCACGCGTCCATCGGCATGACCGCGGGACGGTTGGTGGTGCCGAAGATCTGCTGGGTGAGCCGGTCGAAGTCACGGAACGGATCGGTGGTGCGCAGCAACATCAGATGTCCTCCTGGTTCTCTGCCGGGGACCCGGGACCGGGTCCACACCTGAATTGGCGGATACATATTTGTTGTACCGCGAAGATGAGGCAAGATCAAGTCATGAGCACCAGATCCGCGACCAGGAGCTCGCAGGGCGTGTTCGCGATCTCGGTGGCGGCCGACATGGTCTCCATGGAGATCCAGAACCTGCGCGTCTACGAGCGCCGCGGGCTGCTCGCGCCGGACCGCACCGAGGGCGGCACCCGTCTCTACAGCCCCGACGACATCGAGCGCCTGCACCGGATCCGCGAGCTGCTCGCCGAGGGGCTCAACCTCGCCGGCATCGCCCACGTGCTCTCCCTCGAGGACCGGGTGCAGGTCCTCGAGGCCCAGGTCGCCCGGCTGCGCCGCCGCTGACCTGCGCCTCCCGCGCGGCTCAGGTGTCCTTGGTCTGCACGGCGACGCCGTGGCCGAGCTTGCTGTGGCGGTAGCCGTACGCCGCGTAGATGACCACCCCGATGAGGAACCACACCGCGAACCGCAGCCAGGTCTCCGGCTGGAGCTTGGTGATCAACCACAGCGAGAAGGCGATGCCGAGCAGCGGGGTGAACGGCATCAACGGCGTCCGGAAGGTGCGCGGCAGCTCCGGCGAGCGGTAGCGCAGCACGATGACCGAGGCGGAGACGACGACGAACGCGAGCAGGATCCCGATGTTGGTGAGCTCGGCGGCGTCGCCGATCGAGACGAAGCCGGCGATGCCTGCGGCCACGACACCGACGATCCACACCGGACGGCTCGGCGAGTGGCGGTCGTTGGTCTTCGCGAACCAGCCGGGCAGCAGGCCGTCGCGGCTGATGGCGTACCAGACCCGGGACGCACCGAGGGTGAACGAGAACAGCACGGTGATGATGCCGACGATCGCGCCGACCGCCACCACCTTCGAGAACCCGCTCAGGCCGACGGACTCGAAGGCGGCGCTGAACGCAGCGCTGTCGGCCAGGTCGCGGTAGTCGACCATCCCGGTCAGCACGGTCGCCGCGAGCAGGTAGAGGACCATCGCGATCGCCAGCGACAGGATGATCGCCTTGGGCATGTTGCGCTGGGCGTCCTTGGACTCCTCCGCCGCGGTGCTCATCGCGTCGTAGCCGAAGACCGCGAAGAAGACGGTCGCCGCACCCGTCGCCGCGCCGCCGATCCCGTGCGGGAAGTACGGCGTCAGGTTGTCGGTGTCGATGTAGAACGCCCCGACCGCGATGACCGCCAGCACGATGAGGAGCTTCACGCCGACCAACCAGGTCTCGATGCGGGCGCTGGTCTTGATGCCGCGGTTGAGCAGCCACGCGACCCCGAGGCACAGGAGCACCGCGAAGAGGTCGATCCGGTGCCCCTCGCCCGTCCCCGGGGCACCGAGCATCCAGGCCGGCAGGTCGAGCCCGACCGCGTCGGCGAGGAACCCGATGTACTGGGAGACCCCGATCGCGACGACCGCCACGATCGCGGTGTACTCGAGCAGCAGGTCCCACCCGATGAACCACCCGACCGACTCGCCGAGCACGGCGTACCCGTAGGTGTAGGCCGATCCGGCGGCCGGGATCATCCCGCCGAACTCGGCGTACGACAGCGCGGCGCACGCGCTGGCGACGCCGGCGATGAGGAACGAGATCGTGACCGCGGGCCCGGCGTCCTCCTTGGCGACCGGGCCGGCGAGGGCGAAGATGCCGGCGCCGATGATCGCGCCGAGGCCGATCGCGGTCAGCTGCCAGAGGCCGATCGAGCGTTCGAGCCCGCTCTCCCCGTCGTCGGGCTGGACCGGCTTGCGCCGGAAGATGCCGTGCTGCGCAGGGACCCGCCGGGCTGCTTCTGACTCGTGGACGGCCATGGGCGTCTGTACCCCGCGCCGACCCCGGTCATTCGGGTCCACCGACGTCCGGAACCCGCTACGTTCAGGCCCCGTGAGCACCCACGCCGCAGCCCGGGGCCGAGCCGCCTCGCTCGCGCACGTCGTCCTCGCGTACGTCGTCGCGTTCGGTCTCGCCGCCGCCTGGCTGGCCTGGGGGCCGAGCACGGGCCGGCTGTGGCTCGACGGGCTGGTGGCCGACGTGATCGCGACGCTGGTCGTCTTCGCCTTCAGCCAGCTCTACCGCAACTCGAGCTTCTACGACCCCTACTGGAGCGTGCTGCCCCCGCTGCTCGCCCTCTACTGGTGGAGCCAGGCGACGCCGGACGTGAACCAGGTGCGCTCCTGGCTGGTGATCGGCGTCATCACGGTCTGGGCGGTGCGGCTGACCGGGAACTGGGTCTACACCTGGTCCGGGCTGCACCACGAGGACTGGCGCTACGGGATGCTGCGCGAGAACCGCAGCAAGCCGCAGGCGTTCCTCGTCGACCTCTTCGGGATCCACCTGGTCCCGACCTTCTCGGTGTTCCTCGGCATGGTGCCGGTCTACATCGCCGTCACCCGCCCCGGCCGCCCCGTCGGCTGGCTGGACGTGGTGGCGGTGGTCGTCGGGCTCGGCGCGGTCGGTCTGGAGCTCGCGGCCGACATCCAGATGCACCGCTTCGCCCGCACGCGGGTGCCCGGCCAGGTCCTCGACACCGGGCTGTGGGGCTGGTCGCGCCACCCCAACTACTTCGGCGAGATCACCTTCTGGTTCGCACTCGCGATCTTCGGGCTCGCCACCTCGCCGTCGGACTGGTGGTGGATCTTCGGCGGCGCGGTCGCGATGCTCGTCCTGTTCCTGGCCGCGAGCATCCCGATGATGGAGAAGCGCAGCCTGGAGCGCCGGCCGACCTACCAGGACGTGATCGACCGGGTCCCGATGCTGGTCCCGCGACCGCCGCGTCGCTGAGCTACCGGTTGCGCCACCACACCGAGGCGTTCAGCGCCGTCGCGAACCCGGTCCACGCGACGTAGGGCGCCAGGGCCGCCGCGGCCGTCCGGTCGTGCCGGGCGGCCTCGCGCAGGAGGGCGACGTTGAGCGCGTCGAGGCCGAGGATCACCGCGAGCCCGGCGGCCGGCGACTGCCGGGCGAAGAACACCCAGCACCAGCCGGCGTTCGTGGCGAGGTCGGCCGTGGTGAGGGCGAGCACCCGCCGTCCGTCGGCCGCGGAGGTCTCCTGCGCCGCGGCGAGCGCGCGGCCGGTCCCCCACCCGATCAGCCCGTAGAGCGGGGTCCACACGAGCGGGAAGGCGGCCCCCGGCGGCTGCCAGGCCGGCTTGTCGAGCGACTCGTACCAGTCGCTCTCGGGACGGGTGCCGAGGCTGCCGGCCACGGCGGCAGCTGCGGTGAGGGCGGCGGTCAGGAGTCGGGGTCGCATGACCCCAGCCTGCCCCCGGGGTGGGCGGGCCGGGTGGATACGGTGAAAGCGTGCCCGAGGTCGCGATCGCCACTCCCAACGAGGCCGCCGCCGACGCCGGCGAGGCGGTCGCGCGGGCGGGCGGCAACGCCGTGGACGCCGCGCTGGCCGCGGCCCTGGTCACGATGGTCAACGAGGTCGGCCTGGTCTCGCTCAGCTCGGGCGGGTTCGTCACCGTCCAGCCGCCCGACGGCGCGACGCCGTACACCGTCGACGGCTGGATGGACATGCCCGGCCGCGGCCGCACCCTCGGCGGCGGCACGTGGGACGTCCACACCGAGTACGGCGGCGGGGTCGACGTCACGATCGGACCCGGCTCGGTCGCGGCGCACGGGTCGGTGGCCGCGCTCGAGGAGGCGCACCGGCGCGACGGCCGGCTGCCGTGGCGGGAGGTGGTCGCCCCGGCGATCGACGTCGCGCGCGGGGGCTTCCGGCTGACCGCAGCGTCGCGCTACTACCTGGAGTACGTGCACGACTCGATCTTCGGCTGGGACGAGGTCAGCCGTGCCACCGTCCACGACGACCGGGGTGAGCTGATCACCGAGCCGATCGTCGTTCCCGACCTGGCCCGCTCCCTGGAGCTGATCGCCGCGGAGGGCGCGGCGACGCTGCACACCGGCGAGCTCGCCGCGCTGATCAGCAGCGACGTCCTCGAGCGCGGCGGCATCCTCGGCCCCGAGGACCTGGCCGCGTACGCGCCGGCGGTCCACGAGTCGCTCTCCACCCAGGTCGGCGGCTGGACCCTCTCGACCACCCCGCCCCCCTCGGTGGGCGGGGTCTGCGTCGCCGCGATGCTGCGCCTGCTCGACGGCCGCCCGCACGACGGCTGGTCCGAGGAGGACGTCGAGCTCATGGTGCGCGTGCAGCGGGCCGTGCTCGGCCACCGGCACGCCGTCCTGGACGTCTCGCCGGAGCTGGCGGCCGAGGCGGCGGCGTACCTCGACCTGGTGGACCGCTCCTCGCTGACGATGCTGGAGTCCGGCTCGACCGCGCACTGCTCGGCGACCGACTCGGCGGGCGGCGCGTGCGCGGTCACGGTGTCGTCGGGCTACTTCTCCGGGATGATCGCGAAGGGCACCGGGATCTGGCTCAACAACACCCTCGGCGAGCAGGAGCTCAACGGCCGCGGCCTGCACGGCCTGCCGCCCGGCTCGCGGCTGATGTCGAACATGGCGCCCACCGTCGGCAGCCACACCGACGGCTCGGTCCTCGCCATCGGCTCCCCCGGCGCCGGCCGGATCGCCACCGCGGTCGCCCAGGTGCTGGCCGGCTTCGCCGGCGGGATGGACCTGCGGGAGGCGGTGCACCACCCGCGGGTGCACGTGCACGACGCCGGCCGCCCCACCGAGGTCGTCAAGCGCGAGAGCGAGGAGGGGCTGACCATGTACTACGGCGGCGTCGCCGCCACGCTCCGCCGGCCCGACGGCCGGATGGTCGCCGCCGCCGACCCGCGCCGCGAGGGCGCGGTGCGGGTCGTGCGCTGAGCCCCCCTAGGCTCGAACGCATGACCCTCCTCGACGCTCCGCCCACCTCTGCTCCGCGGACCGTCGCCCGGGTGGTCCTCGGCGCCGCCCTCGTGTTCGCCGGCGTCAGCCACCTGACCTTCGCGCGGGAGGACTTCAGCGCGCAGGTCCCGGACTGGTTCCCGGTCGCCGACGACCCGGTGGTCGTCGTCTCGGGCGTCGTCGAGATCGGCCTCGGCGCCGCCCTCATCGCCTTCGGCCGCGGCCGGATCGGCGTCGGCCTGCTGGTCGCCGCCTTCTTCGTCGCGGTCTTCCCCGGCAACATCGCGCAGTACGTCGACCACGCCGACGCGTTCGGGCTCGACACCGACCGCGCCCGGTTCGTCCGACTGTTCTTCCAGCCGGTGCTCATCGTCTGGGCGCTCTGGTCGACCGCCGCCTGGCGAGACCGGCCCTGGAAGTCCAGCTGACGGCTCGCGCCGCGACGTCAGGCCGCCTCGGGAGGAAGCGGGGTGTTCACGAGCTCCTTCAGCCCCGGCACTGCACGACCGGCCCGCAGGAACTCATCGACGACCGACTGGTCGATCGACACTCGCTCCGCGAGGACGGTCGCCAGCGACGTCAACCACACCTGAAGCGTCCCCAGGCCGAGGCCGCGGGCTCGGAGCAGGTCGGATGCGGCGTCGCACCGATCGGCATCGAGGACGACGAAGATCGGACGGCTGCACCCGGCGCTCGTCCAGGTCAGGATGGCGAAGCCCGCACCTCCCTCCCGCCAGTAGATCTCGTCCCATGCGGCGGCGGCCTCGACCAGAGCACTCACCCGCGTGTCTGCGACGAGCTCACTGACCGCGCGGTCGACCACCGGACCGCACTGCCAACGTGTGTCCGGCGCGAGCCCGGCCGGCGTGAGGGCAGCGAGCACCACGCCTTGGCCCAAGCGGACGACACGGTCGGGCAGGAGGTCCGCCGCGGCTTCGACCACGAGGAAGGTGGCAAGGGCGTCCTTCACCTCCGTCGAGACCTCGGACCAGGCATGCCCGGCCTCGGCCTCCTCGAGGCCGTGGCAGTACTGGTCACGCAGCGAGCCCCAGATCTCGCTACCGGACTCGCGCGAGAACTCATCAACGGCGGCCCCCACCTCCAGGATCAGGCGCTCCAGAGCGGTCACCCGGCCCACTTCGCGCGCAGCAGAGAGGGCTACGGCACGGGCGTAGCTGATCGGGAGCCGCTGGTTGGCAGCGGTCACGACGTAGTCGACGACGTCGCGCCACTGGACCGGGGTTGCGATCCAGAGGCGCGCCGCCTTCCCGAGCACTGACGGAGTCCGCGGACCGAACCGCTCATCGCAATCCCACCTCGGCTTCCGAGGGAGCTCCCACCCGGGTGGCACCGGCCGGGGCTCGCTTCCGACCATGAGTACGTCTTGGGCGTAGGTCGATTCGGCTGCCGCACGTGCCGCCGGGTCCATCGATCTCGGCGGTCCCACAGGCGGGCGACGCAGTGACCACGAGATCGGTAGCACCGGGGCGTCGCCCGCGCCGAACGCGTCGACCGACGCGGCGTCGACCGGCGCACCGATCGAGAAGTGCGCAGTGACGAAGCCTTCGTCGTACTCCTCGGTCCACGAGTCGCCTACCGACAGACGCCCGTCGAGCAGCCGCCACGCCAGCTGGTTGAGGATCAGGCAGCAGTCACGCGGACTCAACTTCCAGTCAAGGCCCGGGTCGTCACCACGCGTCGGTCGCGCCCACAGATGCAGCTCCGGCTCGCCGACCGCCGCGAGGCCCTCGGTGTAGGCGAAGTCGCTGCCCGTGCCGTCTGGGTCGAACACCGACGTGACCAGCCACCAGGGCTCCCGATCGTCGTCCACCTCAGGTCCCATCTGTCCTCCTGTGCGCGAGGTCGCCAGCGTCCCCTCCACCGGGCCTTTGCGGAAGACGCTGCTGCCGGCCTGTGGATGAGGTCCGTGCGACTCCGCTGGTGTCGCGGTCAGGCCGCTCGGTAGGGCGGGGTGAGGTGCCAGGTGATGCGGCCGTCGCCGGTGCGGGGTGGTGGGTGCCAGGCCGGTCTTCGGGTGACGGGGTCGATGGTGAGCGTCCAGGCGGTCTGGTGGGCCACGGTGTGGTGGTGGCGGCAGAGCAACGCCAGGTTGTCGAGGCTGGTGGGTCCGCCGTCGGCCCAGTGGATGACGTGGTGGGCGTCGCAGGCGCTGGGGAGGCAGTGGCAGCCGGGGAAGGTGCAGTGCCGGTCGCGGGCGATCAGGGCGAGCCAGATCGCGGTGGTGACCAGGCGTCGGGTGCGGCCGACGTCGAGGACCTGGCTGTGGGTGCCGAGGACGAGGGGGATCAGGTCGGCGTCGCAGGCGAGCCGGCGGACCGCCGCTGCGGAGAGTGACTGGTCGCCGGGCAGTCGACCGGTGGCGTGGAGCCGTCCACGGAGGTCGTCGAGGGCGATGGTGACGGTGAGCCGGGGCCGGACCCCGTGGGTGGTGGGGACGAGGTCGGCGCCCTGGAGGCGGCGACAGGTCTCGACCAGGGCGTCCCACAGGCGGGCGCCGGGTTCGCGGGGGTCGCGGCCGTCGTGGGTGCAGCCGGGGTCGGGGCAGGTGGTGCCGCGACGGCCGGCGGGCAGGTCGGGGGCGATGCCGCCGCAGGCGCCGGGGTCGGTGGGCACCGGGACGGCCAGGGGCAGCAGCGCGGCCTTGACCTCCTCGACGCTCTCGGCGTCGGCGTAGCCGCTGATCCGGACCCCGCCGAGCTCGTCGGGGCTGAACCCGAGGAACCGGGCGTGGTGGGCGGCGCGCTCGGCGCGGGGCAGGTCGAGCTCGCGACCCAGGAGGCGGCCGTCGGGATCGATCTCGGCGATCACGTCGGGCCAGGCGCGGTCCAGGTCGGTGGCGTCGAGGTCGCGGGCCTTGTCCAGCAGCACCCGGGCGGCCGCGGCGCGGACCGCCTCGACCCGGGGCAGCTGGCCCACCCGGCGGGCGATCACCCGGGCCTTGGGCTCCGAGAGCCAACCGTCCGCCAGGCCGTCGCGGACGTCGGGGAGGTCGCGCAGCGCGGCCGCGACCCGCAGCAGCCCGCCACCGGCGCCCTTGCGGCCACCCGACACCGTGGTCAGGAAGTCCTTCGTCGAGGCCCACCCCAGCCCGACGGTGGCACCGGAGGTCTCGAGCCGGTCCGCGACCTCCAGTCGGGCCGCGTCCAACCGGGCCCGGACCCGCTCCAGCTCCACCATCACCCCCGGCAGCTCGCCCGCCGGCACCTCGTCCCAGTCGACCCCGACCAGCGCCGCCACGGCCGCGCCGACGCCCTCGACCGCGGTGGTGATCGCGAGCTCCCGAGACATGTCGCGAGTCTACTCGAACACCTGTTCGATTACAAGCCCATCGTCGACGCCGCCCTGCTCCTGCAGGAACCTGCAACCGGACGGACGCGTGCCGACCCTTCTCAGGCGGCCTCCGGCCCTGTTGGATGGTGCATCCGTGCCCGACCGGGCGCGGGTGCACCACTCTCGGGAAGGATCCACCATGGTCCGCATGTCCATCCGGCGACCCGCCACGGTCGCCACCGCGACCGCCGGCGTCCTCGCCGCCGTGCTCGTCTCGGTCACGAGCCCCGGCGCCACTGCGAAGCCGGCCCACCCCCACCAGCCGGCCTCGACGCCGGTGCCGATCGCCACCCCGGACGGCGTCGTCTCCAGCTACCTGCTCAACGCGCGCGCCACCAACGCCAACCAGGTCCGCCGCGTCCAGCAGGCGGTCACCGAGGCCGGCGGCGTGGTCGTCCAGAGCTGGCCGCAGATCGGCGTGGTGGTCGCGCACGCCACCACCTCGTCGTTCCGCACCGACGTGGCGCGCTACGCCCGCGGCTCGCTGTACTCCGTCGGCGCGACCCGCACCGTGCCGGTCACGGAGGGCACGCCTGCCGTGAGCGCCAAGAAGGCTCGCAGCGGCCGCTCCGAGGCCACGACCGCCGTCACGCCCGACCCGCGCGAGGGCGAGCAGTGGGACATGCGGATGATCAAGGCCGACCAGGCCCACGAGGTCACCGACGGCAGCCGCAGCGTCCTGGTCGGCGTGCTCGACAGCGGCATCGACCCCGACCACCCCGACCTCGTCGCGAACATCGACACCGCGGACTCGGTCAACTGCAGCGACGCCGGCAAGCCGGACACGTCGCCGACCGGGTGGTACCCGACGACCAGCGACCACGGCACCCACGTCGCTGGCACCATCGCGGCGGCCCGCAACGGCGTCGGCATCGTCGGCGTCGCGCCCAACGTGCGGATGGCGTCGGTCAAGGTCGTCAACGACGACGGGTTCATCTACCCGGAGTACGCCGTCTGCGGGTTCATGTGGGCCGCGCTGCACGGCATGGACGTGACGAACAACAGCTACTACGTCGACCCCTTCATGTTCTACTGCTCCGACCAGCCCGACCAGGCCGCCGCCAAGGAGGCCGTCGACCGTGCCGTGCAGTGGTCGATCGACAAGGGCGTCGTCTCCGCGGCCGCGGCCGGCAACGCGGCGTACGACCTGGCGAACAAGACGACCGACTCCACCAGCCCCGACGACGGCACCCCGGTGGACCGGACGATCAACAACAAGTGCCAGGACATCCCGACCGAGCTCGACGGGGTCGTGACGGTCTCGTCGCTGGAGCAGTTCGCGGCCGGCTCGACCGAGAGCCGCCTGTCCGGCTTCTCGAACCGCGGTCTCGGCGTCATCGACGTCGCCGCCCCCGGCTCGCGGATCCTGTCGACGATCGTCAACAACAACGGCTACGGCCTCAAGAGCGGCACCTCGATGGCGTCCCCGCACGTCGCTGGCGTGCTGGCCCTGATGAAGTCCGCGCACCCGTCGTGGTCGCCGGCCACGATGCTCGCGAAGCTGCGCGCCGAGGCCGACGACAAGGCCTGCAGCGCGGCGACCGCCGGTGCCCCGTGCGTCGGCCCGGTCACGGACAACAGCTACTTCGGTGAAGGCGTCGTCGACGCCCTCGACGCCGTCCGCTGAGGTCCTCGCCACCCAGACCAACGGCCCGCAGCTCCCACTCGACCGGGGGCTGCGGGCCGTTGACTTTGTGGCCGGCGTGCGAAACGACGCTTGATCGCGCGTTGCAGGATGGACGGATGACGAACCTCAACGCTCTTCTCGGGGTGGTCGCATGACCGCCGCAGCGTGGACGATCGCCATCATCGCGATCCTCATCGTGGCCGCCATCGCCGTGCGCACGTTCGGCTCCCGCGAGTAGCGACCGACACCGCTCGACCGGCCGTCACCGGGCCTCGAGACCCGCCAGCGCGCGGTGGGTCCGGCTGATCTGCGCCCAGGACGCGGGCGCCGGACGAGCCGGTCGTGCGTCGAAGCCCCGCGGGAACCCGTTCGCCTCGGTCGTCGCGGGGCGCTGCCGCGCGTAGATCCAGGCGTCGAAGAAGGACCCGAGGTCCTCCCCCGACTCCTCCTCCGCGAGCGCGACGAAGTCGGCGGTGGAGGCGGCGTCGTGGCGGTGCTGCGTCGCCCACGCGCGCAGGACCGAGAAGAAGGCCGGCCCGCCGATGCGGGTGCGTAGCGCCTGAAGGGTCATCGCGCCGCGGTCCAGGACCGCGACGTCGGACTCATGGTGAGGACCCGGGTCGCCGACCGCGGTCCGCCAGAACGCGCGGTCCGCGGCGTGGTCGTCCCAGGCCGCCTCGAACAGCTGTCGGCCGGTCCCCTCCCCGTGCCGCTCCGACCACCGCCACTCGAGGTAGGACGCGAACCCCTCGCTGAGCCAGACGTCGCGCCAGGTGTCCAGTGACACCGAGGCACCGAACCACTGGTGCGCGATCGCGTGGACGACGGGGTAGACGCTCGGGCCGCCCCGCCAGAGCCCGCGAGCGTAGACCGGCCGGGTCTGGCTCTCGACCGCGAACCGGGAGCCCACGGCAGGGGCGACACCGCCCATCGAGCCGAACGGATAGCGGCCGAGCTCGCGGGACCCGAACGCGACGACCTCCGGCGTGCGGGCGATCGCCGCGGCGGCGTACCTCCCCTCCCGGCGGCCGCCGGGGGCGACGGCGGTGACGACCGGGACGCCGTCGACCCGGGTGCGCGTAATGTCGAGCTGGCCGACCACGAAGAACGCCAGGTACGGCGCCATCGGGTCAGACTCGCGCCAGTGCCACGTGCGGTGCCCGCGCCGTGCCCGGTGCGACACCAGGATGCCATTGCCGACCGCCTCCAGGCGCTTGGCGACGGTGACGCGGACGTCGTAGGTCGCCTTGTCGCGCGGGTGGTCGTTCGAGGGGTACCACCACGCGGCGATCTCCGGCTTGCCGGCGGCCACAGCGCCGTCGGCGGTGCGGATCCACGGGGACGCGCCCTCGGACCGGACCTTCGACGGCACCCCGCTGTAGGTCACGCGCACCGTCATCGCCTGGCCCTCGCGCAGCGGCCGCGAGGGCGTCACGACCAGCTCGTGCTCGCCCTGCCGGAACGTCGCCGGCTGGTCGTTGACGTGCACGCTTCTGACCGGAAGGACGAAGTCCAGGTCGAAGCGCGAGAGCGCCTGCGTCGTCCGGGCGCGGATCCAGGTGGTGCCGCGGAGCCGGTCGGTGCGCGGCACGTAGGAGTCCTGGATGTTGTAGTGCTCGACGTCGTAGCCGCCGTTGCCGTAGTCGGCGTAGTAGGGATCGCCGATCCCCCGCGATCCCGGCGATCCCTCGACCGATCCGGCCGTGGTTGCGGCACCGGCGGCTCCGGCCGGCAGCAGGAGCGCCAGCCCGACCGAGGCGGCGACGAGACGTGCGCGTGCGTGTGAAGGCATGTGTCTTCCTCCCGAGAACGGGCCACCCCGTGTGACCCGGGCGGAAGAAAAGCACGACTCGCGGACCGTCCGCTCGCGCTCTCCACAGGCCTCGGTGGCGAGGCCTCAGAGAAGGCGGGAAGACGTCAGCTCGCGCAGGTGCTCGGCGCCGGCGCCCCCGCGAACCGCGAGGCCAGCCACGGCATCGCGCTGGTCAGGAACGCGAGACCGGTGTTGCTGTGGTCGAGCCCCTGCATCTCCTGGTACTGCACGGGCACGCCCTGGCGGCAGTACTCCGCGGCGAGCGCCGCCTGGTCGGCCGCGATCATCACGCCGTCGCCGGTGCCGTCGGAGTTCCCGGCCATCATGTACATCGGCGCGCTGGGGTGGCCCGGCACCGTGCCCATGACCAGTCGGTCGAGGAGACGCCGGAAGACCGGGACGTGCAGCAGGTCGGCGTACCGCGGCTTCATCAGGCGCTTGATCGTCAGGTTCGGGAACTCACCGGAGAACTCGCCGATGCACTGGTGCGACTCCGTCCGCACGACCTTGCGCCCCCACGTCGACAGGTAGGGCCGCAGGTCGATGCCGTTGGCGCGGCTGATGCCGATCATCGCGGCGGGGATGACGTCGGACCACTCGGGCGTGCCGTCGATGTAGGGCAGGTTGTGCTTCATGTTCACCGGCAAACCGCCCATCGCGGTGCCGACCAGGTTCATCGACGGCGCGTGCCGCGGCTGCAGCTCGCTCGCCCAGTCGGCGGCGATCGAGCCGCCGGAGTAGCCCAGCATGCCGACCGGCGTCGCGCGGTCGAGGTGGAGCGCCTTGATCGTCGCGGTGATCCCGTCGAGCGCGCTGGTCCCCGACTCGGGACCGGCGACGTAGTCGAGCCGCTGGTTCTCGAAGTCCGGCACCGTGACGATGTAGCCCTCGGCCCGCAGCGCCGCGACCGAGCCCTGCTCGAGGTCGGTCAGCTTCTGGTTGGGCTGGCCGGGGTTCCCGCCGCGCAGCGTGTACGACGGGTTGCACTTGGTCGACAGCGCGTCGTAGAAGCTCAGGTACGCCGCCAGCCGCGGCGCCGCGGTCCCGGTCACGGGCTGGATCACCGTGGTCACCGTCGCGACGGCCCGGCCGCGCATGTCGCTGGTGCGGTAGAGGATCTGCAGCGCCGGCAGCGGGGTCTCGTTGGTGTCGAGGCCGACCGTGACCTCCCGCGTCCTCAGCGGCGCGCCCGGCGCGTACTTCCGGAGCGGCTTGGCGCCGTCGTACTTGTAGAACGGGTCCTTGTTCGGCCGCACGAGCGTGCTGGCGGTGTCGGCTCCCTCGGCGGGCGCGACAGCCGGCGCGAGCGTGGCGGTCGACGCGAGCACGGTCGCGAGTCCAGCGATGACGATCCTCAGACGCACGATGCATCCCTCCATGTCGTGGTGCCAGGACCAACGACGCGGAGGGCGCATCGTTACCGGGCAGCCCTGGCGCTCACACCCGGACGACCTCGAGCAACCCCAGCTCGGCGAGCACATCGAAGTCGTCGTCCTGGGTGACGACGGGGAGGTTGCGCGAGACCGCCACGCTCGCGATCCAGAGGTCGTTGACGCCGATCCGGCGACCCGCTTCGTGCAGCACGACGCGCAGGCGCGCCCAGGCCGCGGCGGCCGGCGCGTCGATCGGCAACGGGACGATGGATGCGGCTCGTTGAGCGGTCCGGAGGCGTCGCGCCCGGATCTCCGTCGTCGTCGCAGACAGCACGCCCGCCTCCAGCTCCGCGAGCGTGACGACGCAGATGAGGCTTTCGTCCGGCAGCTGGTCGAAAGCCAGGTCGCGGCCACTCTCGGAGGCGATGAAGACGCTGGTGTCCAGCAGCCCCGAGGCCGTCACTGGAGCGAGTCGAGGTCGTCGGTCGTCTCGCCGGCGAGCGCCCCGAGCTCGGTCCGCAGCCCGGCGTCCGCTTGTTCCGCTGCCAGCCAGGAGGACAGGTCCGCCCGCCGCCAGGAACGGGGCCGCGCGTCAAGGGGTGGGTGCAGCTCGGCCACCACCTCGCCGCGCACCGTCACGGCGACGACGCCACCCTGACCGACACGGCGCAAGACGTCGGCGGTGTGGTTGCGCAGGTCGCGACTGGCCACGGCGTCCATGTGGCAGAACATAGCATTTTCTGCACACTCACGAGCGCCGTCGGCCGAGATCGACCACCGTGCCCGCGCCGCGAGCGCGAGCGCGGGCGGCGGGCGAGTCCCGTCGGCGACGAACCAGTGCGTCGCGGTCACGGTCGATCGCCTCCTGGTACGCCAGTGGCGGCTCGTCCCAGGCGTCACCGGCCCGCAGCACCTCGGTGGCGACGACGTTGTCCGTCACCGTGATCGCGAAGAGCTCACGCGTGTCCCGCCGGCAGCCGACGATCATGCCGTTGAGCCGGTGGTCGAAAGTGAACTCCGCCAGCTGGTGGTGGCGCTCCTTCTCGGCCAGCGCGCCGGGCGCGAGCAGGTGGTCGATCAGGTACCGCAACCAGGCCACGGGTTGGTAGAACTTCTCGTTGCCGTCGTAGGCGAGGCAGCAGCCGCTGCCACAGATCGCCCACTGGCAGTAGAGCTGCGGCTTCCCGGGCGCCAGCGCGTTGTACCGCTCGTTGGGCACGCCCTCGTGGTCGGGAGCGAGCGGGTTGCCCGGCACGTCGTACGCCGAACCGCCCCGGTCGAAGTGCCGGGCGTGACGGAACGCCTCCAGGTAGGCGATCTCGCCGGCGTTGAGGTGCGGCTCGATGTCGACGTGTCCGATGAAGTCGGTGGTGTAGCCCATGGTTCTCCCCGAGTCGTGGTGGTCGAGGACCAGCCTGCTGTCGTACGCCGCTGCGCGCGAGGGCCGTCCCCGGGCCTGTGGACAACCGACGCGGCCCACCCCGTGAGAGGGGCACAGTCGCACCATGGAGATCGAGCCCACCGACGTGCGCAGTCCCGCCGAGCTGATCGAGGAGGTGGCCGACCGGGTGCCCTTGGTGGGAGGTGCGGCGTACGCGGTCCTCGTCCACGATCCCTCCGGACGTCAGCGCGTGCGAGCGATCGAGGAGCTGCGCTGCGGCTCCGTGATCGACGACTACGAAGGAGCCCGCGACGTCATCGAGGCGGTCTGCACGAAGTGGGACGACGGTCGCTGGCACTCGCCGAGCGAGCTGAAGGTGGTCACGGTGGTCGTGCGGGAGGGCCTCTGCGTGTGGACACCCGTGGAGTGGGCGTGGTCGAACGCCTGGCGGTACGCCGCCACCGGCTTCTCTGGCGGTGACCTGATCACCGTGACCGAGCACGGCTGGTACGACTTCATGACCAAGCATGCCGACCACCAGCCGGCCCGGGTCGAGACCCGCGTGTCATGATCCCGGAGGCGCACGGCATGGAGGGTGTGACGGGGAGGGTGTGAGAGCGCGTCAGCCGGCGACCTCCGCGATGCCGGCGAGCAGCCGGTCGACGTCGTCGTCGTTCGTGTACGGCGCCAGGCCCGCGCGCACCGCGCCGCTGTCGCCGAGGCCGATCCAGCGGGACGCCTCGATCGCGTAGAAGTTGCTCGCCGGGGCGTTGACGCCCGCGGCCGCGAGGTGCTCGTAGACCTCCCGACCCTCGTGGCCGTCGACGGAGAAGAAGACGGTCGGCGTGCGACACGTCGGCGCGCCGTGCAGGCAGACGCCGTCGGTGCCGCGCAGCCCCTCGAGCAGCCGCGCGAAGAGCTGCTCCTCGTGCTCCTCGACGGCCCGCATCGACTCCCGCACCCGGGTCCGGCGGTCGTCGGCGGACGAGGCGAGACCCGCGATGTAGTCGACCGCGGCGGTCGTGCCGGCGAGCACCTCGTAGGGCAGCGTGCCCAGCTCGAACCGCTCGGGGACCTGGCTCGACGACGGCAGCAG
The DNA here is from genome assembly GCF_044226305.1 of Nocardioides sp. Classification (GTDB taxonomy): domain Bacteria; phylum Actinomycetota; class Actinomycetes; order Propionibacteriales; family Nocardioidaceae; genus Nocardioides. Next base: position 23,932 of record NZ_JBGAHF010000011.1, on the reverse strand, counting down.
CTTGTCGGGGTGGATCCGTTCCAGCAACTCGGGCGAGGCGACGACGACACCGTGGTGCGGACCGAAGAACTTGTACGGCGAGCACGCGAAGAAGTCGGCGCCCATCGCCGCGACGTCGACCGGGGCGTGCGGGGTCAGGTGCACGCCGTCGACGTACAGCAGCGCACCCGCCTCGTGGACCGCCTCGGCGATCGCCGGGATGTCGGGCCGGGTGCCGAGGACGTTCGAGGCGCCGGTGACGGCGACCAGCCGGGTCCGGCCCGACAGCTGCTCGCGGACGTCGTCGACGGTGAGCTCGGCGGTCTCCCGGTCGAACCCGACCCAGCGGAGCCCCGCCCCCGCGGCCTCGGCCGCCTGCACCCACGGCCGGACGTTGCCGTCGTGGTCGAGGCGGGTGACCACGACCTCGTCGCCCGCACCCCACTCCTTCGCGAGCGCCCGCGCGACGTCGTACGTCGCCTGCGTCATCGACCGCCCGAACACCACTCCCCCGGGGTCGCAGCCCAGCAGGTCGGCCACCGCGGCCCGCGCGGCGACGACGACCTCCTCGGCCCGCTGCTCGGCGGCAGTGACGGTGCCGCGGTTGGAGATCCCCGACGTCATCGTCGTCGCCATCGCCTCGGCGACCTGGCGTGGCACCTGGGTCCCCCCGGGGCCGTCGAAGAAGGCGACGCCGGCGTCGAGTGCCGGGAAGTCGCCGCGGATCCGGGCCACGTCGAGGGTCATGGGCCCATCATGTCCGGTCCAGCCGGCGCCCCGTCGTGGCCCACTCCTGGAACGGGTACGAGGAGGACATGAGCACCACCATCGCCGTACGCCGGGTGCGCTCGACCGCCCGCGCGCACCCCAGCCTGTTCCTTGCCGTGAAGGCCGCGCTCGCCGCGATGCTGGCGTGGCTGGTCGTGCAGCCGATCGGCGACTTCGCGTCGGGGTACGCCTACTACGCCCCGCTCGGGGCGCTCACCGTGGTCTCGACGTCGGTGGCCGCGTCGGTGCGCGACTCGTTCCAGGTCGTCGTCGCGATCCTGCTCGGCGCTGTGCTGGCCCTGGTCGCCCTGGTGCTCCCGGTCCCCGCACCGCTCCCCCTCGGCGTGGCCGTCGTCGCGGGGAGCCTGCTCGGCGCCTCGGGCATCGCGGGCGTGATGGGCGCCTGGATCCCGCTCGCCGCGATGTTCGTGCTGGTCGCCGGCAAGGGCGACCCGATCGGCTACACCGCGGCGTACGGCGGGCTCACCGCTCTCGGCGCGCTCGTCGGCGTCGGGGTCAACCTCGTGCTGCCGCAGATGCCGCTCACCCCCGCCTCCCGGGCCCAGGACCGCCTCCAGGCGCAGCTCGCCGACCAGCTCGACGAGCTCGCGACCGCGCTCGAGGAGGAGATCGTCGGCGAGACGGACTGGAAGGCGCTGCGCAGCTCGCTGGCACGCACGGCCCGCCAGTCCGAGGACCTCAGCGCCCGAGCCCGCGAGGCCCGGCGCGCCAACTGGAAGGCCGCCCGGTGGGCCGACAGCGCGGACCGGCACGACTCCCGCGCGCAGGCGCTCCAGCGGCTCACCGGCTGCGTCGACGAGGTGATCGAGCTCGTCGCCGACCAGCGCAACGAGATCCGGCGCGACGACCCGACCTCCGCCGCCCTCCGCGCCTCGACGGCCGTCGCCCTGCGCCGGGTGGCCGCGCTGCTCCGCGACCCCGACGAGCTGGACGGTGCCCGCGACGCGGTCGCCGACCTGCACGCACGGGTCGCGGGCCTCCAGGGCACCACCGGCGACCACCACTTCGCGGCCGCCGCGATCAGCCTCAACCTCGAGCACGCCGTCGACGCGTGGACCTGAGGGGCAGGATGGAGAGGTGCTCGACGGTCTCTCGCCCGCGCGGCGCCGCTTCGTCGGCGCGATCGTCGTCCTCGCGCTCGTGCTCGCGGTGGTCGGCGCCGCGGCCTACCTGCTGTCCCGCCCGGACCCGGTGCAGCCGGTGGCCCAGGACGCGGCCGGGCCGGTGCTGCTCGTGCCGGGGTACGGCGGCTCGACGACCGGCCTCGACGTGCTGGCCGCCGGGCTGCGCGACGACGGGCGGGACGTCACGGTCGTCCAGCTGGCTGGCGACGGCACCGGCGACCTGCGCACGCAGGCGAAGGTCCTCGACGAGGCGGCCCACCAGGCCCTGGAACGCACCGGGGCGGAGTCGGTCGACGTGGTCGGCTACTCCGCCGGCGGCATCGTGGCGCGGGTCTGGGTGGCCGACCTCGGTGGCGCCTCGATCGCCCGTCGGGTGGTGACGCTGTCCTCGCCCAACCACGGGACCCAGCTCGCCACGCTCGCGTCGGGACTCGGCTCGACCACCTGCCCCGCCGCCTGCCAGCAGCTGGCCACCGGCAGCGACCTGCTCCGCGCGCTGAACGACGGGGACGAGACGCCCGCCGGCCCGCGGTGGGTCGCGATGTGGACCGCGGACGACGCGACCGTCGTGCCGCCCGAGTCCGGCGTCCTGGACGGCGCGACCAGCTTCTCGGTGCAGTCGGTCTGCCCGGGCCTGGAGGTCGGCCACACCGACGTCCCGCAGGACCCCACCGTGCTCGCGATGGTCGCCGACCAGCTCGACCGGGAGACCCCGGGGGCACCGGACGGCTCGGTGTGCGCGGCCGTCAGTCCGTGATGTCCTTGGTGGCGAAGTTCGCCCACGCGGCACCGAGGAACACCACGACGTACACGCCCTGCAGCAGCACCCCGCGGGTGACGTCGCGCCAGAGGATCGGGTCGCGGAAGAGGTCGACGAAGGCCAGCCAGTAGCGGGTCGGCAGGTAGGGCTGCAGCGCGTGCGCGGCGTCGATCGTGAGCAGCAGCGTCGAGGCGACCAGGACGGCCATCGTGCCGAGCGCCGCCCCGAGCGGCGATCGCAGCGCGGTGGACAGGAACAGCGCGATCGCGGCGACGCCGAGCATGCAGAGCATCGCGTAGGCCAGCGCCAGCAGCGTCCGCTCGACGAGCTCGGGCGTCGTCAGCGTGCTGCCGGAGACGCTCGCCACGCCCGCGGTCGTGTCGTTGCCGAGGAGCAGCGTGCCGACGACGTACGCCGTGGCGGCGACGACCAGCACGGTCAGGACGACGAACGCCATCACGCTGACCAGCTTTGCGACGAGCAGCCGGGTCCGGCCGACGGGGCGCACCAGCAGGTAGCGCAGCGTCCCCTGTTGTGACTCACCCGCGATCGCGTCGCCGGCGGTGACCGCGACCGCGATCGGCAGGAAGAGCGGCAACACGATCGCCAGCGCCGCGAGCGGGAACAGCGCGCCGTCGGTGAGGACCGCGGAGAGGAACGCCGGGCCGTCGCCGGGCCGCGGCCCGAGGTCGGTCACGGCTAGCAGCACGCCGACCAGCGTCGGCAGCGCGTCGATGAGCAGGATCGTGGTCCAGGTGCGGCGGCTGCGCACTATCTTCTGGAGCTCGACGCCGATCATCGGGTCACCGCCCGGTCGCCGCTGCCGGCGGTCGCGCGCAGCACGACCTCCTCCAGCGTGTGCCGCTCGGCCGCGAGCTCGACGACGGGGACGCCGGCCGCGGTGAGCTGGGCGTTGAGCTCGGCGGCGTCGGCGGCGCGCACCCACAGGCGGTCGCCGTCCTGGCGCTCGACCACGCCGTCGAGGACCGCCCGCGCCGCGGCGACGCTCGAGGTGCGGACGACGACCCGGCCGGTCGGCTGCTGGAGGTGCACGAGCTCCTCCTGCAGGACCAGGCGGCCGCGGTCCAGGACGCCGACGCGGGTGCAGGTCTGCTCGATCTCGGCGAGCAGGTGGCTGGAGACGAAGACGGTCGTCCCGCCGGCGTTGAGCTCGAGCAGCAGCTCGCGGATCTCGCGGATCCCGTGCGGGTCAAGACCGTTGGTGGGCTCGTCGAGGACGAGCAGCCGCGGGTGGCGCAGCAGCGCGGTGGCGATGCCCAACCGCTGTCGCATGCCGAGGGAGTACGCGCGCACCGGGCGCTTGTCGATGCCGTCCAGCCCGACGCGGGTGAGGGCGTCGTCGATGCGCCCGGCCCGGGTGGCCCGCGTGCCGCCAGGGCCGCCGGCGTCGGAGAGCGCGAGGTTGGCGCGACCCGAGAGCTGGGGGTACGCCGCCGGGCCCTCGACCAGCGCGCCGACCTGTGGCAGCACCTGGCGCCAGCCGCGCGGCATCGGCTCGCCGAGCACCTCGATCTCGCCGGACGTGGCAAGGACGAGCCCGAGCAGCATTCGCACCGTCGTGGTCTTGCCGGAGCCGTTGGCGCCGAGGAACCCGTAGACGTCGCCCTCGCGGACGTCGAGGTCGACGTCCTCGACGGCGGTGATCGGGCCGAACCGCTTGGTCAGGCCGTGGGTGCGGATCACTCGTCGTCCTCGTAGTACGTCGTGTGGGCGACCAGGTCGCGCGCGGCGGCCCGGAGCGTGGCGGCCGTGACGGTCCCGGTGACCAGCCAACCGCCGTCGCCGTCCTGGCCGGTGACGAGCACGCCGAGGGGTCCGGCGGCGACGAGGACCCCCTCGTCGACCTGCGCGGCGTCGGGGCTGTTCCCGAGCTGCTCGCGCAGCGGGTCGGCCTCCTGGTGGCGCAGCGGGATCGCGATCAGCTGGGCCAGTCCCGCGCCGTAGACCCCGACGGCGCCCTGGGACGCCGAGGCCATCGCCAGCCCGCCGACCCGGTCGGGCGGTCGGAGGGGTGCGTACTGGTTCGCCGCGTCGGCGATGTCCAGCACGTCGTCGTACGAGACGTGGGTGCCGACGGGTGGCTCGAAGGCGGTGCGGGACGCCGCCGGGGTGGCGGCGGAGAAGTCCCGCATCTCGGTGGTGAACGCGGCCGCGCCCGAGCCGGCGCCGTACACCTCGACGCGCAGGGCGACGCCGCTGTCGGGGTCCGCCCACAGGTCGACGTGGTCGATGCTGGACTGCGGCTGCGCGGGCCGGACCCGCAGGCCGGGTGCGGCGACCCCGGCCACCCGCTGCGCCGGCAGCCGGCTCACGTCGCGGGCGTCGACGTCGTCCAGGACGCGCGCGGCCAGCACCGGTGGCAGCAGGTCGGCGGTCCGGGGCAGCCGGATGTCGGGGTCGCGGCTGACCCGGGCGCGCTCGGCCTCGTAGCTCCACTCGGTCGTGTACGGGTCCTGGTGGACCAGGTCGGACTCCCCCGCGGTCTCGAGCTGGTCGACCCGCCAGTCGTCGGCCGAGCGCCACCAGACGCGCAGCCGGGTGTGCCCGGAGAGGAGGGCGCCGACGTCGGCGAAGTCGTCCTGCACGGGGAGCTGCAGACTGCCCTGGGTCTCGACGTACCCGGACCACGGGTGGTCCTCGGCCGCGGTGACCTCGGCGAGCAGCTCGGCGGCGCTCACGTCGGAGTCCGGGGTCGGCCAGGCGGCGACGGCGACGGGCGTGCCGACGACCAGCAGCACACCGAGCGCGACGACGCTCCACCGGCCGAGAGGGGTCATACGTGTGGACGGTACGTCGCGTCCATGAGAAGTCCTCGTCGAGCGGTGCGGTGCCCGGGTCGACCTGAGGCCGACCCGGGCACCGTGGTCACTTCCGCTCGAGCCGGTTCAGCACGGCGTGGGTGTGCTGGATCGTCGCCCACGAGGCCGGGACGGCGACGCGCGCGGACGAGCGCGGGTCGAAGCCCGGCGGGAAACCGTTCTCCTCGGTGACCGCAGGGCGGTGCGCGGTGTAGAGCCAGGCGTCGAAGAACGACGCGAGGTCCTCGCCGGACACGGTCTCGGCGAGCTCGATGAATTCGGGGACCGAGCCGTTGCCGTACTTGCGGTCGGCGGCCCAGTCGCGCAGGACGGTCATGAAGTCGTCGTCGCCGATCCGGGTGCGCAGCGCCTGCAGCGTCATCGCGCCGCGGTCGTAGACCGCGCCGTTGAACTCGTTGTGCGCCCCCGGGTCACCGATCTTGACCTTCCAGAAGTCGTCGGCACCGCTGTAGTAGTTCCAGTACTGGCGGAACAGCTGCTTCGCGGTCCCGTCGCCGTGCTTCTCCGACCAGAGCCACTCCGCGAAGCTCGCGAAGCCCTCGTTGAGCCAGATGTCGCGCCAGTTCTCGACCGACACCGAGTCGCCGTACCACTGGTGGGCGAGCTCGTGGACGACGACGTAGATGTTCGGACCCTGGCTCCAGAACCCGCGGGTGTAGACCGGGCGGGTCTGGTTCTCGAGGGCGAACCCGAAGTCGGCCGCGGGGGCGACGCCACCCATCGAGTAGAACGGGTAGGCGCCGAACTGCCGGGACTCGAAGCGGATCACCTTCGGTGTGCGGGCCAGGTCGCGCGCGGCGTACCTGCCCTCGCTGCCACCGTTCGCCGCGACGGCGGTGATCACCGGGAGCCCGTCGGACTTCGACCTGGTGATGTCGAACTGGCCGACGACGAAGAAGGCGAGGTACGGCGCCATCGGGCTGAGCTCGCGCCAGTGCCAGCTGCGCTTGCCGTGCCGGACCTTGTCCGAGACCAGGCGGCCGTTGCCGAGGACCTCGAGGCTCTTGGCGACGGTGACGTGCACGTCGTAGGTCGCCTTGTCGCGGGGGTGGTCGTTGGAGGGGTACCACCAGGCCGCGATCTCCGGCTCGCCCACGGCGGCGACGCCGTCCAGCGTGCGGATCCACGGCTTGATGCCCTCGGAGCGGATCTTGCCGGGCACGCCGGCGTACTTCACCTCGACGATCATCACCTTGTCGGCCGGCAGCGCCGTCTTCGGCGTCACCACCAGCTCGTGCTTGCCCTGGGTGAAGGTGGCCTTCCGGTGGTTGACCTCGACGCTCTTCACCGGCAGCACGAAGTCGAGGTTGAAGCGCGACAGCTCCTGCGTCGTGTGCGCCCGTATCTTGGTCCGGCCGGCGAGCCGGTCGGTCTTCGGCACGTAGGACACGTGGATGCCGTAGTGGTCGACGTCGTAGCCGCCGTTGCCGTAGTTCGGGTAGTAGGGGTCGCCGATCCCGCGCGCCCCCTCCGTCCCGCCGCCGGCGGGCACCGCCTGCGCGACGCCGACGGGCAGCAGCAGCGCCAGCCCGACGGCGACCGCGGTACGCCGTGCGCGTGTGTGTGAAGCCATGTCTCATCCTCCCGAGAAAGTCCGGTCACCTTCGGTGATGTGACCCACTCGGCTAGACAATCACAAGGCCCTGACAGCCGGCGACGGGGATCCCGCCGCCGGCCGGCGCACGCTCAGGCCTCGGCCTCCTGGGCCTCCTTGGCGGCCGCCTTGATGTCGTCCGCCTCGACCTTGTCGATGGCGGACGACACGATCGCGTCGGCGCGCTCCAGCGCCTTGCGGATCTTGACGGCGCCGGGGTCCGAGACCAGGGCGAGCAGGCCGGAGTGGCCCGGCGGGATGGCGTTCTCGAGCTGCTGCTCGAGCTCCTTGTGGTGGTGGCGCTGGCGCAGCTTGCCGGTGAGGGCGCCGGCGCCGCCGACGACTGCGGCGCTGCCGAGGATCGAGGGCGGGAAGATCACGCCCAGAGCGATACCGCCGACGATGCCCCACTTGAGCCCGGACTTCGTGCTGTGGTCGGTCGCCTTCTGGACCTCGAGCTTGCCCTCGGCCGAGCGGCTCACCACGATGACGCCCTCGATCTCGACCGTGCGCCCGTCCTCGACCGACTTGAGGGCCTCGTAGGCCTCCCAGGCGAGGCTGGTGTCGCTGAAGTCCGCGACGAGCAGCGTGTAGGCACCGTCGGTGACGGCGGCCGCGCTCATCTCGAGGTCGGGGGTGTTGCTCTCGTCGGTCATGTGCAGAACTCCTTGATTCGTGGTGGAGTCCTCACTCTGGAACGGCCGGTGCCGCCAGGGATCACCCGGTACGGGTGGACCCGCGGTTGCGTCCACGACGACACTGACCTCCCCAGCTGCTACCTACCGCCGCGGCTCCGGTCGGCCTGACAAGCTGCACCGATGGATGAGGGTCTCTACGAGTCACTGCTGACGGCGGACCTTCGAACCCGCCTCGAACTCGTGAGCAACTTGACCGCTGCGGAGCTGGCCGTCGACGCGGCCGACGAGCCCCACGTGGTTGCCCGGCACGTGGCCGAGGTCGTTCGCCGGCACCTCGAGGGCACACGAGACCGTGAGCAGCGAGTTGCCATCGTCAACGCGCTTCTCGAGGCACTGGACTCAGGCGAAGTAGTGGATCCACCTGTCCGCCAGCTCGCGTCGCTCACGCCGCCGAGCGCCGTCCGCTATCAGAGCAGGCCCAAGACACCACTCTCTGAAGCCGCACTGCTCACGAACGCTCCGGACGAGCCGAGCCTGGCAGCCGAGCTGCGAGCAGAGATGACGTCAGCCGACTCCGTCGACCTCCTGTGTGCCTTCGTCCGCTGGCACGGCGTCCGACTTCTCGAGCAGGACCTCCGTGGTCTACGCGACGCGGGCGTCCCGTTTCGCGTCGTCACGACGACCTACCTCGGATCAACCGAGCGGCGGGCGTTGGACCGGCTGGTCCGCGAGTTCGGCGCCGAGGTGCGGGTGCAGTACGACGCCCAGCGGACGCGACTCCACGCGAAGGCCTGGCTGTTTCGGCGCAACACCGGCTACGACACGGCGTACGTCGGGTCGTCGAACCTGTCCCGCGCCGCGCTGCTCGACGGCGTCGAGTGGAACGTTCGACTCTCCAGCGTCGCGACCCCGAGCCTGCTGCACAAGTTCGAGGCGACGTTCGACTCCTACTGGAACGACGGCAGCTTCGAGCGCTACGACCCCGACCGGGATCGCGACCGGCTGGATGACGCCTTGCTGGAAGCACGTGGCGGGGGCAGCAACGATCGCGTCACCATCACGCTCTCCGGCCTCGAGGTCCGCCCCTACGTCTACCAACAGGCCATGCTCGACGAGATCGACGTCGAGCGAACCGTCCACGGTCGACACCGCAACCTGGTCGTGGCCGCGACGGGCACCGGCAAGACAGTGTTGGCCGCGCTCGACTACCAGCGGCTCGCCCGGCCCGACGCCGGTGGCCCACCGAGCCTCCTCTTCGTCGCTCACCGCAGGGAGATCCTGGAGCAGTCGCTACGCACGTACCGCGAGGTCATGACCGACGCGAACTTCGGAGAGCTATGGGTTGGCGGAACGCGCCCGGAGCGCGGCCGCCACGTCTTCGCCAGCGTGCAGTCGCTCAACTCGCACGGAATCCAGAACCTCCCGCCGGACGCCTTCGAGATCGTCGTCATCGACGAGTTTCACCACGCTGAGGCGCCGACGTACCGGCGGATCCTCGACCACCTCACGCCGAGAGAACTGCTGGGCTTGACCGCGACACCCGAGCGCGCCGACGGCATGGACGTCCGCGACTTCTTCGACGGCCGCATCGCCTCGGAGCTGCGGCTGTGGGACGCGCTCGAGTCGGATCTGCTCTGCCCGTTCCACTACTTCGCTGTCGCTGACAACACCGACCTCTCGAGCATCAGCTGGAGGCGCGGACGCTACGACGAGGGCGAGCTCGACAGGGTCTACACCGGCAATGACGCGCGAGCAGCCGTCGTCCTCCGGGAGCTCGAGGACAAGGTCTCCGATCTCGGCGCGATGCGCGCCCTCGGATTCTGCGTCAGCGTTGCGCACGCCCACTACATGGCACGGGTCTTCACGGAGGCAGGCATCACGGCAGCCGCCGTCAGCGGCGACACATCGCAGGCGGATCGGCAGCGGGCGCTTGCCGATCTGCGAGCCCGCAGGATCAACATCCTCTTCGCGGTCGACCTGTTCAACGAGGGCCTCGACATCCCCGAGGTCGACACCGTGCTCTTCCTGCGCCCGACCGAGAGTGCGACCGTCTTCCTCCAGCAGTTCGGCCGCGGTCTGCGGCGTACCCGCGACAAGGCAGTCCTGACCGCGCTCGACTTCGTCGGTCACCAGCGGGGCGAGTTTCGCTGGGACGCGAAGCTTCGGGCCCTGACCGGTCGCGCTCGCGGCGAGCTTGTGAAGGACATCCAGGAGAGCTTCCCGTTCCTCCCATCGGGAAGCCAGATCGTGCTGGACCGGGTGTCCCAGGCCCTGATCCTCGAGAACGTGAAGTCGCAGGTCTCCCGTCGCTGGCCGCAGGTCGTCCAGGACCTGCGCCACATCGGCGACACGGGTCTTCCCGACTTCCTCACCCGCTCCGGCCTGACCCTCCCCGACGTTCTACGAGGTGGTCAGAAGTCCTGGACGCAGTTGCGGGTCGACGCCGGCCTTCCCGTTCGAGTCCGCGGCGAGGGCGCGGTCAAGCTCGCGAAGCGAGGACGCGCGCTTGCCCACGTCGACGACCCCGACCGGGCTCGCGCCTACCTGCGGCTCCTTCGCGACGACTCCCCGACGTACCGCTACCTACCCGAAGCGGATCGGCGCTACGCGCGCATGCTGTTCTTCTCGCTCTGGCCCGACGGCGGTGGGTTCAGCTCGTACGACGACGGTCTGGAATCCCTTCGCGCTGAGCAGGCCGTCCGCGACGAACTGGCCGCGATCATCGCGATGGGCCTCGATCGGGCCGGCCACGTGACGACGGCCGTCGGCGGACCGCTCACGGCGTACCCCCTCCGCACACATGCCCGCTATCAGCGTGAGGAGATCCTCGCCGCAGTGGACTACGCCTCGTTGGAGAGGAAGCCGACGAGCCTCATGCAGGGCGTGGCCTACGCCGCGGAGGCGAACGCCGACCTCCTGATGGCGACGCTCAAGAAGTCCGAGGCCGACTACTCGCCCACCACGATGTACCGCGACTACCCGATCAGTCCGACCCTCTTCCATTGGGAATCACAGAACGTCACGACCGTCGCCTCCCCGACGGGGCAGCGCTATCTCGACGGCTCCAGCAACGTGCTGATGTTCGTGCGCGAGTCCCAACAGGACGAGTTCGGGACGGCGCCGTACCTCTTCCTCGGTCCGGTGCACTACGTCAGCCACCAGGGCGAACGTCCCATCGCCATCACCTGGAGACTTGCGCACGCCATGCCGAGCGACTTCTTCCAGGCGGCGACCGTGGCCGTCTCCTGAGCCCACGGGCGTACGTCAGTCTTCGCGCGACGACATCAGCCAGGTGATTGTATTCGAACAGTTGTTCGTGTATCGTCAGGTCATGTCCTCCGTCGACGATCTGGACCCGGCTGCGACGCTCGCAGCCGCCGAGTCGGCGCTGCGGACCCGGCGTGCCGCCGAGGTCGAGGACCTGCTGCTGGTCTGCCGGTGGGCCGACCTGCACGCTGCTGACCCGCGCCGGGGCGAGGGGCGGTGGCGGGGTGAGGACCGGCTGGTCGAGATCGGCGGGGACGGCACGCCGCTGGTCCAGGAGCTCAGCCTGCCCGAGCTAGCCATCGCCCGACAGGTCCACACCCTGGCCGTCCGCGCGACGATGGCCGACGCCCTCGACCTGCGCCACCGGCTGCCCCGGACCTGGGCCGTCGTCACGGCCGGCGGGTGCGAGCCCTGGCTGGCCCGCCGCGCCGCCTCCTTGTCCCGACGCCTGGACCGGTTCCAGGTCGGGTTGGTCGACGCGGCGCTTGCCGACGCCATCGCCGGGGAGTCACCCGCCCGCGTGCTGGAGTTGGTCCAGGCCAAGGTGATCGAGGCCGATCCCGGCGGCTACGCCGAGCGCCTCGAGGCCGAGCTCCGCAAGCGCTACGTCGGCCGCTCCCGCGTCGACGAGCAGGGACTGTGCCACGTCATCGCCCGGATCGAAGCCGGCCCGGCCCAGTTCATCGAGGACACCGTCAACCAGGTTGCCGAGCGCCTCGACCGCCGCCGCGACCTGGTCCCCCACCTGCCCACCGACGCCAGCCGCGACGAGCTGCGCGCCGAGGCCTTCGGTTGGCTCGCGCACCCCGAGAAGGTCGCCGACCTCCTCGCCCCCTCCGACCCTGACACGCCTGCACCGCGGCGGCGCGTCCGCCGGCGCTCCCGCACGGTCCTGCACATCCACCTCCACGAAGCCGCCCTGCATCGCTGGGGCGTGGCCCGGGTCGAGGAGATCGGCCCGCTGCTGCTCGACCAGGTCCGTCGACTCCTCGGCCACAGCCACGTCGAGCTCAAGCCCGTCATCGACCTCGCCGAGGTCGTCCGGGTCACCGCCTACGAGCACCCCGAAGCCGTCAAGGAACGCGCCCACCTCCGCACCATCGGCGAGACCTTCCCCCACGCCAGCCGCGTCAGCCGCCGCCTCGACATCGACCACCCGATCGAATACGACCCCACCGGACCCGACGGACAGACTGGCGACCACAACGCCGCCCCGCTCGGACGCACCCACCACCGGGCCAAGACCCACCTGCCCTACCTGCTCCGACAACTCGGGCCGGACGACTACGTCTGGCGCACCCCCCACGGGCTCTACCGACAGGTCGACGCCACCGGCACCCACTCCCTCGATCCGGACACCGCCGAGACACTCATCAACGGCGCCGACCTCCAACGCGCCCTCGACAACATCGAACGACATCTCGGCGTGTCCGCCTGACCAGGTTCTCGCCGACTTGTGCGTGCTGTCGTTCCCACGATGGAGGACACTTGCGGAAAGACGCACCGACCCGTCACTGAGTTGAAGAAGTGGTGGTGGGGACATCCACGCGGTCGGCGCTCTCACGCGTCGCTCGCTCCGTTGGTCGTGCGCGGCTGCCGCGTGGCGCGAACGAGGACTGCTGCGAAGGCGAGGAGCCAGGCGCACCAGAGGACGTAGCCGGCGAAGTTGGTGAGGCTGGCCGGCTCCACGAGCGGGATGATGACGCCGGTCGCGATCAGGCCGGCGGAGACATAGCCGGTCACGGCGAGCCAGGTCGGCAGGACGGTGCGGCGCAGGGCGATGACGACGAGCACCGTGAAGGCGGCGGTGAAGGCGTAGCCGAGGGTCTCGCCGATGGCCTGGCCGAGCACGGTGTGGAAGAGCTCGAATCGGTCCTCGGCGTCGGCGCGCTGGGCAGGGTCGAGGGCGTCGTCGGCGATGCCGGGGACGAGCGTGACCCAGCGCTGGAGGCCGACGACCTGGACGACGGCGGCTGCGATGCCGAGGCCGGCGATCCAACGGCCCAGGGTGCCGCCCGCGATGCGGCCGAGCCAGATGCCGGCGGGTGCCATCAGGGCGGAGCCGATGGCGAGGATCGCGAACCAGGTGGTGACGGTCGCCTGGTGCTCGCGGAAGAGCGCGAGGACGTCGGCGGTCGGCTCGTCGAGGATCTGGGGGTACTCGAAGACCGAGCCCAGCACGGTGAAGCCGGCGATCGCCAGCAGGGAAGCACCGCCGAGGGCGATGGCGGCGCGGCGGGCGTCGCGGCGTGACTCGGGGCTGAGGGTCGGGGTGGTGGTGGCGGTGGTGGTCATGGTGAGTTCCTTCCGGGTGGGTGTGGTGGTGGTTCAGCTCGCGTCGCGGCGGACGAGGAGCGTGGGGAGGACGGTGGTGAGCGCGGCGACGGTGACGGCGCCCGCGGAGCCGAAGACGGTGAACTGCTCGTCGACCTCGACGCCGATGGCGGTGGTGATGGTCCAGCCGAGCGCCCAGGCGCCGGCGAGGTACGCCGGCCACGCGATCGCGAGCCGCCCGAGGCGTCGGTGCAGCAGGCCGGCCTGAGCGGCGCCGACGAAGGCGCCGGAGACGATCCCCTGGACGGCCAGGGCAGCCATCGTGGTGTCGAAGCCGACCAGGCTGCTGCCGAGGGCAAGCCCGACGGCGAGGCCGAGAGCGGTCGTGGCGGACCAGGCCGCCGCAGTACGCCGGTCTGCCCGCATCGCCCATCCCTGCACTGTGCCGAGCACCGCGCCGGTGACGAGCCCACCGGCCGCGGCGGTTGCGACGCTGTCGACGGGACCGACGAGGACCATCGCGGCGAGCCCGCCGAGCGGGAAGCCGGTGAACGAGGCGAGCCAGCGCAGGGCGGTGCGGGTAGGGGTCGAGCTCATCAGGTGCTCCTCGGGGTGCGGGCGGCGATCCAGGCCGCCAGGAGGTGGTCGGGGTAGGTCGAGAGGTGGTCGCGGACCAGGGCATCGAAGACCTCGGTCCGGCCGTCCAGGTGGGCGGCGGCCAGCGCGACCAACTGGCGGTCGCGCGACGCGCTGGCGAGGTCGCCGGCGCGGTCGAGCGGGGTGCGGGTGCCGGTGATGACGGCGCCGGCGACGAGCAGGTCGATCGAGGTGCTGGTGGGTAGTGCGTCGACGACCTCCTGCCGGGCGGCGGGATCGCCACCGACCAGGCGGAGGACGAGAGGTGACTCGGTGGGGCCGTGGTTCATGGCACGACAGTGGCGAGCGGCGCTGACGGCACGCTGACGGCTGCCTGATGCGACTCGCGCCCCCTACAGTTCCTCCATGCTCGCCATCGCCCTCCTGGGCCCTGTCGAGGCAACCCGGGACGGGTCACCGGTGGGGCTCCCGGCTGGAAAGACGACGGAGCTGCTGGCGCGCCTGGCGATCGACCCCGGTGTCCCGGTCCGCGTCGATGTGCTGGTCGAGGACCTGTGGTCCGAGCCCACGGCGCGCAACACTCTGCAGTCCAAGGTCTCCCAGCTCCGCCGCGCGCTCGCTGACAAGGACGTCGTCCGCGGCACCGGCGACGCCTACGTCCTCGACGTGCCGCGCGACGCGGTCGACGCGGTCCGGGCGGTCGAGCTCGCCGCGACCGCCGACGAGGCCCGCGAGGCCGGCGACCACGCGGCGACCGTCGCGCACGCCCGCGCCGGGCTCGACCTGTACGCCGGCGAGGTGCTCGCCCTGGCCGGCCCCTGGGCCGCACCCCACCGCACCCGCCTCGAGGAGACCCGCTGGCGGCTGGTCGAGACGCTGATGGCGGCCCGCGTCGACCTGGGCTCCGGCGGCGAGCTGGTCGCCGAGCTCGAGCGGCTGGTCGAGGAGCAGCCGCTGCGCGAGCGGCTCTGGGTCGCGCTCGTCACGGCGCTCTACCGGGCCGGGCGGCAGGCGGACGCGCTCGCGGCGTACGGGCGGGTACGGCGTCACCTGGTCACCGAGCTCGGCATCGACCCGGGCCCCGAGCTGCGCGCAGTCGAGCGGCAGGTGCTCGAGCAGAGCGCCGACCTGGATGGTGGCCGACGCGCCGCGACCCTGGTGCGGCCGGGCAACGTCGGGTCGTTGACCACCCCGCTGGTCGGCCGGGCCGAGGATCTGGTGGCGCTCACCGACGCCGTGACGTCCCAGCGCCTCGTGACCCTGGTCGGGCCCGCCGGCGTCGGCAAGACCCGCCTTGCCAGCGAGGTGGCCGCCCACGCCGTCGCTCCCGGTGGAGCGTGGCTGGTCCGCTTCGACACGGTCGACGCGACCGCCGACCTGACCCTAGTCGTGGCCGAGACGCTGCACGTCTCCGGCGGGGCAGCCGCCCTGCGCGAACGGCTCTCGGGGGCCGAGACTCTGCTGCTCCTCGACAACTGCGAGCACGTGATCGACGCTGTCGCCGACCTCGTGCGCAGCCTGCTCGACGACGTCCCCGTCCTGCGTGTGCTCGCCACCAGCCAGACGCCCCTGGGCCTCGAGGACGAGGACGTGCACCCGCTCGCCCCGCTCTCGCAGCAGGACTCGGTCGAGCTCTTCTCCCAGCGTGCCCGCCGGATGCGCAAGGGGTTCATCGTCGACGACGACAACGAGGCCGTCGTCGAGGAGGTGTGCCAGGCGCTCGACGGCCTGCCGCTGGCGATCGAGCTCGCCGCTGCGCGGGTCCGGTCGCTCCCGGTCGAGGAGATCGCCCGGCGCCTCGACGACCGCTTCGCCCTCCTGCGCGACCCGGGCAGTCGGGTTCCCGAGCGCCGGCGCGCGCTCCAGGCCGCCCTCGACTGGAGCTACGAGCTGCTGTTCCCCGACGACCAGCGTGGACTCTGGGCGCTCTCCTGCTTCGCCGGCGGTGCCACGATCGACGCGCTCGAACGGGTCCTCACCGCGCTGTCGGTGCCGGCCGGCTCGGTGCTCGACGTCGTGACCCGCCTCGTCGACCGGTCGCTGGTCACCCTCGACACCGACGCCGAACCCGAGAGCCGCTATCGCCTCCTCGACAGTGTCAAGGCGCTCGCCGCTGCCAAGCTCGATGAGGCCGGGCTGGCTCCGGCCGCGGCCGCCGCCCACGCCGAGTGGTATGCCGACCGAGCCGACTGGTGCGAGGCGCACGTGCGCACCGCGGACCAGTCCGCCTGCCTTGCATTCGCGCGCGCCGAGCGCGCCGACGTCGACGCCGCCCTGGCCTGGACCCGCGAGCAAGCCCCCGAGCTCGGCCGGCGGATCGCGCTCGGCCTCGCCTGGGTCTGGGTGGTGCTCGGCGACGGTACCGCCGGCGCGACCCGCGTCCGGGGTGCCGTCGGACCGGACGCACCGGTGACCGACCGGATCCGCGCCGGGCTCATGGCCGGCTGGCTCGAGACCTCCACCGGCGACCTGGTGCTCGCGGACGCCGACCTCCACACCGCCGCGGACCTCGCCCTCCAGACCGGGGACCGGGCGATGCGGGCCGACGTCCACAACCACCGGGCCTTCCTCGCCATCCAGCAGGGCCGACCCGACCAGGTCCGCGCCTCCGCCGCCGACGCGCTGGCCCTGCTCCGCGAGACCCCGCCGCTCGGCTGGTCCGCATCGACCGCGCTCTTGCTGTCGGCGTACGGCGCCCTGATGATGGGCGACGCCCCGGCCGCCCGGGCCGCGGCGACCGAGGCCGTCGACCTGCTCGGCCCGAGTGGCGATGCGTGGGCGCAGGTCCACGCGCAAGGGATCCTCGGCGGGCTCGCCCAGGCCGAGGGACGGTACGCCGACGCCGCGGTCGGCTTCGAGGGCGCGGCCGACGCTGCCGTACGACTCGGCTTCCAGGGGCAGGCCGCGCTGCACCGCGTCTCACTGGCCCGGGTGCTGGCCCGCACCGGCGACCCGCGTGCCCGCGCCACCTTCGAGCAGGCCGCGACCGAGGCGGCCGCGGTCGCGGACGGTCGGCTCGGCGCCTCGGTCCGCTTCCACCGCGCCCAGCTGCTGCGCCTCGAGGGATCCGTCGACGACGCCCGCGTGCTCCTCGAGGAGAACGTCGGCTGGTACGCCGACTCCGGCGGTGGCGACCATGAGCGGGCCAGCCGGATCGAGCTGGCCTCCGTCGTCGGCGACGCCGACGCCCTCGCGGCCGAGCTGGCCGAGGCCCGGGAGTCCGGCGACACCGAGTCCGTGATCGCCGCACTCGACGGGCTCGCCCGGGTGGCTGCCGAGGCCGGTGACCGGACGACCGCCGGCGAGCGGCTGGCCGCTGCGGACGACGAGATGGCGCAGGCGGCGTACCTCATCGACCACACCGAGCGCTACGACGCCGTCGCAGCGCGGGCGCTGCTCGGCTGAGACCGCCCCGGCGTCAGCCTGCCGTCAGCACCGCGTCAGCGCCGCTGTCGATGCTCCTCCCACCGGGGAGCGAGGGAGCCTCCCCCTCCGAAAGTAGGCAGTCATGATGGAACGCGTCTCTCTGGCCCGGGTCACGGCCTGGTCCACCCGGCACCGAGCGGTCGTCGTGATCGCCTGGGTCGTCGGGCTCGTCGCCCTGACCGCGCTCGCGATGGGTCGCGGCGGCGAGTACAAGCAGGAGTTCCTCTCTCCGGGCACCGACTCGAAGGCCGCGGTCGACCTGCTCCAGGAGCGGTTCCCCACCCAGGCCGGCGACACCATCACCGTCGTCGTCCAGTCCGAGGATGGCGCCACCTCGGCCGAGGTCCGGCGCGTCGTCGCGCCCCTGATCGCGACCTACGCCGGTCTCCCGCACGTCGTCTCCGTCGCGTCACCCTGGGACGGCAGCGCTCCACTCCAGGTCTCCTCGGACGGAACCATCGGCTACGCGACGCTCCAGCTCGACGTCACCGGCGCCCGCTTCCCGGGCGAGGAGGGCGCGCGGATGATCGAGCTCGCCGAGCAGGCCCGCGACGCCGGCGTGACCGTCGAACTCGCCGGTCGCGGGATCGAGAACGCCGAGTCCGCCAGCTTCGGCGCCGAGGGACCCGGCCTGCTCGTCGCGGCGATCATCCTGTTCCTGGTCTTCGGTTCGCTGGTCGCCGCAGGACTGCCGCTGGCGACCGCGATCTTCGGCGTGGGTGTCGGCCTGACCGGCTCGATGCTGCTGGCCAACCTCGTCGACGTCCCCGAGTGGGCGACCTCGGTCGCCGCGATGATCGGCCTCGGGGTCGGCATCGACTACGCCCTGCTCATCGTCACCCGCTACCGCAGCGAGCTCGCAGACGGCGCCGACGTGCCGACCGCGATCCGCACCGCGATGACCACCGCCGGCCGCTCCGTGATGTTCGCCGGCGTCACGGTCGTGGTGTCGCTGGTCGGCATGTTGACCATGGCGCAGCCCTACATCCCCGGCGTCGTCGGCGCCTCGGTGCTGACCGTGCTCGCCGTGCTGCTCGCCGCGGTCACCCTGCTGCCGGCCCTGCTGAGCTTCACCGGCACCCGGATCGACCGGCTCGGGCTGCCCCGCCGCCGTACCGCGAGGCGCATCGACGGCCCTGGCTTCTGGTACCGCTGGAGCCGCACGGTGCAGCGCCACCCCGTCGCGGCGCTGGTCGCCGGCCTGCTGATGATCGGTGTCTTGATCCTGCCGGTGGCCGGGCTTCGCCTGGGCTACCCCGACTCGAGCAACGACCCGACCAGCCTCACCACCCGCCGCGCCTTCGACCTGATGAGCGAGGGCTTCGGGAAGGGCTTCAACGGGACGTTCGTGCTCGTCGCCGACGAGGGTGACGAGGAGGCCTTGGGTGAGCTGACCGGGCTGCAGAGGTCGCTCGCGGCCACTCCGGGCGTGGCCGCCGTGTCGTCGCCGCTGCCCAGCCCCGAGGGAGACGCGGCCGTGATCGCGCTGACGCCGTCGACCAGCCCCCAGGACGAGGCGACCGGCGACCTGCTGACCCGAATCCGTGAGCAGGTCGTGCCGCAGGCACTCGACGGGTCGTCGGTCCAGGTCGTGGTCGGTGGCATCACCGCCGCCAACGCCGACCAGACCCGGAGCATCGCCGACCGGTTGCCGCACTTCCTGCTGGCCGTGATCGCCCTGGCGTTCCTCTTCCTGCTCGCGGTCTTCCGCTCGCTGCCGATCGCGATCAAGGCCGCGGTGCTCAACCTGGTCTCGATCGTGGCGGCGTACGGCGTGGCTGCCTACGCCGCGCAGGGCGGCTGGTTCGGGCAGCTCTTCGGGATTACCACGCCGACGCCGATCCCGGCGTTCATCCCGATGATGATGTTCGCGATCCTCTTCGGTCTCTCGATGGACTACGAGGTCTTCCTGCTCTCGCGGATCCGGGAGATCTACCTGCGGACCAGGGACAGCAGCGGGGCCGTCGCCGACGGCCTCGCGAGCACCGCGAAGGTCATCAGCGCCGCCGCACTCATCATGACCGCCGTCTTCGGGGCGTTCATCTTCGACGACCAGTTCTTCTTGAAGATCATCGGCATCGGGATGGCGGCGGCCGTGATCATCGACGCCACCATCGTCCGGCTGCTGCTCGTCCCAGCCACCATGGAACTCCTGGGTGACCGCGCCTGGTGGATGCCGGCCTGGCTCGACCGGGCGGTGCCGCGGCTCGACGTCGAGGGCCGGACCCCTGAGGAGGACGAACTCATGAAGGTCTGATCGATTCGACCACATGATGGGCCAGGCCTGGTGGCCTGGCCCATTAACGCGCCCAGAGCGTGCTCCCGCCGTCCCGGGCCATCACAGCGGCGTGCGACAGGCGGCGGTATGGCGCGGGTTGGTGGTCAACCCATGAAGCAGGGTGGGGCAAAGAGCCGTTCACGTTGGCTCCGTGCTCCAGCCGAGGAGGCTGCGGCATCCCCATCACTTTCAGTGCGAGCGAAGCCATACTGGTCTCGTGAACGAAATGAAGCTGGCGACGTGGCGGTTTCCAATGGCGGTGTGGCTTCCCCCCGCAGCTGGGGCGGCCACCATGCTGGACGTCGATATGGCTAGTCACCCTGATCTCGTAGGGCACCTAGCCGATTGGCATCCGGTAAGTCACACGATCACAACGACCGACGATGGGCACGTCGTGATGACGGTCCTGCTCACCCGTGCCGTAACCGCGCCCGACAGCCCTTCTGGCTTGAGCTAGCAAGCGGCGGAAAGACTCTCAAGACTGGGTGCGGGTCAGTTTGAGCGGACGGTTGACCACTTCGGCGCGTGCGGGGCAGGTGCGTCGGTGCGCGTTGGTGGCCCCTAGTGGCAGACGACCATCGAGACGGGTCCGTTGGCCAAAGAGCGCCCCCGGAATGGCGGCGGTTCGATGGTCTGAAGAGGAACGTATAGGAGGAGCACGCTGGGCCGAGTTCGGCTGGAAGCGAACCGACGTAGGGCACGACGCCGTATCGTGCCGGCCGTGGCACTAGAGGTTCAAGATGTGTTCAAGGTGTCGGGCGTGCCCACGCACACGTTTGTACGACCGTCGGCCTTCAACCGGTTGAAGGTCGCGCTGAAGACCCCGGGACGCGGTGTGATCGTGGAGGGCCCGTCAGGGATCGGCAAGTCGACGGCCGTGACGAAGGTGCTGGAGGACCTCGGCCTCGACGACAAGATCACGATGCTGAGCGCACGGGACGTGGGCGACGTGGAGTACATCGCTCACCTGCCCGAGATGGGCGGCACTGGAACGGTAGTCATCGACGACTTTCACCGTCTGGAGGACAGCGTCAAGAGCGCGGTCGCCGATCTGCTCAAAGTCACGGCCGACCGTGAGGACCCGACCCGGAAGTTCGTGATCGTCGGCATTAACGAGGCCGGCCGCGCTCTCATCGAATCCTCGCCGGACGTTGCCAACCGCATCGAGGTCGTCCGGCTCGAGACCGAGCCGCCGGGCCAGATCGAAGCGCTTGTGAGGGCCGGCGAGGACGCGCTGAACATCGAGATCGAGGCGCGTCAGCACATCATTGAGAACGCTAGGGGCAGCTTCTACATCGCTCAGTTGCTGTGCTGGGACGCCTGCCTGGAGGCCGGCATCATCGAGCGGCCCGATGAGAAGACGCCGATACCAACGCCGTATGCCTCAATCCAACGACGGGTCGTGGGACGACAGAAGGAGCGCTTCGGTGATGCGGTGAAGGCCTTTGCCCGGGGGACGAAGTTCCGTCCGAGCGGCCGGGCTCCCTACCTGCACATCCTTCGTTGGCTCGCGGAGT
This sequence comes from Nocardioides sp., assembly GCF_044226305.1. Taxonomy (GTDB): domain Bacteria; phylum Actinomycetota; class Actinomycetes; order Propionibacteriales; family Nocardioidaceae; genus Nocardioides. Next base: position 2,849 of record NZ_JBGAHF010000011.1, on the reverse strand, counting down.
CAGCCTCCTGGAGCATCCACATACCCGACGAGATGCGCATGCATCCGACGGAGAAGGCGAGTGTGGGGGTGGTTCGCGACCGTGGCTACCTCGCGAGTCTGTGCGACCAGCCTGACATCGCGAAGCTCCTCCACTTCGACCCCGATACCGACATCCTCTCGGTCGAGGACCCGATGCTCGTGTACTACCTGCGGTCCATCTCGTGGCCGGACTTCGTCCGCGAGGTCGGCTTCACCAAGGTCGACTACGACGAGCGGTACGACGTGGCACTGACCTTCGCCCGTGAGGATCGTGTATACGCCGAGCACCTGCGTGATGCATTGGAGGACCTGGGCCATGCGGTCTTCTACGACATGGCGGAGCAGCACCTGATCCTTGGACAGGACGTGGAGGGGTACCTCGGTCCCATCTACGCGTCGGGCTCACGCTATGTCGTCGCTGTGCTCGGACACATGTACGGCCTGAAACGATGGACGCTGTTCGAGGCCGATCAGTACAAGGACCGCCTCGACCGCGGAGAGGTACTCCCAATCTGGGCGAAGGGGATGGCCCCTGCCCCGTTCGACAAGATGCGTGCGCTCGGCGGCCTGGAGTTCGACACGGCAGGTGATCTCCTTGCGCAGGCGAAGGAGCACGCAGAGGTGATCTCTCGCAAGCTGGCGGAGCGGTAGGGCTCGAATTCGTCCATCCGCCGTCGGCTCAGCACCTGGAGCGGGCCTGGGGGCGCCCATTCTGGGCGGGGTGCCGTAGGCGATGCACAACGCAGAGAGCGCACCTGAGCTCCGCTCCGGGGCCGACCCAATCCATGGGGCGTGCGGTCCGCGCGCCAGACCGACGGCCATCCCGGGACACCACCACCGCACGAGCCCGGCCCCCACGAGTTGAGGGCCGGGCTCGGCGTGTGATTGTCCGTTGACCGATTCCTGGACATTCCTGACCGAGGTCAGGACATCGTTGGCACTTTCAGCGATGCCATTCCATGTCTGACGACATCAGCTGCAGCCGCTGGTGCTGCCGCAGCCCTCGCAGACGTAGCAGGAGCCGGCGGGGCGCATCTTGGTGCCGCAGGTGAAGCAGAGCGGGCTGTCGACCGCGTGGCCGGTGATCTGCTCGAGGAGCTCGGCACTGGTGTGGGCGGTCTTGGCGGGCTCGGCGGGGACCTCGCGCTGGTCGGAGCCGTGCGTGTCGTGGGTGACCACGGGCTCGGCGTGGGCGTCCTCGACGATCTCGACCACCGGGGCGTCGATCAGCTCGGCCGGGGAGCCGGTCTCCTCGACCGGCTCGTAGGAGCCGGTCTCGAGGTAGCGCTGGCGCTCCTCGGCGGAGTAGATGCCCAGGGCGGCGCGCTTCTCGTAGGACAGGTAGTCCAGCGCCAGGCGGCGGAAGATGTAGTCCATGATCGACTGCGACATCCGCACGTCGGGGTCGTCGGTGAGGCCGGCCGGCTCGAAGCGCAGGTTGGTGAACTTCGAGACGTAGGTCTCCAGCGGGACGCCGTACTGCAGGCCGATCGACACCGCGATCGAGAATGCGTCCATCACGCCGGCCAGGGTCGAGCCCTGCTTGCCGAGCTTGAGGAAGATCTCGCCCAGCTCGCCGTCGTCGTGGGCACCCGAGGTCATGTAGCCCTCGGCGCCACCGACGGTGAACGAGGTGGTCCGCGAGGTGCGCGACTTCGGCAGCCGCTTCCGGGTCGGGGCGTAGACGATCTTCTCGACGACCTTGGTGGCCTCCTCCGCCGCAGCGGTCAGTGCGTCGGCGGCGTCCGCCGCGTCCTTCTTCGCCTTGCCGCCGCCGTCGGCCAGCGGCTGGCCGACCTTGCAGTTGTCGCGGTAGATCGCGGTGGCCTTGAGGCCGAGCTTCCACGACTGGAGGTAGACCTCCTCGATCTCCTCGACGGTCGCCGTCTCCGGCAGGTTGACCGTCTTCGAGATCGCGCCGGAGAGGAACGGCTGGGCCGCCGCCATCATCCGGACGTGGCCCATCGGCTTGAGCGAGCGGGCGCCCATCGCGGTGTCGAAGATCTCGTAGTGCTCCGACTTCAGGCCGGGGGCGTCGACCACGTGGCCGTGCTCGGCGATGTAGGCGACGATCGCCTCGACCTGCTCGGGCTGGTAGCCCAGCTTGCGCAGCGCCCGCGGGATCGTCTGGTTGACGATCTGCATCGAGCCCCCGCCGACCAGCTTCTTGAACTTGACCAGCGAGAAGTCCGGCTCGATGCCGGTCGTGTCGCAGTCCATCATGAAGCCGATGGTGCCGGTCGGGGCGAGCACCGAGGCCTGCGCGTTGCGGAAGCCGTTGCTGGCGCCGAGCTCGATCACGTCGGCCCACGCCTGGGTGGCCAGCTGGTGCACCTGGCGGTCGGTGACGTGCAGGGTGCGGACCGTGTCGTTGGCGGCCTGGTGCTTGCGCATCACCCGCTGGTGGGCGGCGGCGTTGCGGGCGTAGCCGGCGTACGGGCCGACGACCGCGGCGAGCTCGGCCGAGCGCTTGTACGACGTGCCGGTCATCAGCGAGGTGATGGTGGCCGCCATCGACCGACCGCCGTCGGAGTCGTAGCCGAGCCCCATCGCCATCAGCAGCGCGCCGAGGTTGGCGTAGCCGATGCCGAGCTGGCGGTAGTCGACGGTGGTCTTGCCGATCGCCTCGGTCGGGAAGTCGGCGAAGCAGATCGAGATGTCCATCGCGGTGATGATCAGCTCGACGGCCTTCGCGAACAGCGGCCCGTCGAAGGTGTCGTCGTCCTTGAGGAACTTCAGCAGGTTCAGCGACGCCAGGTTGCACGAGGAGTTGTCGAGCGACATGTACTCCGAGCACGGGTTGGACGCGGTGATCCGGCCGGTCTCGGG
>NZ_JBGAHF010000035.1:0-15680 GCF_044226305.1 Nocardioides sp. | reverse complement strand
GCGGTGCCCGGCCCGCGCATGCCATGTGAGAGCCACACGGGACCCACATCAGGGTCAGCGTGGGCAGCCGCAACGAGAGCGACGAGCCAGGCACCTGGACCGAGCCTCGCCAGACCCGGACCTGGGGTCAATGAAACAAGTAGCCGCGACGTCGGCGCGGCCTGCTCGTGTGGAGCCAGCGGATGTGGCAGGTCAGCTCGGCCAGACCGGCTCGACCTGCACGAGCCCGCTGCCCGCGGCATCGACCCGCTGAGAGGCGTAGGCCACGCCTTCACGAACGAGGTCGAGGAAGTCCGGGTCTCGGCCCAGCTCGACGAGCTCGTCAGCCGAGACGGACAGCGGGGCCTCCTTGCCCACCGGGCTGATGCCGACCTCGACGAACAGCTGGTCGTCGAGGAGCAGCAGGGCCCCGGCGTACGACTCCGAACCGGGGGTGTCGGATCGGCTGCCACCGACGATCCGCTCCGAGGTGCCCAGTGCCTGGAAGCCGTCGCCGAACCGGGCGTCGGCGCAGTCGAGGATGTCCCACGGTGCGTCGGAGTCGGCGGCGGCCTGCTCCACCTGTGCGCAGCCGCCCGAGGCCGGCTGGCTCGAGCGGCTCCCCTCGTACCCGCTGACCGACATCCAGAGGTCGAGCCTCGGCGAACCTGCGCGGGTCCGGACCTCGACCACCGCGTCGTTGGGAGTCCGATCCACGCCGCCGAAGCGCCGGGGCAGGAGCGCGTCCAGGGTCGCGACCACCGACCGTGACCACTCGGTGTCCGTCACCACGCCGTCCGCCTCGGCCTCGGCCCGTATCCGGGCGGCCCGCTGGCGCACGTCACCGGTGGCGTCGGCGTTCGTCGGGTCGGCCGCGACGTCGGCGGGCGTCGTGGGGTGATCGTCGACGCGGTCGGGCTGACCGACCAGGAACAGCAGCGGCGCCACGACCAGGCCGACGACGGCGGCGCCCCCGACGGCGACCCGTCGGTGCCGCCGTCTGCGGCGACCGCCGGCCAGTGCCGGCGTCGTGAGATCGGGGAGGGTCGGGAACTGCCCGAGCTCGTCCGACATGCGACGGCGTAGGTCCTCGGTGGTGGGGCTCATCGGATCTCCTGACGGGACTGGTTGATGTCGGCTCGCTCGCTGAAGGCCTCGCCGAGGAGGTCGCGCAGGCGGTCGAGCGCACGAGCGGCGGTGGACTTCACGGTGCCCTCCGACATCTCGAGGATCTGCGCGGTGCGGGTGACGCTCTCGTCCTCCCAGTAGCGCAGCACGACGACGGCACGCATCCTGGGGGGCAGGTGTCGCATCGCTTCGATGACGGTGAGGGCGTGGTCGGCATCGCGGTCGGCGCTGACGGCGTCCGGCAGCGCGAGCAGCTGGCGCTCTCGCCGCGAGCGTCGACGGTCGTGGATGAAGCCGTTGAGGAGGATGCGTCGCGCGTACGCACCGGGCTCGTCGACGCGGTGCCACACGACGTACAGCTTCTCGAGCGTCGTCTGGACCAGGTCCTGAGCCTGACCCGGCTCGCCCGTCAGCAGCAGCGCCTGCCAGTACATCCGCTGCTGCCCGGCGACGACGAAGTCCCTGAACTCCGCCTCGTCGTCGCCTCGGTTCGTTCGCATGGCCATGTGACTGTCCGCCCTCTGTGGTCTCACCCTTCCCGAGGACCCCCGGACCGAAAAGGTTGCCTTGCCGGCGCGATCTTCTCGGTCCGCACGAACAGGGGACGCCCCGGTCCCACCCCGAGGTGTAACTCGGTGTTGCACCTGCTCGTTGGGGGCGTATGCGCCGGTCCCTCCTCGCCCTGCTCGTCGCCGTCGGCGTGCTCGTCGCGCCCTCGCCCGCACTGTCGCCCGCGTCCGCGGTCGCCGGCGGGGCCGCCGCCCGCGGCGGGTGGACCCCGCGACCGGTGGACTACCCCGGCACGGTGACCCGCACCGACCTGCCGATCCGGATGTCCGACGGGACCGTGCTGCGGGGCGACCTGGTGCTGCCGTCCGACGCCGACGGGCAGGCGGTCCGGGGGCGGTTCCCGGTGATCGTGACGATCACCGCCTACAACAAGTCGGTCCAGGCGAGCGCCGGCGGGCTGGCGGGCACGCCGCCGTCGTACCTCGTCCAGCGCGGGTACGCCCAGCTCACCGTCGACGCCCGCGGCACCGGCAGCAGCGAGGGCACCTGGTCGGCGTTCGGCAAGCGCGAGGACAAGGACTCGGCCGAGGTCGTCGAGTGGGCACACTCGCGCCAGCGCCCGTGGAGCAACGGCCGGGTCGGCATGAGCGGGCCGTCGTACATGGGCATCAACCAGATCTTCGCCGCCGCACAGCACCCCGCCGGCCTGAAGGCGATCTTCCCGCAGGTGCCGGCCGGCGACGTCTACCGCGACGTCGTGGCCTCCGGCGGCCAGATCGACGTCGGGTTCATCCCGCTGTGGATGGGTCTCGTCACGGGCGCGGGCGTGGTCCCGCCGGCGGTCACGCGGAGCGACCCGCAGTCCGGCTTCAGCGCGCTCGTCGACCACCTGTACGGCGTCACCTCGTTCACCGCGCCGCTGCTGCTCGACGCGGTCCTCGGCGGGGACGCGGCGTACGACGGGCCGTTCTACCGCGAGCGGTCGTCGATCGAGGTCATCGACCGGGTGCAGGTGCCGACGTTCCTCGTCTCGGGCGAGTTCGACCTGTTCCAGCGCGGGACGCCGCTGCTCTTCGAGCACCTGCGCTCGCGCGGCGTCCCGACCCGACTGATCACCGGGCCGTGGGACCACCTCCAGGCCTCCGCCGGTGACGGCATCGCGGACGCCGGCTACGGCAGCCTCGCCGAGCTGCAGCTGCGCTGGTTCGACCACTACGTGCGCGACGTCGCCGACCCGGCGCTGGACCGCGACATCCCGCCGCTGACCTACTACGAGCAGGGCAGCGGCGCGTGGCGCACGAGCGGCGACCTGGTCCGGCGCGACGCGCACGCCGCGTCGTACCGTCTCTCCGGATCGGCGACCAACGGGACGCCGGGCGGGCTGACGACCGGCGCCGCCCAGGACGGCACGGCCGACGTCTACCCGGTGCCGGTCTCCGGGCTCTGCACGCGCTCGGCGAACCAGTGGACCGCGGGCCTGCCGAACACCGTGCTGCCCGACCTGCCGTGCTTCAGCGACAACGCCGCCAACGACCAGACCGGGGTGGTCTTCCAGACCGAACCGCTCGACCACGCGCTGCGGCTGCAGGGCCCGATCAACGCGCGGCTCTACACCTCGAGCGTCGGCGGCGACGGGATGCTGTCGGTCTCCGTCTCCGACGTCGCGCCGGACGGCACCGTCACCCGGCTCACCGGCGGCTGGCAGGTGCTGTCGCTGCGAGCGCTCGACCGCTCGCGCAGCCGCTACCTCGACGGGAGGCTGATCCAGCCGTACCACCCGTACACGAAGGCCTCGAAGGACCCGCTCGGCCCGGGGGAGGTCGCCCCGGTCGACGTCGAGGTGTTCCCGACCGCCGCCCGAATCGCCCCCGGCCACCGGCTCCGCGTCGCGATCCAGGCCTTCGACGTCCCGCACCTGGCCCCGTCGCTCCCCGACCTGCCGGGCGCGCTCACGGTGATGACCATCCACGCCTCGCGGCAGTACCCCTCGGTGCTGACGGTGCCCGCGGTCGGCTGAGGGCTCCGGCACGGGGCACGGCGTCAGCCGCACCGGTGGTGGTGAACCTGCGGCGGGCGATGCACGAGCCGGTCGCCCCGCACCCAGCCGATGCCCGGCTACCACCCATAAACCTGGGGACGCCCGCGCGTCAGGGTTCGAAGCGGCGCTGCAGGTCGGCGTACCCGATCGCACCGTCGAGGAAGTCCAGCGTCCCGGCCTCGAGCAGCTCCCGACCGGCACGTTCCACCAGGCTGAGGCTCGCGCGCGCCAGGCTGCCACCGAGGCTGACCCGCTTCACGCCGAGCGAGAAGAGCGTGCGCGCGTCGGTGGTGCTGGCCAGGCCGGCCACCACGTTGAGCGGGCACGGGATGGCCGCTGCGAGCCGACGGATCTCGTCCTCGTCGGCGACCCCGGGGACGAAGACGCAGTCGGCGCCGGCGTCGACGTAACGGGCCGCCCGCTCGACGGTCTCGGCGAAGACGTCGCCACCGGACCCGGCGAAGTAGGTGTCGGTGCGCGCGTTGAGCACGAAGGTCCCGCGCGGAGCGGCGGCCCGGGCGGCGGCGACCCGCTCGACCGCCTCGTCGACGCCGAACAGCCCGCCCCGGTCGGCGTCCTCGATGTTGGCACCCACGACGCCGAGCTCGACAGCACGGGCGACGATGCGGCCGACCTCGGCCGGGGTGTCGCCGTACCCGGACTCGAGGTCCGCGCTGACCGGCACGCCGACGGCCGCCACGATGCGAGCGACGTGCTCCAGCATCTGGTCACGGCCGAGTGCTCCCCCGTCGGGGATCCCGCAGCACCAGGCGATGCCGGCGCTGGTCGTGGCGATCGCCGGGAAGCCGACCTGCTCGAGGATGCGGGCCGACCCGCCGTCCCAGGCGTTGGGGAGCACGAAGCCGGGGCCGGCGTGCAGGGCGAGGAACGTGGCTGCCTGGTCGGCTGGGTGCATCGCCCCATCATCCGCGAATCGGACCGCTCCTGGCAGCCCCGATCCGCCCGGCCCCGACGAGGCCCCGATGAGTACGCCGGGCGGCCCGGGTCGGACCTCCATGGAGACGATCGACCTCACCCCTGCCACGACCACCGTCGCCGCCGTCGTCGCGGGCGTGCGCGACGACCAACTCGGCGGCCCCACGCCCTGCCCGGCGATGACGGTGGCCGACCTGCTCGACCACCTGCACGGGCTGACGCTGGCGTTCACGCTGGCCGCCCGCAAGGAGGCGCCGCCCGGCGGGCACGCGCATCGAGCGGACGGCTCGGCGCTCCCGGACGACTGGCGCACCGCGATCACCGACCGGCTCGCGGAGCTGGCGCGCAGCTGGTCCGACCCGGCGGCGTACGACGGCCTGACCTGGGCCGGGCCGGTCGAGATGCCGGGGCAGGTCGCGGCGCTGGTCGCGATCGACGAGGTGGTCGTGCACGGCTGGGACCTCGCCCGGGCGACCGGACAGCACTACGACCCGGACGAGGCGGCGGTGCTCGCCGCGCTCGGGTTCGCGCAGTCCTTCGAGCCGCCGGAGGGCGCAGCCGACGGCGGCCTCTTCGGACCGCCCGTCGAGGTTCCGGCGGACGCCCCCGCGATCGACCGGCTCGCGGGGGCGACCGGCCGTCAGCCGGGCTGGACGCCGGCCTCAGCCTGAGCCGACTCCTCGTCGGTCAGCAGCCGCGACCGCACCAGGAACCGCACGCCGTACGGCGCCTCCAGCGAGAAGCCGGCGCCGCGGCCCGGCACCACGTCGATCGTGAGGTGCGTGTGCTTCCAGTACTCGTGCTGCGCGGCCGACATCCACACCGGCACCGCGCGCTCGAGGCCGACGTCGAGGTCGCCGAGGTGGACGTCCGCGTCGCCGGTGATGAGGTCACCGTCGGGGTAGCACATCGGCGCCGACCCGTCGCAGCAGCCGCCGGACTGGTGGAACATGACCGGGCCGTGGACCGCGGTGAGGCGGCGGACCAGGTCCGCCGCCTCACCGGTGACGTCCACCGGGGACGTCGACCGAGGCATGGGAGGGAGCCCCGGTCAGAAGAACCCGAGCGGGTTCGGGTCGTAGGACACCAGCAGGTTCTTGGTCTGCTGGTAGTGGCCGAGCATCATCTTGTGGGTCTCGCGCCCGATGCCCGACTGCTTGTAGCCGCCGAAGGCCGCGTGCGCCGGGTACGCGTGGTAGCAGTTGGTCCACACCCGGCCGGCCTTGATCTCCTTGCCGGCGCGGAACGCCTGCGACCCGTCGCGCGACCAGACGCCGGCGCCGAGGCCGTAGAGGGTGTCGTTGGCGATCTTCAGGCCGTCCGCCTCGTCGTCGAACGACGTCAGCGCGACGACCGGGCCGAAGATCTCCTCCTGGAAGATGCGCATCGCGTTGTGGCCCTCGAAGATCGTCGGCGTCACGTAGTAGCCCTCGGCGAGGTCGCCCTCGAGGACGTTGCGGCCGCCACCGGTGAGGACCGTGGCGCCCTCCTGCCTGCCGATGTCGATGTAGGACAGGATCTTCTCGAGCTGGTCGTGGGAGGCCTGCGCGCCGATCATCGTGGTGTCGTCGAGCGGGTTGCCCTGCTTGATCGCCTCGACCCGCTGCACCGCGTCGGCGACGAAGTCGCTGTAGATCGAGCTCTGGACGAGCGCGCGCGACGGGCAGGTGCAGACCTCGCCCTGGTTGAGGGCGAACATCGCGAAGCCCTCGAGCGCCTTGTCGTAGAAGCTGTCGCGCTCGCTGGCGACCGACTCGAAGAAGATGTTGGGGCTCTTGCCGCCGAGCTCGAGGGTCACCGGGATCAGGTTCTGGCTGGCGTACTGCATGATCAGCCGCCCGGTGGTGGTCTCACCGGTGAACGCGATCTTGGCGATCCGCGGGCTGGAGGCCAGCGGCTTGCCGGCCTCGACGCCGAACCCGTTGACGACGTTCAGGGTGCCGGCGGGCAGGAGGTCGCCGATGAGCTCCATCAGCTTGAGGATCGACCAGGGGGTCTGCTCGGCGGGCTTGATCACCACGCAGTTGCCGGCGGCCAGGGCGGGTGCGAGCTTCCAGACCGCCATGAGCAGCGGGAAGTTCCAGGGGATGATCTGCCCGACGACGCCGAGCGGCTCGTGGAAGTGGTAGGCCATCGTGTTCTCGTCGACCTCGCCGATGGTGCCCTCCTGGGCACGCAGCACGCCGGCGAAGTAGCGGAAGTGGTCGACGGCCAGCGGGAGGTCGGCGGCCAGCGTCTCGCGGACCGGCTTGCCGTTCTCCCAGGTCTCGGCCACGGCCAGCATCGGGAGGTTGGCCTCCATCAGGTCCGCGATCCTCAGCAGGATGTTCGAGCGCTCGGTCGGCGCCGTACGCCCCCACTTGTCGGCGGCCGCGTGGGCGGCGTCGAGGGCCGCCTCGATGTCCTCGGCGGTGCCGCGGGCGATCTCGGTGAAGGGCTTGCCGTTCACCGGCGAGATGTTCTCGAAGTACGCGCCCTTGATCGGCTCGACCCACTCACCGCCGATGTAGTGGCCGTAGCGGGACTTGACGGTGACGAGCGAGTCCGGCTGTCCGGGCGCTGCGTAGATGGTCATCGGTGCTCCTGGGTTGTGCTGTGACTGGAGTCACAGGACAACAGCCGGCACGTTGCGACCACGTTGCGGCGGCTGCGGCCGGGACCGGCGTACGGCGGCGCGGAACGCTCAGAGCAGCTCGCGGTCCAGACGGGCGAGCTGGCCCTCGACGAGCGGCAGCAGCGGCGAGCTGGCGCCGAGGACCCGACGCTGCGCGCTCCACATCTCGTAGTCGTCGCGCCCCCAGGCCGACCGGGTCCAGGTCGCCATCAGGTCCGCCTCGCCGCACCGCACCAGCGCCTGACGCAGACCGGCCTCGAGGTCGCCGCGGAGCCGCTCCACGCCGGGAGCGGTCGAGCGGGGCAGCAGCGGTCCGCGGTAGCCGCGCGCCGCACCGCGCAGGTCGCCGGCGGCGAGCTGCGCGTCGACGGCCATCCAGTCGGCGGTCACCGACCCGGTGAGGTGGTAGGGACGGGACGCGAGCAGCTGGTCGCCGAGGAGGCCGTGCATCCGGTTGAGCTCGGCGCGCAGCGTGGACGGTGCGGTCTCGTCCTGCTCGTAGAGGAGCACCGACAGCTCGTCGCCGCTGAGACCGGACGGCACCGAGGCGAGCAGCACCAGGATCTCGCTGTGCCGCGGGCTCAGCCGCACGGTCTGCGGCCGGCCGCGGCCGTCGTCCACCGTGACGAGGGCGTCGGACCGGCCGAGGGCCTCGACGTGCATCCGCAGCCCGGTCGCCGGCGTGCTGGGCACCCGCGGCAGCACCCGCTCCCGGGCCAGCTCGGCCTCGGCGAGCCGGGCCGCCGTCCGCACCATCGCCAGGGTCTGCGGGACGGCGACCTGGTCGCCGCCGGTGACGTCGAGGACGCCGAGCACCTGCGCCGTGGCCGGGTCGTGGATCGGGGTCGCCGAGCACGTCCACTGCCGCACGCTCTGACGGAAGTGCTCGGCGCGCGTGATGGTCGACGGTCGGCCGGTGGCCAGCGCCAGGCCCGGGGCGTTGGTGCCGGCGAGCCGTTCGTCCCAGTTGCTGCCCGCGACGAACCCGATCTTCTCGGCCTCGCGGAGCACCGCCGAGGAGCCGCACACCCACAGCAGCTGGCCGTCGGCGTCGCCGATCGCCATCACCGCGTCGCAGTCGCGCACCGCCTGCCCGAGCACGTCGTCGAGGAGCGGGAAGACGCGGGCGAGCGGATGCGCCTCGCGGAGGGAACGCAGCTCGCTCTCGACGACGGTGACCGGTGCCTCGACCCGGTCAGTCGCGACCCCGGCGGCCGCCGAGCGGCGCCACGACTCGGCCACGTCGGAGCGCATCCCGGACAGGGTCAGCAGGTCGCTGGTCGGAGCGGTTGTCCTGGCGGTGGCCATGGCGTCCTCCACGTGTGCGCGTGTGACCGACGTCGCACCGGACGTCGAGGCATGGTGCCTGCCCCGAGGTTGCAAGAACGTTGCACGCCATGGTGACGCACGGCCTCCAGGCGATTTCGTCCGCCCCCGGCCGCTCCGGTACTCTCTCCGGCGGTGGCGTGTCCGAGCGGCCTAAGGAGAACGCCTCGAAAGCGTTTGTGGGTGCAAGCCCACCGAGGGTTCAAATCCCTCCGCCACCGCCAGCGGGGTGCTGACGAAACTCAGCGCCCAGCAGTGACGAAACCCTTCCAGGACTTGGTTCCTGGGAGGGTTTCGTACGTTCCGGGTCGGGTCCGGGCCGGTCTTCTGGCAGGTGGGGCGGCGCCGAGCGCTGGCGACCGCCTCGAGGGGTCCGCGACAGTCCCGGGACGAGGTGTTCGGGTACGCCGTAGTGCCCGACGGCCTGGGGCCTCGGGCTGGTGGTCAGCGAGTGTGCGGTTGTCCTGCGGTGGGTGGGTCAGGCGGCGACCGGCGGGTCGGTACCGCCGGTGTCGGCGCCGGGTGCGAGTTCGACGAACCCGTGGTCGGTGACGTCGAGGGTGGTCAGCGGGTCGCGGGTGTTGCCGGTGCGTCGGGCCCAGGTGAGGAGCTGGTTGATGTTGGTGGCGGCGACCGCGATGCCGAGCAGCAGGGTCGTCTTGACCAGGCCGACCTGGTAGGTCCAGCCGCGGCGCACGCCGCCGGACTTGGCGGACTTCAGCAACCCGAACGCGCCTTCGACGCGGACCCGCCGCCCGTACGACTTCTGCCACTCCGGGGAGCCCCAGTAGTGCTCCTGACGCACCTTCGCCTCGACGGTGACCGGGATGGTGATGGTCGCCTGCTTGCAGGCGGTGGGGAGCTGGTCGAGGTCCGGGTCAGCCTCGGGCGTGGGGTCGGGCAGGAGCTGGGACAGCGGGCAGGCGGCGCACTTGAGCTTCCCGGCGCGGGCGGGGCAGATGAACCGGGGTGACCCGTTCTTGGTCTTCCCGTGCGGCTCGAACCGGTAGGTGGCGCGTTCGGCGATGTCGGCGTTGAAGTCGGCCAGCTCGCGGGTGCGGCGGGCGTGCTCGGCGCGTTCCTCGCGGGTCGCGGACTTCTTCAGCTTCCCGACGGTGAACCGTGCGGGTCGGGCGATGTCGACGAGCCGGTCGGGGATGGAGGGGCAGTGCGCCCACCCGTCGACCATGACGTAGCCGTGGTCGGGGTGCACGCGGGCGCCGTGGTCGTTCTCGTGCAGGTCGAGGACCTGCTTGACGCCGCGGTCGCGAAGCGGGGTGGCCCAGTCCTCGACCTTCTTGTAGCTGAACCCGCGGTCGGCGATGACCTCGGTGACCGCGGCGGTGGCCTGGAGCCGGTCGAGGGTGTCGAGGGTCTCGCTGATGCCGGGGTTGTTGCCGGCCACGACCGCGATGCGTTCGGTCAGCAGCGGCTGGTCCTCGCCGACGGCGCCCACGCGGGTGAACGCGAGCATCTGGTAGCCGAACATCAGGTTGGTCTTGTTGTCGTAGGTCCGGGTCCGGTAGCCCCACGCGGCGTCGCAGTCGGCCGAGCGGCCCACGCGGTCGGCGGCGTCCTCGAGGTCGGCCCCGCCGTCCGCCGCAGCCGCGGGGATGGTGGTGGCTAGGGTGGTGGCCGGGACGTCGGTTCCGTCGGCGGCGTTGGCGCGGGGGCGGCGCTTGCCGCGGGCGGCGGACTCGATGGCGGTGCCGTCGACGGCGTAGCGGCCGGTGACGCCGATGTGGTCGGTGGCGGCGCCCAGGAGCCGGTCGAGGAAGTCCTGGAGGTGTTCGGCGCGCATCGCCCGCTCCTCGACGTCCAGGCCGGTGCGGCGGGCGGGGGTGTGCTCGAACAGGTCGGTGACGCTGCTCCACAGGTACCGGACCTGCCGCAGCGTGATGGGGGTGCCGTGCTGGTCGCGGATGCCGAGACGGCGCTGGTAGTTCCGGTCGAGCTCGGTGGTCAACGTGGCGTGCAGCGTGGTCAGCGCCAGGGACTGGTGGGCGTTGAACGTGGCGAGCATCCCGGCGAGCAGGACGTCGGTGCGCAGCGCGCGGGGCCGTCCGCTGGCCGTGGGCCGCAGCGCCGCCTCGAGCTCGGTGTGCAGGCCGGTGCGGTGGATGTAGGCCAGGTACCGGTCGAAGACGCGGGAGTTCATCACCGGGCACCACCCCCGGTCCCGGCGCCAACCTGGGTGTCGGTCATCGCGTCGGTGACGGTGGTCAGGACCTCGGCGACCCGGGTGGGGTCGGGAGCCGGGCAGTACTTCAGGAGGCTGGTGATGGTGCGGGCGCTGGTCAGGCCGGCGGCGTGCAGGAGGTCGGCCAGCGGGACCGGGGCGCACATCGCTGCGACCAACCAGGTGTTGCGCAGCCGGCTGCCGCGGACCTCGACGGTGGCGTCGGGGTCCGCGGTCTTCGCGCGGCGGGTGATGATGCCGGTGAAGTTGTGGCGGTCGGTGACGCGGCCGACGACCAGGTCCTGTGGGGTCTTGCCGGTCGCGGCGTGCAGCTCTAGGGCGCGGCGGACCAGGGGCTCGTAGGTGCGGCGGACGGGGACGGTGCGTCCCTGGCGGCCCGACGGGCTGGTCGAGTCGGGGACGGTGACCTGCAGGAACGACGCAGCGCCGGTCCCCGTCGCCGCGTCGGCAGCGGGGTGCTCGGCGATGTGCTCGGTGATGTGCTCGGCGCGCAGGTCGCGCAGGTCGCGGGAGTCCAGGCCGGCGCCCAGGCCCAGCCCGATGATGAAGCACATGTCGCGGGTCAGGGCGAGGTTCGGCTGGTGGGCCGCGATGCGGGCGAACCGGGCGCACTCGGCGTCCGTGTACGGGGCCGGCAGCGCGTGATGCTCGAGCCGGGCCGGTGCCTGGGCCGGGTTGAGCTCGCGAACGATGCGGCGCAGCAGGCTGCGCACGGTCGCCTTCGAGCGGTCGCTCCACGAGCACGCCGTCAGGAACCCCTCGATGGCGCCGGGCTGGAACAGGTCGTCGACCTGCAGCTCAACCCTGCCGTCCGAGCTGCCGTCCGAGCTGCTGTCCGAGCTGCTGTCCGAGCTGCCGGCTGGGGCGCCGGTGTTCCGGGTGGCGTGCCAGTGCAGGAACAGCGCGACGTAGGAGCAGGCGGTGCGGGCGACCGGGACATTGCTGGGCTGGGTGGCGTACACGAGCCCGATGCCGAGGTCGCGGTTGGCGGTCCACGTCGCCCGGGTGGCCAGGTTGGGCTCGAAGGCGGTGATGGCGTCGCGGATGTCACCGGCGATGTCATCGCCGTCGGGTAGCGTCCACGCCGGTGGCGCGAGGAAGGCCTCCGCCGCCTCTGCCCGGGCCGCAGCAGCGCGGGCGTGCGCGAGCGCAGCCCGCCTCGACATCGGCTTCGCAGGCCGGGAGGGGCTCGCAGCAGCCGAAGTCCGGGCAGGCTGAAGCCCGGCTCGCTGGTCGCGGGCCGTGCCGGTGGTGTCTGCAGTTGTGGCGGGCGCGTTGAGGGTGTTCTCGGCCGTGCCTCCGTTCGTGCTCGGTCCGGTCAGGTCGAGCAGCGTGCGACGGGCTGCGGGACGGAGCGTGCCCCCGGCTCCGGGCCGTGCAGTGGCCCCGCAGTCGGGGATGACACCGGGCCCCGGCCCGGTGACACCGGTGTCTGCTAGCGCGCGCGGACCCGGGTGGTGTGCCGGTCCGCGGAGGTCGCGCCAGACCGCGCGGAGCGGGTCGGGGCCCGCGCCGGGGCGCAGGGTGGCGCGCGCTGCCAGGACGTGGGCGACAGGGAGGTCGAGTTCGACGGCCCGGCGCACGAACGGGTCGACGCGGACCGGATCCCGGGTGACCCGGACCTTTGGGCCGGCGTGACCCAGCAGTCGGGCGAACACCAGCAGGGTGTCGCGTCGCGTCGCGACCGTCCGCGGCGCCAGGCCGGTGACCCGGGCCAGGTGCGCGTTGACGACCGGCACGGTGAGCAGCCGGTGCAGGTCCGGCGCACCGGTCGCCGGGGTCCACACCCGCGGGTCGCGCAGGTACTGCACCAGGGTCGAGGCGTACAGCCGCGCCTGGGCCACCGAACCCGGGGTCGCGCGGTGGGCCAGGTCGCGCACCGGCCCGGCGGCCAGCGCCCAGACGTCGGCGGGCATCGAGCGCGGCGTGAACTGCGCGAGGTACGCCTCGACGTCCTCGGGCAGGCGAGGGACAGGCTGCAGGGTGGTGCGGTGGGGCACGAGGTCTCCGGGCAGGGTCGAGTCCCGGGCACGCGGTGTGCTCGAGGTGGTCGACCCGCCGGAGGCGCTGGGACGGCGGACTGGATGCGGGTGTGACGGCTGCCCGCCGGAGGCCGCGTGGCGGCGATCGGCGGGAGCGGCAGTTACCGTGCCGGGCCTGAAGCCGGATGGACGCGTCGGGAAAACGAAGACACCGGGCGTGGGAGAAGCCAGACTTCCCCCGTGTCGGGACCCGATGTGCCACAACTAGCTCCCGTGCGCCACGGCGTCCAGCCGGGCATCCAGCCGGGCGCCCAGCCGGGCGCCCAGCCGGTCACCCCGCCGGTCGTCCTGGCCGGCGGCGAGGTCGATCGCCGTCGCCTGGAGCTGACGTCCCAGCTCGGTCGGTTGCGCACGGAGGCGGGGTTGTCGGTCCGGGCTGTCGCGGACCAGGCTGGCGTGTCGACCGGGACGCTGTGGCGCATCGAGACCGGACGAGCAGATCCGCGCTGGTCGACGTTCGCGATGCTCGCCGGCCGCTACGGCCACCTCGTCGACGTCCTCCACCCAGACCGGCCGCGGCCACCGGGGCTCGACTACGAGGTGGCGGCGCAGACGGAGGGGTACTGGCCCTGCTCGAGACGGGTGCCGATGGTCCTGCACGCCGACAGCCGGTGGTGGACGAACGCGCAGATCGTCCGGATCGGCGCTGAGTTGTGGTGGGCCCGGCGCCACGAGCTCAACCCGCCCCTCGACGCGACCGGAGCCGCGGCGCTGCTCGGCATCAACCGGTCCACCCTGCGCAACGTCGAACACGGCGCGTTCCAGCCCCGGTTGTCCACCGTCATCGCAGCCGCGGGTCTCACCGGCCGCCACCTGGTCTTCGTTGCGGCTCGGTAGTCGGCGGTGCGCGTGGGCGGGTACTGCCCACAGGGGCCCGCGACTGGGAGACAGCCACACGTAGGCGCCTCGCCGACTCCAAACCACTGCTCTGGTCATCGTGAGCGGGCACCATGCTCGGTGTGATCACTCGGACGGGTCCCGGAGCGGCCGGCAATGCGCTGCGCCTGATGCCGCTCCTCGCGGTGTGCGTGGTCGCGGCCGCGTGTTCTACCTCGCCCACGCAGCTTGAGGACGCGGTCGACGACAAGCCGGGCGTCCTCAGCGTCAGCGTGGAACGCGCCGACGGCGACGACGCTCTCCCGTTCCAACGGGTACCGAACTACGTGACGGTCCGCATGGCAGGCGACGCGACCGCAGAGCAGGTTCGCGACGTGCTGCATGCCTACGACGACGACATCGACGACGGGGACGTCGGTTCGGTCGACGTGGTCCTGGATGGTCCGAAGCACGCGACCCTGTCGGTCGGCGAGGGCATCCACGTGGCCGACGAGGTCGTCGACGACCTCGTCGCCGCCCAGACCGACACCACTGTCGCCACCTACCTGCGGGAGGCGTACCCCGTCCTGCCGAGCGTGCACATCACGGTGCCGGCGACGAACTTCGCAGGCGTGCAGGCCGTCGCCGACCGATACCAGGTCGTCAAGGATGCCGACGGCAGCGACGCCGTCGAGAACGTCGAGGTGGTCTCGGGCCGTTTCCTACTCATCCGTGACGCCGGGAACGAGGACCTGACCATCACGACGTCTCGGGAGGACCTCGTGGAGAAGGTCGCGGACCGGTTCACACTGCTGGGGGCGGCGGTCGGCGGCCGCGGGCCGCTCGAGCTGTGGGCGGCTCCAGTCGACGTTCGGGCGGTCTCGCGAATGGCTGATCGTGTTGCTGGTCCGCGGGTCGGGAACGTCGTTGTGCGGCCGGTCGAGCCGCAGTGAGTGCCCGTCCGCAGCACGCACATCGCGGCAGATCCGGTAGGTCCGTCACACCGCCTCAGCGCCGGTAAGCATGTCCCACACCTGCGCCAGCCCGTACAACAGCGCAACCATCGCGATGATACCGAGGAGTAGGACAACCACAGTCCATGTCAGTGACAGGTTGAAGTTCACGACCTCAGGCTATGACGCCGACGAGACAGGCGGCCAGGTCTTCGTTGCACGGCACGGAACTCCGGCATGAGTGCGCACTCGTCGCGGCAGATCCGGTCGACTCGATTCGTCCTAGGCGACAGGTAGCGTCCCTCTCCATGAAGCGACTGGTGATGGCCGTGTCCGTGGGTCTTCTCCTGGTCGTGGCGGGAGCCGCCTACTTTCGGGTCGGCTGGTGGCGGATGGAGACCGCCTGTAACGCGGACCCTCCGGGTGGGCCTCAGTGGAACTCGGTCGAACTGGGCTGGTCATGGAACCCGGTGGGGTTCCAGTGCACCTACGACGATGGGACCCAGCGAACATCACTGTGGTTCTAGCGGCTCGACACTGAACGCGGCAGATCCGAATGGTCGCCGGTTTGTCCGCCCGACCACCCACGAAAAGATCCCGCTCGCCCGCAACCCTTGCCGACCGGAAGGCGTCCCAGTCACGTGAAGAAGTTGGTTCTGATCGCAGCGTTTGCTGCGGCTGTGGCTGTCATCGCAGTCTGTGCTCGACTCGTGCACGTCCACGACACGTACGGGGAGTGGCGGCTTACTAGCACGGAGACACCGAATCGCATCACGGCGCTCGGACGTGACTACAACCGCAGTGAGTCGGAGCCCGCGACGTCAGCGCCCGCTGGTTTCGTTGAGCGTGGAGAGACCAACAGTGGCGGAACGATCCTCGCTCCGAAGCGCTCGAAGGTGGCCATCCCGGTCGTCATCTACGTGCGGGACGACGATGGCCAAGTCTGGTCGTACGCATTGGTCGGCGGACCGTAGACCCGTCGCCAGCAGGCACGGACATCGGGGCGGTCTCAACGGGTCGTCGCAACACTTCCTTGACTCGAGGAGGTCGCGATGGCGCGTCAGAGGTATCAGCGGTTGTCGCCGGCGGACGTCGACGAGATCTGGTTGCGGCTGCGGGCGGGACATGCGGTGAAGCC
>NZ_JBGAHF010000034.1:0-18294 GCF_044226305.1 Nocardioides sp. | reverse complement strand
CCCTATCCGCCGCGCGCGTAGGAAACTTGAGAAAGGCTGTCCCTAGTACGAGAGGACCGGGATGGACGAACCTCTGGTGTGCCAGTTGTCCCGCCAGGGGCACGGCTGGTTAGCTACGTTCGGAAGTGATAACCGCTGAATGCATCTAAGCGGGAAGCACGTTTCAAGATGAGGTTTCCCACCCCCTCGAGGGGTTAAGGCCCCCAGCAGAACACTGGGTTGATAGGCCGGAGGTGTACAGCAGCAATGCCCAGCCGACCGGTACTAATAGGCCGAGGGCTTGTCCCACAAACCCTCAACCAAGACAACACCACCAGCAGAGATCTGCTCGCGTCCACGAATCCAGCACAGGATCCACCACACAACACAACAGTGGCTTGGATGTGCGCCTCCCCGGCAGACGAGGGGAGATGCCGCACTCCGCAAGAGTTACGGCGGCCATGGCGAGAGGGAAACACCCGGTCCCATCCCGAACCCGGAAGTTAAGCCTCTCAGCGCCGATGGTACTGCAACCGCGAGGTTGTGGGAGAGTAGGACGCCGCCGGACATTCTTTGAAGAGCGCACCAGTTGCGCACTCCGTAGAGGCCACCGCAAGGTGGCCTCTACGTGCATTTGCCGACACATCGAACCGAGGAGCACCCCGTCGTGGCCGACCAGCGCCGTCCCCAGCGTCCGACCGGCAAGGGCAAGCCCCCCGCGCGGAGCGGCGGGAAGCCCCCGGCACGCGGCGGCAAGCCGGACAGCAAGGGCCGCCCCCAGGAGGGCGGCAAGTCCTCGACGCGGGCCGCCGGCAAGTCGGCGGGGCCGAGCTCCTTCGACAAGTCGCGCGGCGGTCGCCCGGCCCGGAAGGGCGAGTGGCGCCGGCCGGTCGAGAAGCAGGCGCCGCGGACCGCGGACCAGGCCGTCTACGACGGTCCCGAGCTGCCGCCGGAAATCACCGGGGCCGAGCTCGACCGCGCCGTGACCGCCCAGCTCAAGGGGCTGCCGGAGAAGCTCGCCGCCCGCGTCGCCCGACACCTCGCGGCCGCGGGTGCCCTCCTCGACGAGGACCCCGAGACCGCCTACCAGCACACCCTGGCCGCCCGCGCCCGTGCGCCCCGGCTGGCCGTGGTCCGGGAGGCGACCGGCGAGGCGGCGTACGCGTCGGGGCACTACGCCGAGGCGCTCGCCGAGCTGCGGGCCGCCAAGCGCATGAACGGCGCGACGGCGTACCTCCCGATCATGGCCGACTGCCACCGGGCCCTCGGCAAGCCGCAGGAGGCGCTGAAGCTGGCGAAGAGCCCGTCGGTGGCGAACTTCAGCGCCGAGGCCAAGGCGGAGATGACGATCGTCGAGGCCGGTGCCCGACGCGACCTCGGGCAGCTCGATGCCGCCCTGCGGACCCTCGAGCTGGCGCCCCTCACCTCGAAGAGCCGGTCGTCGTGGGTGGTCCGGCTGCGCTACGCCTACGCCGACACGCTGGAGGCCGCCGGACGTGACCAGGACGCCCTGGCGTGGTTCCACCGCACGCACGCGATCGACAGCGAGGAGCTGACCGATGCCGACGAGCGCGCTGCGGCCCTCGAGAAGCGGCTCGGCTGAGCGTTTCCGAGCTCACCGTCGGGGGTAGATGACCTCCCGCGTGATCGGAGGTCCTGCAGTGCTGCGCTTCTCGGGCGCCGGCGTCAGCGACGTCGGTCTGGTGCGTGCTGACAACGAGGACTCGGCCTACGTGGGTCCCTACCTCGTGGTGGTGGCCGACGGCGTCGGCGGGGCGGCGGCCGGTGAGGTCGCGTCCGCGACGGCGACGCACGCGATGGTGACCACGGTCGTCGACCGAGCCGACGACCTCCCCGAGGTCGTGCTCCGCGAGGGTGCGGAGCTGGCGTGCGCGAGCGTGCAGCGGGGCGTGCAGGCCGACCTGCGCCGCCTCGGCATGGCCACCACGTTGACCGCGCTGGTCTGCGACGGCCGGCGCGCGGTGCTCGGGCACGTCGGCGACTCCCGGGCCTACCTGCTCCGGGGCGGCCGGCTCGAGCAGGTCTCCCGCGACCACACCTACGTGCAGCGCATGGTCGACAACGGCGAGATGGACCGCGGGACCGCGCTGCGGCACCCGTGGCGCCACGTCGTGCTCCGGTCCGTGGACGGCGACCCCGTGCACGAGGCGATCGACC
The DNA here is from genome assembly GCF_044226305.1 of Nocardioides sp. Classification (GTDB taxonomy): domain Bacteria; phylum Actinomycetota; class Actinomycetes; order Propionibacteriales; family Nocardioidaceae; genus Nocardioides. The sequence goes on along the minus strand of NZ_JBGAHF010000034.1, from coordinate 16,137 downwards.
TGGTGCCGGTCCCGATCGCGGCCGGCGACCGGGTGCTGCTGTGCAGCGACGGCCTGACGGACCTGGTGCCCGACCCGGCCGTCGCCGACCTGCTGGTCAGCACGCCGGACCCGCACTCGGCGGCCGCGGTGCTCGTGCGCGCCGCCCTCACCGCCGGTGGTCGCGACAACGTCACCTGCGTCGTCGCGGACGTCGTCGACGGCCCCGAGGTCGTCGGCGAGGGCCGGTTGCTCGGCGCGGCGTCCGAGCTGGCCAACGTCGTGGATCCGCGGTCGGTACGCGGCCGCTGAGGTGGCATACTCCCGGTATGAGCAATGTCCGGCGACCGGCTCTCGAGGGGACGGTGGCGGTCCGTGACGACCGCCGGCTGAGCTTCGCCGAGTACGGCCCCCGCCGCGGCCCGGCGATCGTGTGGATGCACGGCACCCCCGGCGCCCGCCGGCAGATCCCGCTCGAGGTCCGGGAGTACGCCGACCAGCGCGGGGTGCGGATCATCGGGCTCGACCGCCCCGGGATCGGCTCCTCGACGCCGTACCTCTACCCGGAGATCCTCGACTGGACCCGGGACCTCGAGCTGGTCCTCGACACCCTCGGCATCGACACCGTCCGCCTGATCGGGCTGTCCGGCGGCGGTCCCTACGTGCTGGCCGCCGGTGCCGCGCTGCCCGACCGGGTGCACGGCATCGGCGTGCTGGGCGGCCTGGCGCCGACCCAGGGGGTCGATGCCGTCGAGGGCGGGGTGATCCAGCTCGCGGTCACGCTCGCGCCGCTGCTGCGCGTCGCCCGGGTCCCGCTCGGCGTCGTGCTCACCCAGGGCATCCGGCTGGTCCGACCGCTCGCCGGGCCGGCGCTCGACCTCTACGCCGCGGCGCAGCCGGAGGGGGACCGCAAGCTGCTCGGCCGCCCGGAGTTCAAGGCGATGTTCCTCGACGACCTGCTCAACGGCAGCCGGTTCCAGACCTCGGCGCCGATCAACGACCTGGTGCTGTTCACGCAGTACTGGGGCTTCGACGCCGCCGACGTCCGGGTGCCCGTGCGGTGGTGGCACGGCGACGACGACCACATCGTGCCGTTCCGGCACGGGCTGCACATGGTCGAGCGGCTGCCGGACGCGACCATGTCGGTGATCGACGGGGAGAGCCACCTCGGCGGCCTCGGGATCGCCCAGGACGTCATCGAGACGCTGATGGAGCTGGGTCCGCGCCGCGCGGACGTCGTGCCACGCTGACCGGCCGAATCAGGCTGATCAGTGGTGTTCAGGCGCCTCATGCGCCACAATGGTCGTGACAACTACATCGCTGTCACTTCCGACCGCACTCATCTGCGAATCCGAGCCCGCTGGGGAAGGCGTAGCTCGCGCCGAAGATGAAGGAGGTCACGGTGACCGCACGCACCGCAACCCGCACCGCGACGAGGGGCGTCCTCTACGTCCACTCAGCGCCCTCAGCGCTGTGCCCGCACATCGAGTGGGCCGTCAGCGGCGTCCTCGGCGCGCCCGTGAGCCTGGACTGGACCCCGCAGCCGGCGCAGTCGGGGGCCTACCGTGCCGAGCTGTCCTGGACCGGTGAGGTCGGGGCCGCCGCGGCGATCGCCTCCGCCCTCCGGGGCTGGAACCACCTGCGCTTCGAGGTCACCGAGGAGTCCACGGCGTCCTCCGAGGGAGCGCGCTACTCCTACACCCCCGAACTCGGCGTGTTCCACGCGGTCACCGGCCTGCACGGGGACCTGATGATCCCCGAGGACCGGCTCAAGGCGGCGGTGGTCAAGGCGGCCCTCGGCGACACGACGCTGCTCGCCGAGATCGACAAGCTCCTCGGGAAGCCGTGGGACGACGAGCTGGAGACGTTCCGGCACGCGGGCGAGGGCGCCCCCGTGCGCTGGCTGCACCAGGTGGTCTGAGCCGGCCCGCCGCGCGCCGTCAGGGCCGTCGCAGGCGGAAGTGGGACGGCTGGAACCAGCGGATGTGCTCGCCGGCGTCGGTGTACCAGGTGAGCTTGGCCCGGATCGTGAACCGGCCGGGGTGCGTGGAGTAGCGGCAGAAGCGGAAGATCCCTCGCCCGCGCTTGGGGTCGGAGTCGGCCGAGTAGGCCCCGGAGGCGATGGTGTCGTCGGTGCGGTCGTCGAGGAACGTCTCGAGGGTCCAGTCATCGGTGCGCACCGCCACGACGTAGCGGTAGCGGTGGTCGTGACAGCCCTGGCGCAGCACGCCGTCGTCGGCGTGGGTGTGCCCGACCTCGCGGCGGCTCGGGCGTTCGTGGCCGCCCGGCGGCTGGCCGACCAGGTGGCCGACCAGCCCCGAGACCGGGTCGGACGGCGGGTCGGCAGCCGCCGGGACGGCGGTCAGCGCGCCGACGGCGAGGACGGCGCCGGCAAGCGTGGCTCCCGAGCGTGTGACGGGCGTCATGGGAGGTCCAACGGGGCACCCCGCGTGGGTGTTACGGGTCAGAGCGGGATGTTGCCGTGCTGGCCGCGCCGCACGCCGCCGTCCTGGACCGCGTCCTCGATGGCGCGCGCGATCGTCGTCCGGGTGGACCTGGGCTCGACGACCTCGTCGACGACCCCGATCTCGATGGCCTTCTCGACCCCGCCCGCGATCCGCTCGTGCTCGGCGGCCAGCTCGGCCTCGACCTGCGGGCGGATGTCGGGGGCGACCTCGGCCAGGCGGCGGCGGTGCAGGATCCGGATCGCGGCGACCGCACCCATGACGGCGACCTCCGCGCCCGGCCAGGCGAAGACCTTGGTCGCGCCGAGGGACCGGGCGTTCATGGCGATGTAGGCGCCGCCGTACGTCTTGCGGGTGACCAGCGTGACCCGGGGGACGACGCACTCGCCGAAGGCGTGGAGCAGCTTGGCGCCGCGGCGCACCACCCCGTCCCACTCCTGGCCGACGCCCGGCAGGTACCCGGGGACGTCGACGAGGACGACGAGCGGGACGCCGAAGGCGTCGCACATGCGCACGAACCGGGAGGCCTTCTCGGCCGACAGCGAGTCGAGGCAGCCACCGAGGCGCAGCGGGTTGTTGGCGACGACGCCGACGGTGCGGCCGCCGAGCCGGCCCAGGGCGGTGACGATGTTGGGCGCCCACCGGGCGTGCAGCTCCTGGGTGGTGCCCTCGTCGAGGACGGACTCGACCAGCGGGTGCACGTCGTAGGCCCGCTTCTTGGACTCCGGCAGCAGCGCCTCCAGGTCGCGGTCCTCGACCTGGTCGACGGCCATCGCGCCCTGCGCGCCGAGGAGCGAGGCGACGCCGCGGGCGCGGTCGAGAGCCTCCTGCTCGGACTCGGCGAGGATGTGGACGACACCCGAGCGCCGGCCGTGGGGCTCGGGGCCGCCGAGGCGGAGCATGTCGACGTCCTCACCCGTCACCGAGCGGACCACGTCGGGACCGGTGACGAAGATCCGGCCCTCGGGGCCGAGGATGACGACGTCGGTGAGGGCGGGGCCGTACGCCGCGCCGCCGGCCGCCGGGCCGAGCACGACCGAGATCTGCGGGATCTTGCCCGAGGCCTGGGTCATCACGTGGAAGATCCGGCCGACCGCGTGCAGCGAGAGCACGCCCTCGGCCAGGCGGGCGCCGCCGGAGTGCCACAGCCCGATGATCGGGACGCCGTCGGTCATCGCCAGGTGGTACGCGTCGACGACGACGCGGCAGCCGAGGTCACCCATCGCGCCACCCATCACGGTGGCGTCGGAGCAGAAGGCGACCACGCGGGTGCCGTCGACCTGGCCGACCGCGGCGATCATGCCCGAGTCGTCGTCGGGGGTGATCAGCTCGAGAGTGCCCTCGTCGAGGAGCGCCGTGAGCCGGTGCACCGGGTTGCGGGGGTCCTCCTCGCGGGGGAGCTTCGCCGCCTTCGGGGTCGCGGTGGCCGTCATCAGACGCTCCCGAACGCGACCGCGACGTTGGCGCCGCCGAAGCCGAAGGAGTTGTTGAGCGCCGCGATGTCGCCGAGCGGCAGGTCGCGAGGCTTGGTGGCGATGTCCAGCTCGACCTGCGGGTCCTGGTTGTCCAGGTTGATCGTCGGGGGAGAGACCCGGTGGTGGAGGGCGAGCACCGTCGCGACCGCCTCGAGCGCACCCGCGCCACCGAGCAGGTGGCCGGTCATCGACTTCGTGCTGGTGACGACGACGTCGGTCGCGTGGGCGCCCAGCGTCGCGTGCAGCATCAGGCCCTCGGCGATGTCGCCCTGGGGCGTCGAGGTCGCGTGCGCGTTGACGTGGACGATGTCCGTCGGGCTGACGTCGCCCTCGGAGAGCGCCCGGAGGATCGCCCGGGAGCCGCCGCGGCCCTCCGGGTCGGGCTGGGCGATGTCGTGGGAGTCGGCGGTGATGCCCGCGCCGAGCACGGTCGCGTAGATCCGGGCGCCGCGCGCCTGGGCGTGCTCCTCGGACTCGAGGACCAGGACGCCGGCGCCCTCGCCGAGGACGAACCCGTCCCGGGCGAGGTCCCAGGGCCGCGAGACCGCGGTCGGGTCGCCGCCCTCCTCGCCGCTCGCGGTCTTGGAGAGCGCCATCATGTTGGCGAACGCCGCCATCGGCAGCGGGTGGATCGCCGCCTCGGTGCCACCGGCCACGACCACGTCGGCGCGACCGAGGCGGATCTGGTCGACGGCGTGGGCGATCGCCTCGTTGCCGGACGCGCACGCGGAGACCGGCGTGATGACCGCCGCGCGCGCCCCGACGTAGAGGCTGATCTGTGCTGCCGGTGCGTTCGGCATCAGCATCGGCACGGCGAGGGGGGAGACCCGTCGCGGGCCCTTCTCCTTCAACGTGTCGTAGTTGTCGAGGAGCGTCGTCACCCCGCCGATGCCCGACGCCATGCAGACGCCGAGCCGCTCGTTGTCGAGCTCCGCGTCGACCAGGCCGGCGTCGGCCCAGGCCTCCATCGCGGCCACCATGGCGAACTGCGAGGAGCGGTCCAGGCGGCGGGCCTTGACCCGCTCGAGGACCTCGGTGGGCTCGACCGCGATCCGGCCGGCGATCTTGACCGGCATCTGCTCGGCCCACTCGTCGGTCAGGAAGCGGACGCCCGAGCGTCCGTTGACCAGGGCGTCCCACGTGCTCGCCACGTCACCCCCGACGGGGGAGGTGGTCCCGAGACCGGTGACGACGACTCGCTTCGGCATGGTGCTCCTCAGTGCTGCTGCTGGTACTGCTGGTGGCGTGGCTCGAGAGCCGGTCCGGGCTCAGGCCTGGGCGCGCTCGATGAAGGCGACGGCGTCGCCCACGGTCTTGAGGTTCTTGACCTCGTCGTCGGGGATCGAGACGCCGAACTTCTCCTCGGCGGCGACGACCACCTCGACCATGGACAGGGAGTCCACGTCCAGGTCGTCGACGAACGACTTGTCGAGCTGGACGTCGTCGGCGTCGATGCCGGCGACCTCGTTGACGATCTCGGCGAGGTCGGCGCGGATCTCCTCGGTGGATGCCATGTTGTGCGTTCCCTTCGTCGTGCGTTGTCGGTGCGTTGGCCCGCGGGTGCGGGTTGCTAGGGGACGGTGACGACCTGCGCGGCGTACGCGAGGCCGGCACCGAAGGCGATCAGGAGGGCCGTGTCGCCGCTGCGCGCGTCGCCCTCCTCGATCATCCGGTCGAGGGCGAGCGGGATCGACGCGGCCGAGGTGTTGCCCTGCTCGGCGATGTCGCGGGCGATCTTGACCCGCTCGGGGAGCTTCATCGCCCGCGCCATGGCGTCGGTGATGCGCATGTTGGCCTGGTGGGGGACGAAGACGTCGAGGTCGTCGATCCTGACGCCGGCGCGGTCGAGTGCCTGCTGGCCGGTCTTCGCCATCTGGAACGACGCCCAGCGGAAGACCGCGTTGCCCTGCATCACCAGGTGGGGCATCTCGGGTGCCTCCGAGGCGACCACGTCGCGCCAGTCCTCGCGCTGCCGGATCAGGTCGAACTGCTCGCCGTCGGAGCCCCACACGACCGGACCGATGCCCGGGGTCTGGCTGGGTCCGACGACGGCGGCGCCGGCGCCGTCGGCGAAGATGAACGCGGTGCCGCGGTCACCGATGTCGGTGATGTCGGAGAGCCGCTCGACGCCGATCACGAGCACGTGGCCGGCGGTGCCTCCGCGCACGAGGTCGGACGCCAGGGCGATGCCGTGGCAGAACCCGGCGCAGGCCGCGGAGATGTCGAACGCGGCGGCCTGCTCGGTGCCGAGCTCGTGGGCGATGGCGGTGGCGATCGCGGGCGTCTGGAGCAGGTGGGTGACGGTCGCGACGATCACGCAGTCGACCTGCTTCGGGTCGACGCCGGCGCGCTCGAGCGCCTGCCGGGCGGCGGCCACGGACATGACCTGGACGGTCTCCTCGGGCGTCGCCCAGCGACGTTGCCGGATCCCGGAGCGCTGCTGGATCCACTCGTCGCTGGAGTCGATCGCCTCGACCACCTCGGCGTTGGGGATCACCCGCGACGGGCGGTAGGCACCGATGCCGAGGATCGCCGCGTGCGGAGCGCCCTGGGCCTGGGTGAGGTCGGCCATCACTGACCACCCTCGGGGTGCAGGCGGATGAGCGGCTGGCCTGGGGAGACCGGGTCGCCGTCCTCGACGAGCCACTCGACCACCTGGCCGCCGTGGGCGGCGGTCACGCCGGTACGGCCGCGCAGGCTGGCGACGTCGCCGATCGTGGTGCCGGCGGGAAGCACGTCCAGGCCGGCGGCCTCCTCGGCCACGTGGAAGGTGCCCTTGACGGGGGACACGACCATCCGCCAGGTGGGGCTGGTGCCGATGCCCACGCCGGACGCCTCGCCGTGCTTGGCGCAGAACTCGCGGGCCGCGTCGAGCTGGTCGGGGGTCTTCAGGGCGAACGTCTCGACGCCCTTGAGGGCGCGCTTGGCGATGCCGGTCAGGGTGCCGGCCGGCGGCATCTCGAGGATGCCGGTGACGCCGAGGTCCTCCATCGTCTCCAGGCACAGGTCCCAGCGGACCGGGCTGGCGATCTGGCCGACGATGCGGGCGAGGACGTCGCGCCCGTCGTGGACCACCTTGCCGTCGCGGTTGGAGATGACCCGGGTGCGCGGGTCGTGGACCGACACCGACCGCGCCAGCCCGGCCAGGTGGCCGACGGCCGGGGCCATGTGCTGGGTGTGGAACGCGCCGGCAACGCTGAGCGGCATCAGCCGGGCCTTGGTCGGCGGCTCCTCGGCGAAGGCCTGCAGCTGCTCGAGCGTGCCGGCAGCGACGATCTGGCCGGGACCGTTGTCGTTGGCAGCGGTCAGCCCGTGCTTGTCGATCGCGGCGAGGACCTCCTCGCGGTCGCCACCCAGGACCGCGGTCATCCCGGTCGGGGTCAGACCGGCGGCCTGCGCCATCGCCTTGCCGCGCTCGCGGACCAGCACCATGGCCTGCTCGGCGGTGATCACGCGGGCGCCGGTGGCGGCACCGATCTCCCCGACGCTGTGGCCGGCGACCGCGCCGACCTGCTCGAAGGCGTCGGACGGGTGGGGGAACACCTCGAGGACGGCGACCAGGCTGGTGGCGACGAGCAGCGGCTGCGCGATCTCGGTCCGGCGGATCGTGTCGGCGTCGGCCTCGGTGCCGTAGTGGGCCAGGTCGAGACCGGCGACCGTGGCGAGCCAGTCGAACCGCGACGCGAAGGTCGGGTCCTCGAGCCAGGGCAGAAGGAAGCCAGGAGTCTGGGCACCTTGGCCGGGAGCGACGATCACGAGCACGGTCTCCACTGTGCCGGGCGGAGGGCCCCGGCCTCGCCTCGGGCACCGACGAAAAGGCCACGCCGAAGTTTGTAGGTTTCCTACAACTTCCTAGAGGGTCCGGGCGGACTGGCGGCCGAGCACGAGCGCGATCTCGAGCGTGAACGCGTCGCGGGGGTCGGTCGGGGACAGGCCGGTCAGGTCGGCGACCTGGCGGAGCCGGTAGCGGACGGTGTTGGGGTGCACGAACAGGGCCCGGGCGGCCGCCTCGAGGGAGGTGCCGCGCTCGAAGTACGCCGAGATGGTCTCGATCAGCGTTCCGCGCGCGTGCAGCAGCGGGAGGTAGACCTCGTCGACCAGGTGCCGGCGGGCGTGGCCGTCCCCGGCCAGGGCGCGCTCGGGGAGCAGGTCCGCGCTCCGGACCGGGCGCGGCGCGTCGGGCCACCCGGGCGCGGCCCGCAGCGCGGAGAGCGCCGCCCGCGCGGACACGTGGGCCTGGCCGAGGTCGGTCGTGACCGGCCCGACGACGACCGGCCCGTCCCCGAAGTGGTCCGCGACGTGCTCGGCGGCGGCCCGCGGGTCGTCCACCCCGCCGAGGACGACCACGAGCCGGTCGCCCTGCACCGCGCACAGTGCGTCCATCCCGGCCGACCGGGCGGACCGGCGTACCTCGTCGAAGGTGTCGGTGTCGCTCCGGTCGGTGGCGCCGCTCCCGAGGACGACGGCGACCTGGCCGCGGCCGGCCCAGCCCAGTGCGCTCGCCCGGGACAGCAGCGTCTCGTCGGGCTCCGAGCGCAGGACGGCGTCGACGACGAGCGCCTCGAGGCGGGCGTCCCAGGCGCCGCGCTGCTCGGCGGCGCGGGCGTAGACCTCGGCGGTCGCGAAGGCGACCTCGCGGGCGTAGCGGAGCACGGCGGCCTGGACGTCGTCGGCGTCGGCGGGCTCGAGGAGCTCCCCGACGTTGCTCTCGACCACCTCGATCGAGAGGCGCACCAGGTCGACGGTCTGCTGGAGGTTGATCACGCCGGCGAGGTCGCGAGGCGCGGCTCCGAACACCGAGGCGACCATCTCGCTGCCCCCGGGTGCGGGCTGGTCGGCCGCGAGCCGGTACCAGTCGACGAACCCCCGGATGCCGGCCTGCACGATGACGCCGACCCAGGAGCGGTCCTCGGCGCTGAGGTCGCGGAACCACGGCATGTCGGTCTCCATGCGCGCCATCGCCGCCGTGCTGAGCGCCCCGGACGCCCGCTGCAGGGCATCCGCAGCCCGCTGCGGGGCCGATGTGCCCTTGCGTCGCGTCACCTGCACACGCTAGGGCACCCGTCGAGGCGGCGTAAAACCCCGGTAAATCAACGGGAATCGCTCTCCCCAGGAGCGGGTACCTCTGGTTGAATCACGTTCAACAGTCCTCCGGGGCTGACCATCCAGGGAGGCTCCGTGTCCGGCAGTGACGTCCAGTTCCTGACGATCAACGGGCACCGTCGAGCCTTCGTCAGGGCCGGCTCCGGCCCCGCCCTGCTGCTGCTGCACGGACTCGGCTGCGACCACACCACGTGGGACGCCGTCATCGAGCCGCTCTCGCGGCGCTACACCGTCATCGCCCCGGACCTCCTGGGCCACGGCCAGTCCGACAAGCCACGCGCCGACTACACCCTCGGCGGCTTCGCCAACGGGATGCGCGACCTGCTCACGGTGCTGGGCATCGACAAGGTGACCGTCGTGGGGCACAGCTTCGGCGGCGGCGTCGCGATGCAGTTCGCCTACCAGTTCCCCGAGCGCACCGAGCGCCTGATGCTCGTCGCGTCCGGCGGCCTGGGACCCGAGGTGACCCCGGCGATCCGTGCCATCAGCCTGCCGGGGTTCCACCCCGTGATGCGGGTGCTGACCCTGCCCGGGCTCCGGCAGGTCGGCATGGCGGGTTTGCGCGCCCTGGCCGGGACCGGGATGTCCGCCACCCGCGACCTCGGCGAGGTCGCCGCGATCTACGACACGTTCCGCGACCCGCGGGCCCGCCACGCGGTCCGGCACGTCGTCAAGGCCGTCGTCGACTGGCAGGGCCAGGTGGTCACCATGGCGGACCGCGCCTACCTCACCGAGGCGATGCCGCTGTGGGTCGTCTGGGGGCGCGACGACAAGGTGATCCCGGTGCAGCACGCGAACCACGCCGCCGAGCTGGCGCCGCGGGCCCGGGTCGAGGTGTTCCCCGACTCCGGGCACTTCCCGCACAAGGACCACCCCGAGCGGTTCGCGCGGCTGGTCCAGGAGTTCACCCGCACGACCGAGCCCGCGGCGTACTCGCGGGCCCGGTTCCGTGCGCTGCTCAAGGCCGGCGCCGTGCCGGACTCGCTGCGCGCGGTGTCCGACACGGCGTGATCGGGACGCGCGAGGACTAGGCGTCCCCGCCCTCCTGCTTCACGTCCGCGACCGCCGTCGGGTCGTCGATGCGGTACTTCGCGAACGCCTGCTCGACCTTCTCCCGCTCGATCTCGCCAGCGTCGGCCAGCGCCTGGAGCGTCTGCACGACCACGGACTCGGCGTCGATGTGGAAGAACCGGCGGGCGGCGGGCCGGGTGTCGGCGAAGCCGAACCCGTCGGCGCCCAGCACCCGGTAGTCGCCGGGCACCCAGCGCGCGATCTGGAGCGGCACGGCCCGCATGAAGTCCGAGACCGCCACGACCGGTCCGCTCGTGCCGCCGAGCTTGTCGGCGACGTACGGCGTCCGCGGGTTCTCGCCGGGGTGCAGGAGGCTCCACTCCTCGGCCGCCACGGCGTCGCGGGCGAGCTCGTTCCACGAGGTCACCGACCAGGTGTCCGCACGCACGCCCCAGTCCTCGGCGAGGATCCGCTGCGCGTCGGCGACCCAGGGGAAGCCGACGCCGGAGGCGAGCAGCTGCACCCGCGGGCCCTCGCCCTCGGCGGTCGAGACCCGGTGCAGGCCCTTGAGGATGCCGTCGACGTCGACGTCGTCGGGCTCGGCCGGCTGCGGGACGGGCTCGTTGTAGACGGTGAGGTAGAAGATGACGTCCTCACCCTGGCCGTGCGGGCCGCCATCGCCGTACATCCGCTCGAGGCCGGCCTTCATGATGTGGCCGATCTCGTAGGCGAAGGCCGGGTCGTAGTGCACGACCGCCGGGTTGGTCGCGGCCAGGAGCGGGGAGTGCCCGTCGGCGTGCTGCAGGCCCTCGCCGGTCAAGGTCGTGCGGCCCGCGGTCGCGCCGATCAGGAAGCCCCGCGCGAGCTGGTCGGCCATCGCCCAGATCGAGTCACCGGTGCGCTGGAACCCGAACATCGAGTAGAAGATGTAGAACGGGATCATGTGCTCGCCGTGCGTCGAGTACGCCGAGCCCGCGGCGGTCGCCGAGGCCACGGCACCGGCCTCGGAGATGCCCTCGTGGAGCATCTGGCCCTGCGCCGACTCCTTGTAGGAGAGCAACAACTTCCGGTCGACCGACTCGTACTGCTGGCCGCCCGGGTTGTAGACCTTCGCGCTCGGGAACATCGAGTCCATGCCGAAGGTCCGGTACTCGTCGGGCGCGATCGGGACGACGCGCTGACCGATGCCCGGGTCCTTCATCCAGTCCTTGAGCAGCCGGACCACGGCCATCGTGGTGGCCACCTTGTGCTTGCCGCCGCCCTGCTTGAGCTCGGCGTACATCTCGTCGCCGGGCAGGGTGAGGGTCTTGGCCCGCACGACCCGCTTCGGCAGCGAGCCGCCGAGCTGCCGGCGGCGGTCGAGCATGTACTGGATCTCGGGGGACTCCGCGCCCGGGTGGAAGAACGGCGCCGCGCCGGTCTCCTCGTAGGAGCGCTCCAGGTCGCGGTCGGAGATCGGGAGGTAGAGCCGGTCCCGGAACCGCTTGAGGTCGTCCTGGGTGAGCTTCTTCATCTGGTGCGTGGCGTTCTTGCCCTCGAGGGCGTCGATCGTCCAGCCCTTGATGGTCTTGGCCAGGATCACCGTCGGCTGCCCGACGTGCTTGGTCGCGGCGTCGAAGGCGGCGTAGACCTTGCGGTAGTCGTGGCCGCCGCGCGGCAGCTTCACGATCTGCTGGTCGGTCATGTGCTCGACCATGGCGCGCAGCCGGGGGTCCGCCCCGAAGAACTGCTCGCGGATGTAGTCGCCGCCCTCGGTCGAGTAGGTCTGGAACTGGCCGTCGGGGGTGGTGTTCATCTGGTTGACGAGGACGCCGTCGACGTCACGCGCCAGGAGCTGGTCCCACTCGCGGCCCCAGACGACCTTGATCACGTTCCAGCCGGCGCCCCGGAAGTTGGCCTCGAGCTCCTGGATGATCTTGCCGTTGCCGGTCACCGGACCGTCGAGCTGCTGCAGGTTGCAGTTGACGACCCACACCAGGTTGTCGAGCTCCTCGCGGGCCGCGACGCGGATCGCGCCGAGCGACTCGGGCTCACCCATCTCGCCGTCGCCGAGGAAGGCCCAGACGCGCTGCTCGCTGGTGTCCTTGACGCCGCGGTTCTGCAGGTAGCGGTTGAACCGGGCCTGGTAGATCGAGTTGATCGCGGTGAGGCCCATCGAGACCGTCGGGAACTCCCAGAACTCCGGCATCAGCCGCGGGTGGGGGTACGACGACAGGCCGGCGCCCGGCCCGTGCTGGACCTCCTGGCGGAACCGGTAGAGCTGCTCCTCGGTCAGCCGCCCCTCGAGGTAGGCACGGGCGTACATGCCGGGGGAGGCGTGGCCCTGGATGTAGACCTGGTCGCCGCCGCCGGGGTGGTCCTTGCCGCGGAAGAAGTGGTTGAACCCGACCTCGTAGAGGCTGGCCGACGACTGGTACGTCGCGATGTGGCCGCCCACCTCGAGACCCTTGCGGTTGGCCGAGGACACCATCACCGCGGCGTTCCAGCGGATGAACGCGCGGATCCGGCGCTCGGTCTCCTCGTCGCCGGGGAACCAGGGCTCCCGCTCGGGCGGGATCGTGTTGATGTAGTCGGTGCTGCGCAGCGCCGGGACCCCGACGTTGGACTGGCGGGCGCGCTCGAGCAGCCGCAGCATCACGTAGCGGGCGCGCTCGCGGCCGCGCTCCTCGACGAGCGAGTCGAAGGAGTCGAGCCAGTCGGTGGTCTCGTCCGGGTCGATGTCCGGGAGCTGGGTGGGCAGGCCCTCGTGGATGACGGTCGGGGTGGTGCCGATCCGCGAGGTGCCGGTGCCGGAAGGGGTGGTCACGTCTTCGGTCACCCGGCCATCGTCCCACGCGACCCGAAGCCGGAGAATTTACCGACGGGTAGTCCCACGGAGCGTGCATCCGGGCCGACCGGGTTGCGCCCGTGTCGCAACTCCGGTGGACTACTCCCCACTCCCAGGGGTTCCTCGGAGTGCCACGGACACATCAGACACGGACAGAGATTCGTCGAGGAGGCGGAAGGTGAGCGCGACGCCGGGTGGCGGACCCACCCAGACCGAGACCGGTGGGGGACCGGCCGGCCGGCTGGGCTTTCGGCCCGGCATGGTCGTCCAGGAGCTGGGCTGGGACTCCGACACCGACGACGACCTCCGGGTCGCCATCGAGGACGCAGTCGACGCAGACATGGTCGACGGGGACTACGGCAACGTGGTCGACGCCGTCCTGCTGTGGTTCCGCAACGAGGACGGGGACCTGGTCGACAGCCTGGTCGACGCCCTCACCGACCTGGTCGGTGGTGGCGCGATCTGGCTGCTCACCCCGAAGGTCGGACGGCCCAACGCCGTGGACCCGACCGACATCGCCGAGGCCGCGCCGATCGCCGGCCTCTCCCAGACCACGACCGCGACCGTGAGCAAGGACTGGGCCGCGACCCGTCTCGTCGCCCCGAAGACGAGGGCCTAGACGCCGGACGCGCCAGCGGGCGCCACGTGACCCGGGACCGTTCCGGCCGACGCTCGTTGGACGGCCTACCGACCCGCTGACGAAAGGCAACGCGTGCTCCAGGACGTCCTCCAGAAGGCCCTCGCGGGCGCCACTGCGACCGGCACCACGCTCAAGGTGCTCGGGGAGGCCGGCGTCATCCGACCCCACCATCCCCTCGGCCTCGCGCGGGCCGCGCGGGCGCTGCGGTCGTGGGGCACCGGCCCCGCGGGCGGGTTCACGGCGGCGGCGAAGCTCGACCCCCGTCGTACCGCGATCGTCGACGAGCTGGGCTCGCTGACCTTCGACGAGGTGCACCGCCGGTCCAACGCCCTCGCGCGGGCGTTCGCCGAGCTCGGCGTCACCGAGGGCAGCGGCGTCGCCCTCATGTGCCGCAACCACCGCGGCTTCGTCGACGCCAGCATCGCCGCCGCGAAGCTCGGCGCGGACATCCTCTACCTGAACACGGCGTTCGCCGGGCCGCAGCTGGTCGACGTGCTGGAGCGGGAGCAGCCGACCCTCGTCGTCCACGACGAGGAGTTCACCCACCTGCTCGAGAAGGCCGACGCCGGCACGTCGGTGCTGGCCTGGACCGACGGCGACGCCGAGGACCCGACGCTCGAGGCGCTGATCGCCTCCCAGCCCGACGACGACCTCGAGCCGGTCGAGCGGCACGGTCGGATCGTCATCCTGACCTCCGGGACGACCGGGACCCCGAAGGGCGCCCCGCGCAGCGAGGCGGGCATCGACGCGGCCGTCTCGCTGCTGTCGCGGATGCCGCTTCGCTACGGCTGGCGCACGCACATCGCAGCGCCGCTGTTCCACACCTGGGGCTTCGCCCACCTCGCCCTCTCGATGCTGCTGGGGTCCACGGTCGTGCTGCGCCGCCGCTTCGAGCCGGAGGCGTGCCTGGCGGTCGCCCAGGACGAGCGGTGCGACTCGCTGGTCGTGATCCCGGTGATGCTGCAGCGGATGATGGCGCTGCCGGAGGACAAGCTGCACCGCTACGACCTCTCCCACGTCAAGGTCGTCGCCTCGTCCGGGTCGGCGCTGCCGGGCGACCTCGCGCTGGACTGGATGGACCACTTCGGCGACAACCTCTACAACATCTACGGCTCGACCGAGGTGGCCTACGCGTCCATCGCCACCCCGGAGGACCTCCGTGCGGCGCCCGCAGCGGCGGGCAAGCCGCCGTACGCGACGATCGTCAAGATCCTCGACGAGCAGGGCAAGGAGCGGCCCGTCGGCGAGACCGGCCGGATCTTCGTCGGCAACGGGCTGCTCTTCGAGGGCTACACCGGCGGCGGGCACAAGGAGGTCGTCGACGGGCTGATGTCGACCGGGGACGTCGGTCGGTTCGACGAGGACGGCCGGCTGCACGTCGAGGGCCGCGACGACGAGATGATCGTGTCCGGGGGCGAGAACGTCTTCCCCAAGGAGGTCGAGGACTGCCTGATGCGCCACGACGCGGTCGTCGAGGTCGCCGCCGTCGGCATCGACGACCCCGACTTCGGCAAGCGGCTGCGCGCGTTCGTCGTCACCGACCGCGAGGTGGGCGAGGACGAGCTCAAGGGCTGGGTGAAGGACAACCTGGCCCGCTACAAGGTGCCGCGCGAGATCGTGTTCCTCGACGAGCTGCCCCGCAACGCGACCGGCAAGGTGCTCAAGCGTGAGCTCGACAAGGAGCCGGACCCCGAGGCCGGGGCCGACACCGACACCGAGTGAGGGACTGTCGCCGGCAGGTGACAGGATTCGGGTCATGACCGGACTCGAGCTGGGCGGAGCGGCGCCCGACTTCACGCTGCGCGACCAGTTCGGCCAGGACGTCTCGCTGGGCTCGTTCCGGGGCCGCAAGGCGGTCGTGATCTTCTTCTACCCCTACGCGTTCTCCGGGGTCTGCACGGGGGAGATGTCGCAGATCCGGGAGCGGCTCGCGGAGTTCCTGACCTTCGAGACCGAGGTGCTCGCGATCTCCTGCGACCCCGTCTACTCGCTGCGCGCGTTCGCCGACCAGGACCGGCTCAACTTCCCGCTGCTCTCGGACTTCTGGCCGCACGGCGAGGTCGCCCGGGCCTTCGACGTGTTCGACGAGGAGCGGGGCTGCCCGCGGCGCTCGTCGTACGTCGTCGACAAGGACGGCCGGGTCCGCTGGGCGGTCCACAACGCGATGCCCGAGGGCCGCGACCTGGACGAACATCTCAAGCAGCTGACCGCCGTTCTGTGACCTCCTGACGCTCCGGTCTAGACCGATCTGCGCAAAATCCAACGGTTTGCGAACGATCCCGCGACATCACTTGGACGCCGATCTAGTCTTGTTCTTGCTGGACCGCAGGTGACCCGAGACGCCTGCGGTCCAGCTTCATTTCCGGGCCGGTCGGTGCGTAAGGTGTGCCCCGCTCCGGGAGCCGCTCCGCCCCGGGGTCACGGGCGTATAGCTCAGCGGTAGAGCACCTCCCTTACAAGGAGGTGGTCGGGGGTTCGAATCCCTCTGCGCCCACCACTGTGATCTCTCAGGAGATCCCGGACAGGCCGGACCCCGGGTCGGGGTCCGGTCTTCTGTTTGTGTGGGGTTGGGGTCCGGGTGGTCGGCCGAGTGGCTGGTAGTTGCGGGCGGGGTCGATGGTGAGCTCGCGGAGGAGCT
>NZ_JBGAHF010000010.1:0-167308 GCF_044226305.1 Nocardioides sp. | reverse complement strand
TGGTCTTCTTCAAGCCGTCGGAGAAGTTCGGCTCGCGCTACTGCACGCTCGGCTTCGAGGACGCGGCGCAGCTCGACGACGGGCACCTGTGGCCGACGTCGTACGCCATCACCGACATCGGCGCCGGCGAGGCGAAGGCGATCGAGGCGCTCGTGAAGCAGGCCGCCGGCTGACCCTCCCGGTCAGGTCAGGTCGGGTCGACGACGGCGCCGTGCTGCTCGGCGAGCAGCACGGCGCCGACCAGGTCGAGGCGGGTGTCCCGCAGCCGCGCGCTCGAGAGGTCCACGCCGGACAGGTCGGCGCCGCGGAGGTCCGCGCCGGAGAGGTCGGCCTCGCGGAGGGTGGCACCACCGAGGTTCGCGCCCCGCAGCGAGGTGCCGCTCAGGTCGGCCATCGAGAGGTCGGCGTCGCGCAGGTCGAGCCCGTCCAGCTCCAGCCGGCTGAGCACGGCGCCGCGCAGGCCGACCCTGCGCCAGACCCCGCCCCGCACGGCGAGCGGCCGCAGCGTGCACTCGGAGAACTGCGAGCCGGTGAGCTTGCAGCCGTCCAGCATCGCGTCGAAGAAGCTGCACCGGCGGAAGTCGCAGCCGACGAACGCCGACGCCACGTGGGTCGAGGCGTTGAACCGGCAGGTGTGGAAGGTGCAGCGCTCGAAGGTCGCGCCGCGCGTCACGACCTCGCTCAGGTCGACGTCGGTGAACGTGACGTCGGCGTAGGCGACGGCACCGAGGTCCTCGCCGTACCAGTCGAGGTCCCGCAGCTGCTGGGGCGCGGGCTCAGACATCGACGGTCCCGCCGCTGCGCCAGTAGACGCCCGCCTCGCGGGCGAGGAACCCGTTCTCGACGAGGTAGCGCCGCAGGGCCGCGTGGTCGGGGTGGAAGCGGTGCAGCACGAGGTTCACCTCGGCCTCGGCGTAGCGCTCGCCGGGCTCGAACTCCTGCGCCAGCCGGTCGAGGACGACGAGCCGCTTGGCGTGCCGGGTCGGGATGGTGCGCAGGCTGCCGTCGTCGTCGAAGAACGTCCGGAGCACCTGCTGCTCGTCGGTCACGACGCGTCCGGGGGCGTGAGCCGCAGCAGCGGCCGGGGCCACACCGCGCTCGCCAGGTCACCGCCGACGGCGCGCTGCTCGAAGTGGAGGTGGCACCCGTCGGGGGCGCCCCGGTCGTTGGCACGGGCGAACATCGTGCCCTTGGCGACCATGTCGCCCTCCTGCACGTAGACCTTTCGCGTGTGCCCGATCACCAGGTCGAAGTGCTTCTTGCGGTTGCGCAGCAGCACCGGGTTGTCGCCGTACGCCGGCCCCAGCGAGTCGTTCGGCATGACACGGACCCGGACCGCGGCGTAGAGCGGCGTCCCGCACGGCATGGCGACGTCGAGGCCGTGGTGGAACCCGTGGTCGTGCTCGCACCGCGGGTCGGGGGAGTAGTACGGCGCCCGGGTGCAACCGAACGGGACCATGATCCGGTGGGCGCCCTTGAACCACGGCGAGGTGTAGTGGGTCCTGTCCTTGGTGTAGAAGACCCAGCGCGGGTCCTTCGCGCCCGCCGGCCCGGCGAGCGAGGCCGCGAGCAGCAGGGCGAGGACGATCGCTCCGAGACGTCGCATGGGCTCAACCTAGCCGCGGGGACGCCGGCCTCACAGGCTGAACTCGCCGGGCGCCAGGCTGCGCAGCACGCAGAACTCGTTGCCCTCCGGGTCCGCCATCACCACCCAGCCCACGTCGCCCTGGCCGACGTCGACGCGCCGGGCGCCGAGTGCCTCGAGCCGCTCGACCTCGGCCGCCTGGGAGCAGTCGATGGGGGACAGGTCGAGGTGCAGGCGGTTCTTGACGGTCTTCGCCTCCGGGACCCGGGCGAAGACGAGGGTTCCCGCGACCGGCGCCTGCCGGATGGTCGTGAGCAGCTCGGTGTCGTCGCGCCCGGGCGGCCCGATCTCGACCAGCTCGTCGTCAGCGTGGACGACGACGTAGCCCAGGGCGGCGCACCAGAAGTCGGCGAGGCCCGCGGGGTCGGCACAGTCGACGGAGGTCTCGGTGATCCTCGAGGTCATGGACCAGAGTCAAGCGCGCCGGGCCGCGGGACCGCGACCGGTTTGCTGCTGCTCCCGGATCCGCTCGAGGCGCAGCTCGGCCAGCCGGTCGCGCAGGTCGGGGTCGTGCATGACCAGCCAGACCAGCCCGCAGTCCTCCGGGCCGGTGGCGCCGGACTCGCACAGCAGGCACGCCTCACCCGGCCGGATCGGGCACTGGGGTACGGGCCTGCTCATGGCGCCACGGTAGGACGGCCGGTCCGTCCGCAGCAGGGTCGAACGTCCTCGGCTGACGAGCCCTCCGCACGTCCCGGGTGTCGGTCGTCCCTGCTTGCATCACCTCGTGCACGAGGTCGTCGCCGGGGCGCTGGTCCGTGAGGGGCGGGTGCTGCTCGTGCACCGGAGCCCGTACCGGCGTGCGTATCCGGACGTGTGGGACCTGCCCGGCGGTCACGTCGAGCCCGGTGAGTCGAAGCTGACCGCGCTCGCGAGGGAGATGCAGGAGGAGCTGGGCGTGGCGATCGCGACGGACTCGGCGTCGCACCTGTGCCGGCTGGAGGCGGGACGCGGAGCAGACTCGGTGCGCTTCAGCGCCTGGCTGGTCGTCGACTGGCAGGGAGCGCCGACGAACATCGCGCCCGAGGAACACGACGAGATCCGGTGGTTCCGCCCGGCCGAGCTGCCTCCCCTCGCACATGGATCCCTGGGACCGGTGCTGGTCGACGTCATCCGGAGCCGTCGCACCTGACTGGTGTCGGGTCGGCTCACGTCCGTGGGTGGTAGCCGGGCTTCGTGGGCTGGTGGCGGTGGTGGAGGTGGTGGTGTCGGGGGCAGAGGAGTCGTCCGTTGGCGAGGTCGGTGGGTCCGCCTCGTGACCATTCCTGGTCGTGGTGGGCGTGGCAGCGCCAGGGTGGTGCGTCGCAGCCGGGTTCGGTGCAGTGCTTGTCGCGCAGCGCGAGGGCGAGGTGCTGGGCGGGGGTGAACAGCCGGGTTCTGTGGCCGAGGTCGAGGACCTCGGAGCGGGTGCCGAGCACGGCGGGGATGATCCCGGCCTGGCAGGCGAGCCGGCGGGCTTCGCCGGGTGAGATCCGGTGGCCGGTGTCGAGGATGACCCCGGCGGTCTCGAGCTGCCCGACCAGGGTCTCGTAGGAGAGGGTGACCACGACGGTGGCGTTGGTGCCACCGGCCTTCGGCAGGCTCGTGGCGGGGAGGCGTTCGAGGAGCTCGCAGAACGCCCTGCCGAGCCGCTCCGGCGTGGGCCGGCCGGCGGTCTGCTTGGCGGCCTCGGCTCCGTCGGTGGCGGCGCGGTGGTTCGGGGCGGCGAACGCGGTGACGGCCTTGAGGAGCATGGCGCCGTGCAGGTGCGGGAGGACGAAGGACCCGACCAGGCGTCCGTGGTCGTCGAACCGGGCCTTGAGCCGGCACGCGGCGAGCGCGTCGGCCTCCTCGCGTTCGAGCAGGGCGGCTTCGTGGGCGTCGGCCAGGTCGGGGGCGATCACCTCGAGGAGCCGGCGGCCCAGGATCCGCAGCGCCCCGGCGTGGTGGTCGCGGGCGAGCCCGACCAGGTGGTCCTCGGCCTGCGCGATCAGCTCGGGGCCGATGGAGTCGGGGAGGTCGTCGACGGCGTGCACGACCACCCGCGCCTGGTCCAGGTTCAGGTGACCGGCGGCGAGGGCGTCCGCGGTCACCGGGTGCGCCTCCAGCGCCTGGGCCAGCTTCACCAGTCCCTTCGCGGTCCGGGGGGTCTGCCGGGTCGCGTGCGCCCAGGCGGCGGTGGCGTCGCGGGTGTCGACCGACTCGGCGTGCGCGGCGACGCGGAGCTTCAGGGCGGCAACTTGGGCTTCGAGGCGGGTCAGCTCGACCAGCGTCGTGTGCGCCTCGTCGGCGTCGAGGGACCACACCGACGCGTCGGCCACCGAGTCGGCCACCGACCGCATCTGGGCGGTCGCGGCGGTGACCCGGTGCCTCGGTGTGGCCATCGCTGTCATGGCACCCATTCCAGCATCGACCACCGACAGTCAGGCCCGAGAATCCCCTGTGTGCACAGGGGATTCGGTCACGATCGGGTCACGATCGACGGGCGTTCTCCACCGCCCGAACCGGGCCCGTGGAGGGTTGGCGTCGAAGCCCGCGGCCCGCGCTCCCTGCACCCGACCACTGGATGGCTACGGCCGGCGGGACGTCATCGGCGTGCCTCGGCGATGGTCCGCCACGTCCCCGCCACCAGCGCCACCGTGGCCAGCAGGAGGCCGTAGGCGACGATGGTGACGCCGCGACCGCCGGCGCTGCCGGTCATGCACTCCTGGTAGAGCTCGGTCGCCACCGTGCTCACGCGGCTGGTGCCGATGAGCACGCCGGTGAGGGCGACGGCCGCGACCGGGAGGAGCGCGATGAACGCCCGGTTCCGCCAGGCGAGAGCGAGGACGGTCAGGGCCAGGCCGCCGACGATCATCGCGATCATCCAGTTCCTCGCGCCCAGGTCGGTGGCACCGAGCGTGCTGTCGGCGCCGAAGACGTAGCCCCACGGGTTCACGGCCCCGAGGACGAACAGGACGCCGGCGGCCGCTGCCAGCGCCGCGTCGACGGGGTAACCCTTCACGCGGAGCACCTGGGTGGACCGGGCCGGGTCAGGTGTGTCGGAGAGGTGCGTGTCGCGGTGGGGGGTGGCGGGTGCGTTCTTCATGGAGGACTCCTTGGTCGTGGACGGGTCGTCGTCTCCACGATCGCGGCGGCGGTGGCGCGGCACCTCGGGCGTCTGACGGCATCGTCCTGCGTCATCCGTCGGCCGCCGGGACGCGACAGATGACGTAGGTGCACCCGCCGGCGACGGGCGGCATCCCGGTCGGTCAGGCGTGCGGGACGAGTCCCTCCCGCACCGCCCACAGCGCGAGCTGGGTGCGGCTGCTGAGCCCGACCTTGGCCAGCACGTTGCTCACATGGGTCCGGGCGGTGCGCTCCGAGGTGACCAGGCGACGGGCGATCTCCTGGTTGGACAGTCCTTCCGCGACCAGCTCGACCACCTCCCGCTCCCGGGGGGTGAGCACGTCGACGGCGCGCGGCTGCGGCGACAGCGACGCCGCCAGGATGCGCGTGGCCCGAGGATCCACCACCATCTCGCCCCGGTGGGCTGCCACGACGGCGTCGATCACCGCGGTGATGCCGGCGTCCTTGTGGACGTAGCCGACCGCGCCGGCCCTGAGGACGCCGGCGACGGCGTCGTCCTCGAGGAGCCCGGTCAGGGCCACGACCTGCACCCCGGGCCAGAGCTGTCGCACCTGCCTGGTCAGCTCCACCCCGTCGCCGCCCGGCATGGCGACGTCGGTGACGAGCACGTCCGGCAGCGTGTCCGAGCCCGCCAGGGTCCTCAGCCGGGCGATGGCCTCCTCGAGCGAGGCCGCCTCGCCGCGGACCACGAAGCCGTCGCGTGCCTCGAGCACTGCCGTGATCCCGTCCCGCACCACGGCGTGGTCGTCGACCACGAAGACGGCGATGTCCGGCTCGTCCTCGTCCGGGTGGGTCGGTCCCACGTCACCCTCCACTCGGCTTCCACGTAGGGCACCATGGTGTCGGATCTGCCGCAGACGGGGCCAGAGGACGCGGCGCTGAATCGCGGAGACATCGTGAGGAGATCGCATCCGTTCCTGGCACGAGCCGGCACCTGGACGACGCTCTGCGTCCCGAGCCTGATCCTGGTCCTCGCCGGTGCCGCCGAGGCCGCCGAGGAGGGGACCCCGACGTCACCGGGGCTGATCATGGCGTTCGCGCTGGTGATGGGCTCGTTGCTGCTGCTGCGGCGCCGGTGGCCGCTCCCGGTCCTGCTGACCACGACGGGGCTGGCCACCGCTCAGATGATCGCCCCCGTCTGGCTCTCGGACGTCGGTGGGCTGGCGGTCGCGTTCGCGGTCTACGAGGTCGCCGTCCAGGCGGACCGTCCGGCGAGCGTGCGGGCGAGCGTGTTCAGCGGCGTGGCGCTGGCCGCCTCGGGGCCGCTCTCGGGGCGACCGGAGATGGCCGAGATCATGGTCAAGACCCCCATCTTCGTGGCGGTCGCCTACGCCCTGGGCCGCGCCAGCCGGCTCCGCGCCCAGCACGCAGCGGCCCTGGAGGAGCGCGCGGCACTCGTCGAGCTGAACCTCGCGACCGACCGTGAGCGGGCCGCGCTGGTCGAACGGCAACGGCTCTCCCGCGACCTGCACGACTCGGTCCTGCAGATCCTCTTCGGCGCGAACGCGCGTGCCGTCGCGGCCGGCCAGCGGCTCGCCGTGCCGGGCGGCTGCGACCACCGGGCCGTCGCAGAGGACCTGACCCAGGTCGTCGACCTCCTCGAACGAGCGTCCGGTGAGCTGCGCGCCCTGGTCGCCGGGCGCCGCGAGCTCGCCCCCTCCAACCTGTCGCTCGTCCTGGCGACCACCATCGACACGGTGCGCCGGCAGACCCTGTCACCTGCCGTCCCGGTCGTGCTCGAGGCACCGTCCCGGCTCCCCGAGCTGCCCCCGGGCGCCGGCCCCGATGTGGCTGCGATCGTGCGCGAAGCCCTCCGCAACGCCCTCGAGCACGCCGAGGCGACGCGGATCGTCGTCCGGGTCGACACCTGTCCGCTCGTAATCGAGGTCGAGGACGACGGCCGGGGCATCGGCACCGCGGACCGGCCGAGCGGCCACTTCGGCCTCGAGACCATGACCGAGAGGGCCGTCCGCCTGGGCGGCAGCCTGGAGCTCGACGTGCCGCCAGGCGGTGGGACCGTCATCCGGTTGCGCCTCGACGACCAGCAGGCCTCCCAGCCGCAGGCGTCCTGAGGCGGCGCCCGCCGACCCCACTGCTCACGGGGTCTCGACGAGCTCGACCTCCGGGTCGGCTGCGGCGTCGGCCGCGGCCAGCAGCCGGTCGCACTCCTCGACGAGCCGGGCCCGCAGGGGCGCACCCCGTTCGGCGAAGCCGCGCTGCGCCTCGGCGTACTCCGCCTTGCCGGCCGCGGTCTCGATCCGCACCGGGTCCAGGCCGAGCTCGGCGAGGTCGTACGGCGCCGCGCGCATGTCGAGGACCCGGATGTCCCACGCAAGCTCGAAGCAGTCGGCCACCAGGTCCGAGGAGACCATCGGGCTGAGCCGGAAGGCGTGCTTGTAGAGGTCCATGCCCGCGTGCAGGCAGGCGGGCTGCTCGAAGTCGGGGCGGTCCTGCGCGGTGGGGGACAGCGAGTTCAGCGGCACGGCTGCGGGGGCGAAGAACCGGAAGGCGTCGAAGTGCGAGCAGGCGATCCGGTGCGACTCGACGACCGCGTCGTTCCCGGCCGGCCCGAGCCGCAGCGGCCAGGCGGCGTGCCGGACCTGCTGCTCCGGGAGGCGGTAGACCATCGCCCACTCGTGCATGCCGAAGCAGCCGAAGTTGGCGGGCCGGGCAGCGGTCGCGGCCAGCAGCCGCCGGAGCGCGACCAGGAGCGGCCGCTGGGTCCCGACGTGCGCCGCGGTGACCGCGCCGTCCTCGTAGCCCTTGAGGCCGTCGTACTCCGGCGCGTCGGCCAGCCGGACGCCGTACCCCGGGTGCCACCGGCGCAGCTGCGCCGGGCGCTGGGAGTAGTAGGTGAAGAGGAAGTCGTGGACCGGGTGCTTCAGGCCCGCCCGGTGCCGCGCGAGGTGCGGCTCGACATAGGCGTCCACCCGGTCGGCATGGGCCCGGGCGCGCGGCTCCCACGTCTCCCGGTCCAGCGCATCCACGGCAAAAGGGTAGTTACCGAGCGACCCGGGCGACGAACCGATAGTTTTCCGTCGTGCGTCTTCCGTATGACCGTCGTCACAACCGCCTCCTCGGCTTCGCCCTCGCGAGCGTGCTCCTCGTCGCCCCGGCCACGGCCGCCCTGGGCACGGCCTCGGCCGCGCCTGCGGCACCGTCGCCCCAGGCGCGGACCTCGCCGTACGACGCGACGATCCGGATCACCGAGCACGGGATCCCGCACATCAAGGCGGACTCCTTCCCCGGCGTCGCGTACGGCGCCGGGTGGATCACCACCGCCGAGTCGACCTGCAACATGATGGACATGCTGCTCACCGCCCGCGGGCAGCGGTCGCTCTACCTCGGACCGGACGGGAGCTACGCGGACAACGTCGGCGGCTCCGGGACGAACCTCGAGTGGGACACGCTCGTCACCGACCTGCGTAACCGGCACGTGGTCGAGAAGCTGCTCGACGACCCGGTCCGGGGCCCGAGCGCCCGCGCCAAGGCGATGGTGGTCGCCGAGACCGCCGGCATCAACGACTGGCTGAGCACGAACACCATCACCGACCCCGCCTGCGCGGACCAGACCTGGATCAAGCCGGACATCACCACGACCGACGTCTGGTACGCCTTCTACCTCGCCCAGCTGATCTCCTCGACCACCCAGTTCCTGCCCGCCATCACCGAGGCGACGCCGCCGTCGGCGGCGTCCCGCCCGGCACCCCGGCCGACGCGGGCGCAGGTGCGAGCGGCGTGGGAGCAGCCGGACGGATTCGGGTCGAACGCCACCGCCGTCGGCGGCAACGACACCACGACCGGCCGAGGCATGATCCTCGGCAACCCGCACTTCCCCTGGCTGGGTCGCTACCGCTTCACCCAGATGCACCTGACCGTTCCGGGCAAGCTCGACGTCGCCGGCGGTGCGCTCACCGGGTTCCCGGCGATCAACATCGGCTTCAACAAGGACGTGGCGTGGAGCCACACCGTCTCGACCGCGCGGCGGTTCACGCCCTACCAGTACACGACGGCCGGCACCCCGACCAGCTACGAGACCGCCGGCGGCGGCACGGCCGAGCTCGACAAGCGCGACGTCGACGTCCAGGTGCTGACCGACGACGGCGTGCAGACGGTCACGAAGACCCTCTACCGCACACCGCAGGGGTACGTCATCAACGCCCCGAGCTTCTACATGTCCTGGACCGCGGACAGCTTCTGGGCCATCAGGGACGCCAACGCCGAGCACCTGCGGACCTTCGACACGTTCCTGTCGATGAACATGGCCACCTCCGTGCGCGACCTGCTCCGGCGGCAGGACGCGGGCGGCGGGATCCCGTGGGTCAACACCACCGCCGCGGACCGTGCGGGCAACGTGCTGTACGCGGACCACTCGGTCGTGCCCAACGTCACGAACAAGCTGGCGGACAAGTGCATGACCGACACCGGGCGGCTGCTGTTCGGCCTCGCCGGCATCCCCGGGCTGGACGGGACGCGCGCAGCGACGTCGTGCAAGTGGGGCACCGACAAGGACGCGGAGCGGCCCGGCATCTTCGGCCCGTCGCACCTGCCGTCGGTCATCACCCGCAACTGGGTGATGAACGCCAACGACAGCTACTGGACGCCGAGCAACACGATCCGGCTGACCGGCTTCTCGCGCATCATCGGCTGCGAGAGCTGCCAGCGCACCATGCGCACCAAGATGGTCCAGGCCTACGTCGTCGACCAGCTCAAGCAGGGCAAGGAGAGTCCGGCGACGCTGGCCTCCCACGAGTACGCCAACCGTGTGTACGCCGCCGAGGTGGCGCGCGTCGGCGGACGCCTCGACCAGGTCTGCGACGCCACCGGCCTCACGAAGGCCTGCCAGGTCCTGCACGACTGGGACGGTCGGTCCGACCCGACGTCGTCCGCGGGCGCGGCGATCTTCGAGGAGTTCGTCCGCCTGGCCTCCGCGAACAAGGTGAGCCTGTGGACCGTGCCGTTCGACGCCGACCACCCGCTCACCACGCCGAACACGTTGTCGACCGGCCAGGCCGTCGTCGACACGATGAAGGCCGCGATCGAGACCGTCACCGCCAGGTTCGACCTGACCGACACCTACGGCGACATGCACGTCTCCGGCGACCGGGGGTCGGCGGGCTGGCCGCTCGGTGGCGGCCTCGGTGACCTGTCGGGTGACGCCAACGTCACCAAGGGTGGGGCCGATCCCGTGCTCGACCCGGTGACCTACGGCTCGTCGCACATCCAGGCGATCGCGTTCACCGGGAAGACCGGCATCACGGCGCGGACGATCCTCACCTACAGCCAGTACGAGGACCCCACGTCGCCGTGGTCGGACGACCAGACGGAGCTGTTCTCGCAGGAGCAGTGGGTGCGGTTCCCCTGGACCTCGGCCCAGATCGCCGACCAGCTGGTCGACACCATCCACCTCGGGGGGAGCTGACCGCGGCCTGCTCGCTAGGCTCGGTGGGTGCGCATCGCGAGATTCACCACCGGAGACGACCCGCTCTACGGCATCGTGACCGGCGAGGTCGACGAGCACGGCCAGCCGGACCCGGACAGCGTCGTCGTCGCACTCGCCGGTGACCCGCTGTACGTCGGGGTCAAGCTGCTCGAGGAGCAGCACCGGCTCGCCGACGTCCGGCTGCTCGCGCCGGTGCTGCCGCGCAGCAAGGTGGTCGCGATCGGCAAGAACTACGCGGCGCACGCGGCGGAGATGGGCGGGGAGCCGCCGAAGGAGCCGCTGATGTTCCTCAAGCCGAACACGAGCGTCGTCGGCCCCGGCGACCCGATCTTCTACCCGCCGCAGACCAGCGACCTCCACTTCGAGGGCGAGCTGGCCGTCGTCATCGGCCGGATCTGCCGGGACGTGCCGCGGGAGCAGGCGACCGACGTCATCCACGGCTACACGGTCGCGAACGACGTCACGGCGCGGGACCTGCAGAAGAGCGACGGGCAGTGGACGCGCGCCAAGGGCTTCGACTCCTTCTGCCCGCTCGGTCCCTGGATCGAGACCGACGTGGACCCGCACGACTTCGAGGTCGGTCGCAGCGTCCAGACCTACCTCAACGGCGACATCAAGCAGGACGGCAGCACCCGGGACCTGATCTTCGACATCCCGACGCTGATCGCCCACATCACGAGCGTGATGACGCTGCTGCCCGGCGACGTCATCCTCACCGGCACCCCCGAGGGTGTCGGACCCATGCAGGTCGGCGACGAGGTCGAGGTCTCGATCGCCGGTATCGGCACTCTCACGAACAAGGTGGCACAGCGGTGACCGACCGACCCGTCCGCGTCCGCTTCTGCCCGTCCCCGACCGGTTCGCCGCACGTCGGCCTGGTCCGCACGGCGCTCTACAACTGGGCGTTCGCGCGCCACCACGGGGGCTCGATCGTCTTCCGGATGGAGGACACCGACAAGGAGCGCAGCACCCAGGAGTCCTACGACGCGATCCTCGACCTGTGGCGCTGGCTCGGCCTGACCTGGGACGAGGGGATCGAGGTCGGCGGACCGCACGGTCCGTACAAGCAGAGCGAGCGCGGCGAGATCTACGCCGACGCGCTCGCCCGGCTGCGCGACTCCTCCTACACCTACGACTGCTTCTGCACCAACGAGGAGGTCGACGCCCGGCGCAAGGCCTCCGGCTCCAAGGTGATGGGGTACGACGGCTTCTGCCGCGACCTGTCGGCCGAGCAGCGGGCGGCCTTCGAGACCGAGGGCCGGCGCCCGGTCGTGCGGTTCCGGATGCCCGACGGCTCGATCACCTGGAACGACCTGGTCCGCGGCGACATCACCTTCGAGACCCAGCACGTGCCCGACTACGCGCTCTGCCGCGCCAACGGCGACCCGCTCTACACGCTGGTCAACCCGGTCGACGACGCCCTGATGGAGGTCACCCACGTGCTGCGCGGGGAGGACCTGCTCTCCAGCACGCCCCGCCAGATCGCGCTGTACGCCGCGCTGACCGAGCTCGGCATCGCCCAGGGCACGCCCGAGTTCGGCCACCTGCCCTACGTGATGGGCCAGGGCAACAAGAAGCTCTCGAAGCGCGACCCGGAGGCGCACGCGCTCGCCTACCGCGACCAGGGCTTCCTGCCGGAGGGCCTGCTCAACTACCTCGCGCTGCTGGGCTGGGCGATCGCGGCCGACCGTGACGTCTTCAGCCTCGACGAGATGGTCGCGGCGTTCGACATCCGGGACGTCAACCCCAACCCGGCCCGCTTCGACCTCAAGAAGGCGGAGGCGATCAACGCCGCCCACATGCACCAGCTGTCGGTCGAGGAGATGACCGACCGGGTGCTGCCGTACCTCAAGTCGGCGGGCGTCGTCGGCGACCCGGTCGGCGACGCCGACGCACAGCTGCTGGAGCAGGCCATGCCCCTGGTCGCCGAGCGCATCAACAAGCTCACCGAGGCCGTCGACATGCTCGGCTTCCTGTTCGTCGACGACGACGCGTTCGCCCTCGACGAGGCGGACGCCGCCAAGCTCCTGACCGAGGACGGCAAGGCGGTCGTGCAGGCGTCGTACGACGCCCTGGCCGGCCTGTCCTCCTGGTCGACCGCCGCGATCCAGGACGCGCTCCAGGCCCGGCTGGTCGACGAGCTCGGGCTGAAGCCGCGCAACGCGTTCGGCCCGGTACGGGTCGCCGTGACCGGGCGCCGCGTCTCGCCGCCGCTCTTCGAGTCCATGGAGCTGCTCGGCCGGGAGCGCAGCCTCGGGCGGCTGCAGGCCGCGCTCGCCTGACATGGGTCCGACCGCCGACCGGCAGGCAGGCACGCCGGACCGACCACCGGGGTTCACCTACCCGGAGATCCAGCGCGGCGGCCGGCCCGGTGCCTGGCGGCCGGTCGTCGGGGTGCTCGCGCTCGCCGCGTCGTTCCTCCTGATCGTCCCGGTGCTCCTGCAGGTACCGTTCGCCCTCGGGTTCGCGGTCGCCGGCCGGGACGTCGGCGACAGCATGAGCCGCCTGGTCGAGCTCGACGACCCGACGCCGCTGGGCCTGGCCTACCTCAACCTCGCGCTCGCCGCGGCGATCCCCGTGACCTGGCTGCTCACCCGGGTGCTGCACGGGCTGCGCCCGGGGTGGCTGGCGTCCGTCCTGCCCCGGATCCGGTGGCGCTGGTTCCTGGTCTGCTTCGGGCTCTCCCTCGTCTCGCTGGTCGCGACCCTGCTGGTCTCCTCGCTGGTGCCGTCGACGGCCGACAGCGCGGAGGTGAGCGGGCACCTCAACGACTTCACCTCGACGACGCGCGACTTCCTGGTGGTCGTCGTGCTGCTGACCCCGCTGCAGGCGGCGGGGGAGGAGTACGCCTTCCGCGGCTACCTCACCCAGTCCTTCGGCAACCTCTTCGGCTCCTGGTTCGGCCGGCCGGTCGCCGCGGTCCTCTTCCCGGCGCTGCTCTTCGCCGCCGCGCACGGGTCCCAGAGCCCCCCGGTCTTCTTCGACCGGTTCGCCTTCGGCCTGGTCGCCGGGCTGCTCGTCGTCCTCACCGGCGGCCTCGAGGCCGGCATCGCGATGCACGTGCTGAACAACTGGCTGGCCTTCGGGCTGGCGCTCGCGTTCGGCGACATGGCCAGCACCCTGAACCCGGTCGGCGGGAGCTGGTGGACGATCCCCGTGACGCTCACCCAGTCCCTGACCTACCTCGCGCTGGTGCTGCTGGCGACCCGTCGGAGGGGGCTGCGGAGCACCACGACGACCCCCGTCGGACCAGGCGTTTTGGAAGGCTCCAGACCTCGCGTGTAAGGTTTGGTCCCGGCTCGGGGACGAGCCAGATGGCGCTGCCATTGGGATATGGTGTAATTGGCAACACGACTGGTTCTGGTCCAGTTAAGCGGCGATTTTGTGCGAGCGGGCACCTCCGATAAAGTTTCGCGGGTTGCTCGCAGAGCACCGAAGGCCCCCGTTGTGTAGCGGCCTAGCACGCCGCCCTCTCAAGGCGGTAGCGCCGGTTCGAATCCGGTCGGGGGTACAGAGACGAAGGCCCGGTCCTCACGGACCGGGCCTTCGTGCATTTCGTCTCGGGATCCTCGCAGCAGGACCTACGGACCGGTCCCGGGTGCCATGCTCCTCGCGAGGGTCGGCGGAGGTGGTCGCGAGCGCGTGCACCGTCGGCACAGGGGCGACGAGGGAGCAGATCGATGCCGGGTGCGGAGCGTCAGCGGGTCGAGTCGTTCGGCCACCCCGAGGACGGCCTGGAGGACGCGACCCCGTGGTACCAGTGGGGCCCCTACCTCTCGGAGCGGGCCTGGGGGACCGTGCGCGAGGACTACAGCGCCGACGGCGAGGCGTGGGACTACTTCCCCCACGACCACGCGCGCTCCCGGGCCTACCGCTGGGGCGAGGACGGCATGGCCGGCGTCAGCGACGTGGGACAGCAGCTCTGCCTGGCGCTGGCGCTGTGGAACGGTCGCGACCCGATCCTCAAGGAGCGGATGTTCGGCCTGACCGGGCCGCAGGGCAACCACGGCGAGGACGTCAAGGAGTACTGGTGGTTCGTCGACGCCCTGCCCAGCCACGCCTGGCTGCAGTGGCGCTACCACTACCCGCAGAGTGAGTTCCCCTACGCCGACCTCGTCGCCGAGAACGGGCGCCGCGACCAGAGCAGTCCCGAGTACGAGCTGCTGGACACCGGCGCCTTCGACGACGACCGCTACTGGGTCGTCGAGGTGACCCACGCCAAGGACGACCCCCACGACCTGCTGATGGAGGTCCGGGTCACCAACGCCGGCCCCGAGACCGCGACCCTCCACGTGCTGCCGCACCTGTGGTTCCGCAACACCTGGTCCTGGGACGTCGGCGCCGCGCGGCCCACGCTCGAGGCCACCGGTCCGCGCACGGTCGGCGTGGAACACCCGCGGTTCGGCGACCTGGTGTGGGAGCTCGACGCGGATCCCGACGGGGAGGTCCCCGACCTGCTGTTCTGCGACAACGACACCAACCTCGGCCGGCTCTACGGGTCGGAGGACTCCCCGGCGTACCCGAAGGACGGGATCAACGACCGGGTGGTCGCGGGGGCGGCGACCGTGAACCCGGACCGCACCGGCACCAAGGCCGCCGGGTGGTACCGCCTCACCGTGGCGCCCGGCGCGACCCAGGTGGTCCGGGCCCGGCTGCGCCCGCCCTCGGCCGCGCCGGCGTTCGGCGACCCGTTCGACGAGGTGCTGGCCCGGCGCCGGAGCGAGGCCGACGAGTTCTACGGCGAGGTGGTCCCGGCGTCGGTCGACGACGACGCGCGCCTGGTCGCGCGGCAGGCGTTCGCCGGGATGATCTGGGGCAAGCAGTTCTACTGCTACGACGTGCGGCGCTGGCTCGACGGCGACCCCACCCAGCCGGCACCCCCACCCGAGCGGCGCCGCGGCCGGAACGCCGGCTGGCTCAACGTCGATGCCCGCGACATCCTCTCGATGCCCGACCCCTGGGAGTACCCGTGGTTCGCGGCCTGGGACCTGGCCTTCCACACGGTCGCGCTCGCTCACCTGGACCCGGCCTTCGCGAAGTACCAGCTGCTGGCCATGTGCCGCGAGTGGTTCCAGAACCCCAACGGCGCGCTGCCCGCCTACGAGTGGGACTTCGGTGACGTCAACCCGCCGGTGCACGCGTGGGCCGCCCTCCACGTCTGGGACATCGACGGCCGTCGCGACACGGACTTCCTCGCCCGCCTGATGCCGAAGCTGCTGATGAACTTCACCTGGTGGGTCAACCGGATGGACCCCGACGGCGACCACCTGTTCGCCGGTGGCTTCCTCGGCCTGGACAACATCAGCGCCATCGACCGCTCGAACCTGCCACCGGGGGTCGGCCGGCTCGAGCAGGCCGACGCCACGAGCTGGATGGCCTTCTACTCGCTCACGATGCTGGAGATGGCCCGGATCCTGGCGGCCGAGGACGACGCCTGGACCGACATCGAGGTGAAGTTCATCGAGCACTTCGTGCTCATCGTCGACGCCATGCACTCCCAGGGGCTCTGGGACGAGGAGGACGGGTTCTTCTACGACCTCTTCCACGCTGCCGACGGGTCCACGACACCGATCAAGGTGCGCTCGATCGTCGGAGTGCTGCCCCTCATGGGCTCCGTGGCGCTGAGCCCGGAGCTGGTCGAGGCCCTGGGGAGCCTGCGGAAGAGGTTCGCCGGGTTCCTCGGCCGGACCGGTGCCGGACCGGCCGGAGGGCGCGTCTTCCAGGTGCCCGGCACCGACACCCTCGCGATCGGCGTGGTGCCGCCGGGCCAGGGTCGCCGGGTGCTGGCGCGGGTGTTCGACGAGGACGAGTTCCTGTCGCCGCACGGCCTGCGGGCGCTCTCGAAGCACCACCAGGAGCACCCGCTGTGGGTGGAGCTGGCCGGGTCGTCCGTCTCGGTCGACTACGAGCCCGGTGAGTCGTCCACGGGCATGTTCGGAGGCAACTCCAACTGGCGGGGGCCGGTGTGGATGCCGGTGAACTACCTGCTCGTGCGCAACCTGCAGCGCTACGCGCACTCGTTCGGGCCGGGTCGGGCGTTCGAGCTCGAGTACCCCACCGGGAGCGGGGAGACGGCGGACCTCGGCGCCTGTGCGGAGGATCTTCGGCAACGGGTGATCTCGTTGTTCCTCCGCGGCGCGGACGGGCGACGGCCGTGCCACGGGCGGGTCGACCGGCTCCAGGAGGACCCCCGGTGGCGCGACAACATCACGTTCTTCGAGTACTTCCACGGCGACGACGGCTCCGGGCTCGGCGCCACCCACCAGACCGGCTGGACCGGGATCGTCGCCGACCTGATCTGCCGGCCCGACCCGTTCGCGGGCGGGGCTACTGCCGGGCCATCGCGACCCGGAGCCGCTCCTCCGGGGTGATCAGGTGGTCGGCGTCCTCGGCGTCGTCGCCGAGGTCGATCTGCACCCAGCTGACCCGCCCGGTGAAGACGCTCGACTCCGGCGTGTAGTCGGTGCTGACGGGGGAGGCGGTGTCCCGGCCCACGTCGGCCGTCTCGTCCGAGGAGAACACCAGCGGCACCGTCGCCTCGACCCGGCCCTCGCCGACCGGCGCGCCGTCGACGAAGAGGCGCACCGTGCCACCCTTGGCGAGCCCGCCGCCGTCGTACCCGAACTCCATCCGCACCTGGTGGGTGCCCTCCGGCACCGGGGTGTCGCCGCCGACGACGAAGCGCTGGATGCCGAGCAGGTTGTAGCAGTAGCGCGGGCGTCCGTCGAGGAGGTAGAGGCTCCAGCCGGCGAAGGCGCCCCCCTGCGCCATGATGACGCCTTCGGCCCCGGAGGCCGGCACCTCGATCTCGGCGGTCACGGCGTGCGACTTGTTCTTGACGTTGAGCACCGAGGACTCGGTGAGCCGGCCCATGCCGCTGAACAGGATCTGGCGGTTGCCCCGGACCAGCACGGGCCGACCGGCGAGGGTGGCGTCGAAGCGCTCGATGCGCCGGTCGTCGAGCGGCAGCACGTCGTACTTGCGGGCCTCGCTGAGCCAGAGCTCCTGGAGCTCCGCCAGCTTCTCCGGCATCTCGGCGGCGAGGTCACGTGACTGGCTCCAGTCCGTGGTCGTGTCGTAGAGCTCCCAGACGTCCTCCTCGAAGGACGGGAGCGGCCCCATGACCCAGGGGTTGCTGTGCCGGGTCACGGCGGTCCAGCCCTCGTGGTAGATCCCGCGGTTGCAGAACATCTCGAAGTACTGCGTCCTGCGGCGCTCGTCCGCGGCTGGGTCGTCGAAGGAGTACGCCATGCTCACCCCCGCCATCGGCAGCTGCTCGACCCCGTTCACCGTCGTCGGCTGGGGCAGCCCGGCGGCGTCGAGGACGGTCGGCGCCACGTCGATGACGTGGTGGAACTGCTGGCGCACCTCGCCCGCCGCCGCGATGCCGCGCGGCCAGTGCACGATCGTGCCGTTGCGGGTGCCGCCCCAGTGCGAGGCGACCTGCTTGGTCCACTGGTAGGGCGTGTCCATCGCGTGCGCCCAGCCCACCGCGTAGTGGTTGTAGGCGGTCGGCGTGCCGAGCTCGTCGATGCGGGCGGCCACGAGCTCGGGGGTCTCCAGGGCGTCGGTGCCGTTGAAGATGAACATCTCGTTGAACGAGCCGTTGATCGTCCCCTCGGCGGACGCGCCGTTGTCGCCGATGATGTAGTAGATCAGCGTGTCCTCGAGGACGCCGAGGTCCTCGATGGCGTCGACCAGGCGGCCGAGGTGGTGGTCGGTGTGCTCCAGGAAGCCGGCGTACACCTCCATCTGCCGGGCCAGCACCGGCTTCATCTGGTCGGGCATGTCCTCCCAGGCGGGGATCTCCGCGTGCCGCGCGCTCAGCACGGTGTCGGGCGGCACCACGCCGAGCTCCTTCTGCCGCGCGAGGATCTCCTCGCGGAGCACGTCCCAGCCCTGGTCGAACCGGCCGCGGTAGCGGTCGGACCACTCGGTCGGCACGTGGTGAGGCGCGTGCGTGGCCCCCGGCGCGTAGTAGACGAAGAACGGCTTGTCCGGGCTCAGCGACTTCTGCTGCCGGACCCAGCCGATCGCCCGGTCCGTCATGTCCTCGGTGAAGTGGTAGCCCTCCTCCGGGGTCCGGTCGGGCTCCACCGGGGTGGTGCCCTCGTAGATCGCCGGGTAGTACTGGTTGGTCTCGCCGCCGAGGAAGCCGTAGAAGTGCTCGAAGCCGCCGCCGCCGGTGGGCCAGGCGTCGAACGGCCCGACCGGGCTGGTCTGCCAGACGGGGACCTCGTGGCACTTGCCGAACTGCGCGGTCGCGTAGCCGTTGAGCCGCAGGGTCTCCGCCAGCGGGGCGCAGGTGTTCGGGCGGACCGAGCTGTACCCCGGCGCCGACGTGGCGAGCTCGGTGATGACGCCCATCCCGACCGTGTGGTGGTTGCGGCCGCTCAGCAGGGCCGCCCGGGTCGGCGCGCACAGCGCCGTGGTGTGGAACCGGTTGTACTTCAGCCCCCCGGCCGCCAGCCGCTCCGCCGTCGGGGTCCGGCACGGGCCCCCGAAGGCGCTCGAGGCGGCGAAGCCGACGTCGTCGAGCAGCACGACGAGCACGTTCGGCGCGCCCGCCGGTGGCCGCAGCTGCTCGATCGGCGGGAACGTCGCCGCCGGGTCCTTCGCGTCCAGCGGCGGCGTGCCGGCGTACGGCTCGTCGGGGATCGGCAGGACGTGACGGTCGGTGCTGTCGCTCGACATGCGGGACTCCGGTCTGGCTCGGCGCGAGGCCTGGGGCGGGCCCGGTCAGGATGCCAGCGGTGCAACGGGGCGGGGTCGCCCGCTCTGGGTGAACTGCCGGCCCAGGGTCAGGCGCACAGGCCGTTCTCGGCGGCGGAGCCCTTGCCGCCGTGCGGGTGCTTCGCGGTGACGGCGCCCTTGGCGAACGGACCGAGCGGCTCGTCGTTCTTGGTGCGCGCCCACAGGTCGGCGGCGGCCGGGGCGAACTGGAGCCGCCCCCAGTTCGGGTCGCCGACCGGGAAGTCGGTGGTGGGTGCGGTGACGAACGTGACGTGCTGCAGGTCCGCGTACCGCAGCGACAGCGCGAGCTGGACCAGCTTGCCGGCGCTGGCGATGTCGGGGCTGGTCTCGATGGAGTCGGCGAGGCTGGAGGCGAACTTGTACAGGCGGTCGGGCCGGGTGAGGGTGCCGGCTGACTTCACCTTGCCGATCATCGAGGCGATGAACGCCTGCTGCCGTTTCATCCGGCCCAGGTCGGAGTTCGCCGTCGAGTGCCGCTCGCGCACGTACTGCAGGGCCCGGTCGCCGTCCAGCGTCTGCGTCCCGGCGTCGAAGTGGATGTGCGCGACCGGGTCGTCGACGACCTCGGGGATGCAGACCTCGACCCCGTTGATGGCGTCGACCATCTCCTTGAACCCGCCGAAGTTGACCGTGATGTAGGAGTCGATGAACACGTGCGTGACCGCCTCGACCTGCTCGACCGTGCACTCGGGGCCGCCCACGGAGTAGGCCACGTTCCAGGTCGCGTCCTGCTCGCCGGGCACCACCTTGTCGCCGTTGCGGCACTGCGGCCGGTCGACGAGGGTGTCGCGGGGGATCGAGATGCCGTAGGCCGAACGGCGCCCGTCGGCGATGTGGAGCAGGATCGTCGTGTCCGAGCCGCCCTCGC
The DNA here is from genome assembly GCF_044226305.1 of Nocardioides sp. Classification (GTDB taxonomy): domain Bacteria; phylum Actinomycetota; class Actinomycetes; order Propionibacteriales; family Nocardioidaceae; genus Nocardioides. The sequence goes on along the minus strand of NZ_JBGAHF010000010.1, from coordinate 147,490 downwards.
CGGCCTCCTTGTCGATGCCGCACCCCGCGCAGTCGCGCGAGTCGGTGCCCATCAGGAGGATGTTCATCTCCGAGGTGGGCAGGGCCGGCTTCGGCCGCTTCGCGTGGTGGTGGATCGGCTCGCCGGTGGCGATCTTCTTGTCGACGTGCTGGTAGGCGAAGACCACGGTCGCGCCGGTGAGGAGGGCGACGACGAGCTCCGCGACGATGATGACGCGCAGCACCGCCAGGCGGTGGCCCTTCTCGCTGTCGGGCACGGCGGTTCCCTCCCCAGGTTCGCCCAGTCTGGGCCCACCCTACGGCCCGGTACCTCGCCGCTCGGCGGGATCGGCGAGGGCTAGGCTCCCACCGTGTCCGATTCCCGCCAGAGCACGTCGGCGCCGCAGGTCAGGATGGGTCCATGACCAGCACCTCGAGGCTCGACGACCGGCTCGACCGGGAGTCCTGCTACCGCGCGGTGAAGTCCCGCGACCGGCGCTTCGACGGCGTCTTCTACACCGCCGTGCGCACGACCGGGATCTACTGCCGGCCGTCCTGCCCGGCGCGGACCCCGGCGTACCGGAACGTGACCTTCCACCCGAGCGCCGCCTCCGCGCAGGGCGCGGGCTACCGCGCGTGCAAGCGCTGCCTCCCGGACGCGACGCCGGGCAGTCCCGACTGGGACGTCGCGGCCACCGCGGCCGGCCGCGCGATGCGCCTGATCGCCGACGGGGTCGTCGACCGCGAGGGCGTCGACGGGCTGGCCCGCCGGGTCGGCTACACCCCGCGACACCTGTCCCGGATCCTCACCACCGAGCTCGGCGCGGGACCGCTCGCGCTCGCCCGTGCCCGGCGCGCCCAGACCGCGCGGGTGCTCGTCGAGACGACCGACCTGTCCTTCGCCGACATCGCCTTCGCCTCCGGCTTCTCGAGCATCCGGCAGTTCAACGACACCATCCGTGAGGTCTACGCGTCCTCGCCCACCGAGCTGCGGGGCCGTCGCGGCCGCCGGTCGACGACCGGCACGGTCACGATGCGGCTCGGCGTCCGCACGCCGTTCGCCGGCCGGGCGCTCCTGGACTTCCTCGCCTACCACCTGGTGCCGGGCGTCGAGGTGGCCGGACCCGGCTGGTACGCGCGGACGCTCGACCTCCCGCACGGCCCGGGCACCGTCCGCGTCGAGCTGACCGACCTGCCGCACACCCCGCAGGCGGCGTTCGTCAGCGCGACCTTCGAGCTCGCCGACCTGCGGGACACGACCGCGGCCGTCGAGCGCACGCGGCGGCTGCTCGACGCCGACTGCGACCCGCTGGCCGTCGCCCAGCACTTCACCGGCGACCCGCTGGTCGGACCTCTCGCGCGGCGGCACCCGGGGCTGCGCGTGCCCGGCCAGGTCGACGGCGACGAGACCGCGGTGCGGGCCGTCATCGGTCAACAGGTGAGCGTGGTCGGGGCGTGCACCGTCGCGGGCCGCATCGTCGCCGAGCACGGACGCGCGGTGTCGAGCGCGATCCCCGGGCTGACGCACCTGTTCCCCGACGCGGCGACCCTCGCCGAGGTCGACCCCACGACGCTCCCGATGCCGCGGTCGCGCGGTCGCGCGCTGGTGGGGCTGGCCGGGGCGCTGGCCGACGGCACTGTCTCCCTCGACCGCGGGCCCGACCGCCACGCCGTGCGGGACGCGCTGCTGGCGCTCCCCGGCATCGGCCCCTGGACCGCCGACTACGTCGCGCTGCGCGCGCTGGCGGACCCCGACGTCTTCCTCCCCACCGACCTCGGGGTGCGCAACGCCCTGGTCGGGCTCGGCGCGGACCCGACCGCGGTCCTCGCGGAGCAGGACGGCTGGCGGCCGTGGCGCTCGTACGCGCTGATGCACCTCTGGAACACCCTGATGCCCCCGACGGCACCCGTCGACGACCAGCTCGGCACCGGGCTCGACAGCAAGGAGAACTGACATGTGGACCGTGATGGAGTCCCCGATCGGCCCGCTGCGGGTCGTCGAGAACGCGGGGGCGATCACCGCGATCGAGTTCACGCCGTTCCGCGACGCGGACGGGCGCCCTCGCGGCGACCGCGACGACGACCACCCGCTGCTCGTCGAGGCCGTGCGTCAGCTCGACGCCTACTTCGCTCGCGACCTCAAGGAGTTCGACCTCCCGCTCGCCCCCGAGGGCACCGCGTTCCAGCAGCGGGTGTGGACCGAGCTGCTCGGCGTCGGCTGGGGCGAGACCGCGTCGTACGGCGAGATCGCCCACCGCCTGGGCATGACCAACGCCGCCTCGCGAGCGGTGGGCCTCGCCAACGGCCGGAACCCGATCCCGATCGTCGTCCCGTGCCACCGCGTCATCGGCGCGAACGGCACCCTCACCGGGTACGCCGGGGGGCTCGAGCGCAAGCAGCTCCTGCTCGAGCTCGAGCAGGACGCGCTCTTCTGATATGTACGCGCCCCGTGTCAAGGGGCAGGTTGGAGCGCCGCCGGACCTCGGGGTCTGGCGGCGCTCCGCTGTCTCGGGGTGCTTGGTGCCGGTCGGCGTGTGCGACGCGTGTCGATTCTGATATTCGCGGGTTGGTACCGCAGGGCGGCGTTCGGCGGGAGGAAACGGCTTGTCTGAGCACGAGCGTCATCGACGTGATCGGTGGCTCACAGAACAGTCGCTGGTTCTCTCCGGCGCGCGTGAGGGCATCAAGCAGGAACCCGAGGCAGGTCAGGGTGGTGGTGTTAGGTCTCGAGAGTGGCCAGCGACCAGCACCATCCGGCGAGTTCGCGAGCGATCGCGACATTGGCCACGTTGTGGGGCTTGGATCGGGCGCTGAAGTTCTTCCAGCGGCGGTGGAGTCGCTGGTTTCCCAGGTGCGCGCGCGTCCGGGCGGCCGGGGGTGCTTGGTCCCACCGCTGTTGGAGGACAGTGCCGACGCGGTAGACGGCCTTGTGGTGCCAGGCGGACTCGATCAGCAGGCGGCGGACGTGGGTGTTGCCGGACTTGGTGATGCCGCCTTGGCGGCGTGACTCTCCGCTGGAGTACTCGCTGGGGACCAGGCCCAGGTAGGCGCCGATGCTGGAGCCGGTGAAGCGATCCCAGTCGCCGATCTCGACGGCCAGTGCAAACGCGGTCAGGGTGGAGATCCCACGCAGGCAGGCCAGGTTGCGGGTGGTCGAGGAGAACTCGGAGTCGTTGGCCACCTCGATGATGGCCGACTCGAGTCGGTTGCGTCGGGCCAGCGCGAAGTCGAGCTCTTCGCGCGCGGCTTCGTAGGCGGCCTGGGTGCCGCGGCTTGGGAAGGAGATCGTGCCCAGCCAGTGGTGGTGCTTCCCGGTCCAGGTCGCTCCGCCCGAGTACAGGTGACCGTGGCGCAGCAGCAGCTTGGAGACTCGGTGCCGCGCGGCCATCAGCTCTGCGCGGGTGTCCTCGCGAGCACGGACCAGGTCACGAGCGGACTCCTGCTCGGGTGTGGGAACCCGGACGGCGACGAGCTCATCCATGCGCAGAAGTCGCGCCAGGAGCATCGCATCCCGAGCATCGGTCTTGACCCGGTCGCTGCTTGGGCGAACCAGTCTGGATGGTGCTGCGATCACGCACCGGTAGCCGGCCGCGGTCAGGCGGCGGTACAGCTCGTACCCGGTCGGGCCGGCCTCATAGGACACCGCGACCGGGCCGGGCAGATCCTTGAGCCAGTCCAGAACAACGTCAGGTTGTGGGACCAGGCGACGTCGATGAAGCTCGCCGGTCACCGCGTCGATACCGGCAGCAACGATCGATCTGGCGTGCACATCCAGACCGACGCTCGTACGCTCTTGAAACATCGGGGCCTCCCACGCATGTCGGATAGGCCGAGCAGGGGACTCTGCTCGGTAACCCACGAATCTGCGTGGTGAGGCCCCGGCCCGCAATCGGCCACAGGCAGCCGATCAGTCATACCGTCTGAGCGCCCTCGTGGGAGCGGTCAGTCCGCAGCAGCCGCGCGGCGCAGCGACTCGCTGAGCCGCTCGGCGGCGGCCAGGACCGCGGGCGCGTGCATCTTGCCGGGCTGGCGGGACAGCCGCTCCAGCGGACCGGACACCGACACCGCGGCGATCACCTTGCCGCCGGGGGAGCGGACCGGGGCGGAGACGGACGCGACGCCCTGCTCGCGCTCGCCGACCGACTGCGCCCAGCCGCGCCGGCGGATGCCGGACAGCGCGGCGGCCGAGAACGCGGCGTTCTGGAGGCCGCGGTGCATCCGCTCCGGGTCCTCCCAGGCGAGCAGGACCTGGGCCGCCGAGCCGGCGCGCATGGTCAGCTGCGAGCCGACCGGGATGGTGTCGCGCAACCCCGAGGGGCGCTCGGCGGCGGCCACGCAGACGCGGTGCTCGCCCTGCCGGCGCCACAGCTGGGCGGACTCGCCGGTGATGTCGCGCAGCCGCGCCAGCACCGGGCCGGCCGTGGCGAGCAGCCGGTCCTCGCCGGCGGCGGCCGAGAGCTCGGCGAGCCGGGGGCCGAGCACGAACCGGCCCTGCATGTCGCGGGCGACGAGGCGGTGGTGCTCGAGGGCGACGGCGAGACGGTGGGCGGTCGGGCGGGCGAGGCCGGTGCCGGCGACCAGGCCGGCGAGGGTGGCCGGTCCCGACTCGAGGGCGGTGAGCACGAGGGCGGCCTTGTCGAGGACGCCGACACCGCTGGTGTTGTCCATATGGCAATACTGCCGTCTCAGAGAATGGGATGCAAGCGGTAGGCTGAGTGACCGTCAGCACCCGCGCAGCGAGAGGGAGAGAGCGTCATGGGCAAGACCCTGGCCGAGAAGGTGTGGGACGAGCACGTCGTCCGGTCCACGTCGGGGGAGCCCGACCTCCTCTACATCGACCTCCACCTGATCCACGAGGTGACGTCGCCGCAGGCCTTCGACGGCCTGCGCCTCGCCGGGCGGCCGGTGCGCCGTCCCGACCTGACCATCGCGACCGAGGACCACAACGTCCCCACCCTGGACTGGGACAAGCCGATCGCCGACCCGGTCTCGCGCACGCAGGTCGAGACGCTGCGGCGCAACGCCGAGGAGTTCGGCGTACGTCTGCACCCGCTGGGCGACGCCGACCAGGGCATCGTCCACGTCGTCGGCCCGCAGCTGGGCCTGACCCAGCCCGGCATGACGATCGTCTGCGGGGACAGCCACACCAGCACCCACGGCGCCTTCGGCGCGATCGCGTTCGGCATCGGCACCTCCGAGGTCGAGCACGTGCTCGCCACCCAGACGCTGATGCAGGCGAAGCCCAAGACGATGGCCGTCACGGTCAACGGCAGCCTGCCGGCCGGCGTCACCGCCAAGGACTTCGTGCTCACGCTGATCGCGCACACCGGAACCGGCGGCGGCCAGGGCTACATCGTGGAGTACCGCGGACCGGCCATCGAGGAGCTCTCGATGGAGGGCCGGATGACGGTCTGCAACATGAGCATCGAGTGGGGCGCCAAGGCCGGGATGATCGCGCCGGACCAGAAGACCTTCGACTACATCGAGGGCCGCCCCGAGGCGCCGAAGGGTGCCGACTGGGACGCCGCCGTCGAGCACTGGACCAGCCTGCGCACCGACGACGACGCCGAGTTCGACAAGGAGATCGTCCTGGACGCGTCCGAGATGACGCCGTTCGTCACCTGGGGCACCAACCCCGGCCAGGGTGTGCCGCTCGGCGGCAGCGTCCCCTTCCCCGAGCAGTACGACGACGCGTCCGACCGGGTCGCGGCCGAGCGAGCGCTGCAGTACATGTGCCTCGAGGCCGGCACGCCGATGCGTGAGATCGCGGTCGACACCGTCTTCATCGGCTCGTGCACCAACGGTCGCATCGAGGACCTGCGGGCCGCCGCCGAGGTGATCAAGGGCCGCACGGTCGACTCCAGCACCCGGCTCCTCGTCGTCCCCGGGTCTGCCAGGGTGCGCCTGCAGGCGGAGGAGGAAGGCCTCGACGTGGTCTTCAAGGAGGCCGGCGCCGAGTGGCGCGGGGCGGGCTGCTCGATGTGCCTGGGCATGAACCCGGACACGCTCGCACCGGGCGAGCGGAGCGCCTCGACCTCCAACCGCAACTTCGAGGGCCGCCAGGGCAAGGGCGGTCGCACGCACCTCGTCTCCGTCCCGGTCGCCGCGGCGACCGCGGTGCGCGGGACGCTGTCCTCGCCCGCCGACCTCGAGCCCGTCTCGACCGTCACCGATGCAGGGAGCAACTGACATGGAGAAGTTCAGCACCCACACCGGTGTCGGTGTGCCGCTGCGTCGCAGCAACGTCGACACCGACCAGATCATCCCGGCCGAGTACCTCAAGCGGGTCACCCGCACGGGCTTCGAGGACGGCCTGTTCGCGGCCTGGCGCAACGACCCGTCCTTCGTCCTCAACAACGAGGCGTACGCCGGCGGCTCGGTGCTCGTCGCCGGCCCGGACTTCGGCACCGGGTCGTCGCGGGAGCACGCGGTCTGGGCCCTGCAGAACTACGGGTTCCGTGTCGTGATCTCCCCGCGCTTCGGCGACATCTTCCGGGGCAACTCCGGCAAGGCCGGACTGCTGGCGGCACAGGTCGACGAGAAGGTCGTGCAGCAGCTGTGGGACCTGCTCGACGAGACCCCCGGAGTCACCGTCACCGTCGACCTCGAGTCCCGCACCGTGCGTGCCGGCGAGGGTCCTGACGCCGTCGAGGACTCCTTCGACATCGACGACTACACGCGGTGGCGGCTGCTCGAAGGTCTGGACGACATCGGGATCACCCTCGGCCACGCCGACGACATCGCGGCCTACGAGGCGACCCGTCCCAGCTGGAAGCCGGTCACGATCCACGCCGGCTGAGACCTCGCCGATGGAAGGGCGAATCTCCAAGCATGCTTGGGGATTCGCCCTTCTCGCATTTCCGGGAAGCGATTCCGCCGATCCCCGAAATCATCCGAAAACGGCTCTGCTGACGGCTTCTCGGCCGATCGGACCCTGGAAATGACCCGAAATTCACCCGAAGAAACGCGGAGCAGGTGATTGTGACCTGAGCCACGAATACCTAGCGTGCCAAGCAGATAGTCGAGCACGGGCTCGACCACTGGTCGTTCATTGGAAGGGAAGACAGTGAACAAGTCAGAGTTCATCGATGCGCTCTCGGCGCGCTTCGAGGGGAACAGGAAGGCTGCCGCGCACGCCCTCGAGTCCGTGCTCGACACGATCACTCGCGAGGTTGCCAAGGGCGAGAAGGTCGCGATCACGGGCTTCGGTGCGTTCGAGAAGCGGGTCCGTCCTGCACGGACGGTGCGCAACCCGCGTACCGGCGAGAGCATGCGAGCCAAGAAGACGGCGGTGCCGAAGTTCACGGCCGGCGCCGAGCTGAAGAACGTCGTGTCCGGTGCGAAGAAGCTGCCGAAGCTGACGCTCGCCTCCGGGACGGCGGCCGCGAAGAAGGCCACGGCGCCGGCGAAGAAGGCGGCCGCGGCGGCGAAGAAGGCGGCGCCGGCCAAGAAGGCTGCTCCGGCCAAGAAGACGGCGGCGAAGTCGACGCCGGCGAAGAAGACCACGACCGCGAAGACCGCGGCCAAGAAGGCACCGGCGAAGAAGGCTCCGGCGAAGAAGGCTCCGGCGAAGAAGGCTCCGGCAGCCAAGAAGGCTCCCGCCAAGAAGGCCCCGGCGAAGAAGGCGCCCGCGGCCAAGAAGGCTCCGGCCAAGAAGACCACCACGGCCAAGAAGGCGCCGGCGAAGAAGGCTCCGGCCAAGAAGGCTCCGGCGAAGAAGACCGCCAAGAAGGCCTAGCAGCACCGACCACGGAGACGGGCCGCCACCCTCGCGGGTGGCGGCCCGTCGTCGTTCGCGTGCGCCCGGTGGAGTGCCCGCCCGGGTCAGGTGAGGGCGGCGGTGCGTGGCCCGACGCCGAGGGCCACCGCGTCCCGCAGGTCGTCGAGGTCGTCGACGTCGCGGCGCACCGAGGGTGGGGCGTCCTCGATCTCCCGGGCGCCCGCGTCGAGGTGGGACTGGCGGGACCCCGGACCGAAACGTGGGTCGAACTCGTCGTAGGACCCGACGTAGAGGGTGGTCCCGATGCCGGCGGCGTCCGGCACGAACGCCGGGTGCGGGCCGGTCTGCGCCAGGACGGCGTCGAGGTCCTCGGGTCGCAGGGCCGGGAGGTCGGCGCAGAGGGCGACCGGTCGCAGGTCGGGCCACCGCCGGTGCGCCTCGGCCGCCCCCTGTCGCAGGGTGCCGTTGAGGTCGCCCGAGACGCCGTCCGGGATGGCGGCGGTGCCGAGCCGGACGAGCCGTGCCGAGAACGACGCGTCGTCCGTCAGCACGAGCACCTCGGCCACGGACGCGGCCGCGCGGCACGCCGCCACGGTGTCCAGGGCGAACGCCTCCGCGAGCGCGGCCCGGTCCGCGCCGGCGGGGGTGCGCAGCCGTGACTTGCCGACCGCGGGCGGCTTCACGGGGACCAGGACGACGTAGCGGGACGGGGCGGGGGACACGGTCATCGAACCCGATCCTGTCAGGTCGCCGACCGAGTAGCCTGCGCACGTGGTCGTTCGCAAGATGCAGGAGAAGCGGAGCTGGGCGTGGATCATCGCGGAGCCGATCGTCCGGGCCGCGCTGCTCGCGACGACGCGTCACGAGTGGGTCGGTGGTGAGAAGATCCCGGCGACCGGTGGCTGCATCCTCGTGCTCAACCACGTCTCCCACGTCGACCCGCTGACCGCGGCGCACCTCGTCTACGACCACGGCCGGCTGCCGCACTACCTGGCCAAGTCGGGGCTGTTCAAGAACAAGGCCGCCAACGCGTTCTTCCGGTCGGCGGGCCAGATCCCGGTCGAGCGGCTGAGCAAGAACGCGGCCGGGGCGTTCGACGCCGCGGTCGCCGCCGTCCGCGAGGGCAAGTGCGTGGTCGTCTACCCCGAGGGCACGATCACCCGTGACCCCGGCGGCTGGCCGATGACCGGCAAGTCCGGCGCCGCGCGGATCGCGCTCGAGACCGGCTGCCCGGTGATCCCCGTCGGGCAGTGGGGTGCGCAGGAGCTGCTGGCGCCGTACGCCAAGAAGCCCGACCTGTTCCCGCGCAAGCTGGTGCAGATGCGGGTCGGGGACCCCGTGGACCTCGCCGACCTGATCGGCAAGCCGCGCACGGCCACCGTCATCAACGAGGCGACCGCCCGGATCATGGCGGCGATCACCGCGCTGGTCGAGGAGGTGCGGGGCGGCACCGCGCCGGAGGAACGGTTCGACATGAAGAAGGCCGGGGTCCGCCAGACCGGCAACCCGAACCGTCCCGGGGCCACGGCGTGACCGGCCGGCACGGCAAGGTCGCGGTCTTCGGCGCCGGGTCCTGGGGGACCGCCTTCTCCATCGTGCTCGCCGACGCCGGCAACGACGTGACGATCTGGGCGCGACGCGAGGAGGTCGCGGCGACGATCAACGAGCAGCGCGAGAACACCGAGTACCTCCCCGGGATCGAGCTGCCGCCGGCGGTCGTCGCGACGCACGACGTCGAGAAGGCCGCCCACGACGCCGACGTCGTCGTCCTCGCGACGCCGTCGCAGACGCTGCGCTCGAACCTGGTCGAGTGGGCGCCGTACCTCGATCCGTCGGCCGTGCTCGTCTCGCTGATGAAAGGGGTCGAGCTCGGCACCCTCGAGCGGATGAGCCAGGTGATCAGCGAGATCACCGGGGCCGGTCCCGACCGGGTCGCGGTGGTCAGCGGGCCCAACCTGGCCAAGGAGATCGCCCGCCGCGAGCCGGCGGCCTCCGTGGTCGCGTGCGCCGAGGAGGAGGTGGCCCGCCGGCTGCAGGCGCGCTGCCACTCGCCGGCGTTCCGGCCCTACACCAGTCCGGACGTCCTCGGCTGCGAGCTGGGCGGCGCCTACAAGAACGTCGTGGCGCTGTCGGTCGGCATGGCCGTCGGGCTCGGCTTCGGTGACAACACGACGGCCTCGGTCATCACCCGCGGGCTCGCCGAGACCGCCCGGCTGGCGACCGCGCTCGGCGCGAACCCGCTGACCCTGATGGGGCTCGCGGGCCTGGGCGACCTGGTCGCGACCTGCTCCTCGCCGCTGTCGCGGAACCGGACGTTCGGCGAGAAGCTCGGCAACGGGATGACCACCGAGGAGATCGTCGCCACCACCCGACAGGTGGCCGAGGGCGCGAAGTCGTGCTCGTCCCTGCTCGCCCTCGCGCAGCGCACCGGCATCGACGCCCCGATCGCCCACCACGTCGACGCCGTCGTCGCCGGTCGGATGACCGCCCAGGAGATGATGGACGCCTTCATCGCCCGCGACACCAAGGCCGAGATCTACTAGGCCGGCGCCCGGCTTCGCCCGTCAGGTCAGGTCGTCGAGCGCCCGTCCGAGGTCGTCCCAGAGGTCCTCGACGTCCTCGATGCCGACCGAGAGCCGCACCAGGCCCTCGGGGATGGTGGCGGGCTCGGCCTTCCAGCGGCGGCGGCGCTCGAAGGTCGACTCGACCCCGCCCAGCGACGTCGCGTGCACCCACAGCCGGGTCTTGTGGACCAGCAGGTCGGCCGCCAGTGCGCCCTGGGCGAGCACGACCGACACGACCCCGCCGAACCCCGGGTAGCGGACCTCGGAGATCGCGGGGTGCTCCGCGAGCCGGGACGCCAGCTCCGTGGCGTTCGCCTGGGAGCGCTCGACCCGCAGGTGCAGGGTGCGCAGGCCCCGGAGGGCGAGGAAGGCCTCGAGCGTCCCGGGCGTCGCGCCCAGCAGGTCCCGGCGTCCCTTGAGCACGCCGTGCAGCTGGTCGTCGGCCGTGACGACCGCTCCCATCAGCACGTCGCTGTGACCGGCCAGGAACTTCGTGACCGAGTGGACGACGACGTCGGCGCCCATGCTCAGCGGCCGCTGGAGCAGGGGAGTGGCGAAGGTGTTGTCGACGACGACGTACGCGCCGGCCTCGTGGGCGGCGGCGGCGATCCGCTCGACGTCGGCGACCTCGAGGGCGGGGTTCGTGGGTGACTCGAACCAGACGAGGGCGGCGTCGGCGCACGCGGCGACGACGGCCTCCGTGTCGGTGATGTCGACCAGCCGGGTCCGGATGCGCCCCCGGCCCTCGAGGTCGCCGAGCTGGAGGAGGGTCCCGGTGTAGGAGTGCGCAGGAGCCACGACGAGGGCGTCCTGGCCGACCAGGTCGAGCACCGTGGTCACGGCCGCCATCCCCGAGGAGAACGCGAGGGCCCGACCGCCCTCGAGCGCGCCGAGGGCCTCCTCGAAGGCGGTCCACGTCGGGTTGGCGTAGCGGCCGTACTCCAGCTCGCCGCCGGCGACGTACGTCGACGCCATCGTGATCGGCGTGCTCAGCGGGCGGTCGGGCTCGTGCGGGGGCCGGCCGGCGGTGACCGCGACCGTGGCCGGCCGCCAGCCGTCGGTCCGGGGGCCGTCGGTCCGGGGGCCGTCGGTCCGGAAGTCGTCGGGCCGGGGGTCGTCGGTCATGGGCACGACCCTAGGCCGACGCGCCGGGTCGGGGGCACCGGCCGTCTCCCGATAGGGTCGGCGGCGATGAGCCCGACCACACCAGGACCCCGCGAGGGACACCGCAAGCCCCGAGTCGCCGTGGTCTTCGGCGGCAAGTCCAGCGAGCACGCGATCTCCTGCGTGACGGCCGGCAGCGTGCTGGCCGCCATCGACCGGGACGCCTACGACGTGGTGCCGATCGGCATCGCGACCGACGGCCGGTGGGTGCTGGAGTCCGGCGATCCGGACCGGCTGCGCATCGAGGCGCCGGACCGGCTGCCCGAGGTCGACGGCGACCGCGCGAGCATCGCGCTGGCGCCGGAGGCGTCCTCGACCGACCTGGTCGTCACCGAGCCCGCGCAGCCGCCCCACACCCTCGGCGAGGTCGACGTCGTCTTCCCGCTGCTCCACGGTCCGTGGGGCGAGGACGGGACCATCCAGGGCATGTTCGAGATGGCCGGGGTCCGCTACGTCGGCGCCGGCGTGCTCGCGTCGGCCGTGAGCATGGACAAGGCCTACATGAAGGTGGTGCTGGCCGCCGCCGGGCTCCCGGTGCTGCCCTCGACCACCGTGACCGCGCGGCAGTGGGCCCAGGACCAGGTCGCCTGCCGCGAGCGCGCGGCCGAGCTCGGCTACCCCTTGTTCGCCAAGCCGGCCCGCGGCGGCTCCAGCATCGGCATCTCCAAGGTCCACGACGCGTCCGAGCTCGACGGGGCGCTCGAGGAGGCGATGCGCTACGACCCGAAGGTGCTGCTCGAGGCCTACGCCGCCGACGCCCGCGAGGTCGAGTGCGGCGTGCTCCAGGCGCTCGACGGCACCCCGGAGACCAGCCTGCCCGCGGAGATCCGGATCTCCGGCGAGCACGAGTTCTACGACTTCGCCGCGAAGTACCTGCCCGAGGAGCACACCGAGCTCGACGTCCCCGCCGACCTCGACGAGGCGGTGACGGCGCAGATCCAGGACATGTCGGTGCGGGCGTTCGAGGCGGTGGACTGCGAGGGACTGGCCCGGGTCGACTTCTTCGTGCTGCCCGACGGTCGGGTCGTGGTCAACGAGATCAACACGATGCCGGGCTTCACCCCGACCTCGATGTACCCCCGCATGTGGGCTGCCACCGGTGTCGACTACCCGGCCCTCGTCGACCGGCTGCTGCAGCTCGCGCTGCGCCGCGACACCGGCCTGCGCTGACCGCTCGACCGGAGCTCAGTGGCAGCGTCCGGTCCTCCGGAGGTGCTGCTCGACGAGCGGGCCGATCGCGCCGATCGAGTTCGTGAACCCCTCGGGGCGGTAGCCACCGGGCACGAACAGCTCCACCCGCGGCCGGTGGTTCAGCTCCGTCGTGGTGACGTCGAGGCCGTCGTCGTCCGACAGCAGCACGTCGTCGGGGACGAACCAGCCGGTGCCGCCCACCTGCACGCAGGTGGAGCTGTCGGTGAAGCCGGCCGGTGCGCCCACCCCGCAGGTCAGCACGATGGCGGGGTCGCCCCACGCGGCGCCGTACGCCGTGTCGCCGGTGACGTCGACGCGGTCCTGCCCGGCCAGCGAGTCGGGCAGGGCGGCGACCAGGTCGCGGCAGGCCGCGGCGTCCTCGGACGACAGGTCGGGTGCGTCGATCCGCACCGGGTCGGGACCCCCGCAGCCGGTGGCCAGGAGGACGAGCGCCGACGCGACGACGCCCCGCGTCCGGAGGGACACGGGGCGTCGTCGACGTGCAGCGCTGGGCACCCTCAGATGTGCACGACCGGGCAGGTCAGGGTGCGGGTGATGCCGTCGAGGTTCTGCACCTTCGACACCACCAGCTTGCCGAGCTCGTCGACGTTGCGTGCCTCGGCGCGGACGATGACGTCGTAGGGGCCGGTGACGTCCTCGGCCAGGGTCACGCCCTTGACCTGGGCGATGGCGGCGGCGACCTCGGCGGCCTTGCCGACATCGGTCTGGATCAGGATGTACGCCTGGACGACCATCGAGCTCTCCTCGTCTCGTCAACGGGCCCACGGGGGGCCTTGCCGTGCGTCAACCTACCGTGCGGTCACCGCCCGCCGGTAGGCCGGTCGCCCGCGACCGGGACGCACCGGTCTGGTGGGATGGGTGCATGCCGATCCCACCAGACGCCACCCTCGCCGACGTCGGCGAGTTCGGACTGATCGCCGAGCTGATCGGCCTGTTCCCGCAGGGCGAGGAGGTCCTCGTGGGTCCGGGCGACGACGCGGCCGTGCTGCGGGTCCGGACCGGCCACGTCGTGGTCTCGACCGACCTGGTCGTCGAGGGGCGGCACTTCCGCCGCGAGTGGGCGAGTGCGGAGGACGTCGGGCACCGGGCCGCGGCCCAGAACCTCTCCGACGTCAACGCCATGGGTGGGCGGGCGACCTTCCTGACCATCGGTCTCGCGGCGCCGGGGGACCTGCCGGCCCAGTGGGCGCTCGACCTCGCCCGCGGGTTCGTGGCGGAGTGCGACCTCGTCGGGGCGTCCGTCGTCGGCGGTGACCTGACCCGCGCCGACCAGGTGGTGATCGCGGTGACCGTGCTCGGTGCCTGCACCGAGGCCCCGGTCCTGCGCTCGGGCGCCCGGCCGGGCGACGTGCTGGCCATGACCGGCCGGCAGGGCTGGGCCGCCGGTGGGCTCGCCGTGCTGGGCCGCGGCTTCCGGTCGCCCCGGGTGCTGGTCGAGGCCTACCGCCGGCCCGAGCCGCCGTACGCCGCCGGCCCCGTCGCCGCCGAGGCGGGGGCGACGGCGATGATCGACGTCTCCGACGGGCTGCTCGCCGACGCGGGCCACATCGCCGCCGGCTCCGGCGTCGCGATCGACGTGCACGCGGCGGCGTTCGAGGTCCCGGAGCCGCTGCACGCGGTCGGGGCCGCCCTCAACGCCGACCCGCTGCAGTTCGTGCTCGGCGGGGGCGACGACCACGCGCTGCTCGCCACGTTCGAGGACGTCGCCTCGGTCCCGGCCGGCTGGGCCGTCATCGGCGAGGTCGGGACCGGCGAGGGCGTCACCGTCGACGGGGCGGCGTACGACGGCCCGACCGGCTGGACCCACTTCTAGCGCGACTCGCCGAAATGGCGCGAGCCCCGACCGGATCGGTCGGGGCTCGCGGACGTGCGAGGTACGTCGGGTCAGCGGGTGACCTTGCCGGCCTTGATGCAGCCGGTGCAGACGTTGAGGCGCTTCGGCGTGCCGTTGACGGTCGCGCGGACGCGCTGGATGTTGGGGTCGAAGCGACGCTTCGTGATCTTGCGCGACCACGGCCGGTTGTTGCCGAAGCCGGGCTTCTTGGCGCAGATGTCGCAGACGGCAGCCACCGTGGACTCCTAAGACGATCGGGATTTGCTTGACGAGTGTGGGCCCAGCGCGGACGCGGGCAACCGCACCAGCGTATCCGACCACCCCGGCCGGGCGGAAATCGTGCGGGACCCGAGCAGCAGGCGCCGCGGACGCCGGACGTGCTCTAGCCTGTGGCACTCATCTCCCCGACCAGTCTCCCCGATCGAGGACAGCGATGGAAACTCCTCGCGGTGGCCGCATCACGCTCGCGGTCGTCCTGCGGTTCGTCGACGTGGCCGTGGACGCGCTGGCCGAGGCGCGCGAGGAGATCGACGCCCTCAACGTCTACCCGGTGCCGGACGGCGACACGGGCACGAACATGTACCTCACGGTCTCCGCCGCCCGCGACGCGGTGCGCGAGGCCACCGGCGGCGACCCCGACAGCGACCTCCAGGAGGCCCTCGCGGCGTTCTCCCGCGGTGCGTTGCTCGGCGCCCGGGGCAACTCGGGGGTGATCCTGAGCGAGATGCTCGGCGCCGTGGCCCGGCGGATCGCCCAGGCCGACCCCGAGGAGCGCAACGCCCACGTGATGGCCGACGCGCTCCGGCTGGCGTCCGACGCCAGCTACGCGGCGGTCGGGATCCCCGTCGAGGGGACCATGCTCACCGTGTCCCGGGCCGCTGCGGAGGCCGCCGGTGCGGCGGCGAAGGACCCCGGCACGCGGGCCCGCGACGTGTTCTCGGCGGCCGCCGCCGCGGCCCGTGAGGCGCTGGCCCGCACCCCCGACCAGCTCGCCGTCCTCCGCCACGCGGGCGTGGTCGACGCCGGCGGCCGGGGGATCAACGTGATCCTCGACGCCGCCGACACCGTGCTCACCGGACGGCACCCCATCTCCGTGACCGACGCGCGCCCCCGGCACCGGATCCCGGTGCCGTCCCCGCCGGAGGTCGCCGCCGCCGACCTCGACCCCGACGGCCCCGCCTACGAGGTGATGTACCTCCTCGACGCCGCGGACGACGCGGTGCCCCGCCTGCGCGACACGCTCTCCGACCTCGGCGACTCCCTGGTCGTCGTCGGCGGCGAGGGCCTCTGGAACGTCCACGTCCACGTCGACGACGTCGGCGCGGCCATCGAGGCGGGCATCGCCGCCGGCCGCCCGCACCGGGTCCGCGTCACCCACTTCGCCGAGCAGCTCGCGGCGGTGCGGAACCGCGCTCCGGCCCGCACGGGCCGGCGCGTCATCGCGGTCGCCGCCGGCCCGGGCCTGGCCGGCCTCTTCGAGGAGGCCGGCGCCGTCGTCGTACCGGGAGGGCCGGGGCAGCGGCCGTCGACCGGCCAGCTGCTGCAGGCGATCACCGCCTGCGGTGCCGCGGAGGTGATCGTGCTGCCGAACGACCAGGACACGGTGCGGGTCGCCCAGATCGCCGCCCGGACCGCCGAGGCCGACTCCGAGGGCACCGTGCGGGTCGCGGTGATCCCGACCGAGGCCCAGGTCACCGGGCTGGCTGCCGTCGCGGTGCACGAGCCCGGCCGGGCCTTCGACCAGGACGTGCTCGAGATGACCGCGACCGCCCGGCACGCCCGCCAGGGCGCGGTCACGGTGGCCGCCAAGCAGGCGATGACGATGGCCGGACCGTGCGAGCCCGGCGACGTGCTCGGCGTCGTCGCGGGCGACTTCGTGCTCGTCGGCTCGGACCTGTACGCCGTCGCGACGGACATCCTCGACCGGCTGCTCGCGGGCGGCGGCGAGCTGGTCACCGTCGTCGCCGGGGCCGACGACCCGGAGGGGGCACTGGCGACCCGCTGCGCGGGGTACGTCCGGGAGCACCACCCCGTTGTCGACGTCGTGGTGTACGACGGGGGACAGGAGCGCTACCCGCTCCTGGTGTCCGTCGAGTGAGGGGGCGTGCCGTGAGGGGACCCAGGTGATCGGGCTCGACTCGCCCGTGGTCGCCGTCCTCGGTGACAGCAGCAAGAAGCGCAAGGCCATCGAGGAGCGGCTGGGGCTGCGTACCGTCGACGACCTCCTGCACCACTTCCCGCGCCGTTACGTCAAGACCGGGGAGCTGACCCGGGTCGAGGAGCTGCGCGAGGGCCAGGTGCTCACGCTGTCGGGCCGGATCGTCGGCTCGGAGATCAAGACCTACCGCGACCGGCGCAACGGCCGGCCGGCGTTCCGCGTCGAGACGGTGCTGGAGGCCGACGGGCCGCGGCTGACGATGACCTTCTTCGCCAAGGCCGAGCGGGTCGCGCAGTGGAACGCCCGGCGCCTGGCGCCAGGCCGGCGCGGGGTCTTCGTCGGCAAGGTCAGCTCGTTCCGCGGGCAGTGGCAGCTGACGAACCCCCAGATGGTGCTCTTCGGGGACCCCGGCGAGGACGCGGCCCAGCTCTCGCTCGACGCGATCCACGAGTACTACCCGATCTACCCGCTCACCAAGGACGTCGACAGCTGGGACATCCAGCGGGCCGTGGCGTTCGCGCTGACCGTGCTCGACGAGTTCCCCGACCCGGTCCCTGACGACGTGCGCACCACCTACGACCTCGAGGACGTCCGGACCGCGCTCGAGTGGGTCCACACGCCGCGCGACCGGTCCCAGATCGCCCGCGCCCAGCGCCGGTTCCGGTTCGAGGAGGCGCTGGTCACCCAGCTGGTCCTCGCCCGGCGGCGCCGGGCGCTGCGGGCCCAGGGGGCGCAGGCCCGCGCCGGGGGCGGCGGGCTGCTGGCGGCGTTCGACGCGCGGCTGCCCTTCGAGCTCACCGCGGGCCAGCGCGAGGTCGGCGCCGAGATCGAGCACGACCTCGCCCAGCCGCACCCGATGAACCGCCTCCTCCAGGGCGAGGTCGGGTCCGGCAAGACCCTCGTCGCGCTGCGCGCGATGCTGAGGGTGGTCGACTCCGGCGGCCAGGCCGCGCTGCTCGCGCCGACCGAGGTGCTCGCCCAGCAGCACCACCGCTCGATCGTCGCGCTGCTCGGCGACCTGGCCGCCGCCGGCATGCTCGGCGGCGCCGCCGAGGCCACCGGCGTCGAGCTGCTCACCGGGTCGATGACCAAGGCCCAGCGCACCGCCCCCATGTCGCGGATCGCGACCGGCGAGGCCGGCATCGTCGTGGGCACCCACGCCCTGCTCGAGGAGAAGGTCCTCTTCGCCGACCTCGGCCTGGTCGTCGTGGACGAGCAGCACCGCTTCGGCGTCGAGCAGCGGGCCGCGCTCACCGACAAGGCCGGTACGCCGCCGCACGTGCTCGTGATGACCGCGACCCCGATCCCGCGGACCGTCGCGATGACGGTCTTCGGCGACCTCGAGACGTCCACGCTGACCGAGCTCCCGGCCGGTCGCGCGCCCATCCAGACGACCGTGGTCGCCCTCGCCGAGCACCCCGGCTGGTTCGAGCGGGTGTGGCAGCGGGTCCGCGAGGAGGTCGGCAAGGGCCACCAGGTCTACGTCGTGTGCCCCCGCATCACCGGCGACGAGCCCGAGCAGGGCGAGACCGACCAGCTCGACCTGGACGAGGACGGCAACGCCGTACCCGCGGAACGGCCGGACGGCGGCCTGGCGGCCGTCGAGGACGTCGCCCCCCAGCTGTCGGAGGGCCCGCTGGCGGGCCTGCGGGTGGACGTCCTGCACGGGCGGATGGCGCCCGACGACAAGGACCGGGTGATGCGGGCCTTCGCCGCGGGCGACGTCGACGTGCTCGTCGCGACGACCGTCATCGAGGTGGGCGTCGACGTCGCCAACGCGACCGCGATGGTCCTCCTCGACGCGGACCGGTTCGGCGTCTCCCAGCTCCACCAGCTCCGCGGGCGGGTCGGCCGGGGTGGCTTCCCGGGCCTGTGCCTCCTGGTCTCGCGGGCCGAGGCCGGGACCCCGGCCCGCGAGCGCCTCGACGCGGTGGCGTCGACCACGGACGGCTTCGAGCTGAGCCGCGTCGACCTCGAGCAGCGCCGGGAGGGCGACGTCCTCGGGAAGTCCCAGTCGGGCTTCCGCTCGGGGCTGCAGAACCTCCGGGTGCTGCGCGACGAGAAGACCATCACCGAGGCCCGGGAGGCCGCCAACGCGCTCCTGGACGCCGACCCCGGTCTCGCCCGCGTCCCCGAGCTGGCCGTCGCGGTGGCGCGCCTCGAGGAGTCCGTCCAGGCCGACTTCCTGGAGAAGTCGTGAGCGCCCCGTGATGCGGATCATCGGGGGCTCGGCCGGCGGCCGCCGCATCAGCACGCCCCGCGGGGCGGCCACCCGGCCGACGAGCGACCGGGTGCGCGAGGCGCTGTTCTCGGCCGTCGAGTCATGGTGCGGGTCGCTGCACGGCCTGCGGTTCCTCGACCTGTACGCCGGCTCGGGGGCGGTCGGGCTGGAGGCGTGGTCGCGCGGGGCCGGCGTCGTCACGCTGGTCGAGTCCGACCGGCGCACCGCGGCGCTGATCTCCGAGAACGCCCGGACGATCGGGTTCGCCAAGGCCGACGTGGTCTGCGCGTCGGTCGCCGGCACGCTGGCGCGGCCACCGTCCGCGCCGTACGACGTGGTCTTCCTCGACCCGCCCTACCCCCTGGACGACGCCGCGGTCGCGGAGGACGTCGCCCTGCTCGCGGCCGAGGGCTGGCTGGTGCCCGGTGCCCTGGTGGTCGTCGAGCGCTCCTCGCGCAGTCCCGAGCCCGCCTGGCCGGCCGGGATCGTGCGCGACCGGGAGAAGCGCTACGGCGAGACGACCCTCTGGTACGCCGAGCACACGCACGGGAGCGGTAGCCTCCGGCCATGACCCGCGCCGTGTGCCCCGGATCGTTCGACCCGGTGACCAACGGTCATCTCGACATCATCCGCCGCGCGGCGGCGATCTTCGACGAGCTGGTGGTGGCCACCGGCACCAACCCCTCGAAGTCGCGGCTGTTCGACCCCGAGGAGCGCCTGGACATGCTCCGCGCGCTGTGCGCGGACCTGCCCAACGTGACCGTGATGGGGTTCACCGGCCTGATCGTCGACTTCTGCCGCGAGATCGACGCGCAGGCGATCGTCAAGGGCCTCCGCGGCGGCAACGACTACGAGTACGAGCTGCCGATGGCGCAGATGAACTCGCACCTGACGGGGGTCGAGACGGTCTTCGTGCCGACCAACGCCTCGCTCGGCTACGTGTCGTCCAGCCTGGTCAAGGAGGTCGCCTCGCTCGGCGGCGACGTGTCCGGCCTGGTGCCCCCGCTGGTGCACGCCCACCTGCAGGAGCGACTGGCCCGCAGCTGAGCGTTTTGCCCGAGCGGACGCCTGGCAGGTACGATTCACGACGATCTGTTGGTGCCTCAACCCGGAAGTAGAACCCTGAGCAGCCTGGACCCGAGAGCGCCGCTCGTGCTCGACACCCGCGAGCTCGGCCGCCGCCCGGGGTCCCAGCGTCAGGTGACGCGGACGGTACCGGCACCCGCAGATCTGGGCATCGAAGTCCTCCGCGTCCCGGAAGGCTCGCCGGTCGACCTCGACCTGCGGCTGGAAGCGGTCATGGAGGGGGTACTGGTCACCGGTGCGGCCTCGGCCGCGCTCACCGGCGAGTGCGTGCGGTGCCTGGAGCCGATCACCGACGAGATCGAGGTCGAGCTCCAGGAGCTGTTCGTGTACGACGACCAGGACCACGACTCCGAGGAGGACGACGAGGTCAGCATGCTCGAGGACGACCTGCTCGACCTCGAGCCGCTGCTGCGGGACGCGGTGGTGCTCGCACTACCGTTCCAGCCCGTGTGCGAGGACGACTGTCCCGGACTGTGCCCCGAGTGCGGGGCCCGGCTCCGCGACGACCCGGACCACGCCCACGCCGAACCGATCGACCCCCGCTGGGCGGGCCTCGCGGCCCTCGCGCAGGACCAGCAGGACCAAGACCGAAGCACCAACCGGCCGGAGTAACCCGGTCCTCGTAGAGGAGATCACAGTGGCTGTCCCGAAGCGGAAGATGTCGCGCAGCAACACCCGTCACCGTCGCTCGGCCTGGAAGGCCGTCGCGCCGACGCTGGTGACCTGCGCGAACCCCGCCTGCGGTGCCAAGCACCTCCCGCACCGTGCGTGCGGCGAGTGCGGTCAGTACGGCGCGCGCGCCGACCGTCGTCAGGTCCTGTGACCGGACCGGTCCGCTGACCAACTACGCGGAGCTGCGCACGGCGCTCGGGGACCCCGTCTTGGACCCCGAGCTGCTCGAGCGCGCCCTCACCCACCGCTCCTACGCCTACGAGAACGGTGGCCTGCCCACCAACGAACGGCTGGAGTTCCTCGGCGACTCCGTCCTCGGGGTGGTCGTCACCGAGACGCTGTACCGCACCCACCCCGACCTCTCCGAGGGACGGCTGGCCAAGCTGCGCGCCGCCGTCGTGAACGCCCGGGCGCTGGCCGAGGTCGGCCGCGGCATCGGGGTCGGCGACCACGTCAAGCTCGGCCGCGGCGAGGAGTCCACCGGCGGCCGGCACAAGGCGTCGATCCTCTCCGACACCGTCGAGGCCGTGATCGGCGCGATCCACCTCAGCGGCGGCTTCCTGGCCTCCGCGGACGTCGTGCACCGGCTCTTCGACCCGCTCATCGAGGCCGCGTCCGCCCTCGGCGCCGGCCTGGACTGGAAGACCTCGCTCCAGGAGCTCTCCGCCGAGCACGGCCTCGGCGTGCCCGAGTACGTCATCGAGGACGAGGGCCCCGACCACATGAAGACCTTCACCGCCCAGGTCCGCGTCGGCGACGGCCTCTACGGCAACGGCGTGGGCCGGTCGAAGAAGGAGGCCGAGCAGGCCGCCGCGGAGACGGCGTACGGCGAGATCGCCGCCGACCTCGGTGTCGAGGACCCGGCGGTCGACGCCGCCGCGCACTCCGTGACCCACTCCTCGTCGCACTCCTCGTCCCAGTCCGCCTCCCAGGGCTAGCCGCTTGCCCGAGCTGCCCGAGGTCGAGGTCGTCCGGGCCGGCCTGGAGCGGCACGTCCTGGGCGCCACGATCACCCGCGTCGACGTCCTGCACCCGCGCCCCGTGCGCCGCGACGTCCGCGGACCGGCGGGCTTCGCCGCCGCGCTGACCGGGCGGCGGATCGAGGCCGCCCGCCGGCGCGGGAAGTACCTCTGGCTGCCGCTCGACAACGGCGACGCCCTGCTCGGCCACCTCGGGATGAGCGGCCAGATCCTCGTCCAGCCCCCCGAGGCTCCCGACGAGCGGCACCTGCGGGTCCGCCTGGCGCTCGCCGGCGCCGACGAGGGGCGCGAGCTGCGCTTCGTCGACCAGCGGATGTTCGGCGGGCTCTCGGTCTCCGCCGGTGGCGCGGAGCTGCCGCCGGAGATCGCCCACATCGCGCGCGACCCGCTCGACCCGGAGTTCGACGACGACGCCTTCGTCACCCGGGTACGCCGGCGCAGCTCGGGCATCAAGCGCCAGCTGCTCGACCAGAACCTCGTCTCGGGCGTCGGCAACATCTACGCCGACGAGGCCCTGTGGCGGGCCCTCCTCCACGGCGAGCGGCCCGGGGACCGGTTGACCGCCGCCCAGGTGCGCGAGCTCCTCGGGCACGCCCGCGACGTGATGCTCGCGGCGCTGGGGGAGGGCGGCACGTCGTTCGACGCGCTCTACGTCAACGTCAACGGCGAGTCGGGCTACTTCGACCGGTCGCTGCACGCCTACGGCCGCGAGGGCGAGCCGTGCGAGCGGTGCGGGACGCCGGTGCGCCGGGTGGCGTTCATGAACCGGTCGTCCTACTTCTGCCCGGCCTGCCAGCCGCCGCCCCGTCGGCGGCGACCGAGGGCGCAGGCTTTGCCCGTCCCGGATTGACCCGCACGCCCCGCGGTGGGACTCTTGAAGACGGCCCGCCATCGCGGGTGACACACCGCTCGACCCCCTCACGACCCGGAAGGTCCATCCATGGCCAAGGCGCTGATCGGATACATGAACAGCGACCTGCGGACCCCCGCCCGACTCACAGCCGAGAACGCCCGGCTGCGCGCGCGCGTGGGAGAGCTCGAGGCGCTGGTGCTGCGCCTCTCCGAGGAGAACGACCAGCTGGCCGCCGCCCAGGCCGCCACCCTCCTCGACCTCGAGACCGCAACGATGCAGGAGATGCAGCCCGCCTGACGGGGTGCTCGACAAACCGGGTCGCCCGCGGCGCCCCGGGGAACTAGGCTCTGCGCCCCGTGAGCAGCTCACCCACCGGGCCGGTCGGCAGCCTGGTCGAGATCGTCGCGCCGCGACGCTTCGGCACCGGGTTCCGCTGGCTCGTCTCCTCCTCCTGGGTCTCCAACCTCGGTGACGGGATCGCGATCGCGGCCGGCCCGCTGCTGATCGCCTCGATGACGCACGACCCGTTCGTGGTCGCGCTCGGCGCGCTGCTCCAGTGGCTCCCGCCGCTGGTCTTCGGCCTGCTCGCCGGCGCCCTCTCCGACCGCCTCGACCGGCGTCGGATCGTCGTCACGGTCGACCTGCTCCGGGCCTGCGTCCTGGTGCTGCTGACGGTCGCGGTGGCCACCGGGTTCGCGGCGATCGGGCTGGTGCTGCTGGCGATGTTCCTGCTCGGCACGGCCGAGGTGTTCGCCGACAACACCTCGGCGACCCTGATGCCGATGCTGGTGCACCGCGACGACCTCGCGCTCGCGAACTCCCGGCTCGTCACCGGGTTCATCACCGTCAACCAGCTCGCCGGCCCGCCGATCGGGGCGGCGCTGTTCGCGCTCGGCCACGCGGTGCCGTTCGGGGCCCAGGCGTGCCTGGTCGCCCTCGGCGCGGTCCTCGTCTCGCGGGTGGTGCTGCCGCCGCACCGGCGCGAGCGGGTCGCCGGGACCCGGCTGCGCCACGAGGTCGTCGAGGCCTTCCGCTGGGTCCTCCACCACGCCGCCGTACGCACGCTGGTGCTGACGATCTTCGTCTTCAACATCACCTTCGGCGCCGCCTGGTCGGTGCTCGTCCTCTACGCCACCCAACGCCTCGGGCTCGGCGCGGTCGGCTTCGGCCTGCTCACGACCATCTCGGCGCTCGGCGGGCTGGTCGGCACCCTGTCCTACGGCTGGATCACCCGGCGGGTCAGCCTCGGGGACATCATGCGGATCGGGCTGATCGTCGAGACCCTCACCCACCTCGCCCTCGCGCTGACGCGCACCGCGTGGGTCGCGATGGCCATCTTCTTCGTCTTCGGCGCCCACGCCTTCATCTGGGGCACCACCTCGATGACGGTCCGCCAGCGCGCGGTGCCGACCGAGCTGCAGGGGCGGGTCGGCAGCGTGAACCTGGTGGGGACGTTCGGCGGCCTGGTGATCGGCTCCGCGATCGGTGGGGTGCTCGCCCAGCACTGGGGGATCACCGCGCCGTTCTGGTTCGCCTTCGCGGGCTCGGCGCTCTTCGTGCTCCTGATCTGGGGCCAGCTCGGCCACATCGCCCACACCGACGAGGCCGACGCCCCCGCTCCCGCCTGACCCGACGCGGCGCGCCGGGGATGCCGGGCTCCGGGGGCCCCTCCGGGTATCGTGTGGCTCGCTGAGCTTCCCCCAAGGCCTGCTGCGATGATGCAGCGTTCGTCCTCAGCGGTGAACGAGACCGCCGTACCGACCAGCCGGGAGCCTCACGTTGTACCTGAAGAGCCTGACGCTCAAGGGGTTCAAGTCCTTCGCCTCCTCGACGACGCTCCAGCTCGAGCCCGGCATCACCTGCATCGTGGGTCCCAACGGGTCGGGCAAGTCGAACGTCGTCGACGCCCTCGCCTGGGTGATGGGTGAGCAGGGCGCGAAGTCGCTGCGCGGCGGCAAGATGGAGGACGTCATCTTCGCCGGCACCTCGGGACGGCCCCCGCTGGGTCGCGCCGAGGTCGTGCTGACGATCGACAACTCCGACGGCGCGCTCCCGATCGAGTACGCCGAGGTGACGATCAGCCGCACGATGTTCCGCAGCGGCGGCTCGGAGTACGCCATCAACGGCAGCGCCTGCCGCCTGCTCGACGTCCAGGAGCTGCTCTCCGACTCCGGCATCGGCCGCGAGATGCACGTGATCGTCGGGCAGGGCCAGCTCGACACGATCCTGCACGCCACGCCCGAGGACCGGCGCGGCTTCATCGAGGAGGCCGCCGGCGTCCTCAAGCACCGCAAGCGCAAGGAGAAGGCGCTCCGCAAGCTCGACGCGACCGACGGCAACCTGACCCGGCTCAACGACCTGCTGGTCGAGATCCGGCGCCAGCTCAAGCCGCTGGGCCGGCAGGCGGAGGTCGCCCGGCGGGCGGCCACCGTCCAGGCCGACGTGCGCGACGCCCGGGCCCGGCTGATGGCCGACGAGCTCGTCGTCGCCCGTACCGCGCTGGAGCAGGAGATGGCCGACGAGTCCGTCCTGGTGAGCCGGCGCGAGGAGGTCGAGGCCGAGACCGCCCGGGCCCGGCAGGCCGAGGCGACCCTGGAGGAGGCCCTCCGGGAGGACCTGCCGGCGCTGGCCCGCGCCCAGGAGACCTGGTACGCCCTCTCCGGGCTGCGCGAGCGGCTGCGGGGCACGGCCTCGCTCGCCGCCGAGCGAGTCCGCAACGCCGCCGGCACCGACGTCGAGGAGGCCCGCTCGGGCCGCGACCCGGAGCAGCTGGAGGCCGAGGCCGCCCAGGTCCGCGAGCAGGAGCAGCGGATCGCCGCCGAGGTCGACGCCAGCCGGGCCGCGCTCGAGGGCGCGGTCACCGCGCGCCGGGCCGCCGAGGACGCCGCCGCCGAGGAGGACCGCCGGGTCGCCGGGATGCAGCGCGCCGCGGCCGACCGCCGCGAGGGCCTGGCCCGGCTGACCGGCCAGGTCAACGCGCTGAAGTCGCGGGCGGCCGCCGCCGACGACGAGGTGGGCCGGCTCCGCCTGGCCCGCGAGGACGCGCTGGCCCGCGCCGAGCGCGCCCAGCGCGACTTCACCGCCCTGGAGACGAAGGTCGCCGGCCTGGACGCCGGCGAGGAGGGCCTGGACGCGGAGCACGAGGCCGCGACCGCCGCGCTCGACGACGTCGAGGAGCGGCTGGCCAAGCTCCGCGACGAGGCCCTGCGAGCCGACCACGACCGCACGGGCCTGGCGGCCCGCAAGGACGCCCTCGAGATGGGGCTCAACCGCAAGGACGGCGCCGGCGCCCTGCTCGCCGCGTCCGACACCGTCTCCGGCCTGCTCGGCTCGGTGGCCGCGCTGCTGTCGGTGCGCAGCGGCTACGAGACCGCGGTCGCGCAGGCGCTGGGTGCCGCCGCCGACGCGGTCGTCGTCACCGACGCCGACGCCGCCGTCCGCGCCATCGACCACCTCAAGGGCGACGACCTCGGACGCGCCGGCCTGGTCCTCGGCGGTGCTCCGGACACCGGGTCCGGACCCGGCCGCGGCTGGCCGGACCTGCCGGGCTCGGCGACGTACGCCGTCGACGTGGTCGAGTGCCCCGACCTGCTGCGCCCGGCGCTGACCCGGCTGCTCGACCGGGTGGCGGTCGTCGATGGGATGGACGACGCACAGGCGCTGGTCCGCTCCCGTCCCGACGTCACCGCCGTCACCCGCGAGGGCGACGTGCTCGGTCTGCACTACGCCGCCGGCGGGTCCACCAGCCAGCCGAGCCTGATCGAGGTCCAGGCGGCCGTCGACGAGGCCGCGGAGCGCCTGGCCGAGGCGATCGCGTCCTCCGAGCGCCTCGGCTTCGACATGTCGCGGCTCGAGGCCGAGCGGCTGGAGGCGCACCAGCGCGTCGACGTCGCGCTGGCCCGCCTGCACGAGTCCGACGCCACGCTCGCCGCGGTCGCCGAGGAGCTCGGGCAGTACGGCTCGCAGGCCCGGGCGGCCCGCGGCGAGGCCGAGCGGCTCGCCCAGGCGATCGCCCAGGCCGAGGAGGCCCAGGCCCAGGCCCTCGCCGGGCTCGCCGACCTCGAGGCCCGGCTGGCCGCCGCCGAGGAGTCGCCGGAGGAGGAGCCCGACACCAGCGTGCGCGAGCGCCTCCTCGACGAGGCACGGACCGCCCGGCAGGCCGAGACCGACGCCCGCCTGGCGCTGCGGACCTGCGAGGAGCGGGCCCGCGCGCTGCACGGGCGTGCCGACGCGCTGCTGCGTGCCGCCACCTCCGAGCGCGAGGCCCGGGCGCGGGCCGCCGAGCGCCGGGCCCGGCTGCTGCGCGAGGGCAAGGCGGCCGAGGCGGTGGGCGCCGCGGTGTCCTTCGTGCTCGCCCGGCTCGAGGTGTCGATCCACCGCGCCGCCGAGGCGCGGACCGCGGTCGAGCAGTCGCGCAGCGGCCGCGAGCAGGAGCTGCGCGAGGTCCGCAGCCGGCTGCGACAGCTCGTCCAGGAGCACGACGAGCTGGTCAGCTCGGTGCACCGCGACGAGCTGGCCCGCACCCAGCAGCGGATGCGGATCGAGCAGCTCGAGGAGCGGGCGCTCGAGGAGCTCGGCATCGACGGCGACAGCCTCGTCACCGACTACGGGCCCGACCAGCTGGTGCCGTTCTCCGGGGAGGTCCCGGAGGGCGAGGACGTGCCCGAGCCGGTCCCGTTCCGGCGCGAGGAGCAGCAGAAGCGGCTGCGCACCGCCGAGCGGGCGCTCCGCGAGCTCGGCCGGGTCAACCCGCTGGCGCTCGAGGAGTACTCGGCGATGGAGGAGCGGCACAAGTTCCTCACCGAGCAGCTCGAGGACCTGCGCAAGACCCGCAAGGACCTGCTCGACATCGTCCGTGAGGTCGACCAGCGCGTCGAGGAGGTGTTCACCGAGGCCTACGCCGACGTGAGCAAGGCGTTCGACGCGACCTTCTCCCGGCTCTTCCCGGGCGGTGAGGGCCGGCTGGTGCTGACCGACCCCGACGACATGCTCGCGACCGGGGTGGAGGTGGAGGCGCGTCCGCCGGGCAAGAAGGTCAAGCGGCTCTCGCTGCTCTCCGGCGGCGAGCGCTCGCTGGTCGCGGTCGCGTTCCTCGTCGCGCTGTTCAAGGCGCGTCCCTCGCCGTTCTACATCCTCGACGAGGTCGAGGCGGCGCTCGACGACACCAACCTCGGGCGGCTGCTGGAGATCTACGAGGAGCTGCGCGAGAGCTCCCAGCTGCTCGTCATCACCCACCAGAAGCGGACCATGGAGGTCGGCGACGCGCTCTACGGCGTGACCATGCGCGGTGACGGCGTCTCCGCGGTCATCAGCCAACGGCTGCGGGATGCGGAGTCCGCGTAGTGCCCGCTGACCGGCCGACGCGTGACCAGTATGTCCACTGGGAGCGGGTCACCACCCGCTGGGCCGACATCGACGTCTACGGGCACATGAACAACGCCCGCTACTTCGAGATCATCGACACCGTGGTCAACAACCACCTCGCGGCCGCGACCGGGGTCGACATCCGGGCCCTGGACGCGATCGGCGTCGTCGCGGAGGTCGGCTGCCGCTACTTCGCCGAGGTCGGCTACCCCGACCCGGTCGACGTGGGCGTGGTCGCCGACAAGGTCGGCACGTCCTCGGTCGTCTACCGCGTCGGGCTCTTCCAGGGTGAGGGTGACGAGGCGGCCGCGGAGGGCCGGTTCGTGCACGTGTACGTCGACAACACCGGTCCGGCCCGCGCCGTCACGCCGATGCCCGATGTGATCCGCGACGCAGTCACACCCCTGCTGCGTGGCTGAGACATCCCGGCAACGGGTACGTGGGACGGTGGCAGCCCGTCCCGTCCTCCCGGAGGTGCAGTGCTCTTCATCGTCGTCAGCATGCTCGTCGTCCTCGTCGTCGCCGGCCTGGTGGTCGTCTACGTCGCCTACCCGCACCGCGGTGAGGAGGTCCCGGCCGCGCCCTGGCTGGGGGAGGCGATGACGCGCGCCGCCGAGGCGGCGCCGCTCATGGAGCTGGAGTACGACGACTCCGAGCCACGCCGCTGAGCACCTCGATGATTGGATGAGGCCATGGATTCCGTGGCCGTCCTGATCCTTGTCATCGCCCTCGTGGCGGTCGCCCTGGTGGCGAGCGTCGCGGGGCTGCTGGTGAGCCGCCGGCGCAAGCCGGCACCGCTGCCGGAGAGCCGCACCGGAGTGATCACCCGGCCTCCGGAGGAGGTCGAGCAGCCGCCGGTCGAGGCCGGCGCGCCGCCGGCGACCGTCGAGCCCGCGGCTCCCGAGGCCCCCGTCCTCGAGCGTCCGGAGGGCACGGCGTCCCGCCTGGTGCGCCTGCGCCAGCGGCTCGCCGGCTCGCAGGGTGCCCTCGGGCGGGGCCTGCTCGCCCTGCTCTCCCGCGACCGGCTGGACGAGGACACCTGGGAGTCGATCGAGGACACGCTGCTCACCGCCGACGTCGGCGTCGCTCCCACGCAGGAGCTGGTCGAGCGGCTGCGCACCCGGCTGCGGGTCGAGGGCGGACCGGTCGACGCCCGCGCCGTGCTGCGCGAGGAGCTCCTGACGCTGGTCGGGCCGGACATGGACCGCCGGCTCCAGGTGAGCGGCTCCGACGGGCACCCGGGCGTGGTGCTCGTGGTCGGCGTGAACGGCTCGGGCAAGACCACGACCGTCGGCAAGATCTCGCGCATCCTGGTCGCCGAGGACCGCTCGGTCGTCCTCGGTGCGGCCGACACCTTCCGTGCGGCCGCGGTCGAGCAGCTGGCCACCTGGGGGGAGCGGGTCGGCGTCGACGTCGTCCGCGGCCCCGAGGGCACCGACCCGGCGAGCGTGGCGTTCGAGGCGGTGAAGGAGGGCATCGACACCGGCGCCGACACCGTCATCGTCGACACCGCCGGCCGGCTCCAGAACAAGGCCGGCCTGATGGACGAGCTCGGCAAGGTCAAGCGCGTCATCGAGAAGCAGGTGCCGGTCACCGAGGTGCTGCTCGTCCTCGACGCCACCACCGGTCAGAACGGGCTGATCCAGGCCCGCGTCTTCAGCGAGGTCGTCAACGTCACCGGCATCGTCCTCACCAAGCTCGACGGCTCGGCCAAGGGTGGCATCGTCGTCCAGGTCCAGCGCGAGCTCGGCGTCCCGGTGAAGCTGGTCGGCCTCGGCGAGGGCGCCGACGACCTGGCGCCGTTCGACGCCGGCGCCTTCGTCGACGCGCTCCTGGGCTGAGCCCCCGGCCGGCCGCCGCTCGGTGAGCGTGGCCGGACCCCGGCCGTAACACGGAAGTAACACTCGCCGGGAACTCGTTGCACCGCCGCAACACGTGGCGGCGGGGCTTGAAACCTCGCACCCGGAGTCTGTTCCGCAATGGGGCCGACCCCGGGGTAGACAGCGCAGTCGCCGCCGACGTGGCCCTCCCGAGATGTGATCCCTGGAGGTTCAGTGGACGGCTACTACGCCTTCATGTTGGTGGCGACAGCCCTCGTCCTGATGATGACGACGCCCGCACTGGCACTGTTCTACGGCGGCATGAGCCGCTCGAAGTCGGTGCTGAACATGATGATGATGTCCTACCTTGCGTTGGGCGTCGTCGGCATCGTGTACGTGTTGTGGGGCTGGTCGATGACGTTCGGTCCCGACGACGTCGGGGGCGTGTTCGCGAACCCCTTCTCGTTGTGGGGCCTGAAGGACGTCACGTCGGACAGCTACATCTTCGTCGTCTTCCAGCTGACGTTCGCGGTCATCACGGCGGCGCTGATCTCGGGTGCGATCGCCGACCGCGTCAAGATGTCGGCCTGGGTGGTCTTCCTGCCCATCTGGGTCACCCTGTCCTACTTCCCGATCGGCCACATGGTCTG
The DNA here is from genome assembly GCF_044226305.1 of Nocardioides sp. Classification (GTDB taxonomy): domain Bacteria; phylum Actinomycetota; class Actinomycetes; order Propionibacteriales; family Nocardioidaceae; genus Nocardioides. The sequence continues at coordinate 117,214 of NZ_JBGAHF010000010.1, read as the reverse complement.
GGGTGGCGGCTTCATCTCCGAGCACTTCCACGCCCAGGACTACGCCGGTGGAACGGTCGTGCACATCAACGCCGGTATGGCCGGCCTGGTGCTGGCCCTGGTGATCGGCAAGCGGATCGGCTTCGGCAAGGAGCCGATGCGGCCGCACAACCTGACGCTCACCATGATCGGTGCCGGCCTCCTGTGGTTCGGCTGGTACGGCTTCAACGTGGGCTCGATCGTGCTCACCGGCGAGAGCGAGAAGTCGGACATCATCCAGTTCGGTTCGGAGACCGGTGTCACCTTCCTCAACACCACCATCGCCACCTGTGCCGCGATGCTCGGCTGGCTGCTGATGGAGCGGCTCCTGCACGGCAAGGCCACCTCGCTGGGCGCCGCGTCGGGCGTCGTCGCCGGCCTGGTCGCGATCACCCCCGCGTGCGGTGCGGTCAACCTGACCGGCGCCATCGCGATCGGTGCCATCGCCGGCATCGGCTGCGCCTGGGCGGTCGGCCTCAAGTTCAAGGTCGGCATGGACGACTCGCTCGACGTCGTCGGCGTCCACCTCGTCGGTGGTCTGCTCGGCACGATCCTGATCGGCCTGTTCTCCACGGCGAGCGCCCCCGGCGGCATCGACGGCCTCTTCTACGGAGGCGGCTTCGACTCGCTCTACGACCAGACCATGGCGGCCCTCATCGCCGTCGCGTGGTCCGGCGCCTTCACCCTGCTGATCGCGCTGGCGATCAAGTACACCCTCGGGTGGCGCATCAAGGAGGACGCCGAGGTCGAGGGCATCGACTTCGACCAGCACGGTGAGACGGCCTACGACCTGCACACCGGTCTGGGCAGCTCGTCCTCGTCGTCATCGGTCCTCGCCAAGAGCACCGTCACGGAGGGAGTCAACGCATGAAGCTCGTGACCGCGGTCATCAAGCCGCACAAGTGGGAGGACGTCCGCGAGGCGCTGGAGACCTTCGGCGTGACCGGCATGACGGTCAGCGAGGTCAGCGGCTACGGCCGCCAGAAGGGCCACACGGAGGTCTACCGGGGCGCGGAGTACGACATCGCGCTCGTGCCGAAGATCCGCATCGAGATCGTCGTCGGCGACGACGACGCCGACGACGTGGTCGGGATCGTCATGAAGACCGCCCAGACCGGCCGGATCGGCGACGGCAAGGTCTGGGTGAGCCCGGTCGACACGGTCGTGCGGGTCCGCACCGGCGACCGCGACGACGCCGCGCTGTGACCGGGCTGCCGTAGGCAGCCGCCGTGGACCGCTCGTGGCCCGGCTCCTCGCGCAGGGGCCGGGCCACGGCGCGCGTCGGGCATGATCGGACACCGAGCCGCGCCTCCGGGAGCGTGAGCCACCAGTCGAGGAGAAGTGCATGAAGCTCGTCACCGCGGTCATCAAGCCGCACAAGTGGGAGGACGCCCGCGCGGCCCTCGAGGCCGCCGGCGTGACCGGGATGACCGTCAGCGAGGTCAGCGGCTACGGGCGGCAGAAGGGCCACAAGGAGGTCTACCGCGGAGCGGAGTACGACGTCACGCTGGTGCCGAAGCTGCGCCTGGAGATCGTCGTGGCCGACGACGCCGAGGCCGACGCCCTCGTGGCGGCGATCGTCGGGTCCGCCGCCACCGGCCAGATCGGTGACGGCAAGGTCTGGGTCACGCCCGTCGAGTCGGCGGTGCGGGTGCGGACCGGCGAGCGGGACGAGGGCGCGCTCTGAGCACCCCGCGAGGACCCCGCACGAGCCTCTCGTGACCGCGTCCGACCGCGCCCGTCGTACCGCCGAGGCCGACGCGCTCTGCGTGCAGGCCTACGGCGACAGCGGCGGCCCGGACGCCGGGGCGGCGCTGGTGGCGGTGGGCGGCTACGGCCGCTCCGAGCTCGCACCGTGCTCGGACCTCGACCTCGTGCTGGTCTCGGACGAGGGTGTCGACGTCTCCGAGGTCGGCCGGCAGGTCTGGTACCCGCTGTGGGACTCGGGCACCAAGATCGACCACTCGGTGCGCACGATGCCCGAGATGCTGGTGGCCGCCGACGGCGACCTCAAGGTCGCGCTCGGGCTGCTCGACGTCCGGCACCTCGCCGGCGACCCCAACCTCACGCTGCGGTTGCGGACCACGATGCTCGCGCACTGGCGGCGCAGCTCCCGGGACCGGTTGCCTGCGTTGCGCGACCTGGTGCGGGCGCGGCACGAGCGGGTGGGCGAGCTCGCGCACCTGTCGGTGCCGGACCTGAAGGAGGCCGAGGGCGGCGTGCGTGACGCGACCGTCCTCAAGGCGCTGGTGGCGACCTGGCTGGTCGACGTCCCGCACGTCGAGCTCGAGCGCAGCCGGGTCGCGCTGCTCGACGTCCGCGACGCCGTCCAGGAGGCCGCCGGCCGGGCCACCGACCGGGTGGCCCCCGAGCTGTGGACCGAGGTCGCGCGCCGCCTGGACCTGGCCGACGCCCGTGCCGCGCAGGTGCACGTGCGCGAGCTCGGCCGGCGGATCGCCCACATCTCGCACCTGACCTGGCGGCGCGTCGACGCCGTGCTCGCCGAGCCGGTCTCCAAGCGCGGCCCGCGCCGCCCGCCGATGACCCCGCTCGCGCCCGGGGTGGCGCTGTCGGCGGGCGAGGTCGTCCTCGACCGGACCGCGCGCCCGGCCGAGGACCCGCTGCTGCTGCTGCGAGCGGCGACCGCCGCGGCCGAGCACGACGCCGTCCTGGCGCCCCCCACCGCCGCCCGCCTCGCCCGGGAGACCGCGCCGCTGCCGACCCCGTGGCCGACCGAGGCCCGCCAGCTCCTGGTGCGGCTGCTCGCCTCGGGCCGGGGCCTGCTCGGGGTCTGGGAGACCCTCGAGGAGACCGGCGCGCTGCCCGGCATCCTGCCCGAGTGGGAGCGGATCCGGCTGCTCCCGCACGCGTCCGCGATCCACCGCTTCACCGTCGACCGGCACGTCGTCGAGACCTGCGTCGAGGCGTCGGCGCTGATCCGCCAGGTCGCGCGGCCGGACGTGCTGATGGTCGCCGCGCTCCTGCACGACATCGGCAAGGGCAGCCTGACCGAGCACAGCGTGGCGGGGGAGCCGATCGCCCGCCGGATCGCCGAGCGGCTCGGGTTCGCGCCCGACGCCGTCGACCTGGTCGCGCGCCTGGTGCGCTGGCACCTCCTGCTGGCCGAGACCGCGACCACCCGCGACCCCGACGACCCGGCCACGGTCGACCAGCTCGTCTCCCGGCTGTGCAGCGTCGAGGCCCTCGACCTGCTGCTGGCCCTCACCGAGGCCGACGCCCGGGCCACGGCGCCGAAGGCCTGGTCCTCCTGGCGCTCCGGGCTGATCCGTGACCTGGCCCGCCGCACCCGGGCCGCCCTGGACTCCGGGGCCTCGCTGCCGCCGATCGTCACCGAGGACCTCGAGGTGCCGGCGGCGGTCCGTGGCGGCGCGGTGTCGATCGAGGTGGAACCCGCGGTCGACGGCTCCCGGGTGACCGTGGTCGCGCCGGACCGGGTCGGCCTGCTCGCCGACCTCGCCGCGACGTTCGCCCTGGTCCGGGTCCCGGTGCGGGCGGCCCGGGTGTGGGCGCAGGACCAGTACGGCGTCTCGGTGTGGGAGGTGGCCACCCCTGACCTGGAGGCGGGCGTGCTGCGGCAGCGGTACGACGCGCTCGTCGAGGGCCGGGTCGACGTGGCCCGGCGGCTGGGCGGCGGGGGACCGGCCGCGCTCGAGCCGGCGGTCGCCGTACGCCCGGAGGCCTCGGATCAGGCGACCGTCCTCGAGGTGCGGACCGCCGACCGCCCGGGCGTGGTCTACCAGGTCTGCGCGGCGCTGGCGGCCCTGGACGTCGCCGTGCGCTCGGCGCACGTCGACACCCTCGGGCCGCAGGCGGTCGACGTGTTCTACCTCCAGGAGGCCTCGGCCGGGGCGCTCAGCGAGACCCGGGCCGCCGACGCGGCGCACGCGGTGCGTGCCGCGCTTTCGGGTCCGGCACCGGCGCCCCGTTAGGCTGGGGTGACGCACCGTACGACTGCTGAGGGACTCTCTTTGTTCGCGACACTCTCCGACCGGCTCGCCGACACCTTCAAGAACCTCCGGGGCAAGGGTCGGCTCTCCGAGGCCGACATCGACGCCACCGCACGCGAGATCCGCATCGCGCTGCTCGAGGCCGACGTCGCGCTGCCCGTCGTCAAGGAGTTCGTCGCCGCGGTCAAGGAGCGGGCCCGGGGCGAGGAGGTCAGCCAGGCGCTGAACCCCGCCCAGCAGGTCGTCAAGATCGTCAACGAGGAGCTCGTCACCATCCTCGGCGGCGAGACCCGCCGGCTGCGCTACGCCAAGACCGGCCCCACGGTCATCATGCTCGCGGGCCTCCAGGGCGCCGGCAAGACGACGCTGGCCGCGAAGCTCGCGCTGTGGCTCAAGGAGCAGGGCCGGAGCCCGATGCTCGTCGCCGCCGACCTCCAGCGCCCCAACGCGGTCAACCAGCTCCAGGTCAACGGCGAGCGTGCCGGCGTCACCGTCTTCGCGCCCGAGCCCGGCAACGGCGTCGGCGACCCGGTCGCGGTCGCGCGGCAGTCGATCGAGGAGGCCAAGCGCACCCTCCACGACACCGTCATCGTCGACACCGCCGGCCGCCTCGGCGTCGACGCGGAGATGATGCAGCAGGCCGCGGACATCCGCGACGCCGTGTCGCCCGACGAGGTGCTCTTCGTCGTCGACGCCATGATCGGCCAGGACGCGGTCACGACCGCGCAGGCGTTCCTCGACGGCGTCGGGTACGACGGCGTGGTCCTCACCAAGCTCGACGGCGACGCCCGCGGTGGTGCCGCGCTGTCGATCGCCTCGATCACCGGCAAGCCGGTCATGTTCGCCTCCAACGGCGAGAAGCTGACCGACTTCGACCTCTTCCACCCCGACCGGATGGCCTCGCGCATCCTCGACATGGGCGACGTGATGACGCTCATCGAGCAGGCCGAGAAGGCGTTCGACGCCGAGCAGGCGGCGAAGGCGGCCGGCAAGCTGCAGACCGGTGACTTCACCCTCGACGACTTCCTCGAGCAGATGCAGCAGGTCCGCAAGCTCGGCTCGATGTCGAAGATCATGGGGATGCTGCCCGGGATGGGGCAGTTCCGCGAGCAGCTCGAGAACTTCGACGAGCGCGAGATCGACCGGATCCAGGCGATCATCCAGTCCATGACGCCGGCCGAGCGGGCCAACCCGAAGGTGATCGACGGCTCCCGGCGGGCTCGGATCGCCCGCGGTTCGGGCCGCCAGGTCTCCGACGTCAACCAGCTCGTCGACCGGTTCTTCGAGGCACGGAAGATGATGCAGTCGCTCGCCAACGGCGGCGGCGTGCCCGGGATGCCGGGCCTGCCCGGCATGGGCGGCGGCAAGCGCTCGAAGGCCAAGCAGGCGCCGAAGAAGGCCAAGGGCCGCCGGGTCTCCGGCAACCCGGCCAAGGCCGCCCAGCAGGCAGCCGCGCAGAAGGAGCGCGCCGCGGCCGCCGGCGCCAACCCGTTCGGCCGGCCCGCCGGCGAGGAGCAGATCGACTACGAGAAGGCCGCGGCCGCCCTCGACCTGCCCAACGACTTCTCGAAGTACCTCAAGTGACCACCCTGGTGGTCGACGCCGCCAACGTCGTGGGCAGCCGCCCGGACGGCTGGTGGAACGACCGCGCGGGCGCGACCCGGCGGCTGCACGAGCGGCTGATGGTCGCCGACCTGCCGTACGACGAGGTAGTGCTCGTGCTCGAGGGCCAGGCCCGCGGCGCGGCCCGCGTGGGCCGGGACGGCCACCTCCGCACGGTGCACGCCCCCGGCGAGGGCGACGACACGATCGTCGCCCAGGCCAAGCTCGCCGTCGGCCAGGGCCGCCGGGTCACGGTGGTCACCGCCGACCGGATGCTCCAGGCGCGGGTCGGCGGCGTCGGCGCCCAGGCGCTCGGGCCGTCCTGGCTTTTCGACCAGCTCTGACCGACCAGCTCCGACCGGCCAGATCCGACCGGGCGGGTTCAGACCGCCACCCGCGCGTTCGCCAGGGAGACCGCCCCGACCAGCGAGGCCCGCTTGCCGAGCTCGCCGGGCACGATGCGCAGGGCGGCGGCGGTGTCCGGCTGCGCGTATCGGTCGACCGCGGCCCGGATCGCCTCGCGCAGCGCGGGGGAGGCGCCGGTCGAGCCGCCGACGACCACCACCTCGGGGTTGAGGGTGTTGCAGAGGTCGGCCAGCGCGCGCCCGACCGCCAGCCCGGCGTCGGAGATGACCCGCCGGACCCCGGCGTCCCCCTCGACCTCGAGCTCGAGCACCCGCTCGACCGAGAGCTCCTCGTCGTACGCCGGCTGGAGCACGCTCATCAGCCGGGACGCGGACACCAGCGTCTCGAGGCAGCCGCGGTTGCCGCAGCGGCACACCTGGCCGTCCTCGGCGACCTGGACGTGGCCGAGCTCGCCGGCGATGCCGGTCGTGCCGCGGTGCAGCCGGCCGCCGAGCACGATGCCGGCGCCCAGGCCGCTGGCGACCTTGACGTAGACGACGTCGGTCGCGCCCTTCGCCGCGCCGTGGCCCACCTCGGCCAGGGCCCCGAGGTTGGCGTCGTTGTCGGCGAACACCGGGACGCCCAGGCGCCGGTGGAGCTCCTCGGCGGGGGACAGCTCCCGCCAGCCGGGCAGGATCCGGGTGCGCACCCGGGCCGAGCGGCGGTCCAGTGGCGCCGGCACGCACATGCCGACCGCCCGCAGGTCGGCCGGCGGCACCTCCGCACCGTCCAGCGTGCGGCGGACCATGTCGGCGGCCCGGTCCAGAGCCGCCTCGCCGTCGAGGTCCACGTCGAGGACCACGGTCTCCTCGGCGAGCACGGCACCACGCCGGTCGGCGACGGCGACGCGGACGTGCCGGTGGCCGATGTCGACGCCGGCCACCCCGCCCGACGGCGTCGTCAGTGCCACCAGCAGGGGAGGACGGCCGCTGCCGCCCTTGTGCGGCCGGCCGCGGTCCGCGGTCTCCACGACGTGCCCGGTGGCGATCAGGTCGCCGACCAGGCTGGAGACGGTGGTCCGCGAGAGCCCGGTCCCGCGCACCAGGTCGGCGCGGCTCATCGGACCGTCGGCGGCCAGCAGCATGGTGATCGCCCGTCGGTTGGTCTCGCGCAGCCTTTCCAGCGAGCTCCCCTGCGGCATGGAGGAACGCTACGTCCATTCGTCCGAGGACCGCACTAAAAAGCCCGGGTCAGGCGATCTTTACGCATTGACCCGGAGTATTGGCCTCCCTACGTTGACGGGACCACTTCTTGATCGGGCAAGGAGACCCCCATGATCCGTGCTGCGCTCACCACGCTCGCCTGCGGTGCCCTCACCGCGGTGCTGCTGCAACCCACCGCCCCGGCGGCCGGGGACGACACCCCGCCGTACCAGGACCCCAGCCAGCCCACGGCCGTCCGGGTCGCGGACCTCCTGGGCCGGATGTCGCTGGCCGAGAAGGTCGGCCAGATGACGCAGGCCGAGCGGGCCGACGTCGCCGACGACCAGGGCGCCGTCACCGACGCCTACCTCGGCAGCCTGCTCTCGGGCGGCGGCTCGGTGCCGACCCCCAACACGCCCAAGGCGTGGGCCGACATGGTCGACACCTTCCAGCGGGCGGCGCTGGACACGCCACTCGGCATCCCGCTGCTCTACGGCGTCGACTCCGTCCACGGCCACGGCAACCTCCAGGGGGCGACGATCTTCCCCCACCACATCGGGCTCGGCGCCACCCGTGACCCGCGGCTGGTCGAGAGGATCGGCCACCTGACCGCGGAGGAGACCCGCGCGACCGGACCGCAGTGGGTGTTCGCGCCGTGCGTCTGCGTCGCCCGCGACGACCGCTGGGGTCGCACCTACGAGAGCTTCGGCGAGACCCCGTCGCTGGTCGAGTCGATGGAGACCGAGATCGACGGCCTGCAGGGCAAGCCCGGCCAGCTCGACCACGCCGACCGGGTGCTCGCGACCGCCAAGCACTTCGCGGGCGACGGGCTGACGTCGTACGACGCCACGAAGGCCGGCACCGGCGCCTACCCGATCGACCAGGGGATCGACCGGGTCACCCGGGCCGAGTTCGACCGGCTCGCGCTCGCGCCGTACTGGCCGGCCGTGCAGGAGCACCACGTCGGCTCGGTCATGCCGTCGTTCTCCAGCACCGACTTCAACGGCGGCAGCACCGACGACGCCGTCAAGATGCACGCGAACCACGAGCTGCTCACCGACGTGCTCAAGGGGGACATGGGCTTCGACGGCTTCGTGGTCTCCGACTGGCAGGCGGTCCGCCAGCTCCCGGGCACCTACGCCCAGCAGGTCGCGGCCTCGGTCAACGCCGGCGTCGACATGTTCATGGAGCCCTACTCCGGCAGCGCGACCGGCTACCGCGAGTTCATCGCGACCCTCACCGGCCTGGTGGAGGACCACACGGTCTCGGAGGAGCGCATCGACGACGCCGTGTCGCGGATCCTCACCGCGAAGTTCGAGCTCGGGCTCTTCGAGCACCCGTTCACCGACCGCAGCCACCTCTCCCAGGTCGGCAGCCCGGCCCACCACCGGGTCGCGCGGCGCGCGGCCGCCGAGAGCCAGGTGCTGCTCCGCAACGCCCGGCACACGCTGCCGCTCACGCCGCGGACCGACGTCTACGTCGCCGGCAGCAACGCCGACAACATCGGCAACCAGGCCGGCGGCTGGACGCTGACCTGGCAGGGCGGCTCGACCAACGTCGTCCCCGGCACCACGATCCTCGACGGGATCCGGCAGGACGCGAAGGGATCGGTGCGCTACAGCGAGGACGCGTCGCGGCCGATCCCGCGCAAGGCGGTCGGTGTCGTGGTCGTCGGCGAGACGCCGTACGCCGAGGGCTTCGGTGACGTCGGTGGTCCGCAGTGGGCCTACGACCCGGCCGACCACAACGTGCCACGGCAGCCGCAGACCATGCAGCTCTCCGCCGCGGACCGCGAGGCCGTCGAGACCGTCTGCGCCGCGACGACCTCCTGCACCGTGCTCGTGGTCTCCGGGCGACCGGTGGTGATCCCGCCGGACCTGCTCGCGCAGACCGACGCGCTGGTCGCGTCCTGGCTGCCGGGCAGCGAGGGCGCCGGTGTCGCGGACGCGCTGTTCGGGAAGCGACCCTTCACCGGGAAGCTCCCGGTCAGCTGGCCGCGCACGCTGGACCAGGAGCCGATCAACGTCGGCGACCCCGGCTACGACCCGCTCTACCCCTACGGCTTCGGCCTGCGGGCCCGCTGACCTCGACCAGCGGGAGACGTGCCCCGGACGGCGAGTAGCGTCCGGGGCATGTCTGCGTCCGCGCTCAGGTTCTCCGGCCCGGTGCTGCCCGACGGGGAGGCCCGCGACCTCTACGTCCTCGACGGTGTCGTCACCCACGAGCCCGTGGCCGGAGCCGACCGGGCCGTGGACGGCTGGATCGTCCCGGGCCTCGTCGACGCGCACTGCCACCTCGGCCTCGACGACGACGGGGCGATCTCCGACGAGGCGACCGAGGAGCAGGCCGTCGCCGACCGGGACGCCGGAGCGCTGCTGATCCGCGACTGCGGCTCGGCGGCCGACACCGCGTGGGTCCACGAGCGCGAGGACCTGCCGCGCCTCGTCCGGGCCGGACGACACATCGCCCGGACGAAGCGCTACATCCGCAACTACGCCCACGAGGTGGAGCCCGACGACCTGCCGGCGTACGTCGCGCAGGAGGCGCAGCGCGGCGACGGCTGGGTCAAGCTCGTCGGTGACTGGATCTCGCGGGAGGACGGCGACCTGCGGCCGTCGTTCCCGCCGGAGGCGTTCGCCGAGGCGATCCGGGTCGCCCACGAGCACGGCGCGAAGGTGACGGCGCACTGCTTCGGCCACGAGGTGCTGCAGGGGCTGCTGGACGCCGGCATCGACTGCGTCGAGCACGGGACCGGGCTGCACCAGGACCAGGTCGAGGCGATGGCCGAGCGCGGGGTCGCGCTGGTGCCGACGGTGATGCAGACCGACAAGTTCCCCGAGCACGCGAGCGGCGCGCGGCGCAGGTTCCCCGGCTACACGCGCACGATGACCGACCTGTTCGTCCGGCGGCGCGACACGCTGATGGCGGCGTACGAGGCCGGCGTGGCCCTGTACGCCGGCAGCGACGGAGGCGGCGTCACGCGGCACGGCAACATCGCCGGCGAGGTGATCGCCATGGCCGCGATGGGGCTCCCGACCGACTACGCGCTCGGTGCCGCGTCGTGGCGCGCACGCGCGTGGCTGGGCTGGAACGCCGGCCTGGACGAGGGTGCCCCGGCCGACTTCGTCGTCTACGACACGAACCCGCTCGAGGACCTCTCGGTGCTGCTGCGGCCGGCCGCCGTCGTGCTGCGGGGCCGCGTGGTGGCCCGCGCCTGAGCGGGAGTTCGGCGACGCCGGGTCGGGCGACCGGGTCGGGCCAGTCCGGTCAGACCCGCTTCGGGCGTGCGGGCCGGACGGACCAGAGCACCCCGGTCCAGATGAGGACGACCAGGCCGAGGAGGCCGAGGACCGACGGCACCAGCACGGCGACGAGGATCGCGACCACGAAGCTGCCGATCCGCGGGAAGGCGCTGATGAGCACGGTCCCGGCGGGGCCCTGGTCGGTCTGCACGCAGGTGATCTCGAGGTGCCCCGACCCCGGGTCGAAGCGCTGGAGGCCCTGGAAGTCGCCGTTGGAGTCGGACCGCGAGAACTCGCCGTCGACCGTGCGCAGCGGGATCGGCTGGCCCGTGTCGGCGTCGACCACCTCGCAAGACTGCGTGGTGGAGTCCATCCACAGCATCCGGTCGCGGTCGGTCCCGACCGACACGGTGTGCGGCTGACCGTCGGCGTCGACGGTGGTGTCGAAGTCGAGGAAGCCGGCCAGCAGCCAGACGAACATCGCGATGCCGAAGACGACCGCCACGACGATGAGCCCCGAGCCGAGCACGAACCACCCGGCGCTGGGCCGGTACTTCTGCGGCTTCTGCGGCCCGGGCGGGTAGCCCGGCGGCTGACCGGGCTGCTGGGGGTAGCCGGGCTGCTGGGGGTAGCCGGGCTGCTGGGGGTAGCCGGGCTGCTGGGGGTAGCCGGGCTGCTGGGGGTAGCCGGGCTGCTGACCCTGGGGGTAGCCGGGTGGGTACCCCGGCTGCTGGCCCGGGGGTGGTTCGTAGGGTGGGGGAGCGGAGCTCACAGGGTTCACTGTGCCCGATTTCTGGCTTCGGCGCGGTGTCTGGCAGACTTGGCCGCCGAGTCCTGCGCGCCCGGACCCTCTCATCCGGACGCTGCAGTGCCCATCGAGGACCCGAGCCGGTGCTTTCCCCACCTGGTGCGGCCCTCACCCACACACGAGTTCCGAGGAGACACCACAGACGTGGCCGTCAAGATCCGCTTGAAGCGCCTGGGCAAGGTCCGGGTGCCGCAGTACCGCATCGTCGTCGTCGACTCGCGCAAGAAGCGTGACGGTCGGGTGATCGAGGAGATCGGCAAGTACCACCCCAAGGAGAACCCGTCGTACATCGACGTCGTCTCCGAGCGGGCCCAGTACTGGCTCGGCGTCGGCGCGCAGCCGTCGGACGCCGTCGCGAAGATCCTCAAGATCACCGGTGACTGGCAGACGTTCAAGGGCCACTCCGGCACCGAGGGCACCCTCAAGGTCGCCGCTCCGAAGCCGGACAAGCTGGAGCTCTTCAACCAGGCCCTCAAGGACGCGCAGTCCGAGCCCCGGGGCGAGGCCGTGACCAAGAAGTCCGCCGCGAAGAAGAAGAGCGAGGCGCCCGCCGAGACCGCTGCCGAGGCTCCGGCCGAGGCCGCCGCCGAGGAGGCCCCGGCTCCGGTCCCGGCCGACGAGACGCCTGAGGGCGCCACCGTCGCCGCCGAGACGGCCGAGGCCGCCGAGGTCGACGCCGAGAAGTCGTCCGAGAAGGCAGAGTCCTGAGCGTGATGCTCGCCGAGGCGCTCGAGCACCTGGTGCGTGGCGTCGTCGACCACCCTGACGACGTGAGCGTGCGGGACAAGCAGCTGCGCCGCGGCTCGATCCTCGAGGTGCGCGTGCACCCCGAGGACCTCGGCAAGGTCATCGGTCGGAACGGTCGCACCGCGACCGCCTTCCGCACGGTGGTCTCCGCGCTCGCGGGGCGCGGCGGGGCCCGGGTCGACTTCGTCGACACCGACCGGCGCCGCTGACCGACGCAGCGCACGCGCAGCAGACGCGGTTGAATCGGGTGCCGCCCTCCGGGGCGGCACCCGTTCGCATCTCCAGGGAGGACCCGCAGTGGAGACCATCGAGGTCCTGGTGGGCCGGATCGGCAAGCCGCACGGCCTGCGCGGTGACGTGACCGTCGACGTCCGCACCGACGAGCCCGAGCGGCGCTTCGCCGCCGGTGCGGTGCTGCGCGCCGAGCCGCCGCGCGGCTCGCACTCGCCGCTGCGCACTCTCACCGTGTCGGACTCGCGCCGGCACCAGTCGGTGCTCCTGGTCCGGTTCGCCGAGGTCCCGGACCGGGCCGCGGCGGAGGCCGCCCGCGGGATCCTCCTGTACGCCGACCTCCCCGCCGACGCCACGCCGGACGACCCCGACGAGTACTACGACCACCAGCTGATCGGCCTCGCGGCGTACGACCTGGACGGGACCGCCCTCGGCGAGGTCGTGTCCCTCGTGCACGGCGGCGCGCAGGACCTGCTGACCGTCCGGACCCCCGCCGGGCGCGACGCGCTGGTGCCGTTCGTCAAGGCCCTGGTCCCCGAGGTCGACCTCGCCGCCGGACGGCTCGTCGTCGCCGACCGGCCGGGACTGGTGACGCCGCTGCCCGAGGACGGCTGAGCGCCGTGATCATCGACGTCGTCACGATCTTCCCCGGCTATCTCGCCCCGCTGGAGCTCTCGCTCGCGGGCAAGGCGCGGGAGAAGGGGCTGCTCGACGTCCGGGTCCACGACCTACGGCAGTGGACCCACGACCGGCACCGCACGGTCGACGACACCCCGTACGGCGGCGGGGCCGGCATGGTGATGAAGCCGGAGCCGTGGGGTGAGGCCTTCGACGCGCTCGACGTCGCCGGAGCGACCGTCGTGTTCCCGACCCCCTCGGGCCGGCCGTTCACCCAGGCGCTCGCCCGGGACCTCGCGACCCGGGAGCGGCTGGTGTTCGCGTGCGGGCGCTACGAGGGGATCGACCAGCGCGTGATCGACGACGTCGCGGGCCGCGCCGAGGTCGTCGAGGTGTCGCTCGGCGACTACGTCCTCAACGGCGGCGAAGTGGCCGCGCTCGCCATCACCGAGGCGGTCGTGCGGCTGCTGCCCGGGTTCATGGGCAACGCGGCGTCGCTGGTCGAGGAGTCCCACGAGGACGGCCTCCTGGAGTACCCCGTCTACACCAAGCCGCCGTCCTGGCGCGGTCACGACGTCCCGCCGGTGCTGCTGTCGGGCGACCACGCCGCGATCGCCGCCTGGCGCCACGACCTGGCCGTGCGCCGCACGACGGAGCGGCGACCCGACCTCGCGCACCCGTCGGTCCTGCTCGACGGCGTGGAGGTCCGCCCGGCCCAGCCCTCCGACGCCGGGGAGCTCTACGTCCTCCAGCGCGCCTGCTGGGTGCAGGAGCAGCACGACAACCCGGGCGTGCGGATCCCCGCACTGCACGAGACGTACGACGACCTGCGCGACTGGATCCTGCGCGACACGGTCCTGGTCGCCCGTTCGGCCGGCCGACTGGTCGGTGCCGTCCGGGGCGGGCTCGACGGCGAGGCCTGGGAGATCGGCCGGCTGATGGTGGCGCCGGACCTCGCCGGCCGCGGTCTCGGCCGCGACCTGCTCGCGCGGATGGAGGCGCTGGCGCCCGAGTCGGCGACGTCGTACGCCCTGTTCACCGGGGCGGGCAGCGCGCGCAACCAGCGGATGTACAAGAAGGCGGGCTACCGGCTGTCCGGCGCCGGCCCGATCGACGGCGCCGTCCGGATGACCAAGCGGATTTCCCGGCCCTGACCGCCCTGTGGCAGACTTGACCCTCGGTCCAGCCGGCCAAACACGGATCGCCCGACAGACTCGTCCGAGGGGGTCCGCACCGGTTCCTGCCACAGGGGGAACACGGCGCCGCCGGTCACCAGTGCTGGGCCTCCGACTGAACGTTCCGTACCGCGGCTGACCTGTGGCACTCGCGAGGAGAGACATGAGCAACGTCATCGCCGAGCTCGGCAACTCGATCAAGCGCACCGACGTCCCGGACTTCCGGGCCGGTGACACCATCAAGGTCCACGTGAAGGTCGTCGAGGGCAACCGCTCCCGCATCCAGGTCTTCCAGGGCGTCGTCATCCGCGTCCAGGGCTCCGGCATCGGCCGCAGCTTCACCGTCCGCAAGGTCTCCTTCGGCGTCGGTGTCGAGCGCACCTTCCCGCTGAACTCCCCGATCTTCGAGGAGATCGAGGTCGTCACCCGCGGTGACGTCCGCCGGGCGAAGCTGTACTACCTGCGCAACCTGCGCGGCAAGAAGGCGAAGATCAAGGAGCGCCGCGAGGCCTGAGACCGGCCCCTCCAGGCTTCTCTCAGCCACCGCCGCTAGCCTCGCCACCGTGAGCTCCGACGACCGCGACCCGACTGCCGTCACCGAACCCGACGAGTCAGGGCCGCGGTCGTCGCACGTCACGACCACCGAGCCGCCGAAGAAGAAGCACCTGCCCGTGTGGCAGGAGACGATCCTGCTCCTCGGCATCGCGCTCGTGCTCGCGATCGTCATCAAGGCGCTGTTCGTGCAGGCCTTCTACATCCCCTCGGAGTCGATGGAGCCGGGGCTGGTCAAGAACGACCGGATCCTGGTCCAGAAGATGTCCTACTGGTTCGGCGGCAGCCCGGAGCGCGGCGACGTCGTCGTCTTCGGGGACCCCGGCGGCTGGCTCAACGCCGAGGAGTCGGCCGGGCCGACCAGCGGCGTGGCGAAGGTGCTGTCCAAGGTGGGGCTCTACCCCTCGGGCGGCCACCTGGTGAAGCGCGTGATCGGCGTCGCCGGCGACACCATCAAGTGCTGCGACGACCAGGGCCGGCTGATGGTCAACGGCGAGCCCCTCGACGAGAAGGAGTACGCCCGCCTCGGCGGGGCGGACTGCTACGGGCCGATGCCGACCGGCAGCTCGCACTGCAACTGGCAGGTCGGGCCGGTGCCGGAGGGGCACGTCTTCGTGATGGGGGACAACCGCAACAACTCCGCGGACTCCACCGTGCACATGTGCCTGAGGTCCGACCGCGACTGCACCAAGAACCCGTACGTCGACGTCTCGGACGTCGTGGGCAAGGTGTTCGTGCTCCTCTGGCCGAGCGACCACTTCACGTTCATCCACCGTCCCGACACGTTCGCAGACGTCCCCGACGCATCCTGAGCCCGAGCCCGGGTCTCGACATCGCTAGGGTCGGTGCCATGAGCCCGGCTCCACCTCCGTCGCTGCGGGTCGAGCGCCGGCTCCTGCGCGGCGGCCTGGCCTCGTTGGCCGGTACCGACGAGGTCGGCCGTGGTGCCCTGTGCGGGCCGGTGACGGTGGGGGCGGTGCTCGTCACCGAGCAGACCCGGACCGCGCCACAAGGGGTGCGCGACAGCAAGCTGCTGACACCCGAGGCGCGGCGACGCCTGGTGCCGCGGATCCAGCGCTGGGCGGCGGCGTACGGCGTCGGCCACGCCTCGCCCCAGGAGATCGACCGCTACGGGATCATCGTGGCGCTCCGGCTGGCGGGCCACCGCGCGCTCGTCGAGCTGGCCACCGAGCCGGGGTCGGTCCTGCTCGACGGCAACCACGACTACCTCAGCCCGCCGGCGCAGGCGTCGATGCTCGAGCCGCCGCTGGTGCTGGAGCGGGTGCCGCCGGTCGTCACGATGGTCAAGGCCGACCTGCGCTGCGCGGCGGTCGCGGCCGCGAGCATCCTCGCGAAGACCGCCCGCGACGACATCATGGTGGGGCTGGCTGCCGAGCACCCGGAGTACCACTGGGTCGACAACAAGGGCTACGCCGCGCCCGAGCACCTCGCGGCCCTCGCCCGCCTCGGCCCGACCCCCCACCACCGGGTCTCGTGGAGCCTGCCGGGTCGGCTCCCGGACCCGTTCGACGCCGTGACGGTGGAGGAGAGCGGCGTGGCGCTGCCCGTCCCCGACGCCGGGATAGAGTCGGCGTCGTGAACACCCCACGAAATCGCGCGACGAGGGCGCTGTGCGCGGAGGCCCGCTTCCGCGGGGACCCCGGAACAGCATGAGCGCCGAGGACCTCGAACGGTACGAGACCGAGATGGAGCTGACGCTCTACCGCGAGTACCGCGACGTCGTCGGGATCTTCAAGTACGTCGTCGAGACCGACCGCCGGTTCTACCTCTGCAACCAGGTCGACGTGAAGGCGCGCACCGAGGCCGGTGACGTGTTCTTCGAGGTCTCGATGAGCGACGCCTGGGTCTGGGACATGTACCGCCCGGCCCGGTTCGCGAAGAACGTGAAGGTGCTGACGTTCAAGGACGTCAACGTCGAGGAGCTCAGCCCCTCCGAGATCGACCCGCCCAAGGCCTGATCGGGCTCCTGGACCAGACCAGGGGGAGAGCGCTCACCCTTCTGGGTATGACCCGCGCATGGGTGGAGGGGTGACCCGGCGTCCTCGCAGGAGCGAGCGGGGCGCCGCGGCGGTCGAGTTCGCGCTCGTGGTGCCGTTCCTGCTGCTGATCCTGTTCGGGGTCATCAGCTACGGCTACATGCTCAGCTTCCGGCAGGCGCTGAGCCAGGGCGCGGCCGAGGGGGCACGCGCGGCGGCGGTCTCGACCTCGTCGGACTCCGCGGGCCGGAGCGCCGCCGCCCTGTCCGCGCTGGACGACGCGCTCGACCTCTACGGGGTGTCGTGCTCCGGCGGGTCGCTGGTCAAGGGCGGCACCACCGTGGGCACCTGCTCGCTGACCGTCGCCGCGTGCGAGAACGACGCCACCGCGCAGTGCGCGACGCTGGCGGTCGACTACCGGTACGGCGACCACCCGCTGCTGCCCGACCTGCCGCTCGTCCCGCTGCCCGACGAGCTCTCCTACTCCGCCGTCGCCCGGGTGAGCTGAGGTGCGGCCCAGGGACGAGCAGGGGGCGGTGGTGCCCCTGGTCGCGGTGATGCTGACCGTCATCATCGCGGTCACCGCGCTCACGGTGGACATCGGTCGCCAGCGGGTCGCCCGCACCGACATGCAGTCGGTCGCCGACGTCGTCGCCCTCGACCTCGCCCGGGAGCTGGACGGCCGCTCCGCCTCCGCGATCTCCTCGACCCTCCAGGCAGCGGCCGACCGCAGCCTGGCGCGAAACGCGTCCGCCTCCGGCGACGGCATCGCGGTGACGCCCGAGCTGGGGACCCTGAGCCCGACCGGGGTGTTCTCCGTGGTCAGTGGGAGCACCAAGCCCGACGCGGTCCGGGTCACCGCCACCACGACGGTCGACTTCGCCTTCCGGCCCGGCACCGGCGGTGCCTCGCGCACCGCGATCGCCACCTCTCACCCCCAGGCCTGCTACAAGCTGGGGTCCTGGGGCGCCCGGCTGAGCACCTCCACTGACGCCAACGTGCTCTACCGGGTGCTCTCGGCGCACGGCGTCGGGGCGTCGGTCGGTGCGGTGACCTACCAGGGTCTCGCCGGCGCGCACGTGGACCTCAAGACCCTCGCGGCCGCGCTCGGCCTCGCCTCGCCCGAGGCGCTGGCGACGACGTCGGTGTCGGTCGCGACCCTGCTGAACGCGGTGGCCCAGGTCGTCGGCACCAACGGGTCGAGCTCGGCGCAGGTCGCCGCGCTGGACACGTTCCGTGCGAGTCTCGGCTCGCTCGCGGCGAAGCCGGTGGCGATCGGCAACCTGGTCAGCATCGCCACAGGCGCCGGCTCGGGGCTCAGCGGCGCGGTCAACCTCGCCGACCTGGTCGTCGGTGCCGTGCTGGTGGCGAACGGCAGCTCCGCCGTGTCGGTGCCCACCCTCCTCGCTGGCGTGCCGGGCATCGCCTCGTCGACGAGCTCCCTGACGCTCGTCCAGGCGGCCAAGACGGCGTGTGGCTTCGCTGGGTCGACGCCGAACTCCAGCAACCAGGTGGCACTCACCACGACCGCCACGCTGGCCGGCGGCCAGTCCCTGCTCACGTCGCTGGTCACCAGCATCACCGGGCTGGTGAGCATGCAGGTCAACCCGCTCTCCGGGAACCAGGTGACCCTGTCGCTCTCGTCAGCGACCGCGACCTCGTCGCTGACCGACGTGAGCTGCAACCGGGCGAAGAAGTCCGTGTCGGTCGCCACCTCCGGTGGTCTCCTGTCCGGCACCCTCACGGTGCCGGTGTCGGTCACGGTGACCAAGACGAGTCTGCCGCTGCCCCTGGTCACCACGGTGACCGGCACCATCAAGGTCAGCCTCACGTCATCCGCTCCCGCCTCGACGGTGTCGATCGCGGTCCCCACCCAGACCTACGACACCCCGTACAGCAACGGCGGTACGCAGGCGCAGCTTCCGTCGTCCACGACCACCACGATCATCGGGGCGGGCAGCCTCACGACGGCACAGGCGAACGATGTGCTGAACGCGGTCGCGCGGGCGGTGGTGGCGCCGCTCGTGACGTCGCTCAACGCGGAGGTGGTGGGCCCGCTGTCCGACCTGGCCGGCCTTCGCACCGCCGGGGCCGACGTCCTGCTGCTCGACCACCCGACCTGCTCGACCCCGGCGCTCCGGGGCTGACGACCCGCTCTCCGTCCACAAGTCGCCCCGGCGACAGCGTCGTCCACAGCCTTCGGCCGCCACCCTGCCGGCCGTCCCCGCCACCGAGGACGCTGGCGCGCAGGAGGTCGACGACATGACGCGAACGACGACGACGGCGGCGAGCAAGCAGGCGCTGGGCGCCTACGGCGAGACCCTCGCCGCGCGACACCTGGTCGGGCAGGGGATGGTGCTGCTCGACCGCAACTGGCGGTGCGAGGCGGGCGAGATCGACCTGGTGCTCCGCGACGGGGAGGTGCTCGTCGTGTGCGAGGTGAAGACCCGCACCAGCACCGACTTCGGCACCCCGCACGAGGCGGTGACCGACATCAAGGTCGCGCGGCTCCGCCGCCTGGCGACCCGGTGGCTGGAGGAGCGCGCTGTCGTCGCGCGCGACGTGCGGATCGACCTGGTCGCCGTCGTGCGCCCCCGGCGCGGAGCCTCGTCGGTCGACCATGTCCGGGGGATCGGCTGATGCCCTTCGCCACCGCCCACACCGTCTCGCTCCACGGTGCTGTCGGGCACCTCATCGACGTGCAGACCGACGTCTCGCCGGGCCAGGTCGGCGTGACGATGGTCGGCCGCGCGGACACCACGATCAACGAGAGCCGCGACCGGTGCCGGATGGCGATCGTCAACAGCCACTTCGACTGGCCGGCGACGCGGCGGATCACGATCCTGCTCTCGCCCGCCGACCTGCTCAAGCGCGGCACCCACTTCGACCTGGCGGTCGCCATCTCGGTGCTCGCGGCCGCCGGCACCGTGTCGCCGGTCGCGCTGGAGCACACGGCGTTCATCGGCGAGCTCACCCTCGACGGCAACCTGCGGGCGGTCGGCGGGGTGCTGCCGATGGTGCTCGCGGCGGCCGAGCGCGGCATCCGCGCCGTCTTCGTGCCGGAGCCGCAGGCGGGTGAGGCCGCGATGGTCCCGGACATGAGCGTGATCGGGGTCCGCTCGCTCGGTCAGGTGGTCGCGGTGCTCCGGGGTGACGACGAGCTGCCGGACGCGCCGCCGGTCGCCGAGATGTCCGGAGCGCGGCTGCTCGCCTGGCGGGGCCGCGAGCGTCTCGACGAGCTCGACCTCGCCGACCTGGTCGGCGTGGCCGACGCGCGCTTCGCGGTGGAGGTGGCCGCCGCCGGTGGCCACCACCTGCTGCTCTCCGGGCCCAAGGGGTGTGGCAAGACCAGCCTGGTCGAGCGCATCCCGGGGATCCTCCCGGACCTGACCCAGGAGGAGGCCCTGGAGCTGAGCGCGATCCAGTCCCTGGCCGGCACGCTCGACCCGGTGACGGGGTTCCCGACCCGGCCCCCGTTCTCGGCACCGCACCACGACGCCAGCAAGGCCAGCCTCATCGGCGGGGGCCTCGGCGTCGTCCACCCCGGTGAGGTCAGCAAGGCACACACGGGGGTGCTGTTCCTCGACGAGTTCCCCCTGTTTCGCTCCGACGTGATCGAGGCGCTGCGGCAACCCCTGGAGAACGGCGACGTGACGATCGCCCGTCGCGACGAGTCGGTCACCCTGCCGGCGCGCGGGATGGTCGTGCTCGCCGCGAACCCGTGCCCGTGCGGCGACTACACCGCCGACGTCCGGCAGAACACCTGCACCTGCCGGGCCGCCCAGCGCCGCGACTACCGCAACAAGGTGACCGGCCCGGTGGCGGACCGGGTCGACATCGTCCGCCACCTCCCGCCCCTGCGCCGGCCCGACGGTCCGGCCGACCTGGACCCGCCGGAGTCCACGGCCCGGGTCCGTCGCCGGGTCGAGGCCGCCCGGGCACGGCAGACCGAGCGCTACGTCGACGAGAGCTGGCGGCTCAACGGCCAGGCGTCGGGCCCGGTGCTGCGGGACCGCTGGCCCCTGACCAAGGCCGGGCAGCAGGCGGTCGACAAGCACCTCTACGACGGCCGGCTCAGCCGTCGCGGCGCGACCCGCGTGCACCGCCTCGCCTGGACCGTGGCGGACCTGCGCGGGCGCCCCCACCCCGGTCTCGAGGAGGTCGACACCGCGCTGCGACTGCGCCTGGGCGAGCCGCTGCTCCTCTCGATGCTGGAGCGGGCCGGGTGACCGGGCAGGGGGAGCGGCTCGCCCGGGTCGCCCTGTCCGTGGTCGCCGAGCCCGGCGACGACCGGCTCCTCGCGCTGGTGGAGCGCCTGGGCGCCGACCTGGTGCTCGACCGGCTCCGCTCCGAGGCCGCCCTCGCCCCGAGGTTCCACGGCCTGGAGCCCGCGCGGGTGCTCGACGACGCGGTGCGCGCCGGGCTCCGGTTCGTCGTCCCGGGCGACGAGGAGTGGCCCGCGTCGCTCGACGACCTGGCTGCCGTCGCCTCGCTCCAGCGCCGCGGTGGCGTCCCGGTGGGGTTGTGGGTCCGGGGGCCGGCGCGTCTGGACCGGCTGGCGGCCTCGGTCGCCGTGGTCGGGTCGAGGTCGGCCACGACCTACGGCGCCGACGTGGCCGCCGGCATCGGTGCCGACCTGGCCCACGCCGGGCGGCCCGTCGTCTCCGGGGGCGCCTTCGGCATCGACCAGGCCGCCCACCGCGGCGCGCTGGCGGCCGACGGGACGTCCGTCGCGGTGCTGGCCTGCGGGGCGGACCGGGTCTACCCGGAGGCCCACCGGCGGCTGATCGAGCACCTCGGTGCCGAGGGGGCGATCGTGTCGGAGACCGCGCCCGGGGGTGCCCCGATGCGGGTCCGCTTCCTCGCCCGCAACCGCCTGATCGCCGCGTTGACGACGGGCACGGTGGTGGTCGAGGCCGCGCTCCGCAGCGGTGCGCTCAACACCGCGAACTGGGCCGGCCGGCTCAACCGGCCGCTGATGGGGGTCCCCGGGCCGGTGACCAGTGGCAGCTCGCAGGGGGTCCACCAGCTGGTGCGCTCCGGAGCGGCCTCCCTGGTCACCTCCGGGGCCGACGTCCTGGAGGTGGTCGGGGCGATGGGCGAGCACCTCCAGGTCGAGCCCCGGGGGCCCGAGCGCCCGCGCGACCGGCTCAGCCACGACCAGCTCCAGGTGCTCGACGCCGTCCCCCTGGCGGCCGGCGCGGTCGTCGACTCGATCGCCCGGACCGCCGGTCTCGGTGTCGGTCCGGTGCGGGAGGCGCTCGGAGCGCTCGTCCGGCTCGACCTCGTCGAGCGGGAGGGATCCGGCTGGCGGCTCGCCGCGCCGGCTCGCGAGTGAGCGGTGGGGGAGTTCCTAGAGTGGTCGGGTGAGCGAGGACCAGGCGGCCGGAGAGCTCCCGGAGGCGATGTCGCAGGTGCTCGGCGAGTACGAGCGGCACCTCGTCTCCGAGCGCGACCTGACCCCGCACACCGTGCGCGCCTACGTCGCGGACGTCGCCGGGCTGCTCGACCACGCGGCGCGGCTCGGGCACGTCGAGGCGAGCACCGTCGACCTGCGCACCCTGCGCAGCTGGCTGGCCAAGCAGCAGACGCTCGGCCGGTCCCGGACCACCCTCGCCCGGCGGGCCACCGCTGCCCGGGTGTTCACCGCCTGGCTGGCCCGCACCGGGCGGGCCCCGCTCGACCAGGGCGCCAGCCTGGGGTCCCCCAAGGCGCACCGGACGCTGCCGCCGGTGCTGCGTGCCGACGAGGCGAGCGACCTGATCCGGGCGGCGGCCGAGCGCGCCGACGACGGCAGCGCGGTCGGCCTGCGCGACGTCGCGATGCTGGAGCTGCTCTACGCGACCGGCATCCGGGTCGGCGAGCTGGTCGGCCTCGACGTCGACGACGTCGACCGGGAGCGCAACGTGGTCCGCGTCCTCGGCAAGGGCCGCAAGGAGCGCACCGTGCCCTTCGGCCGGCCGGCGGCGCGGGCGCTGGACTTCTGGCTCCGGCAGGGCCGTCCTCGGCTCGCCGGTCCGGCCAGCGGCCCGGCGGTCTTCCTCGGCGCCCGCGGCGGCCGGATCGACCAGCGCGCGGTGCGGACGATGGTCCACCGGCGGATCGCGGAGGTGCCCGGCGCGCCCGACATCGGACCGCACGGGCTCCGGCACACGGCGGCCACCCACCTCCTCGAGGGCGGTGCCGACCTCCGCTCGGTGCAAGAGCTGCTCGGGCACGCCTCGCTCGCCACCACCCAGCTCTACACGCACGTCACCACGGACCGGCTGCGGCGGGCCTACCAGCAGGCCCACCCGCGAGCATGAGCGCGATCGGGGCGAGCCACCGGGCGGCGGGCAGGGGCACGGCGGCCCGGGCTGCTGCCGGGGCTCCGACCGGCTCGGCGCGCCACAGCGGGAGCAGTCGCACCGGCCCCGCGCCGACGAGGCGGAGCGGGTCGAGGTAGGTCGCGGCCCCCGCGATCCAGCCCCAGTGCAGGCAGGCCCGCGGCAGGCAGTGCGACCCCGCGACCCCCAGGCGTCCGATCCGGTCGCCCGCCGCGACGACCGTGCCGACGGCGACCGTGGCGTCGACCGGCTCGTAGGTCGTGCGGGTCGCGCCGTGGTCGACCACGATCACCCCGCGCCCGGCGAGCGCGCCGGCCCAGCTCACCGTCCCCGGGAGCGCCGAGCGCACCGGCTGCCCGGCTCTCCCGAGCAGGTCGACCCCCCGGTGGCCGGCGCCCCACGGGTCGTCGGGCGGGTCGAACCCGCGCACCACGGCGGGCTCGGGGACCAGCGGCCAGACGCCCGCCGGGTCGGCCCCGGCGGCGGAGGCGGGGCGCGGTGCGAGCAGCACCGCGAGGAGCGCGGTCAGGAGCGCGAGACGGGAGGCCATGGGACGATCGTGCGTCCTGTCGCGGACGACCGCAGCCGGCGCCGGCCCGCCTGTGGGCGACCGCGTCGGGAGCGGCGCTGTGGACGGTGTCCGGCGATTCGCCGGGCCCCCCGCCGGTCGACTACTCTGGTCGACGCAATCCTTGCGGATTGACTACGCACGCTCGCAGACCGCGACGGGCCCTGGACCTCCGAGGACCCGATCACCCGTGGGCGCGATCCTCAGTCCGGCTGAGCAACCAGCCGGTCGGGTCGCGCGCGGACGTCAGGGCCGACGGCACCCGCCCGAGGCAGCAACTGAAAACCACCGAGAGCACGTCCCTCGCCCACCTGCCGCAAGGTCGGGCCCACGAGGGTGCGGGCTCCGCACAAGGAGATCCACATGGCAGTCGTCACTATGCGTCAGCTCCTCGAGAGCGGCGTGCACTTCGGGCACCAGACCCGGCGCTGGAACCCGAAGATGAAGCGCTTCATCATGACCGAGCGCAATGGCATCTACATCATCGACCTGCAGCAGTCGCTGTCCTACATCGACCGCTCGTACGCGTTCATCAAGGAGACCGTCGCCAAGGGCGGGACCGTGATGTTCGTCGGCACCAAGAAGCAGGCCCAGGAGGCGATCGCCGAGCAGGCGACCCGCGTCGGGATGCCCTACGTCAACCAGCGCTGGCTCGGCGGCATGCTCACCAACTTCCAGACGGTGCACCAGCGGATCAACCGTCTCAAGGAGCTCGACGAGATCGACTTCGACGACGTGGCCGGCAGCAGCCGCACGAAGAAGGAGCTGCTCCAGATGCGCCGCGAGCGGGACAAGCTCAACAAGTCCCTCGGCGGCATCCGCGAGATGAGCCGGACCCCCGCGGCGGTCTGGATCGTCGACACGAACAAGGAGCACCTGGCCGTCGAGGAGGCGCGCAAGCTGCGCATCCCGATCGTCGGCATCCTGGACTCCAACTGCGACCCGGACCTCGTCGACTACCCGATCCCGGGCAACGACGACGCCATCCGCGCCGTGGGCCTGCTGACCCGCGTGGTCGCCGACGCCGTCGCCGAGGGCCTGATCGCCCGCTCCGGCGCGAAGGCGTCCGAGGGCACCGAGGCCGTGGGCGCCGAGGAGCCGCTGGCCGAGTGGGAGCGCGAGCTGCTGGGCGGCGAGGCCGAGAAGGCCGCCGTCGACGCCACCGGTGGCGACGCCGCAGCCGCGGAGGCCCCGGCCGCCGAGGCGACCGGCGCGTCCACCGAGGCTGCGGAGGCGACCGAGGCCGTCGAGGCGACCGAGGCCGCCACCGAGACGACCGAGGCCGCCACCGAGACGACCGAGGCCGCTGCTGAGCCCGAGGCTGCCGCCGAGGCCACCGAGACCGAGGCCGCCGCCGAGGCCACTGAGCCCGCGGCTGCCGCCGAGGCCACCGAGACCGAGGCCGCCGCCGAGGCCACTGAGCCCGCGGCTGCCGCCGAGGCCGAGCCCGCCGAGCAGGCCTGAGCCCCACCGTCACGACCTCCGGGTCACCTGCGAAGAACTTCGAGGAAGAAGGAACATGGCTAGCTTCACCGCGGCCGACGTCAAGAAGCTCCGTGAGCTGACCGGCGCCGGCATGATGGACTGCAAGAAGGCGCTCGACGAGTCCGACGGCGACTTCGACAAGGCTGTCGAGATCCTGCGCGTCAAGGGCGCGGCCAAGGCCGCCAAGCGGGGTGCCGAGCGGGAGGCCTCCGCCGGCCTGGTCGCGCACGCCCCGGGCGTCCTGGTCGAGCTCAAGTGCGAGACCGACTTCGTCGCCAAGGGCGAGGACTTCGTCGCGACCGCCCAGCGGATCGCGGACGCCGCGTCCGAGGCCCGCGCCACCGACGTCGAGGCGCTCAAGGGCGTCTCGCTCGGCGACCAGACCGTCGGCGAGGTCGTCGAGGGCCTGGCGATCTCGATCGGCGAGAAGATCGAGCTCGGTCAGTACGTCTACTTCGACGGGCCGGTGGTCGCCTACATGCACAAGCGTGCGGCCGACCTGCCGCCGGCCGTCGGCGTGCTCGTCGAGTACGACGGCGACGCCGACGCGGCGCGCGGTGCCGCGATGCAGATCGCGGCGATGCGCCCGCAGTACCTCACCCGCGAGGAGGTGCCCGCCGACGTCGTCGCCAAGGAGCGTGAGATCGCCGAGGCCACCTCGCGCGAGGAGGGCAAGCCCGAGCAGGCGATCGCCAAGATCACCGAGGGCCGGCTCAACGGCTTCTTCAAGGACGTCGTCCTGCTCGAGCAGCCGTCGGTGACCGAGAACAAGAAGAACGTCAAGGCCGTCCTCGACGCGGCCGGCACCACCGTGAAGCGGTTCGCCCGTTTCGAGGTCGGCGCCTGACAGGCTAGGTTTCAGCCACACGAACGACGAGGAGGCCGGTTCGATGACAGCAACCCTGATCATCGGACCGGCCTCCTCGCACGTCCATCCCCTGCACGTCAGAAGGAGCCGCTAGTGACGGGTTACCGGCGCGTCCTGCTCAAGCTGTCCGGCGAGGTCTTCGGCGGGGGTGAGGTCGGGCTCGACCCCGACGTCGTCCAGACCGTGGCCCGCGAGATCGCCGCGGTCGCCCGGGCCGGCGTCCAGATCGCCGTCGTGACCGGGGGCGGCAACTTCTTCCGCGGCGCCGAGCTCCAGCAGCGCGGCATGGACCGGGTCCGCGCGGACTACATGGGCATGCTCGGCATCGTCATGAACTGCCTGGCGCTCCAGGACTTCCTCGAGAAGCTCGGCGTGGAGACGCGGGTCCAGACCGCGATCACGATGGGCCAGGTCGCCGAGCCCTACATCCCGCGGCGCGCGATCCGCCACATGGAGAAGGGGCGGGTCGTCATCTTCGGTGCCGGCATGGGCATGCCCTTCTTCTCCACCGACACCGTCGCGGTGCAGCGCGCGCTGGAGAGCAAGTGCGACGTGGTGCTGGTCGCCAAGAACGGCGTGGACGGCGTCTACACCGCCGACCCGCACATCGACCCGACCGCCACCAAGTTCGACGAGCTCACCTACGACGAGGCGATGACCCGGGGCCTGCGGATCATGGACCAGACCGCCTTCGCCCTGTGCGGGGAGAACAAGCTGCCGATGGTCGTCTTCGGCATGGAGCCGGAGGGCAACATCCTGCGCGTCGTGCAGGGTGAGAAGATTGGCACGCTGGTCAGCGCGGGCTGACCGCACCCCCGCAGGGCCGACGCACCACCGCACCGGACGGACCGGGACCGCAGAGAACCAGGAGCAGCCGTGATCAACGACATCCTCAACGAGGCCGACCACAAGATGGACAAGTCGGTCGAGGCGACGCGCGAGGAGTTCGCGGCGATCCGGGCCGGACGGGCCCACCCGAGCATGTTCAACAAGATCGTCGTCGACTACTACGGCTCGCCGACCCCGCTCCAGCAGCTCGCGTCGTTCACGGCGCCGGAGGCCCGGGTCATCCTCATCTCGCCCTACGACCAGGGCGCGATGAAGAACATCGAGAAGGCGATCCGGGACTCCGACCTCGGCGTCAACCCCGCCGACGACGGCAAGCTGATCCGCTGCGTGTTCCCCGACCTCTCCGAGGAGCGGCGCAAGGAGTACATCAAGGTCGCTCGCCACAAGGCCGAGGAGGGCCGGGTCGCGGTCCGCAACCTGCGCCGCACCGCCAAGCAGCACCTCGAGAAGCTCGAGAAGGACGGCGAGGTCGGCAAGGACGACGTCACCGGCGCCGAGAAGCGGCTCGACGGGATGACCAAGAAGCACACCGACACGATCGACGAGATGCTCAAGCACAAGGAGGCCGAGCTGCTCGAGGTCTGAGCCGCTCGACGACCGATGAGGAACCCATGACCGACGCGCCGTCGCCGGCCGCCTCCGTCCCAGCGAACCCACCCCAGAAGGACCACGGCCGTGCCGGCCGCAACCTGCCGGCCGCCGTCGCGTCCGCCGTGGTGCTGCTGCTGGCGATCGCGCTCTCCCTGCTGTTCTGGAAGACCGCGTTCATGTTCATCGTGGCCGCGGCGGTGGTCGTGGCGATCTGGGAGCTCGCCCGCGGGTTCTCGGCCAAGGGCATCGACCTGCCCGAGCAGCCGCTGATGGTCGGCGGCGTGGTCATGGTCGTCGTCGCCTACTTCTCCGGCTCGCCGGCACTGGTGACCGCGACCGCCGTGACCGCGCTGGTCACGATGCTGTGGCTGCTGCGGCGCGGCGTGGACGGCTACGTCCAGGACGCCACCGCGTCCGTGTTCAGCCTGGTCTACGTCCCGTTCCTCGGGTCCTTCGTCGCACTGCTGCTGGCCGAGGGCGGCGTCACGGGGTCCGGGCTCGACGACCCCGGGGTCCAGGGCATCATCACCTTCATCGGGGTGACGATCGCGTCCGACATCGGCGGGTACGCCGCGGGCGTGCTCTTCGGCAAGCACCCGATGGCCCCCGTCATCTCCCCGAAGAAGTCGTGGGAGGGCTTCGCCGGGTCGGTCCTGTTCTGCCTGGTCGCCGGCTGGGCCCTGGTGGTCTACCTGCTCGACGGCGACTGGTGGGTCGGCCTGCTCCTCGGGCTGATCGCGGTGGTGATGGCCACCCTCGGCGACCTGTGCGAGTCGGTCATCAAGCGCGACCTCGGCATCAAGGACATGAGTCACGTGATCCCCGGCCACGGCGGCCTGATGGACCGCCTGGACTCGCTGCTCGCGACGGTGGCGCCGATCTGGCTGCTCCTCCACTACCTCGTCTACTGACGCCCGACGTGGTCGAGCCCGCCTGATCCGTCACACCGGCACGCCGCGCACCCGGGACCGGTGCGGAGCACCTAGCATCGTGGTGATGTCGACCGACCAGGAGAACGCCGACCAGGCCGCCCAGCAGCCGGCGCCCGCCCAGCGGCCGCCCGACTGGTGGCACCGCGACCACCCGACCTTCACGGCCATCACCGGCTTCTTCACCGGGTTGGCGTTCGTCATCGTCGTGCCCGGCCTGTTCGCCGCGGTGCTCGGGCTGGTCTTCGACTACCACACCGCCGAGGACCTGTTCCCGTTCGTCCTGGTGACGCTGGGGGTCCCGATCGGTCTGGTGATCGTCCCGCGGACCCGCCGGTTCGGCATCTACATGGTGATCGGGATGATCACGACCGCACTGGTCGTCGGCGGCGTCTCCGGCCTCGTGCTCTGGTACATGGTCAACTACCAGAGCTGACGAATCGACCGTCCCCCCACCCGGATGGGATGATCGTCGTCTGATGTCGGACGAACAACGCACCCCCCTTCCCCTCGTCTTCGACGAGCCCGTCGGCCGCCGCAAGCCGCCGCGGCACCTGGCCGGCTGCACGCCCGAGGAGCGGGTCGCGTGGGTCACCGAGCTCGGGCTGCCGGGGTTCCGCGCCAAGCAGCTGTCCACCCACTACTTCGCGCGGCTGACCGACGACCCGGCCGCGATGACCGACCTCCCGGCCGGCCAGCGCGACGAGCTGGTCGCCGCCCTGCTGCCCACGCTGATGACGCCGCTGCGCACGATGGAGGCCGACCGCGGCACCACCCGCAAGACGCTCTGGAAGCTCTTCGACGGCGCCCTCGTCGAGTCGGTGCTGATGCGCTACCCCGACCGGGCCACCGTCTGCGTCTCCAGCCAGGCCGGCTGCGGCATGGCCTGCCCCTTCTGCGCCACCGGGCAGAGCGGGCTCCAGCGCAACATGTCGACCGGCGAGATCGTCGAGCAGGTCGTCGCCGCCGCCCGCTCGCTCGCCCGCGGCGAGGTTCCGGGCGGGCCCGGCCGGGTCTCGAACGTCGTGTTCATGGGCATGGGCGAGCCGATGGCCAACTACCGTGCCGTCATCGGCGCCGTCCGCCGGCTGACCGACCCGGCGCCGGACGGGCTCGGCATGAGCGCCCGCGGGATCACGGTCTCCACAGTCGGTCTGGTGCCGCGGATGCGGCAGCTCGCCGAGGAGGGCATCCCGGTCACCCTGGCGCTGAGCCTGCACGCGCCCGACGACGAGCTGCGCAACGAGCTGGTCCCGATCAACACCCGCTTCTCGGTGGCCGAGACCGTCGAGGCCGCGTGGGGCTACGCGCGGGCCACCAAGCGCCGGGTGTCGATCGAGTACGCCATGATGCGCGGCATCAACGACCAGGCCTGGCGGGCCGACCTGCTCGCCGACGTCCTGCAGTCGTACGGCGACTGGGGCTGGGTCCATGTCAACCTGATCCCGCTCAACCCGACGCCGGGCTCGAAGTGGACCGCCTCCGACCCCGCCGACGAGCGCGAGTTCGTGCGCCGGCTCGAGGCCAAGGGCATCCCCACCACCGTCCGCGACACCCGGGGCCGGGAGATCGACGGCGCCTGCGGCCAGCTGGCCGCCACCGAGGCCTGACGGTTTCTCGCTAGGCCCGGGTGGGCACCCTTGCCGGCATGACGACCGCTCGGGCGACCTTCCCTCCGGTGGTGTACGTGCCCACCGTGGAGCCGGTCGGTGACGACGAGCCCCGGCTGGCGATGCACCGCACCGACGACGGCCGGGTCGCGCTCTTCGCGTACTCCGCGCTCGACCGCCTCGTCGAGTTCTACCGGGCCGACTCGCCGTGGGTCCTGATGACCGTCGCGGACCTCCAGCACGCGTACGACGCGGTGCCCTACGACCTGCTCTTCCTGGACAAGCGGCCTGCACCCGCGGTGGAGGCCTCGTGACCATCGACCTCGCGTGGGCCACCGCCGAGTCGATCGCGACCAGCCTCGACACCGCGCGGAGCGGTCTCGACGAGACCGCGGGCTCGGCGCCGTCCGCGATCGACGCCGGCGAGGCGACGGCGCTGGTCACGGCGCTGGTCGCCCGCGTGGGCGAGAGCGCGGCCGGGCTCAGCGAGGGCCTCGGCGCCGCCAGCAGCAAGGTCCGTACCGCGGCGGGCTCCTTCCTGGACGTGGACCACGGGGTCCAGCAGGGCTTCCAGGTCGGGGGACCGTGATGCCGGTCGACACCGAGATCCCGGGGTCGTCGACGTCCGTCGAGACTGCCGCCGACTGGCTGCGCAGCACCCTCGGCACGGCCGTGGCCTCCGGCGCGGACGCGCTGGCCGCCGCCCGCTCCACCGCGGCGTCGGAGTGGCAGGGCGAGACCGGCAGCGCCTTCGCCTCCACCATGGGGAGCGCGGTCGGCCGCGCCGACGCCCTCGCGACGGCCGCGTCCGGCGTGGCCGGGGCCCTGGGCGCCTTCGCCTCCCGGCTCGACAGCCTCCAGCAGCGGATGGCCGACATCCGGGGCGCGGCGCAGGGCGCCGGGCTGACCGTGTCGGCGTACGTGATCGAGGACCCGGGCGCCGGACCGGCGGACCCGGGACCGGCGCCCACCGGTCTCGTCCCACCCGAGGCGGCGCACGCCTACGAGTCCGCCGTCGCGGCCTGGAACGCCCACCAGGACAAGGTCCGGGCGTACAACCAGGCGGTGGCCGACGCCGCCGAGGTCCGGTCCGACCTGGCCACGGCGACCCAGGGCCTCACCGACGAGTACCGCGGGCTCGAGGGGCCGGACTGGGTGCTCAACGCCAGCGACATCGCAGGCGGGTTCGCGGGCGCGGTCATGGAGTACAACGCCTCGGCCCTGCGCGGCTGGGCCGACTACGAGTCGAGCCTCTCGCGCAGCTACCTGCAGCGGATCCGGGGCAACCCCGGCGGGTTCTCGAACGCCGACCTGGACTACTGGGACGACGTCGCACGCAACGCCGACGACGTCGCCGGTGCCGCCGACGACCTCGAGCGCTCCAGCAAGTCCCTCCCCCTCAAGGCGGGCGGCGCGCTGGCGGTCGCCGGGATCGGGCTGGACATCGCCGGCGGCGAGGACCCGGTTCAGGCGGTCGCCTCGGGGGGAGGCGGCTTCCTCGCCTCGGTCGCGGCCGGTGCGGGCGCCGGTGCCGTCGTCGGCACCTTCGTCCCGATCCCCGGTGTCGGCACCGCGGCCGGGGCGGTGGTCGGCGCCGGGGTCGGCATCTTCACCTCCGGAGCCATCGACTCGCTGTTCGAGAACGGGCCCGACGTCGGGGCCGCGTTCGACTCCGGGGTCGACGCGCTCGCCGACACCGGTGGCGCCATCGCCGACGGTGCGGGCGCGGTCGTCGACGGCATCGGAGGACTGTTCGACTGATGCGCTACGCACGCAACGGCCGCAACGCGGCCTACGGACTCGGCTACCTGCTCCTGGCCGCCCTCGGTGCCGGCCTGCTCGGCTACACCGGCGACCGGTCGCTCGGGCTGCTCCTCGGTCTGCTGCTCGTGGTCCTCGCCGCGGCCGGCCTCGTGCTCGTCGGCTTCGACGCCTGGCACGTCCGGCACCGGCCCGGGGTCACCCTCGCGACGGCGCCGTCCGGCGCGCCCGCCACCGCGTTCCTCCGGTCGCCGGTGCCGACCACGATGTCCGCTGTGGTGCCCGTGCTGCTCGCGCTGTGGGCGACCGTCGGCAGCCTGGTGGTCCACCAGGTCGCGGCCCGGGTCGTGCTGCTGCTGGTCGCGCTCGGCCTCCTCACGCCACTGGTCGCCGTCCTGCGCGGCCGCGTCGCCCCGGGCGGTCTCTACCTGACGCCCGGCGGGATCGAGCAGCGCAAGGAGGCGGTCAGCTGGTCGGTGCCGTGGTCGGCCGTCGCCGGGGTGGTGCCGGGGGAGCCCCTCGCGCTGCCCCTGACCGGGCCGTCGCCCGAGCCGACCCGTCGGACCCGGGTGCTCTGGCAGCGCGAGCCCCGCGGTCGCCCCGGTGTCCTCGCCGTCGACAGCCGCTACCTCGCCGCGGACCCGGTCGTCGTCGCCGCGGTGGTCGGGCGCTGCGTGGCCGACCCGGCGGCTCGGGCCCGGATGGGCACGGCGGACGTGGTCGAGGAGATCGCCACGATGGCCTCGCGGGCATGAGACGTTCACCCCGGGGCCACGTCGACCTCGGTGTCCGTTAGACGCGGTCCCTAGCGTCAGGAGCCGTGGACAAGCTCCGGGTGCTGATCGTCTCCGAGTCCTTCCTGCCGCAGGTCAACGGCGTCACCAGCTCGGTGCGCCGGGTCCTCGAGCACCTCGCCGCCGAGGGTCACGACGCGGAGCTGGTCGCCCCGACCGGCCCGCCGACGTACGCCGGCTTCCCGGTCACCCGGGCCCGCGGCGCCAGCCTGCCGTTCTACCGTGACTTCCGGATCGGCCTGGAGACGCGGCGGCGGATCCGGTCGGTGATCCGGCGCTTCGCTCCCGACGTCGTGCACGTCGCGTCCCCGGCCACCCTCGGCTACCAGGCGGTCCGCGCCGCCGAGGAGCTCGCGGTCCCCGTGGTCGCGATCTACCAGACCGACCTGGTCGGCTTCGCCGAGCGCTACGGCGTGGTCGGCGGCGCCCGGGCGATGGCGTCGCTCACCCGCCGCATCCACCTCGGGGTCGACCGGACCCTCGCGCCGTCGTCGGCGAGCCTCCAGCAGCTCGCCGACCTCGGGGTGCACGCGACGGCGCTGTGGCCGCGTGGGGTCGACCTGCAGCAGTTCCACCCGGTCCGGCGCTCGGCGCCGCTGCGGGACCGGCTCGCACCGGACGGGCGGCTGCTGGTCGGCTACGTCGGCCGGCTGGCCGCCGAGAAGGAGCTGCACCTGCTGCACGGCCTGGCCGCGGACCCGCGCCACCGGCTGGTGCTCGTCGGCGGGGGACCGGAGGAGCGGTACCTGCGCGGGCTCCTCCCCGACGCGGCGTTCCTCGGCGTGCTGCACGGTGACGAGCTGGCGGCGGCGTACGCCTCCCTCGACGTGTTCGTCCACACCGGCAGGCACGAGACCTACTGCCAGTCGGCCCAGGAGGCGCTGGCCTCCGGCGTCCCCGTGGTCGCGCCGCGAGCGGGCGGCCCCGTCGACGTCGTCGCCGACGGCGTCGCCGGCCTGCTCTACGAGCCCGGCGACCGGGCGGAGCTGGCCGCGCACGTCGACCGGCCGGTGTCCGACCGGCTCCACCGGCGCCGGATGGGGCTGGCCGCCCGGCGCAGCGTCCGGGAGCGCTCCTGGGCAGGGGTGAACGCGCAGCTGGTCGACCACTACCGAGACGTCGTCGCAGGCCGGCGGGCCTGGCAGCGCGCCGCCTGAGCCCTCAGCGGGTCAGCGCAGGAACTTCGGCGCCACGACCAGGAGCTCGACGTTGCGGTCGGTCCGCTTGCCGAGCCGGTGGTTGTCGCGCTCCTGCCAGTCGTTGGCCGCCAGCAGGCGGGACAGGCCCGCGAGCTGCGCCGGGTCGTCCAGGTCGCCGTTGAACTCGAGCGGCGCGCCGTGGTCGACCATGGTGGCGAAGATCGAGACCGTGCCGTCCTTGTTGTCGGTGACCTCGAGCAGCCGCGACTGCTGCGGCCAGTCGATGTGGGAGGCCGTGTTGATCTCCCAGAACCCGCCGACGGCCTTGCCCTTCTCCTTGCGGACGTGCGGCCAGATGTTGTTGGTGTGGGTGTGCCCGTTGACCCAGGCGATGACGTTGTCGTAGCCGACGAGCAGACGCTCGATCTTGGCGGCGAGGGTCTTGTCCGAGAACGACGCGAGCGGGTGGTGGCTGGCGATCACGACGAGCTTGCGCCGGCTGGCGCCGAGCAGCTTCTTGAGCCACGCGAGCTGGGTCGCGTCGAGGTAGCCCTTGTCGCCGAACGGGGACACGGTGTCGAGGACGATGAAGCGGACCTTGCCCTGGTCGAAGGTGTAGTAGGCGGTCTCGTCGGCGACGTTCTGCTCGGTGAACCCGTGCCCGACCGGCGTGGAGGTCGTGGTGAAGTGCTCCTGGACCCACTCCACCCGCTCGAGCAGCCGACGGTCGGGGTCGGCCGTGACGGTGCGCTCGCCCTTCGAGGTCTGCTTCTTGTCGCCGATCGCCTTGGCCCGCTGGGAGTCGGTCGCCGGGAAGTTGCCCTGCACCAGGCCGTCGTGGTTGCCCATCGCGGCGTACCACGGGATCGCGAGGCCCTCGGCGTCGAAGGGCTGCCGCGCGGCGTCGAGCAGGCCAGGGATGGTGGGGAACCCGTACTGGGCCCGGGCGACGTCGTCCTCCTTGCCCTCGGGCGTGCCGTCGGGGTGCCAGAACATCGTGTCGTAGAACGCCGGGACCTGGTCCATGACGCCCTCGTACTTGGTGAGGTCGCCGGAGTCCACGCGGACCGTCTCACCGTCGAGGACGTCGATGTTCCAGCGGATCTCGTTGTACTGGGTGCTGTCGGAGTTGTCGCCGGTCTGGATCGCGAACGCGAGGGGGCGTCCGGTCACCGGTGCGGCGCCGATCGTGTTGAGCTCGCGGACCATCGCGTCCATGACCTGCCCGCTGAGGATCTCCTGCGGGCGGTACGCGCTGCTGCTGACGCCCTCGCCGTACTCGACACGGATCGGCGACTGCGCGTCGACGACGTGCACGTCGCTCAGCTGGGCGAACGCGAGCACCGCCTTGCGACGGGCCGCCCGCCCCTTCTTCGCGTTCGCGCCGAGGCCGGTCCGGACCACCCACGACTCGCCGGGGAGCGCCACGACGGGACGCCAGCCGCCGGCGCCGGCCGGGCCCTTGCCCAGCACGGTCGTCCGGGTGGTGGTGCGGCCGGCGGACCGGGCCGCGGCGCCGTGGACGCCGGTGCCGGCGACCGCGTCGGCGGAGAGGGATCCCAGGCCGCCGAGGGCGGCGGCGCCACCGACGACGAGGGAGGAGCGGAAGAGGTCACGACGGGAGAGCTGCACGAACGCAATCTAGGCGTCACCCGGTGTTCACGTCCCCGAATTCAGGAGGTCCACAGCATCGGGGACCGAGTCGACGAGGTGCACGTGGTGCTCCATCGGCTTGCCCCGGGCCAGCCGCTGCAGCAACGGCCACGCGGGCAGCGTCTCGGTCCAGTACGTCGCACCCAGCAGCACCATCGGCGCGACCGCGGTCGCGCCGGCGTAGTAGTTCTCGCAGGCGTCCTGGAAGACCTCCTGGACGGTGCCCCCGGCGCCCGGCAGGAAGACGATCCCGGCGTCGCACACCTCGAGCAGGATCGCCTCCCGGGTCGAGTTGCGGAAGTACTTCGCGATCGCCGTCGCGAACGCGTTGGGCGGCTCGTGGCCGTAGTGCCAGGTGGGGATCCCGAGGGTGTCGCGGTCGGTCGGGAAGCGCTCGACGACCTCGAAGGCCCGCCGCACCCAGCGGTCGACCGACGGCCGGTACGACGGCACCTCGGCGAGCAGGGCGACCGCCTCGTCCAGGTCGTCGGGGCGGGTGGCCAGGCGGCCGCCGAGGTTCGCCGCCTCCATCGCCCCCGGCCCGCCTCCGGTGGCGACGACGGCGCGGGCACCGAGGGCGGCCCCGAGCCGGGCCGCCTCGGCGTACCCGGGGTGGTCACGCTCG
The DNA here is from genome assembly GCF_044226305.1 of Nocardioides sp. GTDB lineage: Bacteria > Actinomycetota > Actinomycetes > Propionibacteriales > Nocardioidaceae > Nocardioides. The sequence goes on along the minus strand of NZ_JBGAHF010000010.1, from coordinate 81,511 downwards.
AGGCGGTGCCCCCCCATGACCCCGACCAGGTGGCGTCGACTGGTCCAGTCCTCGAGGGCGAGGTCGATGGTGTGGTCGTGGAGGGCGCGGCCCAGAGCGCCGGCGGCGTCGAACGGGCGCTGCGACCAGGCGTAGGCCTGGGCGTCGACCGAGTCGGCGTACCGCCGGGTGTCGTACAGCTCGGCGGCGGTGTAGAGCGTGCCGCGCGGCTCGACCGGCACGTCGTCGGGCACGGTCAGGACCAGGCCACCCGCAGCCCGGACCCGGTCCTCGTCGCCGGGGGCGAACCGGCAGGCCAGGAACGTCGCGCCGGCGACGGTCAGCGCGGCCAGGGCGTCGTGACGGTCGCGCAGGTCGACCCCCCGCACGCGCCAGCCCCGCAGCGAGGTCGCTCCCGCGGCCAGCCGCCGGTCGAGCTCCTCGAGGGAGTCGACGAGGACGAGCCGGCCGCGGGTGCGCTTCACGTGGTGATGCTAGGTGCTGACTCCCGGCTAGAACGCGTGCACCATCAGGTCGCCGAACAGCTCCTGCTCGTCGACCTCCAGCCCGCGCGCCCGGAACCAGGTGCAGACGTTCGTGCAGTCCCGCAGCAGGAAGTCCGGCCCGGAGGGGTTGCCGACCAGGTCGAGGGTCTGTGGCAGGTCGATGACGACCAGCCGGTCGCCCGCGGCGAGGATGTTGTACGCCGACAGGTCGCCGTGCACCATGCCGTTCCGGGCCAGCTCGGCGAGGAACTCCCGGACCTGCTCGAAGTACGACGCGAGCAGCGGCCGGTCGGGCCGCACCTGGGCGAGCCGCGGCGCGGTCTCGACGCCGTCCTCGCCCTCGACGGTGATCCACTCCATGAGCAGCTCGGTGCCGTCGATCTGGACCGGGTAGGGGACCGCGAGCCCGAGCTCGTGGCAGCGGACCAGCGCCTGCCACTCGGCCCAGGCCCACTGGCCGGCGGCGACCGCCCGGCCGTGGGCGGACTTCTTGGCCATCGCCCGGTTGTCGCGGGTGTTGCGGACCTTGCGCCCGGCCGTGTAGGCCGACGAGCGGTGGAAGTCGCGGTGCTCCTCGCCGCGGTAGCGCTTGGCGACCATGACGACGGACTCGCCGAGCCCGCCCTCGTCAGGGGGCGGGCTGCCGGGGACGGCCCGCTCGAGCAGGAAGGCGTCGGCCTCCTTGCCGGTCTTGAGGACGCCGAGCTCGGTGTCGACGGCGGCCTGCGAGGTCACCAGCCAGTCCGGCCGCGGCTCCGGGCCGCGGCACAGCGGTTCGACGCTGAGCCAGGTGGACCAGCGCTGGCCCTCGCCGACCTCGTCGTAGGTGCGGAAGTCGAAGACGAACGCGGGGTCGATCGCGGGGTCGATCGTGGGGTCGACCGTCGGGTCGACGGGGTGGTCAGGGGTGCGGTCGATCGAGGTGAAGTCGTGAGACATCGGTGTGGGTGCTCCAGGGACGTGAGAAGAGATGGTCTGCGGACAGGCCAAGGACAGTCGTGGACATGTCACGCTCCTCTCGCTGGGCACCCGGCCGGTCCGGACGCTGGGGCAACGATCCGGCGTCCCGGCCGACGGGCGCAACCGAATTAACGAGGGCTCCCGGGCGGGCACGGGTCAGGCGGCGACGCCTCCCGTCGTGGTGGGGATCGCCAGCTCGGCGACCCGGTCCCAGGCGTCGTCGACGTGCACGACGCGACGCCCCATCCGGTGCAGGAGGCTGGCGGCGATGCCGGCGCGGTAGCCGGACCGGCAGTGCACCCACAGCTCACCCGGGGGCAGGTCCTGGCCGCGCACGTCGACGTCCTGCACCGGCAGGTGCAGCGCCCCGGGCAGGTGCCCGGCGTCGTACTCGTCGCGCTGGCGCACGTCGACGACGACCGGCGCGACCGCGGTCTCGCGGAAGTCCAGCCAGTCGGCGCGGCGGTAGCTCGCGGGGAGCGGGGTCCGCGGCTCGAGGACGTGGGTGCGCGGACCGTCGATGCCGATCGCGGCCAGGTCGCGGAGCGCGGCCTCGATGTCGTCGGGGCGGTCGCACAGCAGCACCAGGTCGTCCTCCCACGGCACCAGCCAGCCGACGTACGTCGCGAACTGGGTGCCGTACTCCACGCTGACCGTGCCCGGCAGGTGCCCGTCGCTGAACGACGCGCGCCGCCTCAGGTCGACGACCCACGCGCCGCCGAGGACGGCGTCGGTCACCTCGGCGGCGGTCACCCGGCGGGCCGGTCGGGGGAGCGCGCGACCGGCGCCCGCCCGGTTCAGCGGCGCCATCCGGGGGTAGTAGCGCGGGATCGGCCCGAACCCGGCGACCAGGTCCGTGACGAACCGTTCGCGGTTGGTGGTGAGGACCGGGTTGGACCGGAGCTCGTCGCCGATCGTGCCGCCGCCGTCGGTGCCGGTCGAGGCCGAGCCGGCGCAGAAGCTGCCGAACCCGTGGGTGGGGTGCAGGGTCGTCGCCGGGTCGAGCGCGCCGAGCAGCCGGCCGCTCGCCCACTGCTGGCGCGCGAGCTCGTGGGTGAGCCGGTCGTCGACGAGGTCGGTGCGGCCGACGGTGCCACGCAGGAGGCTGCCACCGCTGAACAGCGCGGCGGGACCGTCGTGCGCCTCGTGCCGGCGGACCAGGAAGGACTGGTGGTGGCGGGTGTGGCCGGGGGTCGCGAGCACGCGCACCTCCAGGCCGCCCACCGGCACGACGTCCCCGTCGCGCACGCCGACCCGCTCGAACTCGACCTGCTCGTCGGCAGCGAGCAGGTAGTCGGCGCCGTGCCGCCGGGCCAGGCCGAGCGCTCCGGAGACGTAGTCGTTGTGCACGTGGGTGTCGGCGACGGCGGCGATCTCGACGCCCGCCTCGGCGGCGGCGCGCTCGACCTGCGCGAGGTCGCGGGGCGGGTCGACCACCAGGGCCCGGGCGCCGTCGTGGACCAGGTGGGTCCGGTTGCCGAGCTCGGGGACGTCGATGGGCACGACCTGCATGCCGGCTCCTGCCTTAAGTCGAGTGAATTAGTAGTGTTATAGCACAGGACGACGGTCGGATACGTTGCGGAGGTGACCCTCCGCCGGCTGCGTCCCGTCCTCCGTCCGGGCACCGCGGTGGCCGCCCTGGTCGCGGCGGGGGTGCTGGCCACCTCGACCCTCGTGGCCACCTCGACCGCCGCCGGGGACGAGCCGGCGCCGCACGGAGCGGCCGGGATCGGCGATGCCTACTTCCCGCTCGACGGCAACGGCGGCATCGACGTGCGGTCCTACGACGTCCACGACCGCTACCGATTCGGCGAGCGCCGGCTGTCCGGGTGGACCGTGGTGCGGCTGACCGCCACCCAGGACCTCTCCGGCTTCGACCTCGACTTCCTGCTGCCGGTCTCGTCGGTCGAGGTGGACGGGCGGCGCGCCCGGTTCGACCAGGACCGGTACCACGAGCTGTCCGTCGACACCCGCCTCGACGCCGGCCAGACCGCCCGCGTCCTGGTCCGCTACTCCGGGCTGCCGGAGCGCTACTCCTACACGGGCGAGAGCAACTGGCTGGCCAGTCGCCACGAGGTCGTGGCGATGAACCAGCCGCACATGGCGCCGTGGTGGTTCCCGGCCAACGACCACCCGCTCGACAAGGCCGACATCACGGTCTCGATCACGGTCCCGCGCTCCGACCGGGTGATCTCCAACGGGCGCGAGGTCCGCCGGGTCGTGGACGGCCGGCTCGCCACGACCACGTGGCACGCCGACGAGCCGATGGTGCCCTACCTCGCGTTCTTCGCCGCCGGCCAGTACGCCGTCGCGCGCGGCCGGTCGGACGGGACGCCGTGGCTCGTCGCGGTGTCGAAGGCACTGCCGACGGCGTCGCAGCCGGAGGCGATGCGGCTGATGAAGCGCACCCCGGAGCTGCTGCAGTGGCTGGAGTCGGTCATCGGTCCCTACCCGTTCTCGGTGACCGGTGGACTCACCACGAGCCTCCAGCCAGGCTTCGCGCTGGAGAACCAGACCCGTCCGACGTACCCGTTCATGGGGGAGGGCCGGGGCGCGGTCGACACCGTCGTGCACGAGCTCGCGCATCAGTGGTTCGGTGACTCCGTCGCCGTCGAGAAGTGGACCGACATCTGGCTCAACGAGGGCTTCGCGAGCTTCTTCGAGGCCTACTACGACGAGACCCACGGCGGCCAGTCCGGCGACGCGTGGCTCCGCGACCACTACGCCCGCATCGGCGCCGACGACGACTTCTGGCACCACGAGGTCGCCGACCCGTGCCCGAGCCACGAGGGCTGCGTCAGCGACATCTTCGCGAGCTGGGTCTACGAGCGCGGCGCGATGGCCCTGCAGGCGCTGCGCAACGTGGTCGACGACGACCCCGTCTTCTTCGAGCTGGTGAGCAGGTGGGCCGCCGACCGCGCCGGCGGCAACGGCAGCACCGCCCAGTTCCAGGCGCTGGCCGAGGAGGTGACCGGCCTGGACCTCGACGGCTTCTTCGACGCCTGGGTGCACAGCACGACCAAGCCGGCCGACACGGCCGCGAACGGGCTGGGCTGACCCGCTAGCCGCGCAGCCGCACCGACAGGCAGGTCACACAACCCTCGAGCTTCTCGAACTCCGAGAGGTCGACGGCGACCACCCGCAGCCCGCGCTCCTCGAAGAGGGCCCGGCTCAGTGGCGCGGCGCTCGACATCAGGACGGTCTCCTCGTCGAGCACCACCACGTGCGACCCCGGCTCCTCGGGCACCGGGAGGAAGCGCGACCAGACCGTGGGGTCGTCGACCAGCGGCAGGTGACCCACGACGGTGCCGTCGGGGAGCGCGGTGACGGCGGACTTGAGGTGCAGCACGCGGGAGACCGGCACGCCGACGGTCCGGGCGCCCAGCGGCGCCAGGTGCGCGGCGAGCTGCTCGAGCCCCTCGGTGTTGGTGCGACCGCCGGTCCCGACCCAGACGGTCGTCCCCTCCGCGCCGACGTGCTTGAGGACGTCACCGCCGTCGAGGGTGCCGGGCGCCTCGATGTGTGCGATCCGGTAGCCGAGGTCGCGCAGCACCGCCTCGGTGCCGGCCGTCTCGGGCTTGCGCTCGTCGGCGCCCGGCCGCGAGACGACCGCGAGGTCGCCCAGGACGACGACCGTGTCCTCGACGAACACCGCGTCCGGGCAGTCGTCGGCAGCGGGCACGTGGACGACCTCCCACCCCTCGGCCTCGAGCGCGGCGACGTACCCCTCCCACTGGCGGCGGGCGAAGTCGACGTCGACCGGCGTGCGCTCGAGGTGGGTGAGGAGGCCGTCGGCGAGTCGGGGGCCGGGCGGGCGGACCAGGGCACGTCTGCTCATGGGGTCATCCCAGCAGGGGTGCGACCGCCTTGGCCACCAGGCTCGGCATCCGGGTGACCCGTTCCTCGGCGTCGGCGAGCGTCATCGCGCGCAGGCCGGCGTTGATCCCGAGCCAGCGCAGCGGCTCGCGCTCCCAGGCGGGGGAGCGGTGCCCGACCCACGGCAGCCGGGTCAGGTCGGTGTCGCGGCCGAGCACGAGGTCGCGCAGCGTCCGCCCGGCGAGGTTGGTCGTGCTCACCCCGTCGCCGACGTACCCGCCCGCCCACGCCAGGCCGGTCTCCCGGTCCAGGCCGACGGAGGCGCACCAGTCGCGCGGGATCCCGAGCGGGCCGCCCCAGGCGTGCGTCACCCGGGTGCCGGAGAGGACGGGGAACAGGTCGGTGAGCGTCGAGTACAGCCGGGCGAAGACGTGCTCGTCGCGGTCGAACTCGGGCCGGACCCGGGACCCGAGGTGGTACGGCGCCCCGCGCCCGCCGAAGACCAGCCGGTCGTCCGCCGTGCGCTGCCCGTAGACGATCAGGTGCCGGTGGTCGCTGAACGTCTCGCGCCGGGCCAGGCCGATCTCGTCCCAGACCGCCGCGGAGAGCGGCTCGGTCGCGATCACGAGGGAGTAGACCGGGACGAGGGTGCGGTCGTGGCCGGGCAGCCCCGGGGTGTAGCCCTCGGTGGCCCGGACGACCGTCGTGGCCCGGACGTCGCCGGTCGCGGTGCGCGCGAGCCCCGGCCGGACCTCGCGGACGCGGGTGCGCTCGTGGACGGTCACCCCCCGCCTCTCGACGGCCGCGGCGAGGCCGCGGACCAGCTTGGCCGGGTGGATTGCGGCGCAGTCGGGGGTGTAGGTCGCACCGAGGGTCCGGGTCGCGTGGAGGACCTCGGTCGCCTCCGCCCGGTCGAGCAGGCGCAGGTCGTCCTCGTCGCGCTCCCACTCGCGGGCCTCCGCGACCTCGGCGCGCGCCCGCCGCCACTGGGCGCGGCTGCGGGCGAGCACCACCGTCCCGCCCTTGGCCAGGTCGGCGTCGATGCCCTCCGCGGCGGCCGCCCGGGCCACCTCGTCGACCGTGTCGCGCATCGCGCGGTGCTGCGCCAGCGCGGCCGGACGCCCGGCCAGCGCGGCCAGGGTCGGGAGTGACGCCGGGAACAGGGCCGAGCACCAGCCGCCGTTGCGGCCGGAGGCGCCGTACCCGGCGGTCTCGGCCTCGAGCACCACGATCCGCAGCGTCGGGTCGGCGTCCGCGAGGTAGTACGCCGTCCACAGGCCGGTGAAGCCCGCGCCGACGATCGCGACGTCGGCGTCGACGTCACCGTCGAGCGCCGGCCGGGGGGTCCAGTCGGTCTCGACGGTGTCGTGCCAGAGCGAGAGCCGCTCCCAGTGCGGATCGGGAGTCAGCGCACACCCCACGAGTAGGTCTGCTTGCGCAGGCGCAGGTACATGAAGGTCTCGGTCGACACGACCCCCTCGATCGAGCGGATCCGGTCGGAGATCAGCTCGAGGAGGTGCTCGTCGCTCTCGCAGACCAGCTCGACGAGCAGGTCGTAGGAGCCGGTGGTGATGACGACGTAGTCGACCTCGTCGAGCTCGGCGAGCCGGTCCGCGACCGGGTCCAGCGCGCCGGTGACCCGGATGCCGACCATCGCCTGGCGGGCGAAGCCCAGCTCCAGCGGGTCCGTCACCGCGACCACCTGCATGACGCCGCTCTCGATGAGCCGCTGCACCCGCTGGCGCACCGCCGCCTCGGACAGGCCGACGACCTTGCCGATGGCGGCGTACGAGCGGCGTCCGTCCTGCTGGAGCTGCTCGATGATCGCCTTGGACACCTCGTCCAGCGGGGAGGGGCTCCCGGACTTCCTCGTCATGGCGGCATGGTTCCCTACCCGGGCACCCGGGTCAAAGGCCTGGACGGCGTGTGGACGAAGGATTTCGTTGCGGGGATGTTTCAGTTCGACGGGATCGCTTGTTCGAGGGCCGTCATCGTGGCACGATCCGAGCACTCCGGTCGTCGACCGGACGACGAGCCGGACCCCGAACCGGCCCCCGACCCGGAAGGACCCGCATGCCGCCGGACCCGCCCGCGCACCGCACCGGGCTCTCCCGTCGAGGACTGCTCAAGGGCGGTGGGGCCGTGGCGTTCGCCGGCGTCAGCCTGGCGGCCCTCAAGCTCCCGTTCTTCGCCACCGACGGCGCGTCGCAGGACCCCGCGACCTGCCGGGCCACCGACCTGTCGGCGAGCCAGAAGGAGCTGATCGTCTCCAACTGGCCGGCCTACATCGACCCGCGGAAGAACCCCGACAGCACCTTCCAGCAGTTCCAGCAGCAGACCGGCATCACCGTCCACTACACCGACGACGTCAACGACAACTCGGAGTTCTACGCCAAGGTGCGCAACCAGCTCGGCTCCTGCCAGCCCGTGGACCGCGACATGATGGTGCTGACCGACTGGATGGCCGCGCGGATGATCGGGCTCGGCTGGATCCAGCCGTTCGACAAGAAGAACGTGCCGAACCTGCAGGCGAACCTGATCGACCCGCTCCGCAACAAGCAGTGGGACAAGGACCTCGACTTCCACGCCCCGTGGCAGAGCGGCCTGACCGGCATCGCCTACAACGCGTCGAAGACCGACGCGGTCGGCAGCTTCGAGGAGCTGCTCACCCGCTCCGACCTGAGCGGCCGGGTCACGCTGCTCTCGGAGATGCGCGACACGATGGGCTTCATGCTCAAGGTCACCGGTGCGGACCCGAGGGAGTTCACCGACGACGAGTGGGGCGTCGCCATCGACAAGCTCAAGGAGTCGGTGCAGTCGGGGCAGATCCGGGCCTTCACCGGCAACGAGTACACGCAGGACCTCGCGGCCGGCAACATCCTCGCCTGTGAGGCCTGGTCCGGCGACGTGATCCAGCTGCAGTTCGACAACCCCGACATCAAGTTCGTGACGCCGGAGGAGGGCCTGTCCCTCTGGAGCGACAACATGCTGATCCCCAACCTCGCGACCCACCAGGCGAACGCCGAGAAGTGGATCAACTACTACTACGAGCCCGAGGTCGCGGCGAAGCTGGCCGCCTGGGTCAACTACATCTGTCCCGTCAAGGGAGCCCAGCAGGAGATGGAGAAGATCGACCCCTCGCTGGTCGACAACCCGCTGATCTTCCCCGACGACGAGACGCTGTCGGTGACCTTCGACTTCATGCCCCTCGACGACCAGCAGCAGATCGAGTACGAAGGAGACTGGGCCGATGTCACAGGCGGCTGACGTGGAGGAGGCGACCGCTCGCGACGAGTCGTCGTACGACGGGCTCCGGCTGCGGGGGGTGACGAAGTCCTTCGGAGCGTTCACCGCCGTGGACGAGCTGGACCTCGACGTCCCACGGGGGTCCTTCTTCGCCCTGCTCGGCCCGTCGGGCTGCGGCAAGACGACGACGCTGCGGATGGTGGCCGGGCTGGAGGTCCCCACCCGCGGGTCGATCACGCTGGCCGGCAAGGACATCACCTTCGCCAAGCCCTACAAGCGGCCGGTCAACACCGTCTTCCAGAGCTACGCGCTCTTCCCGCACCTCGACATCCACGAGAACGTCGCGTTCGGCCTCAAGCGCCGCAAGGTCGGGAACGTCGACACCCAGGTCAAGGAGATGCTCGACCTGGTCGAGCTGAGCACCCAGGCGCGCAAGAAGCCGACCCAGCTGTCGGGCGGACAGCAGCAGCGCGTGGCGCTCGCCCGGGCCCTCATCAACCAGCCCGAGGTGCTCCTGCTGGACGAGCCTCTCGGTGCCCTCGACCTCAAGCTGCGCCGCGCCATGCAGATCGAGCTCAAGCGGATCCAGACCGAGGTCGGGCTGACCTTCATCCACGTGACCCACGACCAGGAGGAGGCCATGACCATGGCCGACACCGTGGCCGTGATGAACCACGGCGTCATCGAGCAGATGGGCCCGCCGGCGGCGCTCTACGAGAACCCGCGCACGACGTTCGTCGCGAACTTCCTCGGCCAGTCCAACCTGCTCGACGGCACGATCAAGTCCCGCGCGAGCGACCTGGTCGTCGTCGACATGCACGGTGTCGACGTGTCCATCCCGGCAGACCGGGCGCACGCCGAGGGCGACCGCGGCTGGGTCGGCATCCGGCCGGAGAAGGTGCTGATCGGGGAGCTGGGCGAGGAGCTCGACGCGCCCGGCAACTCGATCCCGGGTGGCGTGGTCAGCGACGTCAGCTTCGTCGGCGTCAGCACCCAGTACCTCGTGCGGATGCCGTGGGGCCAGGAGCTCCAGGTCTTCCAGCAGAACACCGGCCACCGGCGCCTGTTCCGCGTGGGGGAGCAGGTCGAGCTGAGCTGGCGCCCCGAGTACGCCTTCCTCCTCGACCACGCCCAGGACGCGCACGCCGGGGCCGACCAGGACGCCCTCTGATGGCGAGCACCGCCGAGGCCGCCGAGGTCGCGGCGATCACCGCGGCGCCGGCGTCCGCGGAGTCGGGGCGCAAGCGGGGGTACCTCGGGTACCTGCTGCTGCTGCCCGCCGCCGCCTGGCTGATCATCTTCTTCGTCCTGCCGCTCTACTCGCTGCTCGCGACCAGCCTCTACGACCCGGCCGGGTCGGACTTCCGCGGCTACGAGATGACCTACGAGTGGAGCAACTACTCCAACGCCGTCAAGGACTACTGGGTCCCGCTCGTCCGCGCCCTCTGGTACGCCGGCCTGGCGACGTTCTTCTGCCTGATCCTCGGCTACGTTCTCGCCTACGCGATCGCGTTCAAGGCGGGCCGCTGGAAGAACCTGATGCTGGTGCTGGTCATCGCGCCGTTCTTCACCAGCTTCCTGGTCCGCACGCTCGCCTGGAAGCTGATCCTCGGCGACGACGGGTTCATCGTGAACACCCTCCAGTTCCTGCACATCCTCGGTGCGGACGGCCGGCTGCTGGCCACGCCGATCGCGGTGGTGGCCGGGCTGACCTACAACTTCCTCCCGTTCATGGTGCTCCCGCTGTTCGCGAGCATCGACAAGATCGACCACCGGCTGATCGAGGCCTCCAGCGACCTGTACGCCAACCCGGTCGTGGGGTTCTTCAAGGTCACCTGGCCGCTGTCGCTTCCGGGCGTGATCTCCGGGACGCTGCTGACGTTCATCCCGGCCGTCGGTGACTACATCAACGCCCAGCTGCTCGGCAGCGCCAAGACGCGGGTGGTCGGCTCGGTGATCCAGAGCCTGTTCACCGATGCGAACGACTACCCGGCGGCCGCGGCGCTGTCGGTGATCCTGATGACCCTGATCGTCGCCATGGTGCTCGTCTACGTGCGCCGCGCCGGGACGGAGGAGCTGCTGTGATCGGGCGCTGGGTCCGCAACAACCTCGTCCTGCTCCTCGGCCTGGCGGTGCTGGCGTACACCTTCGTGCCGATCGCGGTCGTCGTCCTGATGAGCTTCAACGCGCCCGCCAGCCGCAACGTCTACGAGTTCGACGGGTTCACGCTCGACAACTGGCTGAACCCGTGCGCTCCCGAGGGGATGTGCTCCGCGGTCGGCCGCAGCATCGAGATCGGTCTCCTGTCGACGCTGGTCGCGACCGTCCTGGGCACCCTGGCCGCGTTCGCGCTGGTCCGGCACGACTTCGTGGGCCGCTCGTCGAGCAACCTGCTCATCTTCCTGCCGATGGCCTCGCCCGAGATCGTGATGGGCTCCTCGCTGCTCGCCCTGTTCGTGGCCTCCGGCCTCGGCGGCAAGCTCGGCTTCTGGACCATCTTCGTCGCGCACGTGATGTTCTGCCTGTCGTTCGTCATCGTCACGGTGCGGTCCCGGCTGGCCGGCCTCGACGACAACCTCGAACAGGCGGCGATGGACCTCTATGCCACGCCGCAGCAGACGTTCTGGCGGGTCACCTTCCCGCTGGTCTTCCCCGGCATCCTGGGCGCGGCGCTGCTGAGCTTCTCGCTCTCGTTCGACGACTTCATCATCACCAACCTCAACGCGGGCACCACGACGACGTTCCCGATGTTCGTCTGGGGCGCCGCCCAGCGCGGCGTGCCGATGCAGGTGAACGTGGTCGGCACCCTGATGTTCGTGATCTCGATCCTCATCGTGGTCACCGGCGAGGTGAACTCCCGCCGCCGCCAGCGCGCCCTGACCTGACCGGCTGGTGCCCGAGCGTCCCGCGCCCGGACGTCAGACGCCCCGGCTGCCGGAGCAACCGGGGCGTCTGACGTCGTGCGGACCGAGCGGTCAGAGCATCGCGCCGGCCTTGTCGAGGACCACGCGGAGGATCTGCTCCATCTCGTCGAAGTGCTGCTGGTCGCAGATCAGCGGGGGAGAGAGCTGGATGACCGGGTCGCCGCGGTCGTCGGCGCGGCAGTAGAGGCCCTCGGCGAACAGCTGCTTGGAGACGAAGCCGAACAGGATCCGCTCGCACTCCTCGTCGCTGAAGGTCTCGCGGGTGGCCTTGTCCTTGACCAGCTCGATCCCGTAGAAGTAGCCGTCGCCGCGGACGTCGCCGACGATCGGCAGGTCGCGCAGCCGCTCGAGGGTCGCGCGGAACGCGTCCTCGTTGTCGCGGACGTGCTCGAGGATGTTCTCCTCCTCGAAGAGGTCGAGGTTCTTCAGCGCGACCGCCGTCGAGACCGGGTGACCGCCGAAGGTGTAGCCGTGGGCGAACATCGCGCCGTCCTCGAGGAACGGCTCCATCAGCTTGTCGCTGGCGATCATCGCGCCGAGCGGGGCGTACCCGGAGGTGATGCCCTTGGCGCAGGTGAGCATGTCGGGCTCGTAGCCGTAGCGCTCGGCGCCGAACATGTGGCCCAACCGGCCGAAGGCGCAGATGACCTCGTCGGAGACCATGAGCACGTCGTACTCGTCGCAGATCTCGCGGACCCGCTGGAAGTAGCCCGGCGGGGGCGGGAAGCAGCCGCCGGCGTTCTGCACGGGCTCGAGGAAGACGGCGGCGACGGTGTCGGGGCCCTCGTTCTCGATCGCGACCGCGATCTGGTCGGCGGCCCAGCGGCCGAACGCCTCGGGGTCGTCGCCGTGCAGCGGGGCCCGGTAGATGTTGGTGTTGGGGACCCGGAACGTCGAGGGCACCAGCGGCTCGAACTGCTGCTTGAGCGGCGGCAGACCGGTGATCGACAGCGCGCCCTGGGTGGTGCCGTGGTAGGCGATCGCGCGCGAGATCGCCTTGTGCTTCATCGGCTTGCCGGTGAGCTTGAAGTAGTTCTTCGCGAGCTTCCAGGCGGTCTCGACCGACTCGCCACCGCCGCTGGAGAAGAAGACCCGGTTCAGCGAGCCCGGGGCGTACGACGCGATCCGCTCGGCGAGCATGATCGCGCTCGGGTGGGCGTAGGACCACAGCGGGTGGAAGGCCAGCTCGCGCGCCTGGGCCGCGGCGGCGTCGGCCAGCTCGGTGCGACCGTGTCCCAGCTGGGACACGAACAGCCCGGCCAGGCCGTCCAGGTAGCGCTTGCCCTGCGCGTCGTAGATGTAGGCACCCTCACCGCGGACGATGATCGGCACGTCGGCGTTGTCGTAGGACGAGTGCCGCGTGAAGTGCATCCACAGGTGGTCCTTGGCGGCGCGCTGGAGGTGGTCGTAGTCCGGGTCCATGGCCCTATGGTGCGTGGTCAGGCCGGTCCGATGCAAGTGAATCCGTCGCCGTGGCGGTTGATTTGCGCGGATTCCGAAGCAATCGACCGTGACAGGATGTCCACATGACGAGGTACGGCGCGCAGTTCGGTCCCGACATCACCTTCCTGGGCGTGGACCCGGTCGACCTGGCCGACGACGCCGCCCTGGCGGCCGCCGACGTCGTCGTGGTCGGGGCGCCGTTCGACGGCGGCACCTCGCACCGGCCCGGCACCCGGTTCGGCCCGACCGCGATCCGGCAGACCGACTACCTCCCGCAGGACGGCTCCCGGCCGCACCTCGCGCTGCGGGTCGACGCCCTCCAGGACCTGCGCGTGGTCGACGCGGGCGACGTCGAGATGCCGCCGGGCGAGATCGAGCGGGCGCTCGGCAACCTCGAGGAGGCGGTGTACGCCGTCGCCCGGTCCGGCGCGGTCCCGCTGGTGCTCGGCGGCGACCACTCGATCGCCCTGCCCGACGCCACCGGCGTCGCCCGGCACCACGGGTTCGGCCGGGTCTCGATGATCCATTTCGACGCCCACGCCGACACCGGCGACATCGAGTTCGGGTCGCTCTACGGCCACGGCCAGCCGATGCGCCGGCTGATCGAGTCGGGCGCGCTGCGCGGCGACCGGTTCCTCCAGATGGGGCTGCGCGGCTACTGGCCCGGCCCCGAGACGCTGGGCTGGATGGCCGAGCAGCGGATGCGCTCCTACGAGATGACCGAGATCGGCAAGCGCGGGCTCGAGGTCTGCCTCGACGAGGCCTTCGAGATCGCGCTGGACGAGTGCGACGCGGTCTTCCTCTCCGTCGACATCGACGTCTGCGACCCTGGCCACGCCCCCGGGACCGGGACGCCGGAGCCGGGCGGTCTCTCGAGCCGCCAGCTCCTCGACGCCGTGCGCCGCATCTGCATCGAGCTCCCGGTCGCCGGCATCGACGTGGTCGAGGTGTCCCCGCCCTACGACCACGCCGAGATCACGGCGTACCTCGCCAACCGGGTCTGCCTCGAGGCGCTCTCGGGCCTGGCGGTCCGCAAGCACGGCATCTCCCACGACCCCGCCGGCCCGCTGCTCGAGGGCCGCTGAGTGGCGACCCTCTTCACCGGCGGCGCACTCTTCGACGGGCACCGGTACGTCGGCGCGGGATCGGTCCTCGTGGACCAGGGCCGGATCGCTGCGGTCGGTGGCCCCGACGAGCTCGACCACCCGGGAGCGGAGGTCGTGGACCTCGGGGGCGGGCTGCTGCTGCCCGGGTTCACCGACGCGCACGTGCACCCCATCCAGGGCGGCCTGGAGCGGCTGCGCTGCGACCTGTCCGGCCTCGGCACCCGCGAGGAGTACCTCGCCGAGGTCGGACGGTACGCCGACGCGCACCCCGAGGCGGAGTGGATCCTCGGCGGCGGCTGGGCGATGCCGGCCTTCCCGGGCGGTACTCCGACGGCGGCGGACCTCGACGCGGTGGTCCCGGACCGCCCCGTGTTCCTCCCCAACCGTGACCACCACGGCGCCTGGGTCAACAGCCGCGCGCTGGAGATCGCCGGGGTCGACGTCCACACCCCGGACCCGCCCGACGGCCGGATCGAGCGGGACGCCGAGGGTCGGCCCAGCGGCACCCTCCACGAGGGCGCGACCGCGCTGGTCGCGCGTCACCTCCCGCGCACCACCGGCGCCGACTACTACGCGGCCCTGATGGCCGGCCAGGCCTACCTGCACTCCGTCGGCGTCACGTCCTGGCAGGACGCGATCGTCGGCTCCTACTCCGGCATGGACGACCCGGCCTCGACCTACGAGACCGCAGCGGCCAACGGCGACCTGCGCTCGTACGTCGTCGGCGCGCTGTGGTGGGAGCGGCGGCTCGGCACCGAGCAGGTCGCCGACCTCGTCGGCCGGCGCCGGGCGATGACCGGTGGCCGGTTCCGCGCCACGACGGTGAAGATCATGCAGGACGGGGTGGCCGAGAACGGCACGGCGGCGATGCTGTCGCCGTACCTCGACCGGTGTGGGCACCCGACCGACAACGACGGGCACTCCTTCCTCACCGCCGAGGCGATCCGGGACGCCGTGCAGGCGCTCGACGACGCCGGCTTCCAGGTGCACGTGCACGCGATCGGGGACCGCGGCGTCCGTGAGGCCCTGGACGCCTTCGAGGGCACCGACCCGGTGCGGCGCCACCACGTCGCCCACCTCCAGGTCGTGCACCCCGACGACGTCCCCCGGTTCGCACGCCTGGGCGTCGCGGCCAACCTGCAGATGCTCTGGGCCTGCGCGGACGACCAGATGGTGGACCTGACGATCCCGTTCCTCGGTGAGGAGCGCAGCCGCTGGCAGTACCCCTTCGGCGACCTGCACCGCGCCGGTGCCCGGTTGGTCGCCGGGAGCGACTGGCCGGTCAGCACGCCCGACCCGCTGCAGGCGATCCAGGTCGCGGTGACCCGGCGCGAGCCCGGCGGCGACCGGGAGGCGTTCCTGCCCGAGCAGGCGCTCGACCTCGAGACCGCCCTTGCGGCGTACACCTCGGGCTCGGCGTGGGCCAACGGCCGTGGCCCCGACGACGAGGCGAGCGCGGGGGTGCTGCGTCCCGGGGCGGTGGCCGACCTGGTCGTCCTCGACCGCGACCCGTTCGCCGGGGCGCCCGCGGACGTCGGATCTGCGCAGGTCACCTCGACCTGGATCGACGGAAGCCCCGTCTACACCGCCTAGAGCAACGGAATCCGTCATCAGGGGCGGGCAACCCCTACAGATTTCGTTGCCTCGTCCACTAGGCTCGCCGCCATGGCCGACCAGGTATTCAAGAACGTCATCAACGGCGAGCTCGTGGACAGCGTCTCCGGTGAGACCTACGACATCGTCGACCCGACCACCGGTGAGGTGTACGCCCAGGCCCCGAGGTCGGGCGCCGAGGACGTCGACCACGCGTACGCCGCGGCCGCCGCGGCGTTCGAGTCGTGGGGGAGCACCACCCCCAAGGAGCGCTCCGAGGCGCTGCTGAAGATCGCGTCGGCGATCGAGGACCGGGTCGACGAGATCAACGCCGTCGAGTGCAAGGACACGGGCAAGCCGCTCGGCCTGACGATGAGCGAGGAGATGCCCTACGCCTCGGACCACTTCCGGTTCTTCGCGGGTGCCGCGCGCATCCTCGAGGGCCGCTCGGCCGGCGAGTACATGGCCGACCACACCTCCTGGATCCGCCGCGAGCCGGTGGGCGTCGTCGGCCAGGTGACGCCGTGGAACTACCCGCTGCTGATGATGATCTGGAAGATCGCCCCGGCGCTGGCCGGCGGCAACACGATCGTCCTCAAGCCGAGCGACACCACCCCGGCCAGCTCGACCCTGCTGGCCGAGCTCGCCCAGGAGTTCCTCCCGCCGGGCGTCCTCAACGTCGTCACGGGTGACCGCGACACCGGGCGCGCGCTCGTCGCGCACCCGACGCCGCAGATGGTCGCCATCACCGGCTCGGTGCGCGCCGGCATGGAGGTCGCCGAGTCGGCCTCCCACGACCTCAAGCGGGTCCACCTCGAGCTCGGCGGCAAGGCGCCGGTCATCGTCTTCGACGACGCCGACATCGCCGCCGCCGCCGAGGGCATCGCCGGCGCCGGCCTCTTCAACGCCGGCCAGGACTGCACCGCCGCGACCCGGGTGCTCGCGGGCCCCGGCATCCACGACGAGTTCGTGGCCGCGCTGACCGAGGCCGCGAAGGGGATGCCGACCGGCATGCCCGACGACGAGGCGACGTACTACGGGCCGCTCAACAACCAGAACCAGTTCGACCGCGTCTCCGGCATGGTCGACCGGCTGCCCGACCACGCCGACCTGCGGACCGGCGGCGCCCGCAAGGGCGAGCGCGGCTACTTCTACGAGCCCACGGTGGTCTCGGGCCTGAAGCAGGACGACGAGCAGATCCAGAACGAGATCTTCGGCCCGGTCATGACCGTGCAGAAGTTCACCGACGAGGCCGAGGCGCTGCGGTGGGCCAACGGCGTGGAGTACGGCCTCTCCTCGAGCGTCTGGACCAAGGACCACGCCCGCGCCATGCGGATGTCCCGCGGCCTCGACTTCGGCGTCGTCTGGATCAACACCCACATCCCGTTCATCAGCGAGATGCCGCACGGTGGCTTCAAGCACTCCGGCTACGGCAAGGACCTCTCGATGTACGGCCTCGAGGACTACACCCGCATCAAGCACGTCATGAGCTACATCGGTGAGTGACATGAAGATCCTGCTCGTCGGCGCCGGCGGTGTCGGCGCCGCCTTCGCGGCCATCGCGGCCCGCCGTGACTTCTTCGACACGATCGTGGTCGCCGACTACGACCTCGGGAGGGCCGAGAAGGCGGCGAGCGCCGACGCGCGGTACGTCGCCGCGCAGGTCGACGCCTCGTCGGCGGACGCCGTCGCGGCGCTGTGCCGCGAGCACGGCGTCACGCACGTGATGAACGCGGTCGACCCGGTCTTCAACATGTCGATCTTCGACGGCGCGTTCGCGGCCGGCGCCGACTACCTCGACATGGCGATGTCCCTGTCGAAGCCGCATCCCGAGGCGCCGTACGAGAAGACCGGGGTGAAGCTCGGCGACGAGCAGTTCGCCGTCGCCTCGGACTGGGAGTCGGCCGGTCGCCTCGCCCTGGTCGGGATCGGCGTCGAGCCCGGCCTGTCCGACGTGTTCGCGCGGTACGCCGCCGACCACCTCTTCAGCGAGATCGACGAGCTCGGCACCCGCGACGGCGCCAACCTCGTCGTCACCGACGACGAGGGCAACGAGATCTTCGCGCCGTCGTTCTCGATGTGGACCACCATCGAGGAGTGCCTCAACCCGCCGGACATCTGGGCCGGCGACGGGACCGGGCAGGGGGACTGGCACACCACGCCGCCGTTCTCGGAGCCCGAGGTCTTCGACTTCCCCGAGGGCATCGGCCCGGTCGAGTGCGTCAACGTGGAGCACGAGGAGGTGCTCCTCATGCCGCGGTGGGTGAACTGCAAGCGCGCGACCTTCAAGTACGGGCTCGGCGACGAGTTCATCAACATCCTCAAGGTGCTGCACACCCTCGGCCTGGACAGCACCGAGAAGGTGCGGGTGAAGGGCGTCGAGGTGAGCCCCCGCGACGTGGTCGCGGCGGTGCTGCCCGACCCGGCGACCGTCGGTCCGCGGATGAAGGGCAAGACCTGCGCGGGTCTCTGGGTGACGGGCAAGGGCAAGGACGGCGCCGACCGCTCGACGTACCTCTACCACGTGGTCGACAACGAGTGGACGATGCGCGAGTACGGCCACCAGTGCGTGGTGTGGCAGACCGCGATCAACCCGGTCGTGGCGCTCGAGCTGCTCGCCCGTGGCACCTGGTCCGGCGCCGGCGTCCTCGGCCCGGAGGCCTTCGACGCGGTCCCGTTCCTCGAGCTGCTCACCGAGTACGGCAGCCCCTGGGGGATGAAGGAGCTCTGACCGTCGGATCGGACGTGTTCCGGCGCCGGTGGTCGGTTGATGTGCCGGTTCACCTGGGTCCCATGGTGAACCGCCATCGACACCGCCAACCGCCACCGCCACCGACCCCGCGCCCCTCAGACGCCCGGCACGACCTCCTTGACCGCGTCGACGACCTTGGCGAGCGCCGGCCGGTCGTCGCCGCCACTGGCCCAGGCCGGGTCGTGCGGCAACGGTCCCATCGGGTCGGCGTCCTCGGGCCCGGTCGTCGCCGGTGCCAGGGAGCGGCGGATCGCCTCGTCGAGCCCCACCAGACGGTGCTCCTCGGGGAGGAGCGCCGTCCAGTCGTCGTCGGCCGCGACCATGTCGTGACGGAGGCTCTCGACCAGCGCCGCGACGGTCTGGCTCGGCACGTCGGTGAGGCTGCCGACCAGCGTCCCCACGAGGGCCGTCGGCAGCAGAGGGACGTCGACCTGGGGGCGCGCCAGTCCCGCGATCGAGGTGTAGGTGTCGAGCAGCGCGCCATAGCGCAGCTCGTCGGGTCCACCGACGTCGAAGTGGCGCGACGGTCCGGCGTGGTCGAGCGCGCCGGCCAGTGCCTCGAGCGCGTCGACGACCGCGATCGGCTGGACCAGGGAGTCCATCCAGGTCGGGATGGTGTGCACCGGGAGCCGCTCGCTGACCTGCCGGATGATCTCGAACGACGTGGACCCGCTCCCCAGGAGCACGGCTGCGCGCAGCACGACGACCGTGGGGGCGGCATCACCCAGGATCCGCTCGACCTCGCGGCGGGACCTGATGTGCTCCGAGAGGTCGTCGTCTGCGACGTCCGGCACGAGTCCGGAGAGGTACACGATCCGGCTCACGCCGTGGGCCCGCACACCCCGTGCGAAGTTGGTGGCCGCCTCGCGATCGGTCCGCGCGAAGTCGTCCCCGCCCATCCCGTGGATCAGGTAGTAGACCGCGTCGACGCCCTCGCAGGCGGCGGCGACCTGGTCGGCATCGAGCGCGTCCATGACGACGGTCTCCACGCGGTCGCCCCACCACGGCTGCTCACGATCGGGGTCGGTCGTGGTCGTGCGCACCTGGTGGCCGCGGTCCAGCAGCAGCGGCACCAGACGACTTCCGACGTAGCCGGTCGCGCCGGTGACCAGGATCCTCAACTCGTCCTCTTCCCACGGGTACGGCGGTGCCCGGTCAGGTCGCGGCACGGTGCAGCGGCTCGGACCAGGCAGTGGCAGGTACCCACCGGAGGTCGGCTCGATGCAGCGTGCCGCGGTCCGCGGGGCGTGCCGTCTCAGCGCACCCGGGTGACCACCGTGTGCACGCCGTCGGCGCAGAGCGCGAGGGCGGTGTGCAGGGCGACCCGGCGACGCTCGGGACCGTGGGCGGAGGCGAAGAGCGCGGAGCAGGTGCACTGCTGCGCGCCGTCGAGGTCCAGCCGCAGCGCGAGCGGACGCAGTCCCTCCTCGCGGAGGTCGGCGGCGGCCGCCGTGTCGGGGGAGCAGGCGACGCTGAGCAGGGTGTGCGCCCGGCCCGGGTCCTCGACGTCGAGGTCGCAGTGGTCGTGGTGCTGCTCGAGACCGCGCACGACGCCGTAGCCGGCGACGGCTCCGGTGACGAGCGGACGGTCGGTGGCGATGGTCGTCATGGTCACTCCTGGGTGAGGAAGTCGAGCAGCAGGCGGTTGAAGGTGGAGGCGTGCTCGATCTGGCTCCAGTGGCCGCACCGGCCGAACACGTGGAGCTGGGCGCGCGGGACGAGCTCGAGCAGGCGCAGCGAGGTGGCGAGCGGGATCACCCGGTCCTCGCGGCCGTGCACGAGCAACGTCTCGTGCGGCAGCGCCGCGATCGCC
This sequence comes from Nocardioides sp., assembly GCF_044226305.1. GTDB lineage: Bacteria > Actinomycetota > Actinomycetes > Propionibacteriales > Nocardioidaceae > Nocardioides. The sequence continues at coordinate 61,373 of NZ_JBGAHF010000010.1, read as the reverse complement.
TCGTCGGGGGTCACCATGGCGTCGACCCAGCGCTGGCGCGGCGCCGGGAACATCGACCCGAACGCCTCCTGGAAGCCGGGCTGGATGCTGGCGCGGTAGCGGACCTCGGCGAGCTCGTCGTCGACGAGGTCGCGCGACCAGGCGAAGAAGTCGAGGACCTGGCGCATCGCCGCGGGTGAGGGCTCGTAGCCCCAGACGGTGTCGAGCCCCTCGGTGATCGGGAAGGGCACCCCGACGCTGCCCATCAGCACCAGGCGGTCCACCCGGTCGGGGTGCCGCGTCGCGACGTCGAGGGCGATCGCGCCGCCGAAGCTGTTGCCGACGATGCTGGCGCGCTCGAGGCCCAACGCGTCGAGGAACCCGAGCAGCTGGTCGGCCCAGGTCCGCAGCTCGTACCGGACCCCGGCGGGGCGCGCGGTGAAGCCGAACCCGACCATGTCGGGCGCGAGCACCCGCAGCCGCTCGGACAGCGCCGGCATCGTCAGCCGCCAGTTCGCGTACGCCGACACGCCCGGTCCCGACCCGTGCACGAGGACGACCGGGCGGCCGGTGCCGGCCTCGAGGTAGTTGGTCGTGATGCCGCGCGCCTCGACCGAGGCACCCACCTCGGGGCGGGCCTGCGACGGAGCGTCGACGGTCGACATGTCGGTCATCGTGCGCGCCGCGGGTGTCGATGGTCCCGCGCTGTTCCTCTGTGAGGAACGACACTCGCCGGGGTGTGACGGCCGTCGCACGCTGTCCGCGACAGCTTGGTTACACGAGGAGAGGGCGGCGGATGGCGATCGTGACCGTGGACCCGACCGGCGAGGAGATCTACCTCCCGGCGGGCCAGACGGTCCTCGGTGGTCTCTACGCCGCGGGCTTCGCCTACACGATCGGTTGCCGCCGCGGCGGCTGCGGGGTGTGCAAGGTGGACCTGCTCGAGGGCGGGGTCACCTACGACCACCCGGTCGCCGACGACGTGCTCACCCGCGAGGAGCGGCAGGACGGCGTCTGCCTCACCTGCCGTGCGGTCCCGGACAGCGACATCACGGTCCGGTTCCGCTCGGGATCCCTCCGACTCGTCCAGCCACTGCTGCGCTCCCTCAACGAAAAGTCCCGGCTGCAAGCCGCAGCCTCGGCGCCTCAACCCAAGGAGTGAGATCAGTGGGGATCATGCGGATGGGCTACGCCCACGTCCGGGTCACCGACCTGGCGGAGGCCAAGGACCACTACGCCAACACGATGGGTCTGTACCAGACCCTCGAGCAGGACGGGCGGGTCTACTACAAGGGCTGGGACGAGTGGGACCACCACTCGGTCGTCCTGGAGGAAGGCGGCGTCGGGGTCGTCAAGTTCGGCTTCAAGGTCGAGTACGAGGCCGACCTGGACGCGATCGAGAAGAAGGCGCAGCAGTTCGGCCTCACGGTCGAGCGTATGAGCGCCGGCGAGAACCCCGAGGTCAGCGACGGGATCCGCTTCACGACGCCGTCCGAGCACGTGCTCGAGGTCTACCACGGCCAGACCGTGATCGGCACCGAGGTCGGCACGCACAACCCGGACGCGTTCCCCCGCCACCTAGTCGGCGTCGGGGTGCCCGCGCTGGACCACGCGCTGATCCTCGCCGAGGACGTGCGGCTCATGGAGAACATGTTCCGTGAGGTCTTCGACTACTTCCCGACCGAGCGCGTGCAGACCGACCTCGAGGACGACAACGCGCACTTCATCGCGAGCTGGATGACCAGCAACAACCAGATCCACCAGATCGCGGTGCTCGAGGGCGAGCAGAGCAAGCTGCACCACTTCGCCTTCAAGCTGCAGGACTGGTCGGAGGTCGGACGCGCGGCGGACATCATGACGATGGACGACGTCCCGATCGACATCGGGCCCACGCGGCACGGCATCACCCGCGGCCAGACGATCTACTTCTTCGACCCGTCGGGCAACCGCAACGAGGTCTTCGCGGGCGGCTACCCGGCCTACCGCGACCGCCCGATCAACAAGTGGACGCCCGACCAGATCGCGAAGGGCATCTTCTACCACGCACGTGAGCTGAACGAGCGGTTCACCAGCGTCTACACGTGATCCGTCCCTGACGCCCGCCTGCCGAGGAGCCACCGCCGTGTCGAGCCCGCCCAGCACCACCAGCCTCCGGCGCACGTTGACGTACGCCGGGGCGCGCGCGGTGCTCGACGCCGCGGTGGCGCGGGCGGCGCGGATCGGCGTACCGGTCAACGTGTGCGTCGCCGACACCAGCGGCGACGTGCTCGCGACGGCCCGCATGGACGGCGCGGCGCTGCTGTCCTACCCGATCGCGGTGGACAAGGCGTACACGGTCGCCGCCTTCCAGGGGCTGCCCACCCACGCGTGGTTCGACCTGATCAAGGACAAGCCCGCGCTCCGCGAGGGCATCGTCCACCGTGACCGCCTCGTCGTGTTCGGCGGCGGCGTCCCCGTCCGGATCGGTGACGAGGTCGTCGGCGCGGTCGGGGTGTCCGGCGGCAGCGCCGAGCAGGACCGCGAGATCGCCGAGGCCGGCGCGGCCGCGGTGGCCCCCGCCGTCTCGGCGGGGGACTGAGAGGAGAACCGAGATGACCCCCTTCATGATGCGTGTCGCCGAGCTGGTCGGCGCCGAGGGCGAGCCGGACCTGACGCCGATGCCGCAGACCCGGATCAGCCGCCGCATCGCCACCAGCACGGGCGCGGACCGCCAGGTCGCGATCCGCTCGCTGGCCGAGCAGCTGGTCTGCGAGGCCAACGCCGTCCTGTCCGCCAGCGACGACCACCTCACGCTCAGCGACGAGACCCTGCCCCACGAGCTGGCCTTCTCGGTCGGCTACCGCGGCCGGGCCGCCCGCGTGTCCACGACGTTCGAGGACGGCACCGCCTACGGCCGTCTGGTCGGCGACGGCTTCGAGTCCGAGCTCCCGGTGGAGCTCGAGAGCGCGGACGCCCTCCCCGACCTCCTCGTCCGGCTCCTCGTCGAGTCGGGCCTGCCGCACCACCCGGTCCCGGTCCTCTGACCCGGCCGTCCGTCTCGGTCCGCAAGTCCTGCTCACCGGCAGTGCCAATCGAAAGGAGGGGGTGACCCGTGCAGTTCGAGCTCCGGACGCAGGTCATCGAGCCTCAACGCAAGACCTTCCAGCACCTCGTCGACCGGTACGGCGACCGGCCCGCCTCGCGCTACGAGGAGGGCACGATCGACCTCCAGGCGACGGCCAACTACCACTTCCGGCCGCTCTGGGGCCCGGACCTGGACATCTACAGCCCGGACTACTCGGTGCTGAAGCTGACCGACCCCTACTCCTACGTCGACCCGCGCGGCTTCTACTACGCGCCGTACGTGACCTCGCGCGCCGACCTGCACGAGTCGTTCGCCGCGACCCTGGGCTACCTGGAGAAGCGCGGTCTCTTCGAGCGGCTGCCCGAGGCGTGGCGCTCGCTGTTCGCCGAGGTCGTGCTGCCGGTTCGCCACTACGAGGCCGCGGCCCAGATGGTCAGCAGCCATGCCGCCCGGTTCGGGTGGGGCACCACGATCACCCAGTGCGCGGCGTACGCCGCCTTCGACCGGATCGGCAACGCGCAGCTGCTCTCCCGGGCCGGGATCTCGTTCGGTGGCGGCACGGCCGACACGCTGGCCGCCGCCAAGGAGCGCTGGCTGCAGGACGCCGCCCTCCAGCCGTTGCGCCGGCTCACGGAGGAGACCCTCGTGGAGCGGGACTGGGGCTTGGGGATGGTGCGCCTCGACGTCACCGACCGGGTCCTCTACAGCCTGCTGTACACCCACCTCGACGACGCGGCCATCACCGCGGGCGCCGGCTCCTACAGCCTCGTCTCGCAGCACCTCTCGGGCTGGTTCACCGACCAGCGCCGCTGGTTCGACGCCCTCGACAAGGCGTGGGTGGCCGACCCCGAGCACGGTGCCGACAACCTCGCGACGCTCCGCCGGACCGTCGACGACGCCCTGGCCGCCGCCGACGCCGCGCTCCGCCCGCTCGCGGCCGAGGCGGACACCCTGGTCGCGGCCGGGTGCACCGAGGCCCTCGCCGCGGCCGTCACGGCTACGCGGGCGCACCTCGCCGGTCTCGGCATCACCACGGAGGAGAACTGACATGACCGTCGACGCAGCAAGCCGCCCCGTGGGTGTCGACATCCAGGAGAGCGAGCAGAACCGCGCGGTGATCGAGGCCATCGAGGCCGACAACGCCGACGCGACCGTGAACCACATGCCGGGCATGGTGCGCGTCACCGCCCCGGGTCGCCTCGTCATCCGACGGGAGGGGGTCGAGGAGCGTCTCGGCCGCGAGTGGGAGACCCACGAGTTCCAGCTCGCGATCATCAGCTACTTCGGCCACATCAAGGAATGGGATGACGACGAGATCGTCATCGCCTGGGACCACTGAGAAGGAGACTGGCGATGACACTCACGCCCGACAAGGCCCGCAAGCTCAGCATGAAGGAGCGCTACTCCGCGCTCACCCGTGACCTCGACTGGGACCCGTCCTACGTCCCCGAGGAGGAGCTGTTCCCCTACACCACCTTCGAGGGGATCAAGATCCACGACTGGAGCAAGTGGGAGGACCCGTTCCGGCTCACCGTCGACTCCTACACCAAGTACCAGGCCGAGAAGGACCGGCGGCTGTACGCCGTCCTGGACGGGTTCGCCCAGAGCCAGGGTCACCTCGGGCTGACCGACGCGTCGTACCTGAACGCGATGAAGCTCTTCCTCCAGGGCGTCAGCCCGCTGGAGTACCAGGCGCACCGGAACTTCGCGTACCTGAGCCGGCACCTCAACGGGCCCGGCCCGCGGTTCGCCTCGCTGTGCCAGAGCCTGGACGAGATCCGCCACGCCCAGACCGAGATCCACACGCTGAGCAACTACAACAAGTACTACTCGGGGTTCCACTCCTACCTGCACATGCACGACCGGGTCTGGTACCTCTCCGTGCCGAAGTCGTTCTTCGACGACGCCCTCTCGGCCGGGCCGTTCGAGTTCCTGATTGCGATCGGCTTCTCGTTCGAGTACCTGCTCACGAACCTGCTGTTCGTGCCGTTCATGTCCGGCGCGTCGTTCAACGGCGACCTGCCGACGATGACCTTCGGCTTCTCGGCGCAGTCCGACGAGTCGCGGCACATGACGCTCGGCCTGGAGGCCATCAAGTTCCTGCTCGAGCAGGACCCCGACAATGTGCCGATCGTCCAGCACTGGATCGACAAGTGGTTCTGGCGGGGCTACCGGGTGACCGCGCTGGTCGCGCAGATGCTCGACTACATGCTGCCGCGCAAGGTGATGAGCTGGAAGGAGGCCTTCGAGCTCTACTTCGAGCAGCAGATGCTCGGCGGCCTGTTCCAGGACCTCGCCTACTACGGCATCAAGCCGCCCCGCGACGTCGAGAAGGCGATCCAGGAGAAGGAGCACCTCTCGCACCAGGCGTACTGGATCCTCTACCAGTTCAGCCACGCTGCGGCGTTCACGACCTCGATCCCGAGCGACGAGACCCTCGACTGGCTCGAGCAGCAGTACCCCGACACGTTCCCGACGTACCGGGCCCTGTGGGACAAGGAGAAGAAGAACGTAGCCAACGGCGGCCGGCACTTCGTCCGTGGCCTGCCGCAGCTGTGCCAGGTCTGCCAGATCCCGATGGGCTTCACGGAGGCGGACTCGCCGTTCACGATCTGCCAGCGGTCGGTCGTCTTCGAGGGGGAGCGCTACAACTTCTGCTCGGACGGCTGCCAGAACATCTTCGAGCACGAGCCGGTGAAGTTCCGTCAGGCCTGGCTGCCCGTGCACCAGATCTACCAGGGCAACTGCGGCGGCGCCGACCTCGGCGACGTCATGCAGTGGTACGGGATGCAACCCGGTGACGGGGGCGAGTACCTCGGGTCGCCGGACCACCAGAACTGGCTGCGCTGGCACGACCAGGCCGACCACTCCGAGCTGGGGGAGGACTGACATGAGCGGCTTCAACAAGGTGATCGAGCGGCCGGAGATCCGCAGCATCGGGACCTACGACTTCCCGTCCCGGTCGGCGCAGGCGCTCTACGGCGACGACCAGCTGGTCCACGTCTGGTACGACGGCAACCCGTGGTTCGTCGCGGCCGCCTGCTTCCGGGCGCCCAGGGCGATGGCCTTCGGCGACTTCTGGTCGGCGCTGCTCGTGCCCTACCACGAGGAGGACCCGGACTGGCAGGCGTCGTGGACGCCCGCGGACTTCGACTGGGGTCTCGATGACGCGCCGTGGACGCCCGCCGAGGGAGCCAGCCTCGAGTCGCTCGGGGTCGGCCACAAGTCCGTCATCCGCATGGTCAAGAAGTAGGAGCGTCGGGAGGGGTGCAGCAGCCATGACGTCGTACACGGTCACCGTCGAGCCGCTCGGTCGTGAGGTCGAGTGCGCCGAGGACCAGACGATCCTCGACGCCTGCCTGCGCAACGGGGTCTGGCTGCCGCACTCCTGCACCCACGGCACGTGCGCCACCTGCAAGGCCGAGGTGCTCGACGGCGACGTCGACCACGGCGCCTCGAGCGCGTTCGCGCTGATGGACTTCGAGCGCGACGAGGGCAAGGTGCTGCCCTGCTGCGCCACGCCGAGGTCCGACGTGGTCATCGAGGCGGACATCGACGTCGACGAGTCGGTCGAGGTCTTCCCGGTGGAGGACTACACGGGCACCGTCGTCGAGCTGTCCGACATCGCGGAGCAGACCCGCCGGCTGGTGGTCGAGCTCGACCGCGAGATCCGCTTCAACGCCGGTCAGTACCTGAAGTTCACGGTGCCCGCTGCCGACGGCAAGCCGTCGGTCGACCGGACCTGGTCGATCGGCTCACCCCCCGGCGAGCGGCTCCGCCTCGAGTTCCACGTCCGGCTGGTGCCGGGTGGGCGCGGGACCGAGGACTGGGTCTTCGGCTCGCTCGTGGTCGGCGACCGGGTGGCCGTGTCCGGTCCGTACGGCCGGTTCGTCCTGCACACCGGCGACGACCGCCATGCCGTCCTGGTCGGGGGTGGCACCGGCACCGCGCCCCTGAAGTCGATGGTCCTGCACGCCCTCGAGGCCGGTGCGTACGGCGGCCCGTTGACGCTCTACGCGGGCGGCCGGACCCGGGCCTGGCTCTACGACGTCGACGTGTTCCGCCGGCTGGCCAAGGAGCACCCGGACCGGTTCACCTACCGGCCGTGCCTCTCGGAGGAGACCGAGGCCGAGGTCGCCGCGAGCGGTGACGACCCGTCGGCCTACGCCTACGGGACGGTCACCGACGTCCTGGCCGCCGACCACGAGAGCCTGACCGGCTGCGCAGGCTACCTGTGCGGGCCGCCGGCCATGGTGGAGGCGGCCCTGCGGACGATGATGGGCAAGCGCCTGTTCCCGCGCGACATCTACCGCGAGGACTTCTTCAACGAGGCCGACAAGGCCGCGGGTGGCGTGAAGTCGCCGCTGATCAAGCGATGAGCACCGTGACCCAGCCCCGATCGTCCCGCCGGGTCGGCCGGGAGGGTGCGGACGACAACACCGTCTCGTCGGTCCCCAAGGGCCTGCGCGGCGAGAGTGACCGGACCGCCGGCGGCCTGCGCTCGGTCGGGACCGCCCTCGACGTCCTCGAGTGCTTCGCGATCGACGGCTCGCTCGGTGTCTCCGACGTCGCCCGGCGGCTCGGCATCGGGAAGGCGACCGCCCACCGGCTGCTCCAGACCCTGGTCACCCGGGGCTTCGTCGAGCAGGACCGCGGGACCGGCAAGTACCGGCTCGGCATGCACCTCTACGAGCTCGGGCACCTCGCCCAGGCCCGCAACACCTTCCGGCACGCCGCGCTGCCCCATCTCCAGGCGATCGCCACGGGCACCGGGTACACGGTCAACCTCGGTGTGCCCGACGGGGCCGACCTGGTGTTCGTCGAGCGGATCGAGACAGGGGAGGGCGGTGAGGTGCTCGGCCACGTCGGCCGGCGGCTCCCGCTGCACTGCACCAGCTCGGGCAAGGTGATCGCCGCCTTCAACCCCGCGGTCGACCAGGCGCGGCGCACGGCCGGCTTCCCGCCGTACGCGCGCCGCACGATCCGCACCGAGACCGCCTGGAGCCGGGCCCTGTCCGACGTACGACGGCAGGGGTTCGCCGTGTCGCACGGCGAGTCGTTCGACGGCATGACGTCCATCGCGCTCCCCGTGATGCAGCGGAAGGTGGCCGTGGCCAGCATCTCCGCGTTCGGCCCCACCGACCAGATCGCTGCCGACCTCGACCGGCTCCGGGTCCTGCTCGCGACCGCGTCGCGGCGGATCGCCGCCGAGCTCCCCTGAGACCGGCAACCCGAGACCAGGCAACCGAAGGAAGGCACCCGTGACATCCCAGGACACCCGCGACCGCGCGGCCAAGCTCCTCCTCGACGCCTACGCCAGCGGCACGCCCGTCGCGCCGCTGGTCTCGATCTTCGACGGACTCACGATCGAGGACGCCTACGAGGTCCAGCTGGCGCAGGTCGAGTCGATGGTGCAGGCGGGCCGCACCGTCAAGGGGATGAAGGTCGGGCTCACCAGCGCTGCGATGCAGAACCTGCTCGGCGTGCGCCAGCCCGACTTCGGGCACCTGCTCGACGACTTCTTCTTCCTCGAGCACGAGCCGATCCCACTCGCCGGCCGGTTCCTGCAGCCCCGCGTCGAGCCCGAGGTCGCCTTCGTCCTCAAGCGGCCGCTCCGCGGTCCCGGTGTGACCGTCCACGAGGCCGTCGCGGCCGTCGACTTCGTGCTCCCGGCGCTGGAGATCGTCGACTCGCGGATCGCGGACTGGAAGATCTCGATCGTCGACACCGTCGCCGACAACGCCTCCAGCGGGGGACTGGTCCTCGGCAGCACGCCGACCCCGTTGCACGAGGTCGACCTCCGGCTCGGCGGCTGCGTCTTCCGTCGCAACGGCGAGGTCGTCGGCACCGGCGCGGGTGGCGCCGTGCTCGGGTCGCCGATCAGCTCCCTGGTCTGGCTCGCCAACACCGTCGGTGCGCTCGGCACCGCTCTGGAGGCGGGCTGGGTCGTCCTGCCCGGCGCGATCACCGCGATGCAGCCCGTCGCACCGGGTGACACCTTCACCGCCACCTTCTCGGGGCTGAGCAGCGTCACCGCACGCTTCGCAGGAGAGGAGACCGCGTCATGAGCACCGCCCCCCGGCGTACCCCGGGCATGGTCGGGGCCGCCATCGTCGGCCCCGGCAACATCGGCAGCGACCTGATGTTCAAGCTGATCCGGCGCAGCGAGATCATCGAGCCGCGCTGGATGGTGGGCGTCGACCCGACCTCCGACGGGCTCGCCCGGGCCGCGCGGCTCGGGCTCGAGGCGAGCGCCGACGGCGTGGACTGGCTGCTGGCACAGGACGAGCTGCCGGACATCGTCTTCGAGTGCACCTCGGCCAAGGCGCACGAGGCCAACGCGCCGCGGTACGCCGAGGCCGGCATCCTCGCCGTCGACCTCACCCCGGCCGCTATCGGCCCCTACCTGTGCCCGCCGGTCAACCTCGAGTTCAACCTCGACGCGCTCAACGTCAACATGATCACCTGCGGCGGCCAGGCCACGATCCCGATGGTCAAGGCGGTCAGCTCGGTCGTCGACGTCCCGTACGCCGAGATCGTCGCGTCCGTCTCGTCCCGCTCCGCCGGGCCGGGCACCCGGGCCAACATCGACGAGTTCACCGAGACGACCGCCGACGCCGTGTCGAAGGTCGGCGGCGCGGCGGCCGGGCGGGCGATCATCATCCTCAACCCGGTCGAGCCGCCGCTGATGATGCGCAACTCGGTCTTCTGCTCCATCCCCGCCGAGGCGGCCGAGCCGGGAGAGCTGCAGGACCGCGTCCTGGAGTCGATCCACGCGATGGAGGCGACCGTGCAGGAGTACGTCCCCGGCTACCACCTGCGTGCCGCGCCGCAGTTCGACCACGCGCGCGACACGTGGAAGGGGATGGCCCGGGTCTTCGTGCCGATCGAGGTGCGCGGTCGCGGCGACTACCTGCCCGACTACGCGGGCAACCTCGACATCATCACCGCCGCGGCCGCCCGCGTCGGCGACCTGATGATGGCGCACCGGCTCGGGGTCGACCCGACCTGGAAGTCCTCCGCAGCGCTGGGCGAGCACGCCGACGAGAAGGCAGGTGTCTGAGCCATGGGCGACATGACGATCACCCCCGACCAGGTCCCGACGGTCACCGAGGAGCTCTCCGAGAGCGAGGTGCGCGCCCTGACGCCGGACGGCGGGGGCCCGGCCGACCTGCGGATCACCGACTCGACCCTGCGCGACGGCTCGCACGCGATGAGCCACCAGTTCACCGAGGAGCAGGTCCGCGGCGTGGTCAACGCGCTCGACGCGGCCGGCGTCCAGGTGATCGAGGTCAGCCACGGCGACGGCCTCGGCGGCTCGACGTTCAACTACGGCTTCTCGCTCGTCGACGAGTTCCAGCTCATCCGGGCCGCGGTCGACGAGGCGACACAGGCGAAGATCGCGATCCTGATGCTGCCCGGCCTCGGCACGGTGCACCACCTGCAGAAGGCGCACGACTGCGGTGCCTCGGTGGCCCGCATCGCGACCCACTGCACCGAGGCCGACGTCTCGATCCAGCACTTCGGCGAGGCCCGCCGGCTGGGCATGGAGACCGTCGGGTTCCTGATGCTCAGCCACCGGGCCAGCCCCGAGAAGCTCGCCGAGCAGGCCCGGATCATGGTCGACGCCGGCGCCCAGTGCGTGTACGTCGTCGACTCGGCCGGCGCGCTCGTCCTCAGCGACGCCCAGGAGCGGATCGCCGCGGTCATCGGCGAGGTCGGCGAGCAGGCGCAGGTGGGCTTCCACGGCCACCAGAACCTCAGCCTCGGCATCGCCAACTCCGTGCTCGCCTACCAGGCGGGCGCCCGCCAGATCGACGGCGCGCTGTGCGCCCTCGGGGCCGGGGCGGGCAACTCGCCGACCGAGGTGCTGGCGGCGACCTTCGAGCGGCTCGGGATCCGGACCGGGGTGGACCTGGGCGGCGTGCTCAGCGCCGCCGAGGACGTCGTGCGCCCGTTCATCCCGCGGTTGCCGTGGATGGACCGCGCCTCGATCACGCAGGGGTACGCCGGGGTGTACTCCAGCTTCCTGCTGCACGCCGAGCGGGCGGCCGAGCGGTACGACGTGCCGGCGCACGCGATCCTGCAGCGGGTCGGTGAGGCCGGCTACGTCGGCGGCCAGGAGGACATGATCATCGACATCGCCCTCCAGCTCGCCGAGGAGCGCGACCTCGGTGACCTCGCCGCGGTGGGGGTGCGCTGATGACCGGCACCGGGACGACCTGGACCGAGGAGAGCGTCGCGGACGAGCTGCTCGCCTGCGAGGCGGAGCGGCGCGACCGGCCACCCTTCACGGACGAGTGGGACGGCCTCGACGTCGAGACGGGCTACCGCATCCAGGACCGCAACCTGCAGCGCCGGCTCGACCGCGGCGAGCGGCTGATCGGGGTGAAGCTCGGTCTCACCAGCCGCGCCAAGCAGCAGCGGATGGGTGTCCACCTCCCGTTCGTCGCGTGGCTGACCGACGCGATGCTGCTGCCGGCCGGCCTGCCGGTGCCGCAGGAGAAGCTGATCCACCCGCGGATCGAGCCCGAGATCGTGTTCGAGATGGGCTCGCGCCTGGCGGGGCCCGGCGTCGGGCCGGTGGAGGCGATGGCGGCCGTCTCGCGGGTGTACGGCGGGGCGGAGGTCATCGACAGCCGCTACGCCGACTTCCGGTTCCGGGCCGGAGACGTCGTCGCCGACAACGCGTCGTCCGGCGCGTTCGTGACGGGCAGCATCGGGCGGCCGCCCGAGAGCCTCGACCTCGCCCTCGAGGGCGTGCTTGTCGAGGTCGACGGAGCGGTCGTGGACTCCGCCACCGGCGCGGCCGTCCTCGGCCACCCGGCCGAGGCCCTCGCCCTGGCGGCCAACGACCTCGCCACGCGCGGGCACGCGATCGAGGCGGGCTGGATCGTGCTCACCGGCGGGATGACCGACGCGGTGCTCGCGCCGCCGGGCTCCTCGGTCGCCTGCCACTTCACCCACCTCGGGTCGGTCCACCTGAACGGTGGCCCGCCGGCCGGGAGCGCCTGATGCCGCTCATCGAGGTGACCCTGGTCGAGGGGCGCAGCCCCGAGCAGCTGCGCGCCTTCATCTCCGCGCTCACCGCCGCGGCCGTCGACGCGATCGACGCGCCCCAGGACTCCGTGCGCGTCGTGCTCCGCGAGGTGCCGGCGACGCACTTCGCGGCCGGCGACGTCACCATCGCCGAGCGCTCCACACCCGTGCAGGAAGAGGAGGACAGCCATGTCCGCTGAGCAGCATCCGTTCTTCGGCCACGTCATCGACAACGTCGAGGTCGAGTCTCTCGACGGGGCGCGCTTCGACACCGTGAACCCGTGGACCCGGGAGACGTGGGCCGAGGTCGCCGAGGGGAGCGCCGCCGACGCCGACCGCGCGGTCGCCGCCGCGCGCCGCGCCTTCGACGAGGGCCCCTGGCCCCGGCTCGGGCGGCACGAGCGCGCGGCCCTGATCCACCGGCTCGCCGACCTGATGGAGCGCGACGCCGAGGTGCTCGCGGCGCTCGACACCTCCGACATGGGCAAGCCGAGCACGCAGGCTCTCCACGACGTCGCCCGCTCCGTCCTCAACTTCCGGTTCTTCGCCGACCACCAGCGCGACAGCACGGCCGAGGTGATGCCGATGGACACCGGCCACCACACCTACGTGGAGTACGGCCCGGCCGGCGTCGTCGTCGCCATCTCGCCATGGAACTTCCCGCTGATGATGGCGACGTGGAAGATCGCGCCCGCGATCGCCTGGGGCAACACGGTCGTCATCAAGCCCGCGGAGGACACCCCGACGTCGGTGGTGCACCTGGCGCGGCTCGCGGTCGAGGCCGGGTTCCCGCCCGGCGTCCTCAACGTGCTCAACGGGTACGGCGTCCCGGCGGGCTCGTCGCTGACCGAGGACCCGCGCGTCGACCGGGTGACCTTCACCGGCGAGTCGGGCACCGGCAAGGTCGTGATGCAGGCGGCCGCGTCGCACCTCGCCCCGGTCTCCCTCGAGCTCGGCGGCAAGGGGGCCAACATCGTCTTCGACGACGCGGACCTCGACAACGCCGTCCACTGGGCGGTCGAGGCGATCTTCCGCAACGCCGGACAGGTCTGCCTGGCCGGGTCGCGGCTGTTCGTCCAGGACGGGCTCTACGACGAGTTCCTCGACCGGTTCCGGGCCGCCGCGGAGGCGCTGCGGTTCGGCGACCCGACCGACCCGGCCACCCAGTTCTCCTGCCTGGCCAGCGAGGAGCACTTCCGGAAGGTCAAGGGCTACGTCGACACCGTCGCGGAGGAGGGCGGCAAGGTCCTCACGGGCGGGGTGGCGGAGGACGGGAGCTGGGTGGTGCGTCCGACGATCGTGGTCGACCTGCCCCTGGAGGCGTCGCAGTACTGCCAGGAGATCTTCGGCCCCGTCGTGGTGGTCAACAAGTTCCACAGCGAGGACGAGGTCGTCGGGCTGGCGAACGACACCCGCTACGGGCTGAACGCGATGGTCTTCACCGAGAACCTCTCGCGTGCCCACCGGGTCTCCTCCCGCCTGCGGGCCGGCACGGTGTGGGTGAACTGCTTCTTCATCCGCGACCTGCGCACGCCGTTCGGCGGGGTGGGCGACTCGGGCGTCGGCCGGGAGGGTGGCACCTTCAGCCGGGAGTTCTTCACCGAGCCGAAGGCCGTCGTGATGCAGATCGACCGCGGCTGAGCGCGGGCGAGGAGGGGCCGTTCGTCCCTGTCGGTGCGGTCGGCGGGCCACGACCATGAGCCCATGAGGCAGGGGCCCGTGACGCCGCCGCCGGCGGGTGCCGGCGGCGGGACCCTGCACTCGGTCACGTCCGCGCTCGACGTCCTGGACTGCTTCACCACGTCCGAGGACCTCGGCGTCACCGACGTCGCCCGGCGCCTCGGCGTGGCGAAGAGCACCGCCCACCGGCTGCTGTCGACGCTGTCCTCCCGGGGGATGGTCGAGCGGGTCGCGGCGACCGGGCACTACCGCCTGGGCCTGCACCTGTGGGAGCTCGGCCAGCTCGTGCAGGACCGGGAGCCGCTGCGCCACCTCGCGCTGCCGCTCCTCGAGGAGGTCCGGCTGCGGACCCGGCAGACGGCCCACCTCTCGATCGCGGACGGTCCGGACGTGGTGTTCGTCGAGCGGCTGCCGTCGCTGTCGGGCATCGCGCTCCTCGGTGAGCGCCACCGGCGGGTGCCGCTGCACAGCACCAGCGCGGGCAAGGCGCTGGCGGCGTTCAACGCCGACGTGTCCCGGGCCCGGGTGGCGGCCGGCTTCCCGCGGCTCACCGACCGCACCATCGCCTCGGCCGAGGCGTGGGAGGACTGCCTGGCCGACGTACGACGGCGCGGGTCGGCCGCCTCCGACTCCGAGAACCTGGTGGGGCTCGCCTCCGTCGCTGCCCCGGTCATCGACACCAGCGGGGTGGCCGTCGCCGCCGTGTCGGTCGCCGGCCCGACGTCCGACGTGATCGACCACCTGGACCGGCACTCGCGGGTCGTGATGATCGCGGCCGCACGCCTCAGCCAGCGGATCGGCGGCTGAGCCGCGCGGGAGGCTCGGTCGGCTCCGGCGGGTCCACCGTCACCCGGGCGTCGCGGCCGGCCCGTCCGTTGACGACGCGGGCCAGCTCGACGACCACGACGCGGCTCGGCTCGTCGGCGCTCTCCGGGGGCACGGTCAGCACCAGCACGCCGGACGTCGTCCCCGGCGGCAGCACGACCCGCGCGCGGCCGAGCTCGCCGGAGACCAGGACGCGGACCGGCAGGTCGCTCGCGCGGTCGAGCCGCACCGGGACCTCCACCGGCGTGACGGCGTCGGCGGCGGCCCGGACCGCGATGTCCTCGAGGTCGGCGAGCGGTGTGGCGTCGTCGTCGCCGAGGGTGATCCGGGCCGCCGTCGTCGAGGGGCGCACGCCGCTCCCGCCGACGACGCCGACGGTCACCGCCTCGTCGTGCTCGTCGAGCCGGTCCTGGCGCGCGTGCAGCCACAGGTGCGCCTGCTGCTGGCCGACGCCGAACCGCACGGTGCGGGTCGAGAGCGAGACCGCGTGGTCGACCGACGGAGGCACCGTCAGCTCCAGCCGGGCCGACGTCGGGCGGGACGTCGGGCGGTCGAGGTGGACGGTCAGCCCGACGCGGCCGCCCTCTGCGACCGACCGGTGGTCGGCGGTCACCCGGGCGACCGGGACCGGCGGAGTCGGCCGGCCGGCCGCGTCGAGGTCGGCGAAGCAGTAGCCGCGGGCGCGCAGTGTCGTGATCTCGCCGGGCACGGCCGCCAGCGTCGCCGGCGAGTTCGCGACGCCGTCGTGCTGGAGCACGATGTTGGTGGCGTGCGGACGCACGGCCCCGACCACGCTCGCCTCGATCTCCGCGGCACTGCGGCCGGCCCAGTCACGCGGGTCGATGGTCCACAGCACCGGGGTGTAGCCCATCGACCGCACCACGTCCCGCACCCGGTCGTCGATCGCGCCGTACGGCGGTCGCATCAGCCAGCCGGGGTGGAGGTGCTGGTGCAGCATCTGTCGGCGGGTCGAGCTGAGCGCGGCGCGGATCTCGGCGTCGGTCTGCGTCCTGAGGTCGGTGTGCGACCAGGTGTGGTTGCCGATCGTGAACCCGCCCCGGTCGACCGCACGGGCGACGTCGGGTGCGCTCGCCACGCGGCTGCCGACCATGAAGAACGTGGCGGGGACGTGCTGGCGCCGGAGCACCCGCAGCAGGGCAGGCGTGACCGATCCGGACGGGCCGTCGTCGAAGGTGAGGGCGACCAGCCCGCGGGAGCACGGACGCACCACGCGCTCGACGGCCCCGGCCGGCGCCGCCCCGCTCGCTGCTGGCGGGACGGTGGCGCCGAGCAGCGCGACGACGGACGACGCCGCTGCCACCACGACCGCACCGACGCGGCTGCTCCCCCTCGCTCCCACGGTGCCGATGATCCCCGGTCGCGGGCGCTCGCGCGGCGATATCCCGGGAGACCGCCGCGCCTAGAGCAACCGGGACAGCCGGACGGTGGGCCACCGCACCTGCGCGGCCGCTGCCCGGGCCGCCTCGAGCCAGGTCTGCCGCGGCGGCCGGACCGTCAGCGTCGCGGTCGCGCCGTCCGCCCGCAGCGCGACCGCGCGCACCTGCTGCGACGGGCGGCCGACCGGCACGGTCAGGGCGCCGGTCGCGGAGCGTGACCCTGCCGGGACGGTGACCCGGACCGGGCCGAGCGCGGAGCGCACGACGACCGGCAGGTCCCGGTCGCTGGACCGGTCGAGCCGCACGTGGACGGGCGCGGCCGTCGCCAGGAGCGGGGAGGCGGTGACCGTCGTGTCGTCGACGGCCACGACCGGCGCCGGGTCGTCGTCGACCACGCGGACGACGGCCCCGCCGGCCACCGGCTCCACGCCCCGGCCGCCGGTCACGTCGAACCGGACGTCCTCGGGAGCCTCGTCGGTCCGGTCCTGCCGGGCCCGGTAGCCCAGGCCGGCGCTCCGGCTGCCCGCGGGGACGCGCACCGTGCCGGCGGTGGTGCGGATGGTGACGTCCCGGGTCGTCGGGCGGTCGAGTCGGACGGTCAGCCCCACCCGGTCGCCCTCGGTGATGCGGGCGCGGTCGGCCTCGATGCTCGCGAGCGGCACCGGGGGCGTCGGGTTGCCCCCCTCGTCGAGCGACGCGAAGCAGTAGCCGCGCCGGCGCAGGGTCGCGACCTCCTCGGGCAGCGCCGCCAGGGTCGCGGGCGAGTTCGCGACCCCGTCGTGCTGGAGCACGACGTTCGTCCGGTGCGGGCGGACCGCGTCGACCACGCGGCCGCGGATCTGGCGCGGGGTGAGGCCGGTCCAGTCGCGCGAGTCGATCGTCCAGAGCACCGGGACCAGCCCGAGGTCGGCCAGCACCCGCCGGGCCGCGTCGTCGATGGCGCCGTACGGCGGCCGCGCCAGGTCGGTCGGCTGCACGCCGGCGTCGAGCAGCGCCCTCCGGGTGGTCACCAGGGCGTGCCGGACCTGGGCCGGGGTCTGCGTGGTGAGGTCGGAGTGCGCCCAGGTGTGGTTGCCGATGGCGAAGCCGGCCCGGTCGACCAGGCGGACCAGCTCGGGGTGCTCGGCCACCCGGCTGCCGACCATGAAGAACGTCGCCGGCACGCCGAGCCGCTGGAGCACCCGGACCAGGCGCGGGGTGACGCTGTCCAGCGGGCCGTCGTCGAAGGTGAGCGCGACCAGCCCGCGCGAGCACGGCACGACCGGCTGCTGGTGCCCAGGTCGCTGGTGGCCGGGGTGGTGCCGCGGCGGTGCGGCCGCCGCCGGCACCGTCGGCAGGACCAGGACCGCCGCCAGCGCGGCGAGCAGGACGCGCACCCTCACGACAGGGGGACGCACGCCGGGCCCGTCCGGTTGCCGTGCGGTCGACTCACCACCTCATGATGACGCGTCGATCTAGGATGCGGTCGTCAGCTCGTCTCGGGGTGTCGACCTCGAGATGGGACCTGCGCCGATGACGACCGCACACACCTCCGCACCAGCACGCCGCAGGCTCCGTCACGGGGCGGTCGTCGGGCTGGTCGGGCTCGGGCTGGCCGCAGGGCTGGTCGCCCTGCCGGTCGGGGCAGAGTCCCAGACCCCCGCCCAGGCGCCGCCGCGAGCCCCGGGCGCCGCGACGCTCCTCGCCCGGAGCGGCGTGCTCGCCGGCACCGTCGAGGTCGGCGGGCGGCCGGTGCGCAACGCCGAGGTCCGGCTCCTCCGGGCCGGTGACCGGCCGGAGCGCGCGCGGCAGCTGCGGGTCGCCGAGACCGACCGGCGCGGCCGGTTCCTGCTGCGCGTGCCGCGGCACGCCGACGGGCCGTTCTACCTGACGGCCGCGCACGGTCGGCTCGACGGCCACCGGGTGCCCCGCACCGTCGTGCTCGCGACCGCCCTGGACGGGCGCAGGAGCGGGCAGGTGGTCGTCAACGAGGCGACCACGGTGGCGGCCGGGTTCTCGCTGGCCCAGTTCGCCGAGCGCGGGTCGATCGGAGGTGCCCAGCCCGGCCTGTCCAACGCGATGCGGATGACGCGCAACCTCGTCACGGTGCGCACCGGGCGGGTCTCACCGTTCCTCCGTGAGTCGCCGAACGGCACCTCGACGCAGACCTGGCCGACCTTCAACTCGCTGGCCAGCATCATCGGCGGCTGCGCGACCGGCCGCAGCGACTGCCCCGAGTTCCTGCGGGCGGCGACCGACGCCTGGGGACACCGCCCGCGCACCACGTGGGAGGCGATGGCCCTGCTCCCGCAGAACCCGTCCGGCGATCCCGCGGGGGTGTTCGAGCAGGTCCCCGCGAAGCCGTCGTACCGGCCGGTCCTCCACGAGGCCCCGACGGACTGGGTGCTCGCGCTCCAGTTCGTCGGCAACGGCCACGAGTTCAACGGCCCCGGCAACGTGGCGTTCGACAAGCACGGCGCGGTCTGGATCATCAACAACGCCCAGTGGGCCGTCAAGCTGAAGAACGTCTGTCCCGGGCTCGGCCTCTTCAAGCTCGACCCGTTCGCCCCCGGCCAGCCCGTCGAGCAGTACACGGGCGGTGGGATCAACGGAGCGGGCTTCGGGGTCGGCTTCGACCCGAGCCACCACGTCTGGGTCGGCAACTTCGGGTTCAGCGGCAAGCGGTGCCCGACCCCGCCGACGTCGAACAGCGTCTCGGAGTTCCGGCTCGACGGGCACCCGCTCTCCCCGCCGCGGGGCTACCGGCAGGGTCCGCTGAGCTGGCCGCAGGGGCTGGTGTCCGACCGCAGCGGCAACATCTGGATCGCCAGCTGCGGCAACAGCAGCCTGGTCGAGTACCCGGACGGCAAGCCCGACCATGCGACGGTGACCGCGACGGGCATCGGCCGCGCCTTCGACGTGGCCGTGAACACCGAGGGCAACGTCTTCGTCACCGCCAACCAGGGCGAGCAGGTCTTCGGCTTCGCCCCCGACGGCACCGCCCTGCCGGGGTCCCCGTACGGCGACAGCAGCACCTTCTCCCTGCCGCTCGGGATCGCCAGCGACCGGCTGGGCAACACCTGGGTGTCCAACTCCGGTGCCATCCCGAGTCCCTGCAAGTCGGGACAGAGCCTGCCGGCCGTCTCGGGCACGCACCACGGGTCGATCGTGCAGGTCGGGCCGGACGGCGCGCTGACCAGGTTCACCGGCGCCGGCCTCACGATCCCGTGGGGGATCGCGGTCGACGGCGACGACAACATCTGGGTCGCGAACTTCACCGGTCAGCGGGTGTCCCACCTGTGCGGCGCCCGCCCGGCCACCTGCCCGACCGGGACGCCCGGCGACCCGATCTCGCCGTCGGGCGGCTACGCGTTCGACGGGCTCCAGCGCAACACCGGCGTGCAGGTCGACCCCTCCGGCAACGTCTGGCTCACCAACAACTGGAAGAAGATCCCGCTCCAGGTGAACCCGTTCGGTCGCGGGCTGGTGGCCTACCTCGGCATGGCCGCCCCGGTCCGCGCGCCGCTGATCGGTCCGCCGCAGCTGCCCTGAGACCGGTCGCCCCGATGAGTCCGGGGCCTGGGGCGGGTCAGCCCTGGCGACCCGTCCCGGAGGAGGAGCGATGACCGACCCGACCACGCACCACATCGAGGTGCCCGGTGCCGTCCTGGCGTACGACGTCCGCGATCCGGCTACGCCCGGCCCGCACCGGCCCCTGCTGGTCTTCGGCTCGCCGATGGCCGCGGACGGCTTCGCGCAGCTGGTGCCGCACCTCGACGACCGGACGGTGATCACCCTCGACCCGCGCGTGAGCGGCCGCAGCGTGCTCGAGGAGGGTGCCGAGGTGTCCTACGAGGTGCACGGCGACGACGCCCATCGGGTGGTCGCGGCGGCCGGCCTCGGCCCGGTCGACGTCTTCGCCTCCAGCGGCGCCGCGGTCGCCGTGCTGCCCTGGCTGTCGGCGCACCCCGCCGAGGTCGGGACGGTCGTCGCCCACGAGCCGCCGCTCATCGCCCTCCTCGAGGACTGCGAGGTGCTCGAGCGGGTCATGGCGGACATCGCGGCGACCTACCAGGAGCTCGGCCAGGGGCCGGCGATGGCGAAGTTCATCCAGGTCGTGGTCCACGAGGGCCCGTTCCCGGACGACTACCTCGACGGGCCGCCGCCCGACCCCGCCCGGTTCGGGTTCTCCGCCGAGGACGACGGCCGCCGCGACGACGCCCTGCTCGGCCGCAACATGCGGATGCCGACGTACCGTCCCGACGGCGACGCCCTCCGCGCCTCCGGGGTGCGGGTCGTCCCCGCCGTCGGCGCGACCAGCACCGGCACGATGCCGCACCGCGGCGGCGAGGCCCTCGCCGCGCTGCTCGGTGTGGAGGCCGTGCCGTTCCCCGGCGACCACGGCGGCTTCCTCACCAACGACTGGTCGCCCGACAACGACCCCGCGGCCTTCGCGGTCCGGCTGCGGGAGGTGCTCGCGGGAGGTGCTCGCGGGAGGATGACCGCCACCGGCCGGCCGGCTCACGGCTCCAGCAGCACCCGGGTCCAGAGGTCGGCCAGCCGGTCGGCGTACTCCGCCGGCGTCCAGCCACGGGACGCCACCAGCGTGTAGTACTCCGGCGCGTTCGTCGACCAGATCAGGTCGGCGACCTGGTCGTCGTCCAGGTCCGGGCGCAGCCGACCGGTGGCGCGGAGCTCGGCGGCGAGCAGCCGCATGTTCGCCGCACGTCGCCGCGCGACGTGGTCGAGCAGGGCGGCGCACTCGGGATCGGCCGTCGCCGCCTCGCGGAGGGCGGTGAAGAGGGGAGCGACCCGGGGCATCAGGGTGCCGAGCGCGTCGGCATAGGTGCGGAGCTTCTCCTCGGCGGTCGGTGCCGCGCGGACCGCCCGGACGTAGTCGCGCTCGGCGGCCGGCAACGGTCGGTCCGACGAGCCGAGGACCTGGTCGATGACGGCCAGCATCAGCTGCGGCTTGCGCCCGACCGAGCTGTAGACGGTGTCGACGCTGACGTCTGCCGCGGTCGCGATCTCGCCGATCGCCGCGCCGGCGTACCCCTGCCGCAGGAACAGCTCCCGGGCCGCGTCGAGGACGGCGCTGCGGGTCCGGGCCGCCTGGGCCTCGCGTCGGGGCGAGCGGTAGCTCCTCTTGACGGGATCGGTCACGGTTCCTACGCTACCAATTGACCCGAATCGAGTTCGGGTCAATGGGAGGCAGGTCATGAGCGACGGCGTCGTCGTGCGGAGCCCCGGGTCCGGTCCGGCGACCTGGGCGATGGGCGGGCTCTTCGAGCACCTGGTCGGTGCCGCGGATACCGAGGGCCTGCTCGGGGTGTCCGTGGTGACCCAGCCGCCCGGCATCGCCACCCCGCTGCACCGGCACACCCGCGAGGCCGAGGCGTTCTTCGTCCTCGACGGCCGGATCAGCTACCAGGCGGGGGAGCAGCTGCACGAGCTGGAGGAGGGGTCCTTCATCTACCTGCCCCGGGGCCTGCCGCACGCGTTCCGCATCCGCGGGACCGTGCCGGCGCGGTTCCTCGCGTTCACCGCACCGGGCGGCCTGATGGGCCTCTACGACGAGGTCGGCATCCCGGCGGCCGAGCGCCGCCTCCCGGGCGAGGACGGCCAGACCCCGGAGGTCGAGCTGCCGAAGTGGGCCGAGGTCGGGCCGCGCTACGGGCTCGAGGTCGTGGGTCCGGGCATCCCCGAGTAGCCCCGTCGAGCAGGCCGTCGAGCAGCCCCGTCGAGCAGCCCCTCAGGCCGGGGGGCCGTCGGCGGGCAGGGACGCGAAGAGGTTGAGGCCCAGCCGCTCGGCGAGGTACTTGGTCGCGAGCTGGCCGCGGACGCTGTTGCCCGCGTCGTCCAGGGGCGGCGAGTACGTCGCCAGGCCGCCCTTGCCGGGAGCGACCGTGACGATCCCGCCGCTGACGCCGCTCTTGCCCGGCACGCCGACCTGGTAGAGCCAGTCGCCCGACAGCTCGTAGAGCCCGGCGCTGGCCATCACCGCGAGGACGCGGCGGCACACGCCGGGCCCGATCACCGTCTCGTGGGTGATCGGGTTGACGCCGCCGTTGGCGAGCGTCGCCGCCATCACCGCGAGGTCGTGCACGGTGACCCCGAGCGAGCACTGCCGCGTGTAGACGTCGGTCGCCTCGTCGGGGTCGGAGTACAGGCGCTCGTAGCTCCGGAGCAGGTGCGCGATGCCCTGGTTGCGGAGGTTCGTGGCCGACTCGGAGGCGTAGACCTCCTCGTCCACGACGAGCTCGCGACCGGCGAAGGCCGACAGTCGCTGCCGGACCGCCTCCCACTTCTCCTCGGCCGTCGCGCCCGGCACCAGGCTCGTGGTCGCGATCGCGCCGGCGTTGACCAGCGGGTTCATGGTCCGCTGGTCGTTGAGCTCGACGGCCATCAGCGAGTCGAACGGGAAGCCGGTGCTGTTGACCCCGAGCCGGACCCGGGCCTCCTCGTAGCCGAGCGTGTCGCAGACGAGGGCGAACACGAACGGCTTGGAGACGCTCTGGATCGAGAAGCCGGCACCGACGTCGCCGATCTCGAAGGACCGGCCCCGCGGTCCGACCACCGCGATCCCGAAGAGGTCGGGGGACGCTCTCCGATCGACGCGGTGGGCGAACGCGTGGGGCAGCCGGTCTGTCGGCCCTCCGCGAGCGGGAGGTCAGGCCCCGCCGAGCACGCGGAACGGCAGCCCGTCGAGCGGGTGGCACTCGGCGTACGACGACGGGTCGATCTTCTGCCCCGACCGGAGCAGCGGATCGGCGGCCACGACGACCCGGTCGTGCGGGTTGACGAGCACCACGTCGCCGCCGCCGCGCAGCGGCTCGCGCATCAGCTGCTCGAACGTCTCGAGCCGGGTGTCGGCGCCGGCGACGCCGGCCATCTCGCCGCCGACGAGGACCGGGAGCGTGGCGGTGAGGACGTACTCGTCGGTGCAGACGTAGTCGACGTAGGGGCCGGTGACGTGCCGGGCGCCGGTCTCCAGCGGCCGCCGGAACCACTCGTGCCGGGTGTAGTCGAAGACGTGGTGGCCCAGCGGGACCCCGCGCTCGGCCAGCAGCGTGCGGTCCTCGCCCTGCCACCAGGCGAGGAACAGGTCGCGGTCGGCGAGCCACCCGGGCGTCGCGACGAAGCCACCGCCGACGACGGGGTGCTCGGCCAGGGTGCGGGTGGCCAGCGGGTGCACGAGGTCGCTGAGCGCGGCGGCCGTGAGGCCGAGTCGCGGGTCGATCGCCCGGCGCACCGTGTCGGCGACGGCCTCGAGCGAGGTGAAGAGGGACTCGAAGTACGACGTCACCGCGTCCGCGCAGCGGTCGAGCGCGCCGAGGGGGGTGGTCGTCGTGGTGGTGCTCATGAGGCGCTCCTCGGCATCCGGTGGCGGTCGTGGACCTCGGCCTGGGTCCGGGCGACCCGGTCCAGCGTCGCCTGCAGGTGGGTTCGTGCGCACCGGCGGGCGGCGTCGGCGTCACCGGCCTCGACGGCGTCGATCAGGCGCTGCTGGGCGGTGACGGTGCGGGCCCGGACGTCCGGGTCGCTCAGGGGGATGCGGACGATCATGCCGAAGTCCGCCTCCAGGCGCACGACTTCCCGGGTGGTCCGCGAGGACTGGGTCAGCGCGGCCAGCGAGAGCCACAGCTCGGCGTCGGCGTGCCGCCACGCGCCGACCGCCGCCTCGGGGTCGGGGAGGAGGGTCCGCAGCGACTCGGCGTCGCCGGGGTCGGCGCGCTCGGCCGCGAGCTCGGCGCACCCGGCGAGCACCAGGAGGTACTGGGTGCCGCGGTCGTGCAGCTCGGCGCGCGACATCGACCCGAGCCGCTCGGCCAGCGCCTCCTCGTCGGCGGCCGCCCCGGCGGCGACGAAGGTGCCACCGCCGCGACCCCGGCTCGTCGTCACCAGGCCCTGGGCGCGCAGGCCGACCAGCGCCTCGCGCACGGTCACGACCGCCACGCCGAGCATCGCGGCCAGCTCGGGCTCGCTGGGGAGCCGCTCGCCCTCGGCCAGCACCCCCGAGCGGATCGCCCCGGTGAGCCGCTGCTCGACCTGACCGGCCCGGCCGACGTCGGAGAGCGGCGCGAAGATCGCGCTCCGGGCGCGGCTGCCGTGCCGGCGTACGTCGGCCATGGCGCGCTCCTCCGCAACGAAGTTGTTACCGAACAGGGGCTATTCATCTAATGTCCGGTTCCATATCTTATGGACGCACACCCGTTTGGGAAGCCCCCGGTCCCACCCGATCACGCAAGGAGCCCGATGACGGCGACGGCCATCTCGCTGCGCGGTCTGAGCAAGCACTTCGACCAGGTCAAGGCGGTCGACGACCTCGACCTGGACATCGCCGACGGCGAGTTCTTCTCGATGCTCGGACCGTCGGGCTCGGGCAAGACCACCGTCCTGCGGCTGATCGCCGGCTTCGAGGAGCCGACCGCCGGCACGATCATGCTCGGCGGGGACGACGTGACCCGCAAGCCACCGTTCGCCCGCGACGTCAACACGGTCTTCCAGGACTACGCGATCTTCCCGCACATGAGCGTGCTCGAGAACGTCGAGTACGGCCTGCGCGTGAAGAAGGTCGCCAAGGCCGAGCGCCGCAGCCGTGCGCAGGAAGCGCTCGCGACCGTCCGGCTCGAGGAGTACGGCGCCCGCCGGCCGCACCAGCTCTCGGGAGGTCAGCGGCAGCGGGTCGCCCTGGCGCGCGCCCTGGTCAACCGGCCCAAGGTGCTGCTGCTCGACGAGCCGCTCGGCGCCCTCGACCTGAAGCTGCGCCGCGAGATGCAGATCGAGCTCAAGGAGATCCAGCGCGAGGTCGGCATCACCTTCGTCTTCGTCACCCACGACCAGGAGGAGGCGCTCACGATGAGCGACCGGGTCGCGGTGTTCAACGGGGGCCGCATCGAGCAGCTCGCCACCCCGGTGGAGCTCTACGAGCAGCCGGCCAGCGCGTTCGTGGCCGGGTTCGTCGGCACCTCCAACCTGTTCCGCGGCGAGGACGCCCGGAGGCTCGTGGGCGCGGACGGCATGTTCTCCGTGCGCCCCGAGAAGCTCCGGCTCGCCGCCAGTGCCCCCGCGGACACCACGGGGCTGTGCATCGCGCACGGCGTCGTCCGCGAGGTGGTCTACCTCGGATCGACCACCAGCAGCGTCGTCGACCTCGACGACGGACCGACGGTGACGGTGTCGCACCCCAACACCGACACCGCCATCGATGCCGCGGTCGAGCGGCGTGACGAACGCGTCGTGGTGACCTGGCGACGCGACCACCTGGTGTCCCTGGGCTCCGACCCGGCGACGTCCCCTGAGGAGGAGACAGCATGACGAAGATCGGATCGAGGCGGCTGGCCGCCATGGCGTGCGCCGGGGTGCTCGCCCTGGCGGCGACGGCCTGCGGCACCAGCTCGGGAGACAGTGGGAGCGGGAGCGACGGCTCGGCCGACCAGGGCTTCACCGCGCCGGACGTCCCGATGCAGGACTCCATCGGCGACGGCGAGGGACAGGTGAACATCCTCGCCTGGCCGGGCTACGCCGAGGACGGGTCCACCGACAAGTCGGTCGACTGGGTCACGCCGTTCGAGAAGGAGACCGGCTGCCAGGCGAACGTCAAGTACTTCGGCACCTCCGACGAGGCCGTCCAGCTGATGAAGTCGGGGGAGTACGACGTCGTGTCGGCCTCCGGGGACGCGACGCTGCGCCTCATCGCGGCCGGCGACGTGGCACCGGTCAACACCGACCTGCTGACGAACTACGCCGACATCGCGCCGTTCCTCAAGGACCGCCCGTGGAACTCCGTCGACGGTCAGATGTACGGCGTCCCGCACGGCTGGGGCGCCAACCTGCTCATGTACAACACCGATGTCGTCAAGCCGGCACCCACGAGCTGGGGTGCGGTGTTCGACGGTGCGTCGGACTACGCCGGCAAGGTGACGGCGTACGACTCGCCGATCTACATCGCGGACGCGGCGCTCTACCTGATGAAGACCCAGCCCGACCTGGGCATCGAGGACCCCTACGCCCTCGACCAGGACCAGCTCGCCGCCGCGGTCGACCTGCTGAAGAAGCAGAAGGAGAACGTGTCGGAGTACTGGTCGGACTACCTCAAGGAGGTCCAGGCCTTCAAGAGCGGCGACTCGGTCATCGGCACCACCTGGGAGGTCATCAACGCGGTCGCGCAGGGCGAGGGCGCGAAGGTCGACGCCGTGCTGCCCGAGGAGGGCTCCACGGGCTGGTCGGACACCTGGATGATCAGCTCCGAGGCCAAGAACCCCAACTGCAGCTACCTCTGGATGGACTACATCACCAGCCCGGAGGCGCAGGCGCAGGTCGCGGAGTACTTCGGTGAGGCGCCGGCCAACACCAAGGCGTGCACGCTGACGTCCGACAAGTCGTTCTGCGACACCTACCACGCCGAGGACGCCGCCTACGCCGACCAGATCCACTACTGGACCACGCCGATCTCCCAGTGCCTGGACGGCCGCACGGACGTGACGTGCACCGACTACGGCGACTGGACGACGGCCTGGACCGAGGTCAAGGGATAGGGATCCACCCTTGTCCCTGATCGACCGCCGCCCGGGCTTCCGGGTGGGCCTGCTCCTGACGCCACCGATGCTGTGGCTGGGAGTGGCCTACCTGGGAGCCCTGGCGGCACTCCTCATCACCTCGCTGTGGACCCAGAACGACTTCACGGGCAACATCGAGCGCGTCTGGACGCTGGAGAACTTCAAGACGCTCTTCACCGTCGACGTCTACCGCACGATCACCGCCCGCTCGATCGGCCTGGCCGCCCTGGTGACGGTCATCGACGCGGTGCTGGCGTTCCCGATCGCGCTCTACATGGCGAAGATCGCCTCGCCGCGCGCCCAGCGGCTGCTGGTGATCGCGGTGCTGATGCCGCTGTGGGCGTCCTACCTCGTCAAGGCCTACGCCTGGCGCGGGATGTTCTCCTCCGACGGCATGATCGAGTGGATCCTGCAGCCGTTCGGGCTGAGCACGCCGGGCTACGGCCTGACGGCGACGGCGGTGACGCTGTCCTACATGTGGCTGCCCTACATGATCCTGCCGCTGTACGCCGGCCTCGAGCGCGTCCCGGACTCACTGTTCGAGGCGTCGGCCGACCTCGGGGCCGGCTCGCTGCACACCCTGCGCCGCATCGTGCTGCCGCTGGCGTTCCCCGCGTTCGTCGCGGGCTCGATCTTCACCTTCTCGCTGACCCTCGGTGACTACATCGCCGTCAAGATCGTCGGCGGCACCACGCAGCTGCTCGGCAACGTCGTCTACGACAACTCCGGTGCCGCCAACAACCTGCCGTTCGCGGCCGCCGTCGCCACGATCCCGATCGTCGTCATGCTCGCCTACCTCGCCGCGGCCCGTCGTACCGGCGCCCTGGAGAACCTCTGATGGCCCAGAACACCACCATGGCCCGGGGCCTGCGCACCTCGCTGACGGCGTTCACCGTCGTCGTGCTGGTCGTGATCTACGTGCCGCTGGCGCTCGTCGTGCTCAACTCGTTCAACTCCGACAACACCTTCGGCTGGCCGCCGCCGAGCTACACGCTGCACTGGTGGGACCTGGCGTGGCAGAGCAAGGGCGCGCGGGACGCCCTCCTGACCAGCGTCAAGGTCGCGATCGCGGCGACCGCGGTCGCCCTGCTCTTCGGCACGCTCGCGGCGATGGGGCTGCGGCACACCCGCTTCTTCGGGCGCAACGTCGTGTCGCTGCTGATCATCCTGCCGATCGCGCTGCCCGGCATCGTCACCGGTCTGGCGTTCCAGAACGGGTTCCGCACCATCCTCGGCATCCCGCTGAGCCTCTGGACGATCGTGATCGCGCACGCGACCTTCTGCATCGTCACGATCTTCAACAACGTGCAGGCCCGCTTCCAGCGGCTCGGCGGCAACTTCGAGCAGGCGTCGATGGACCTCGGCGCCGGGCGCTGGACGACGTTCCGGCTGGTCACCTTCCCGATGCTGCGCTCGGCGCTGCTCGCCGGCGCGCTGCTGTCGTTCGGGCTGTCCTTCGACGAGATCGTCGTGACGACCTTCACCGCCAGCAGCCACGACCAGACGCTGCCGCTCTGGATCTTCCAGAACCTGTTCCGGCCCAACCAGGCGCCGATCGTGAACGTCGTGGCCGCGGTGCTCGTGATCGTCTCCGCGATCCCGATCTACCTGGCCCAGCGGCTGTCCGGGACCCAGGCGGAGGGACTGACCGCCTCGCCGTAGGGCCGATATTGGAGCGACGGCTGTCGGTGCGACGACATACGGTCGTCCTCCCATGTCTCTCGCGCAGCTCGACACCGACCGCCGTCCCGGGACCTCGCCGGCCACCCCGCCCGAGCCCGCACGGACGGTCGACTGGCGACGGCTGCGCACGCCCGTGGCGCTGTGGTCGCTGGTCGCGTGCGCGGTGGCGGCCGTCGGGACGGCGCTCGGCACGCTGGTCGCGGGCCGGCTGGCCGAGGACGCCACGACCCGTCTCGTCGTCGTCCTCGCGATCTGCGTGGTCGGCGCCGCCCTGCTCGACTCCGGGGCGCGCACCCTGTGGGCCGGCGTGGTCGACCGTGCCGAGGGGCAGCTGCGTGCCGATCTCCTCGACGCGGCGATGCACCAGCCGCTGGACGCCCTGACCGAGCAGGCCGTCGGCGAGGTCCTGGACCGGGTCGACGACGACACCCACGAGGTGGGGACGCTGCTGCGGCAGAGCGCCTGGCAGGCGATCCGCACCCTGCTCGCCGCCGGTCCGCTGTGGGTCGTCGCCGGCACGACCTGGTGGCCGGCCTTCCTGCTCCTGCCGGCCGCCGGGACCGCGGCGTTCCTCAGCGTCCGCCAGGTGCTGCCCGAGATCGCGGCGCGCAAGGTCGAGGAGGAGGCCGCGTGGACCGACCACGCCGCCGCGATGGAGGAGGGCGTCGCCGGCCGGGACGACATGCGGGCCGCCCTGGGCCAGGCCCACGTGCTGCGCCGCACCACCGAGCTCGCGGCCCGGGTGCACGACCGGTTCGGCGTGGTGCTCGCCCTCGAGGCCCGGGTCACCCGGCGCACCGGCACGCTCCTGCACAGCGTCCTCGCGGCGACCGCGCTGATCGGCGTCGCGTTCGTCGTCGACGGCCGGCTCGACACCGCGGCCCTGGTCACCCTCTACCTCGTCACCACGATGTTCGTCGGCCAGGTCGACCAGCTCGCCCGGCACCTGCCCGACCTCCAGGCCGGGTTCGGAGCCGTGCTGCGGCTGCGCGGCCTGCTCGGCGCGGCGCGGGAGCCGGTCGGCGGCGGCGCGCTGCCCGAGGGGTCGCTCGACGTCGCCTTCCGCGACCTGCACTTCGCCTACGCCGAGGGTCGGTTCGCCCTCCAGGACGTCGACCTCCACGTCGGCGCCGGCACCACCTGCGCCCTGGTCGGCCGCACGGGGTCGGGCAAGTCCACCCTGGCCTCGCTCCTCTCACGGGCCGTCGAGCCCGAGCGCGGCTCGGTGCTGCTCGGTGGGGTCGACGTCCTCGACCTCGACCTGCAGGAGCTGCGCTCCGCGGTCGGCGTGGTCACCCAGCGCACCGAGATCCTGGCCGGCACCCTCGCCGAGAACATCTCGCTCTTCGAGCCGGTCACCCGCACCGAGGTCGAGCGCGCCGTCACCGAGCTCGGCCTGGACGTGTGGGTCGCCGGGCTCCCCGACGGCCTCGACACGCTGCTCGGCCCGGGCGGCACCACGCTGTCGTCCGGTGAGGAGCAGCTGGTCGCGTTCGCGCGGCTGCTGGTGCGCGACGTGCGGGTCGTCGTCCTCGACGAGGCGACCGCCCGGATGGACCCGGTCACCGAGGCGCACGTGGTCCGGGCGGCCGACCGGCTGCTCTCCGGGCGCACCGGCCTCCTGGTCGCCCACCGGCTGTCCACGACCGAGCGGGCCGAGCAGGTGGCCGTGCTCGAGGGCGGCCGGGTCACCCAGCGCGGCCCGCGCCGCCGCCTCGCCGCGGAGCCCGGCCCGTTCCGGGCGCTGCTCGAGGCGTCGGCCGAGGACGACCGGGCGACGGTGGCGACGACCGAGCGGACGCTGCGCCCGGTGGGCACCGCCCGGCGTAGCGGCGAGCCGCCGACCCGGCCGCGGCTGGGCGACGTGCCCGGCCTGGCCCGGGCGACGTGGTCCGCCCTGGTCATCGAGCCCCGGTGGGGGATGGTCAGCGTCTGGCTGTTCCTGGCCTCGGCCCTCACCGGCGCGCTCGGCGCGATCTCCGGCTGGATCTGGGGACACCTGGTCGTCGCGCTCCAGGCCGGCGAGGACCCGGTCGGGCTGACCGTCGCGCTGGTGGTCTCGCTCATGGTCTCGCCGCTGCTGCTCGCGGCCGCCTTCCGCCGCTACCCGCGGTGGTGGGTCGCGGTGATGCTGCGGGTGCGCACCGCCGTCCTCGCCGGCCAGACCGACCAGCACCGTCTCGAGCGGACCCCGCCGGGCGAGGTGGTCGCCCGCACGATGGACGCCGACCGGCTCGCGCGGTACGCCGACCGCTGGGTCGACTTCTTCAACGGCCTCGTCATCGCCGCGGTGACGGCCGTGGTCGCCCAGAGCCTGCTGGCCGGCGGCGTGCTCCTCGCCGTGATGCTGGCGTCCTCGCTCGCCTCGTCGCTCGGACGTCGGGTCGCGGGTAGGTCCGCAGCGGCGTCGGCAGCGGCCCGGGCCCGGTTCGGGCGGTCACTGGTGTCGGCCCTGGACTCCGTCCGGACCGTGAAGCTCGCGGCGTCGACCCCGAGCGTGCACGCCCACCTGCGCGAGGTCGACAGCGGCCGGGTCGAGGCCGCGGTGCGCGAGCACCGGGTGCAGGCGATGCTCGACGGGGTGCCGATCGTGATGGTGCAGTGCGGCGTCGTCGCCGCGTGGGCCGTCCACGTCGCGGGCGGGTGGGGCCTGGCGACCGCGCTGCTCGTCGCGGGGGCCGTCAACGGATTCGACTGGTTCGGCCGGGTCGCCGGCTCCGTGATCACCGAGGCGCCCGGCACCCGGGCGTGGATGCAGACCACCAGCAGGCTCGCCGGCGGCGGCGACCTGATGGACCTGCCCGACGGGGTCGACCTCGTCGCGGGGTGCAGCCCGCTCCCGGTGCCCGGGGTCCGGGACCCCCTGCGCGCGCTGGAGCTGGTCGGGCTCACGGCTGTCCACGACGACGGCACCGTCGGCGTCAGCGACGTGGACCTCACGATCGGCTCGAGCGAGCTCGTGCTGCTCCTCGGCCAGGTCGGGTCCGGCAAGTCCAGCCTGCTGGCGGCGCTGGCCGGGCTCGTGTCGACCACCGGGGAGGTGCGCTGGAACGGGGAGCCGGCCGTCGACGCGCAGACCTTCCTGCGGCCCGGTCGGGTCGCGCACGTCGCCCAGGTGCCCCGGGTGCTCTCGGGGACGTTCGCCGACAACGTGCGGCTCGACCACGTCGACCGGCGGGTCGACCCCGCCCTCGAGACCGCCCGGCTCGGCCCCGACGTGGCGGCGGCCGGCGGTGCGGACGCGCTGGTCGGCCACCGCGGCGTCCGCCTCTCCGGCGGGCAGGTGCAGCGTCTCGCGCTGGCCCGTGGCCTGGCCTGCGAGGCCGAGCTGCTGCTCGCCGACGACGTGTCGTCGGCGCTGGACGCCGCCACGGAGATCGAGCTCTGGAGCGCCCTGCGCGAGCGGGGCGCGACCGTCGTCGGTGCCACCTCGAAGCGGGCTGCGCTCGCCCAGGCCGACCGGGTCGTGGTGCTCGTCGACGGTCGGGTCGCCGCCGTCGGCCCCTGGCCGGAGCTGGCCGGCACCTGGGGCCACCTGGCCGGCTGAGCCCCGGCCCGCGGTCGTGGCGCCGCACTGTCCCCGGCACCGGCGATCATGGAGCGATGACGACCTACTCCGACACCAACGAGTTCGAGGGCGCCACCTTCCAGCACGCGAGCTTCAAGGGCGCCACCCTGCGGTACTCCGATGTCAGTGGCGTGACGATGCGCAGCGTCGACGTGGGCGGGCTCGACATCGACAGCCACGACCTGTTCTCCGGCAGCCTCTACGTCAACGGGGTCGACGTGGTGCCGCTCGTGGACGCCGAGCTCAACCGGCAGTTCCCCGGCCGTGAGCTGCAGAAGGCGCAGACGCCCGCAGGCCTGCGCGAGGCCTGGGTCGCGGTGCAGTCGGCGTGGCAGACGACGGTGGCGGACACACCACCGGACCTGGTGGACGCCCACGTCGAGGACGAGTGGTCCCTGGCCCAGACCCTGCGGCACCTCGTCCTGGCGACCGACGCCTGGCTCCGCGGTGGGATCCTGCGGATCGAGCAGCCGTTCCACGAGATCGGCCAGATCTTCACCGGTGCCGACCGGATGGGCTTCGACATGTCGGTCTTCCGCGTCGACCCGCCGCCCTACGACGAGGTCCTCGCGGTGCGGGCCGAGCGTCAGCGGCTGGTGACCGACTTCCTCGCAACGGCCACACCGGAGCTGCTCGCCGAGGAGCGTGACGACCCGTGGGGTGGCGGTGACTGGCATCCCACCGTCGGTGACTGCATCCGCGTGATCCTCGAGGAGGAGTGGGCGCACCTGCGCTACGTCCGGCGGGATCTCGCCCGTCTGAGGTGAGCCCGGCGCGCAGGACGGCCCGCGACGGGCTCAGGCGAGCTGGGTGACCGGCCCGGCGTCCGGGGCGAGCGAGAGCACCTCGGTGATGCCGGCGACGATGCTCTCGGCGAAGAGGTCGGGCTCGGTGATCGCGGCCGCGTCGGCGTTGATGCCCAGGCAGGCGGTCGGGCCGTGGGTGATCATCGTCGCCATCACCGCGCAACCGGGGAGCGGGCCGAAGGGGTACATCCGCTCCACCTTGGCGCCGGCGACGTAGACGTCGAAGGGGATGCCGGGCACGTTGCTGGCCTGGAGGTCGTTCATGGCGGTCGTGCCGCCGAACTTCGCCAGGATCCCGGCCGGCAGCCAGGCCAGGGTCGGGCCGAGGGTGTTGAAGATGTCGAGGGCCGGCTCGTGCCGGGCGAGGCGGACCTGCTCGCGGATGGTGAGCACCCGTTCGAAGGGGTCCTCCATCTCCACCGGCGCGGCCAGCCGGCCGACCGCGATCCGGTTGCCGCCGGCGGTGTCGCTCGCGGTCCGCACGGAGATGGGGATCGCGACCGGCATCGCGCCGAGCGGGGCGCCGAGCGGGGCGCCGAGCTGCTGGTGGTAGATCCGGAAGCCTCCGACGAGGCCGGCGAGGTAGGCGTCGTTGACGGACGCGCGCGCCGCCTTGGCCGCCGCGCGCAGGTCCGCGAACGCGACGTCGAAGGCGCTGAACCGCCACGAGAGGCTGCGCTGGGCGAGCAGCGGCGACCCGGCCGGGCCGGCGAGCCCGGCCACGCGCGGCACCGACCGGCCGTAGCGCAGGGTCTTGCGCAGCGCCTCGCGCGGGCGCACCAGCGAGCGGGCCACGTCCGTGGCGACGTCGAGGCGGGCGGGCAGCCGGCGTACCTCCTCGCCGACCTGGCGTCGTACGACGTCGAGGCCGGTCACCAGGTCCGGGGCGGGGGCAGGGGGCTGCGGCTTGGAGGGGCTCGGCTCGCGCGTCCTGGAGTGGAGCTGCGCCAGCCCGATGATGGCGCCGAGACCGTCGGTCATCGCGTGGTGGGCCTTGAGGAAGTAGGCCGTCCGGCCGTCGGGGAGCCCCTCGACGAGGTAGCCCTCCCAGGGCGGGCGCATGGGGTCGAGCGGCGTCATTGCCAGCTGGGCGCAGGTCTTGAGCAGCTCGGCGTAGGACCCGTCGCCCCCGACGCGGAGCCGGCGCAGGTGGTAGTCGAGGTCGAAGTCCGGGTCGACCGCCCAGGTCGGCGTCCCGGTCCCGAACGGGGAGTCGACGACCCGCTGGCGGAACCGTGGCGCCATCCGGCTGCCCCACTCATGGGCCGCGACCAGCCGGTCCCAGTCGGGCATCTGGTCCCAGATCTCCAGCATGCAGATCGTCGCGCGCAGGCGGCGGTCGGCGTTGCCGCGCCACATCACGGCGTCGACCGGCGACATCGCCGGCTCGTTGGCCCAGTCGAGCGGCCGGTCGACGGTCGGGTCGGTCATCACTGCTCCTCCGGGGTCGGCCAGTCCGCCAGCGTGGTCAGGAACTGCTGGCGCACCTCGGCGACGTGGACGTCCACGGTCTGCGGGGTCCACGAGGAGGTGTCGACCGGCGGCAGGACCTGGACCTCGACGGTGCCGGGCGCGATCAGCTGGGCGCCGCGCCACATCAGCTCGCCGGTGTTGCGCAGGACGATCGGCACGATCGGGACCTCGGCCTGCATGGCGATGTGGAAGGCACCCTTCTTGAACGGGCCCAGCCGCGGCGTGGAGGAGCGGGTGCCCTCGGGCGCCAGCACCAGCGAGATGCCCTCCTCACGCAGCTTGTGCACGGCCGGCTCGAGCTGCTCGCGCGCTTTGGCGGGGTCGCCGCGGTCGATGAAGACCATGCCGGCGACGTCGAAGATCTGCCCCATCACCGGGACGGTGCGCACCTCCTTCTTCGCGACGCCCGTGAAGTCGTGCTTGAGCAGGTGGATCAGGACCGGGACGTCGAGCTTGGACTGGTGGTTGAAGACGAAGACGCACGGCCGGTGCGCCTCGAGGTGCTCGCGGCCGGAGACGACCCGGACCCGGACGCCGCCCAGTGCCATGCCGATCTCGTTGCCCCGGGGGAGCGCCTGCTCGACGAGGACGGCCGGGTCGCGCCGGACCAGGCTGCCGGCGATGCCGGCCGCGGCGGCGGCCACGAAGGCGCCGTAGAACGCACTGGTCCGCGCGAGCATGAGGCCGCGGTTGTGGCGCGGGTTGCTGAGGTCGAGCACCGGCCAGCCGCGGCTCTCGGCCTCGGCGCGCATCCCGTGCCGCGGTGAGACGGCGGCGGGGTGGCCGACGGCCTCGAGGTAGGGGACGTCCTCGCTGCCGTCGGAGTAGGCGAACGAGGCGTCCAGGTCGATGTCGTGCTCGCGGGCGAGGGCCCGCACCGCGGCCGCCTTCCCGGGGCCCCACAGCGGCCGGCCGCTGTAGTTGCCGGTCAGGACGCCGTCGACCACCTCCGCCTCCGTGCACAGCGCGTGGTCGGCCTCGATCTCCCGCGCGATGGGCGCGATCTGGAACCGGGTGGCGCTCGAGGCGATGACGATGCGGTGCCCCTTCTCCTTGTGGGCGCGCAGGATCTGCCACATCTGGGGTCGCAGCAGGGCCGAGGTCTGCTCCTTGAAGAGCCGTTCGCCGGCGGCCAGCATCTCGTCGTACGTCTGGCCGGCCAGGGCCGGCCGGGTGACCTCGAGGACGGCGGCGTAGTCCTGCTCGTTCTCCACACCGCGGAGCGCGATGAGGAACGTCTGCAGGAGCTCGGCGAGCCCGACGTCGAGGCGCCGGATCCGGTCCCGGTAGATCGCGGAGACCGAGAAGCCCTCGATCAGGGTCCCGTCGTAGTCGAAGAAGGCCGCCACCTGGTCGCCGCTGGGGGCGGCCTGGATCTCGGCCAGGCGGGCCGCGAGGGGTGTCATGCGTGGGCCGCCTGCTCGATCGCGGCGAGCTGGGCCAGGCGGCTGCGCAGCTCCTCGACCTCGGCCAGGAAGGCCTGGCGGTCCGCGAGCAGGTCCTCGGCACCGGCCTCGACGAGCCCGCGGTTGCCGGCCAGCTCGAACGCCGCGGAGTAGAGCTCCTTGGAGACCGAGTCGCGCGCCTTGACCCGGCCCTGCAGGGCCAGCTGGTGCCCGTAGCCCAGGCAGGCGGCGAGGAACGACTCGCGCTCGGCCGGCTCCGCGCCCAGGGCGACCAGCTGCTCGGCGACCACCAGCTGGGCGTCGAAGAAGGGTTGGAGCGTGCGACGCGCCATCAGCACGCTGGCGTGCTCCCGCAGCGTCGTCTGCGCCCACTCCACGCTCGGGACGACCGTGCGCCACTCGGGGGCGATCAGGTCGAGCTCGGCCCCGAGCAGGGACAGGAACGGCTCCTTGGGCGGGAAGAAGAACTCGAACTTCAGCAGGTCGCGGATCCGCAGCGCCTCGGCCTGGGAGGCCGCCAGCAGGTCGGCGCCCTCGTCGCCGTCCAGCGGCGCGACCGTGGCGAGCTTGCCGCTCGACGCGGCGAGCATCGCGAGCTCGACGATCGCCCGGTTGACCAGGTGGTGCAGGGCGCCGTTGCGGTAGTAGGCGGCGACCACGTGGTTGCCGGCGGCGACCGACCAGACCGGGTCGGTGCCCCCGTCGTAGAGGTCGAGGACCCCGGCGCCGGTGAGCTCGCCGAGGGTACGGCGCAGGCCGAGGCCGCGCAGCAGCGCCGGGTCGGGCCCGGGCAGCCCACGACGGTCGATGTAGTCGAGCAGCGGGGCGACGATCTCCTCGACCTCGCGCTCGGTGAAGGCGCGCTCCTCGGCGCCGAGCAGCGCGAAGGTCGCCAGCGACGTGGCGGAGATCGGGGTGGCGGCGTTGATGCTCTCCATCACCCGGAAGGCGACCTTCTCCAGTCGTGCCCGTCCCTCTCCGGCCTCGGCCAGAGCCTCGCGCAGCGAGAACGGCTCGCCGAAGCGCACCCGGGCGGTGCCCAGGTTGAGCTTGCGCTGGGCGTTCACGTAGGAGACCAGCCAGCCGAGGCCCTCGGCCTTCTTGGCGCCACCGGCCGCCTCCTGCGCCATCGCCCCGACCTCGTGCAGCTGGTCGTAGACGATCGAGGTCGGGACGACCATGACGTTGGCGTCCGGGATCTGCTCGGTCGCGTCGACGACGTAGGAGAGCAGGCCCAGCATCGGCTTGCGGAGCTTGCCGGTGCGGCTGCGACCGCCCTCGATGTACCACTCGAGGTTGAACCGCTTCTCGACCAGGTGGGCGAGGTAGGAGCGCATCGCGAACTTGTAGACCGGGTCGTCCCCGAACTTGCGGCGGATGAAGATCGTGCCGGAGCGTCGCGCGATGGTGCTGAGCGGCCAGATCCGGAGGTTCGCACCGCCGAGGACGTGGTTCGGGGGGAAGTCGTGCTTGCGCAGCACCTCGGCGAGCACCAGCGGGTCGACGTAGGAGCGGTGCGACGGGAGGAAGATGAGGGCAGCGGTCTTGTTGAGCTGGCGCAGGCCGTCGAGGGTGGCGAGGTCGACCGAGACGGTCCAGGTCCGCTCGTGCATCTGGCTCAGCATCGCGGAGAAGAGGTCGCCCATCAGCCGGCTCTGGGTCGCCACGAAGGTCGACAGCTTGTCCGTGGCCTCCTGCACGACCTGGGGCTCAGGGCGCCCCAGGGACTCGGCGAGCTCCGCGGCGCCGGCGCGGAACCGGGCGCTGGAGGAGATCTGCTCGGCGACCAGGCGCGGCACCTTGTAGCGGTCGCCGATCACCTGGCGCTCGGCACGCTCGGCCGCCAGGGTCGCCTGCACGCCCACCCAGTCGGCGAAGGGGACGTCGTCGTGGGCGGCCTGGTCGTAACGCTCGCGCAGCTCCTCGATCGTGGCCGACTCGCCCGCCACGACCCGCACCCGGTCGGGGGACCGGGCCCCGATCCGGGCCTGGGCCGCGGCCCGGGGGCGGTGCGGGTTGGTGAGCACCAGCAGGTCGGCCATGGTCACGCGGCGCTCGCCGCCGCGGACCGCCGGCAGCCACACGACCCGCGCCGGGATCAGCGCCGTGCCGGGCGCCAGGCCGGCCACGTCGGCGTCGCCGAGGTCGCACACCGGGACGCCGGGATGGGTGCGTGCGGCCCACTCCTGCACCGCGCGGCGCTCGAACGACGTGCGTGTCTCCGCCAGGACGATCGCGTCCTGCGCCCCTGCTCCGGGCAGCTCCATGACCCCACTCCTTCGTGAGGCTCACACTCTCACCCAAACCCGGGCGGTCGCGCGGCAGAATCGTCGTCCCGGCGGGCGCGGGAGGCGGTGCGATCGGTCAGGCCGAGGTGGGCAGCAGCGTCCACTGCCCCTCGGAGACGACGTCCACGGCGCCGTCGACGACCCGGATGGCGGTCTGGTCGTCCATCGCGTACGCCGGAGCGGTGATGCCCGCCGCCCACTGCTCGGCCTCGGCCATCGAGTTCCCTGGCAGGCCGTCGGGTGCCAGGTGCGGGCAGATCGAGAAGTCGACGAGGCCCAGCGTGCGGTCGTCGCCGCTCGGCGGCCGCCACTGGATGAAGTCGTCCCCGACCTCGGGGGCCAGCACCATGCTGCCGGCGCTCATCCCCACCCACACCGTGTCGTGCAGCGACGGCAGCAGGTCGGCCAGCCCGGACTCCCGCATCCAGTGGCACAGGTAGAGGACGTCGCCGCCGGCGACCAGCAGGACGTCGGCGGCGCGGACCACCGGCACCCACCGCTCCTCGTCGAGGCTGGGGAGCGCCGTGAGCTCCAGCACGCCGACCGACCGCCAGCCCAGCCCGGCCATCGAGTCGCTGGCGCCGGTGATGAACCTCCAGGGCATCACGCCCGGGCCGACCATCGGGTGCCCGTACTGCGCCGTCGGGATGCAGAGCGCGTCGGCGTCGGCGATCGGCTTGCCGAGCAGCTCGACCAGCGCGTCGCGGATGCTGGGGTTGGTGACGCCCCCCGAGGTGAGCAGCAGCTTCATCAGGTGTCCTCCTCCGTGGCGGCCCGTGCGGCCGCCTCCACCCTCTCCCACGAACGGCGACCGCCGGATCCGACACGGCCCGGTCCCTGCAACGTCATCCGAGACGGTCGCCGGGGCGACCAGGTCGGATGACATCCGGTCCCTCGACCCGCTGGGCCCGGTCAGCGGGCCAGGTCGAGGCGCCGCATCACCGGCCCCGCGAGGGCGCCGTGCACGACGACCGACAGGACGATGGTGAACGCCACCGTCGACCACAGCCAGTCGGCCGCGAGCTGGTCGGCCTGGCCGCCGGCGTACGCGAGGTAGTAGATCGAGCCGATGCCACGGACCCCGAAGAAGGCGACCGCCCGGCGCTCGCCCCGCCCGAGGCAGCCGTGCAGCCCGAGCAGCCCGGTGACCGGCCGGACGAGGAACACCAGGGCGACCCCGATCCCGACGCCCTTCCAGTCGAGGCTCTGGAGCAGGCCGCGGCTCAGCGCGATCCCGAGCACCAGCAGCACGAAGAGGGTCAGCAGCCGCTCCAGCCGCTCCGCGACGTCGTGCATGGCCGCGTGGTAGTCGTGCGACCGCTCGGCGGCGCGGAACGTCATCGCGCACGCGAACACCGAGAGGAACCCGTAGCCGCCGACGACCTCGCCGACGCCGTACGCCGTCACGAGGGCCGCCAGCGCGAGCAGCGACTCGCCGCGCTCGGCGACGCGGAGCGAGCGGCTGCGGGAGCGGAACGCGGCGTAGGCCAGCACCCGGCCGACGACGATCCCGGCGAGGACGCCCACCACGACCTTGCCGACGAGGTACCAGCCCACCCACTCCCACGCCCAGCCCGACACCGCGCCCTGGGTCGCGAGCAGGATGGCGGCGTAGACGAACGGGAACGCGAGGCCGTCGTTGAGCCCGGCCTCCGAGGTGAGCGTGAACCGGACCTCGTCGTCCTCGTCGACCTCGCGGTCGCCGGTCTGGGGGCCCGCGACCTGGACGTCCGAGGCGAGCACCGGGTCGGTCGGGGCGAGCACCGCCCCGAGGAGGACCGCGCCGGCCGCGCCGAGGCCGGCCGCCCAGCCGAGCAGCGCCACGACGCCGATCGAGAGGGGCATGGTGATGCCGAGCAACCGCCAGGTCGCGCCCCAGCGCCGCCAGGACGCCCGCTTGCGCAGGTCCAGCGGACGGTCGAGCGCGAGCCCGACCCCCATCAGCGCGACCAGGACCGCGACCTCGGTGACGTGCTCGATCGTGGCGCGGTTCGCCTGCGGGTCGAGCGGCATCCCGTCCGGCAGCGGGGTGAAGCCGATCAGGAGGCCCACCCCGACCAGGACCATCGGGGCGGAGACGGCCCAGCGGTCGAGCAGCGCCGGCAGCACCACGGCGAGCAGGAGACTGACGCCGGCCACCAGGTAGACGAGGTCGGCGGTCACGCCGCCGTCGTACCCGCCTCGGGCCGGGGCCAGACCTCGGCCGCGGCTGGATCAGGAAGCGGTCTCGACCACCTGCGGAGGAGCCACCTCGACCGGGACGGCGGCCGCCGGCTGCTCGGCCCGCAGGAACTGGCCGGTGCGCTCGTGGCCGAGCAGGGGAGTGGGCTCACCGTCGGTCACCACGCGGCGCCCGCTGATGAAGACCGCCGGGACCGCGGCGTCGTTGCGGTTGACCATCCGCGAGAGGCCGCCGTACTGCTCGACGGGGCTCTCGCAGTACTCCTCGAGCGACGCGTCGAGCCGCTCGGGGTCGAGCACGACGAGGTCGGCGCGGTCGCCCTCGCGCAGGAAGCCGGCGTCGATGCGGTACCACTCGCCGAGCTCGCCGGTCAGCCGGTGCACGGCCTGCTCGGCGGACATGAACGGCTTGCCCGCCACCTCCGCGTCCCGCACGTGCTTGAGCAGGCGCAGCGCGAAGTTGTAGAAGGCCATGTTGCGCAGGTGGGCTCCCGCGTCGGAGAAGCCCATCTGGACGCCGGGGTCCTGGGCGAGCTTCTTGAGCACGGCGGGGCGGTGGTTGCTGATCGTGGTGTGCCAGCGGATCGCCGTGCCGTGCTCGAGCACCAGGTCGAGGAACGCGTCGACCGGGTGCTTGCCACCGCGCTCGACGCCGACCTGCCCGAAGGACTTCCCGATCACCGACGGGTCGGGGCACTCGACGATCTCGGCGTCGAAGAAGTCGCGCTGCCAGACCCGCGGGTCGTACTTGCGCTCGTAGTCCTTGCGGAACTGCGTGCGGTACTCCGGGTCGCGCATCAGCTCGTCGCGGGCGATCTTCTCCTGGAGGTGGAGGGCGGCCGCGCCCGAGCCGAACTCCTCGAAGATCACCAGGTCGATGCCGTCGGCGTAGACCTCGAACGGCACCGGCAGGTGCTGCCAGCGGAAGTCGGCACCGAGGCGGTTGACCAGCCGGGCGAGGGGCCGCATCAGGTGGATGATGAACGGGAGCGCCTTGAGGTCCGCGGCCGACAGCAGGCTGGTGCGCAGCGCCGGCCGGCGGAGCCAGCCGATCGAGTTGAACGCCTGGATGAGGATGGTGTGCGGGTGGCTGGCGTCGGGGCCGGCCTGCAGCGCGCGGCGACGGCGGCGCAGGATCGAGCGCAGGCTCCGCATCTCCTTGCTCCTCGCGTACGTCGAGGGCAGCGTCCGCGAGCGGCACAGGTCGCCGTCGAGCTTGTCGAAGAGCAGCTGCTGGGCGGACATCCCGACGAACCCCGCGTCCAGGGCCTCGTCGAGCATCCGCTCCATCCGGGCCTGCTCGCGGCGGCTCGGCCGGACCTCCTTGCGGGTCGCCCGGTCGAGCCCCATCGTCGCCGTGCGCATGTCCGAGTGCCCGACGAAGGCGGCGAGGTTGGGGCCGAGCGGCAGCGACTCCAGCGCGGCGACGTACTCCTCGGCGGTGGTCCAGGCCTGGTGCTTCTGCATCGCCTCGATCACGTGCTGGCGGGGGATCGCCTCGACGCGGCCGAACAGGTCGCCGGCGTCGACGGGGCCGACGTGGATCGTCGAGAGCGAGCACGAGCCGATCAGGAGCGTCGTGACACCGTGACGGACCGACTCCGGCAGGCCGGGGCCCTCGAGCACCTCGACGTCGTAGTGGGTGTGGATGTCGACGAAGCCCGGCAGCACCCACTTCCCGGCCGCGTCCACCACCTCGGGGCACCCGGTCGCGTCGAGCGGCTCGGCACTCACGGCCACGACGTGACCGTCACGGATGCCGAGGTCACGCACCGCCGACGCGGCTCCGGTCCCGTCGAACCAGCGGCCGCCCCTGATGATCACGTCGAAGCCCATGCCTAGGAATGGAACAGGTTCCAGTTGACGCCCGTCAAGGTGGGCAGGGGCGAATTGCGGACCGGTCCAGTCTGGATCTGCGGCCGGCCCGGGCGCGGCGCGGCCGCGGCCCGGCGCTCGTCAGGCCGTGGCCGCGAACGCCTCCGCCACCACGTCGAAGGCCTCCTCGAGCAGCGCGTCGCCGATCGAGAGCGGCGGCAGGAAGCGGAACACGTTGCCCCAGGTGCCGCAGGTCAGGGTGACGACGCCGTGCTGGTGGCAGTGGGCCGACACCGCGGCGGTGCGTGCCGGGTCCGGGTCGGTGGTGCCCGGGCGGCACAGCTCGATCGCCATCATCGCGCCACGGCCCCGGACGTCGGCGATCACGTCGTGCTCGGTCCGCAGCGCGTCCAGGCGGCGCTGCATGAGCGTGCCGATCTCCCGGGCCCGGCCCACGAGGTCGTGCTCGCGCATCTCCTCGATGGCACCGAGGCCGGCGGCGCAGGCGATCGGGTTGCCGCCGTACGTCCCGCCGAGACCGCCGACGTGGACGGAGTCCATCAGCTCGGCCCGGCCGGTCACGCCGGCGAGCGGCAGACCGCCCGCGATGCCCTTCGCGGTCGTGACCAGGTCGGGGACCACGCCCTCGTGGTCGGAGGCGAACCAGTCGCCGGTGCGGCAGAAGCCGGACTGGATCTCGTCGGCGATGTAGACGACACCGTTCGCCTCGGCCCAGGCCGCGAGCGCGGGCAGGAAGCCGGGCGCGGGGACGATGAAGCCGCCCTCGCCCTGGATCGGCTCGATGACGATGCAGGCCAGGTTGGCGGCGCCGACCTGCTTGTCGATCACGTCGATCGCGCGGGCCGCGGCCGCCTCGCCGCTCAGCCCGTCGCGCAGCGGGTAGGACATCGGGGCGCGGTAGACCTCGCCGGCGAACGGCCCGAACCCGTTCTTGTACGGCATGTTCTTGGCCGTCATCGCCATCGTCAGGTTGGTGCGGCCGTGGTAGGCGTGGTCGAAGACGACGACCGCGTCCCTGCCGGTCGCCACGCGGGCGATCTTCACGGCGTTCTCGACCGCCTCCGCGCCGGAGTTGAACAGCGCGCTCTTCTTGGCGTGGTCACCCGGCGTCAGCTCGGCCAGGGCGGCGCACACGTCCACGTAGCCGTCGTACGGCGTGACCATGAAGCAGGTGTGGGTGAAGGCGTCGACCTGGGCGTGCACGTTGCGGGCGACGGCCGGGGCGGCGTTGCCGACCGAGGTCACCGCGATGCCGGAGCCGAGGTCGATCAGCGAGTTGCCGTCGACGTCGACCAGCACGCCACCGCCCGCGGCGACGACGAAGATCGGCAGCGTGGTGCCGACGCCGTCGGCCACGTGCGCCTTCTTGCGGTCCAGGCGCTCGAGCGAGCCGGGGCCGGGGATCTCGGTGACGAGGCGGCGCTCCTGGGGGAGGGCGGGTCCGCCGACAGCAGAATCGGTCATGCCGAGGAGCGTAGTGCGACGGGTTCCGTTCCCGGGAGGGGGTGATGCTCACGATTTCGTCGCGACGGCTGCGGATTCAGCAGGCCGGGAGGGGTGCGGGACACTGGATCGGTGAGAGACGTGGTCATCCTCGGCAGCACCGGGTCCATCGGCACCCAGGCCCTCGACCTGGTCCGGGCCAACCCGGACCGGTTCCGGGTGGTCGCGCTCACCGCCGGCGGCTCCCAGCCGGAGCTGTTCGAGCAGCAAGTGGCCGAGCTCACCGCGACGTACCCGGACCTGTGGTCGGGGCTGGGCGAGGACGCCAGCGTCGAGGCGGCGGCCCGGCCCTGCGACGTCGTCCTCAACGGCATCACCGGCGCCGTCGGCCTGCGGCCGACCCTGGCCGCGCTGGATGCCGGCAACACCCTCGCGCTCGCCAACAAGGAGTCGCTCATCATGGGCGGCCCGCTCGTGCTGGAGCGTGCCAAGCCGGGCCAGATCGTCCCGGTCGACTCCGAGCACAGCGCCCTGGCGCAGTGCCTGCGCGGCGGCAGCCCGGAGGAGGTACGCCGGCTGGTGCTGACCGCGAGCGGCGGCCCGTTCCGCGGGCGGACCCGCGCCGAGCTCGCCGGCGTCACGCCCGACCAGGCGCTCGCGCACCCGACGTGGGACATGGGCCCGGTCATCACCATCAACTCCGCGACCCTGGTCAACAAGGGCATGGAGGTGATCGAGGCGCACCTGCTCTTCGGCATCCCCTTCGACCGGATCGAGGTCGTGGTGCACCCGACGAGCGTCGTGCACTCGATGGTGGAGTTCGTCGACGGCTCGACGCTGGTGCAGGCCAGCCCGCCGACGATGCTGATCCCGATCGCGCTCGGCCTGGCGTGGCCCG
The DNA here is from genome assembly GCF_044226305.1 of Nocardioides sp. Taxonomy (GTDB): domain Bacteria; phylum Actinomycetota; class Actinomycetes; order Propionibacteriales; family Nocardioidaceae; genus Nocardioides. The sequence goes on along the minus strand of NZ_JBGAHF010000010.1, from coordinate 17,269 downwards.
ACCGGGTCCCGGACGCCGCGCCCCCGGTCAACTGGACCCGCCCGGAGACCTGGGAGTTCTTCCCGCTCGACGACGACGCCTTCCCGGCCGTCGCCCTCGCGCGCGCCGCGGGGGAGCGCGGCGGCACCGCGCCCGCCGTCTACAACGCGGCGAACGAGGAGTGCGTCGAGGCCTTCCGCACGGGCCGGCTCGCCTTCACCGGGATCGTCGACGTGGTTCAGGAGGTTCTCAGCCGCCACGACGTACCCTCGGAGGTGACGATCGAGGGCATCCTCGACGCCGACGCCTGGGCTCGCGAGACGGCCCGCCTGCTGATCGAGGGAAGCTTGTGACGAGTCTGTTCTACCTGCTGGGCGTGGTGATCTTCGTGCTCGCCATCCTCGCCTCGATCGGCCTGCACGAGCTCGGCCACATGATCCCGGCGAAGAAGTTCGGCGGGAAGGTCACCCAGTACTTCATCGGCTTCGGGCCGACGGTGTGGAGCAAGCAGGTCGGCGAGACCGAGTACGGCGTCAAGGCGATCCCCCTCGGCGGCTACGTCAAGATCGTCGGGATGCTGCCGCCGGGTGCGGAGGAGCTCGCCGACGAGGTCACCCTCGACGCCGAGGGCAACCAGGTCGTCAAGGTCCGCAAGTCCAACACCGGCATGTTCACCCAGCTCGTCTCCGACGCGCGTGCTGCCGAGTGGGAGACCATCCAGCCCGAGGACAGCGACCGGCTCTTCTACAAGATGCCCTGGTGGAAGAAGGTCATCGTGATGGCCGGCGGGCCCACGGTGAACATCCTCATCGCTTTCTTCATCTTCTGGGGCGTCTTCGCGTTCTACGGCCAGCGCACGGTCGAGCCGGACGCCGGCAAGCCGGTGATCGACCAGGTCTCGGAGTGCGTGATCCCCTACGTCGACAACCGCACCACCTGCCGCGACTCCGACCCGGTCAGCCCGGCCGCCGAGGCCGGGCTGCGGCCGGGCGACGTGGTCACCACCTTCAACGGCACCCCGGTCACCGGGTGGGACCAGCTCCGCGCGCTGATCCGCGGCAACGACGACGGCACCGCCGTCATCGGCTACGAGCGCGACGGCCAGCAGCTCACCGGCACCACGAGCACGACCGTCGAGGCCCGTCCGACGTCCGACACCGACCAGACCCTGCGCCAGGTGGGCTTCCTCGGCGTCACGCCGACCACCCACATCGCCGTCGAGACCGGCGGGCCCGTCTACACGCTCCAGCAGATGGGGACCATGACCAAGCAGACGGTGGTCGCGCTGGGCACCCTGCCGGTCAAGGTCTGGGGCGTGGGCGAGGCGATCGTCGGCGTCCAGGAGCGCGCGGTCGACAGTCCCGTCAGCATCGTCGGCGGCGGCCGGCTCGCGGGTGAGACCGTCTCGCAGGAGGCCTTCCCGGTCACCGAGAAGGCGGTCTTCCTCCTCATGCTGATCGCGGGCTTCAACCTGTTCATCGGCCTGTTCAACTTCATCCCGCTGCTGCCGCTCGACGGTGGTCACATCGCCGGTGCGCTGTGGGAGGCGCTGCGCCGGGCGTTCGCGCGGCTGCGCGGCCGCCCCGACCCGGGGTACGTCGACGTGGCGAAGCTGCTGCCGATCGCCTACTGCGTCGCGGCCGTGCTGCTCGTCATGGGCGTCGTGCTGATCATCGGCGACCTGGTCGTGCCCATCCACATCGCCTCGTAGGGCGGGGCTCCGCTTTGGGGGCCCGCTGGGGACCCGCCCTAGGATCGACATCATGACCGAGATCAACCTGGGCATGCCCGCGGCCCCGCCGCCCGTGCTCGCCCCGCGCCGCCAGACCCGCCAGATCCAGGTCGGCAAGGTCGGGGTCGGCAGCGACCACCCGATCTCCGTGCAGTCGATGACCACGACGCTCACCAGCGACGTCAATAGCACCCTCCAGCAGATCGCCGAGCTCACCGCCACCGGCTGCGACATCGTGCGGGTCGCCTGCCCCAGCCAGGACGACGCCGACGCGCTGGCCGAGATCGCCCAGCACTCGCAGATCCCGGTGATCGCCGACATCCACTTCCAGCCCAAGTACGTCTTCGCGGCCATCGACGCCGGCTGCGCCGCCGTCCGCGTCAACCCGGGCAACATCCGCAAGTTCGACGACCAGGTCAAGGAGATCGCGCGGGCCGCCAAGGACCGTGGCACCTCGATCCGGATCGGCGTCAACGCCGGCAGCCTCGACAAGCGGATCCTCGACAAGTACGGCAAGGCCACGCCGGAGGCGCTGGTCGAGTCCGCGGTCTGGGAGGCCAGCCTCTTCGAGGAGCACGACTTCCACGACTTCAAGATCTCGGTGAAGCACAACGACCCGGTCGTCATGGTGCGCGCCTACGAGCTGCTGGCCGAGGCCGGCGACTGGCCGCTCCACCTCGGCGTGACCGAGGCCGGGCCGGCGTTCCAGGGCACGATCAAGTCGGCGACGGCGTTCGGCGCCCTGCTCAGCCAGGGCATCGGCGACACGATCCGGGTCTCGCTCTCGGCCCCTCCGGTCGAGGAGGTCAAGGTCGGCATCCAGATCCTCCAGTCGCTCAACCTGCGCCCGCGCAAGCTCGAGATCGTGTCCTGCCCGTCGTGCGGCCGCGCCCAGGTCGACGTCTACACGCTGGCCGAGCAGGTGACCGCCGGCCTCGAGGGCATGGAGGTCCCGCTGCGCGTCGCCGTCATGGGGTGCGTCGTCAACGGCCCCGGCGAGGCCCGGGAGGCCGACCTCGGGGTGGCGTCGGGCAACGGGAAGGGCCAGATCTTCGTCAAGGGCGAGGTCATCAAGACCGTCCCGGAGTCGCAGATCGTCGAGACCCTGATCGAGGAGGCGATGCGGATCGCCGAGGGCATGGAGTCGGTCGACGGCGCCGCCGCGGAGGTCACCGTCTCCTGAACGGAGGGCGAACACCGCCTCCGCACCCGTGACGTCGGCCCGTCCGTGGCGCACACTGCCTCCGTGACGATCTCTCGGAGGAACCTCCTCGGCGCCGCCTCGGTCTCCGGGGTCGCCGCCGCGACCGGCGCGGCGCGCTGGTTGCCCGCCTCGGCCGCGCCCCTCGACCTCCCCGCCCCCGACGACTCCGGCATCGAGCACGTCGTCGTCGTGATGATGGAGAACCGGTCCTTCGACCACTACCTCGGCTGGCTCCCGGGCGCCGACGGCCAGCAGGCCGGGCTCAGCTACGTCGACCGTCGAGGGGTCCGGCACGAGACGCACCACCTGACGGCGTACGACGGCTGCGGCTTCGAGGACCCCGACCACTCCTGGGAGGGCGGGCGGATCCAGCTCAACGGCGGCAAGCTCGACGGCTTCCTGAAGTCGGGCAACAACGACCTGATGGCGATCGGCTACTACACCGACGACGACCTGTCCTTCTACCGTCACGCCGCCCGGGACTGGACCGTCTTCGACCGCTACTTCTCGGCGGTGATGGCGGAGACCTACCCCAACCGCTTCTACCAGCACGCCGCGCAGACCGACCGGCTCCACAACAACACCGACCAGTGCCACCTGCCGACGATCTGGGACCGGCTGGCCGCGAAGGGCGTCAGCGGGAAGTACTACTTCAGCGACATCCCGTTCACGCTGCTCTGGTACGGCAAGTACGCCAGCATCTCGCACCCGTTCGCGAGCTTCCTCGCCGACGCGGCCGCCGGCACCCTGCCGGCCGTCTCGTTCGTCGACCCGCGCTTCCTCGACGAGGAGAGCGGCCGCTCCAACGACGACCACCCGCTCGCCGACATCCGGGCCGGGCAGGCGTTCCTCAACCAGGTGTACGACGCCGTCCGCACCGGCCCCGGGTGGGAGAAGACCGTGCTCGTCATCAACTACGACGAGTGGGGCGGCTTCTTCGACCACGTCCGGCCGCGGCGCGCGCCGGACGTCTCGTCGAGGACCGCGTTGCGCGGCTTCCGGGTGCCCGCGCTGATGATCTCGCCGCTGGCCCGGCGCGGTCACGTGTCGCACCACGTCTACGACCACACCTCGGTGCTGAAGATGATCGAGTGGCGCTGGGGCCTGCGGCACCTGACGCCGCGCGACAAGCACGCGCGCAACATGGCCGAGGCGCTCGACTTCTCCTCGGGCCCGGACACCACCGCGCCGACGTACGACGTCCCGCCCTTCACGTCGGCCGGCTGCGCGCCGGAGCAGACCAAGTCCGACGACTGGGAGGCGCTCAAGCACCTCGCCGTCCGGCTCGGCTGGGAGCTGCCCCGATGATCGCGCGCACGCTCGGAGCCCTGGCGCTCGTGGTCGCGGGCCTGGTGGTGCCGTCCGCGACCGCCGTGGTCGCGGCACCGGCGCCGGGGCCGGCGCCGGGTGCGTCGGCGGCCGCGCGGCCGCCGTACGTGCCGCCGGTCCGCCACGTCTTCGTGATCAACATCGAGAACAAGGGCTACGACGAGACCTGGGGCCCGGGCTCCGCGGCGCCGTACCTCGCGAAGACGCTGCGCGCGAAGGGGGTGCTGCTCAACACCTACTACGGCACCGCGCACAACTCGCAGCCCAACTACGTCGCGCAGGTGTCCGGGCAGGGGCCGAACGTCCAGATGCAGTCCGACTGCCAGGTGTTCTCCACGTTCGCGCGGACGTCGACGGTCGAGCCGGACCAGGCGGTCGGGACCGGCTGCGTCTTCCCCGCCGACGTCCCGACGCTGCCGCGGCAGCTCACGGACGCTGGGAAGACGTGGAAGGGCTACATGGACGGGATGGAGCGGCCCTGCCAGCACCCCGACCTCGACACGCTCGACCCGACCCAGCACGCGACGGCCGACCACAACTACGCGGCCCGGCACAACCCGTTCGTCTACTTCGCCTCGATCATCGACCACCCGCGCTACTGCAAGGCCCGCGTCGTCGGGCTCGAGCGGCTCCCGCGGGACCTGCGGCGGGTGAGCACCACGCCGAACCTCGCCTACATCACGCCGGACCTGTGCCACGACGGCCACGACGAGCCGTGCGCCGACGGCCGCCCCGGAGGCCTGAAGACGGTGAACGCCTGGATGGAGCGGTGGGTGCCGCGGATCCTGCGGTCGCCGGCGTTCCGCAAGGACGGCCTGCTCGTGATCACCGCCGACGAGTCCGACGGCCCGCAGTCGGACGCGACGGCGTGCTGCGGGCCGGCGACCTCGGTCAACAGCCCGATGCCGGGCATCGCCGGGCCCGGGGGCGGGAAGATCGGCGCGCTGCTGGTCTCGAGGTTCATCCGACCCGGCACGTGGAGCACCTCGCCGTACAACCACTACTCGCTGCTGGGGTCGATCGAGGAGATCTTCGGGCTGCCGCTGCTGGGGTACGCGCGGGACGAGGGCGTCGAGACCTTCGGCCTGGACGTCTACAACTCCGGCTGGGAGTCGAACTAGCGCCCTGGGGCAGCCCGGGGGCCGTAGGCTTCGGCCGTGCTCACGACCCGCCACGGCGTCCGCCCCCTCGGAGGCGCGGACCTGGACGAGTTCCTGGCGCTCGCGCGCCAGGACCCGGTCGTGAACGCCTTCGTCGACTACCGCGCGACGACCACCAACCTCGAGCCGCGGTGGCTGGGCGGGGAGATGTGGGGCCGGTTCGACGACGGCCACCTCGTCGCCGCCTGCCACGTGGGCGCCAACCTGGTGCCGGTCCAGGCGACGCCGGACGACGCCGCGGCGTTCGCCGAGCGGGCGCTGACCCGGGGCCGCTCGGTCTCCACGATCGTCGGCCCGCAGGACGCCGTGCGGGCCTTCTGGAACGGCGTCGCCGCCGCCTGGGGTCGCCCGCGCGAGGCGCGCTGGGAGCAGCCGCACCTGGAGATCTCCGGGCTCCCGAAGGTCGCACCGGACCCCGCCGTGCGTCGCTCGGTCCGCGCCGACCTCGACCAGCTCTACCCGGCGTGCGTGGCGATGTACACCGAGGAGGTCGGCATCTCGCCGGAGTACGGCGGGGGCGCCGAGCTCTACCGCGCCCGGGTCACCCAGCTGATCAGCCGCGGCTGGTCCTTCGCCCGCTACGACCGGGGGCGGCTGATCTTCAAGGCCGAGGTCGCCTGCGCCACGCCGTACGCCGCCCAGATCCAGGGGGTGTACGTGCCGCCGCTGCACCGCGGCCGCGGCATCGCCACCGCCGGCATGGCCGCGGTCGTCGACATCGTCCGCCGCGAGATCGCCCCGGTGGTCTCGCTCTACGTCAACGACTGGAACGAGTCCGCCCGCGCGGTCTACGAGCGGGTCGGCTTCCAGGAGACCGCCCGGTTCGCCACCGTGATGTTCTGATGCTCTGAGGCCTCGCGGGTCGCCAGGTCGACGGTCGCTGAGCGGTTGTCCACAGGCCGGAGATCGCCGGTTTCGCCGGTGCGCGAGCCGGGGCATGATCGGCGCATGACCGGAACTCGGGCGGTCATCGCCGCATGGGGTGTCTTGCTGCTCGGGGTCACTGCCTGCTCGGGGAGTGACCCCGAGCCGCACGTGGCTGCCCCCTCGTCCTCCGCGCCCAGCTCGCCGAGCACCTCGCCGGCGGCTGCGGATCTAGGCCCGGAGGCCACTGTTGCGGCCTGGATCGCGGCCCAGAACGAGGCGCTCAAGTCGGGGGATACCAGCCGGATTCGGGAGCTCAGCCGGGAGCCGTGCGAGGCGTGTGAGCAGTTCATCGATCCGATCGAGCGCGTCTACGCAGAGGGTGGACGGTTCGAAACAGAGGGGTGGGTTCTAAACGGGTCGCATCTGCGCGCAAACCGGGAGGGTCCGCAGGTAGTGGACGCCGCAGTCACGGTCGCCGGCGGAACAACGATTAAGAGCGCTGGCGCCAAGCCGGTCACTTACGAATCCGAGAAGCACCTTCTTGTCTTCAAGTTGTCACGGGAAGGTCGCGGATGGGTTGTCTCATTCGTCGGATTCCTCTCATGAGGCGTTTCGTTCTCGCGTTACTCATGGCGGTAGCGGGCGTTGCAGTGCTGCCATCCGCCGCCCACGCCGACTGTGGGTGGATTCGGCAGACTCAGATGGTCAATGGGCTCGTCCAGATTCACTTCGTGTACGCGTGCGACGGGTCGACAACGGAGTCGGCCACTGACACCGACCTTCCACCGCGCGACTCTGACTGGGATTCGATCTGTGTTCGTGTCGCCCTCAGCACGGATCAGGCGCCGAGCGAGTACTGCGATAGGCCATCTGATCTGACACCGGTACCCACCGTCACCCCCGGCCTCGTGGCCGCGGCCTTCCGCCGCGTGCCGCTCCCGGAGTCCGAGCTCCGGATCCAGCCCCCCAACCACCGCACCCTGGTGAACTTCGCGACCAACTTCTACACCGACGACGGGGAGCTCACCCGGACCGTCAGCCTCCTCGGGCAACGGGTGGAGCTGCGGATCTGGCCGGCGCGCTACGGGTGGCGGTTCGGCGACGGCGCGGTGCGGTGGACGACCAGCCCGGGGTCGGCGTACCCCGACCTGGAGATCACCCACCGCTACCTCCGCCAGGGGCGGGTGGCGCCGAGCGTGGACACGACCTACGCGGCGCAGTTCCGCGTGAACGGGGGAGCGTGGCGCGACGTGGCCGGGACGGTGACGATCCCGGGCAGCCCCGAGGCACTACGCGTCGTCACGGCCCGGCCGGTGCTCGTCGGCGACTGAGGCCGCGCTCCCGCGGGACGTCATGCGGGCCGGTCGTCGGGGCGGCCACGACGTATGACGCTGCGCCGGACGTCATGCGGGCCGGTCGTCGGGGCCGCCAGGACGTATGACGATGCGCGGGACGTCATGCGGCCCGGTCGTCGGCGCGGCCACGACGTATGACGTCGCGCCGGTCGTCACGCGGCCCGGCCCGCCCGTCGCAGGTTCACCACGGTACGTGGGATGAACCTGCACTTCCCACGGCGAGCACACCATGGGAAGTGCAGGTTCGGCTGGAGACCATGGTGAACCTGCGACGACCCCAGCCCAGCCCACCCCAGCCCAGCCCGGACCGACCCTCAGCTGATCGGGCTGGGTCGGATCGCGGACGCCCGCTCGCACTCCTCGGCCACGCACCGGACCGTGGCGATCTTGCGGGTCGTGAGGGTGTCCAGCAGCAGGGTCCGGTCGTCCTCCCACGAGATCCTCCCGAAGACGTACGGCGCCCGGTACTCGACCAGCTCGCGGCCACCCGCGGCGCGACGCACGTGCGCCGCGGCCGGGCCGGGGCCGTCGGAGAGCAGCCCGACGGTCGCGACCCGGTCGCCGGACGGCGAGATCGCGACCACCCGCTCCGCGCACGACCGCGAGAGCCGCTCGCCGTCGAGCGTCGTCAGCACCGAGCAGCCCCCGTCGTAGGGGTCGCCGGTGTACGACGCCAGCCGGTCCGCCGAGATCGACGCGAGGTAGCCGGAGTGCCCGTTGACCCGCTGCGTCTCCCCGGACCGGTAGTCCCACGTGAGCGTCCGAGCCGGGCGCCAGCCGCCGAGCACGACCCGGCCCGCGTCGGCGTCCAGCAGCGACACGGCCCCGCGGAAGTGCCGCTCCGCGACCGGCCGGGCGGTCCGGGCGGACACGACCCGGACGATCGTGCCGGTCCGGCCGCCCCAGCGCCCCGTCAGCAGCTCCTTCCCGTCGTCGCTCAGGACCGTCTCGGCCGCCTGGACGCCGCGCGCCAGGACCGTGCGGTGCTCGCCGCCCCCGACGGCGACCACCCGCGGGCGGTCGCCGTTGCGGGTCATCAGGTGCACGACGTACCGGTCCCCGGACCGTCCGAGGTAGGTCACCACGGGGTCGTGGAAGGTCAGCCGGGTCGACCCGTCGACGAGGGTCCGCCCCTCGACGTGCGGCCCGGCGACGTCGGGTCCGCGGTCGAGCTGCGCCGGGTGGATCGTGACGGAGGGGGCCGCCAGCGTGAGCAGGGCCGAGAGGATCGCAGTCTTCATGCTCGGAGGACGGCATAACCCGGAGGAAGGTTGCAGGCCGCGGACAGTAGCCTGCTCACCATGATCATGCGGATGTCGAGCCTGTTCGTGCGGACCCTCCGGGAGGACCCGGCGGACGCCGAGGTGCCGTCGCACCGGCTCCTGCTGCGCGCGGGCTACATCCGCCGTGCCGCGCCCGGCATCTACTCCTGGCTGCCGCTGGGCCTGAGGGTGCTGCGCCGGATCGAGAACGTCATCCGCGAGGAGATGGACGCCATCGGCGCCCAGGAGCTGCTGTTCCCCGCGCTGCTCCCGCGCGAGCCCTACGAGGCCACCGGCCGCTGGACCGAGTACGGCGACGGCATCTTCCGGCTCAAGGACCGCAAGGACGCCGACTACCTGCTCGGCCCCACGCACGAGGAGATGTTCACCCTCGTCGTCAAGGACCTCTACAGCTCCTACAAGGACCTGCCGCTCGCGATCTACCAGATCCAGACCAAGTACCGCGACGAGGCTCGTCCCCGGGCCGGGCTGCTCCGCGGTCGCGAGTTCGTCATGAAGGACTCCTACTCCTTCGACGTCGACGACGCCGGCCTCGAGGCGAGCTACCAGCGCCACCGCGACGCCTACATCCGGATCTTCGACCGGCTCGGCTTCGAGTACGTCATCGTCAAGGCGACCTCGGGGGCGATGGGTGGCTCGAAGTCCGAGGAGTTCCTCGCCAAGGCGGAGGTCGGGGAGGACACCTACGTCCGCTGCACGACGTGCGACTACGCCGCCAACGTCGAGGCGGTCCAGGTGCGGCCGCCCTCGCCCGTGCCGTACGACGACGCGCCGGCCGCCCACGCCGAGCAGACGCCCGACACCCCGACGATCGACACGCTCGTCGCCCACCTCGACGAGCGGTTCCCGCGGGCCGACCGCCCCTGGAACGCGGGCGACACCCTCAAGAACGTGCTGCTCACCCTCAAGCACCCCGACGGCACGCGTGAGCCGATCGCCGTCGGGCTGCCCGGCGACCGCGAGGTCGACCAGAAGCGGCTCGAGGGCCAGCTCGAGCCGACCGAGGTCGAGCCCTTCGACGAGGCCGAGTTCAAGAAGCACCCGAGCCTGGTCAAGGGCTACATCGGTCCCGGCGTGCTCGGGGAGAAGAACGCGTCCGGCATCCGCTACCTCGTCGACCCGCGCATCGTCGAGGGCACCCGCTGGGTGACCGGCGCCGACGTCGACGGCAGCCACGTCATCGACCTGGTGGCCGGCCGCGACTTCACCCCCGACGGCACGATCGAGGCCGCCGAGGTCCGCGACGGCGACCCCTGCCCGAACTGCGAGGACGGCGTCCTCGAGGCCGCCCGCGGCATCGAGATGGGCCACATCTTCCAGCTCGGCCGCAAGTACGCCGACGCGCTCGGTCTCCAGGTCCTCGACGAGTTCGGCAAGCTCGTGACGGTCACGATGGGGTCCTACGGCATCGGCCCGTCGCGGGCCGTCGCCGCGATCGCGGAGAACACCCTCGACGAGATCGGGCTCGTGTGGCCGCGCGAGGTCGCGCCCGCCGACGTGCACTTGGTGGCCACCGGCAAGGACGAGCACGTGCACGCGGCCGCCGACCGGATCGTCCACGAGCTCGACCGGCAGGGGATCGAGGTGCTCTACGACGACCGCGTGAAGGTCAGCCCCGGCGTGAAGTTCAAGGACGCCGAGCTGATCGGCGTCCCGACCATCGTCGTCGTCGGCAAGGGGCTCGCCGACGGCACGGTCGAGGTCAAGGACCGCCGCACCGGCGAGCGCGAGGACGTCCCGGCCGACCACGTCGTCGACCACGTCGTCCGCCTCGTGCGGCGATGAGCGTCGACGCCGTCGTCTTCGACTGGGGCGGGACGCTCACCCGCTGGCACGACATCGACTTCCACGCCGAGTCGCTGGCGCTCGCGCAGGCGGTCGTCAACGTCGACCACGACGTCGAGGTGTCGCAGGCGCGGCTGCACGCCGCCAACCAGGCGATCTGGGGCCGCTCGCGCGACCACCAGCAGAGCGCGACCGTGGCGGACCTGTTCGCCGAGGCCGGGCTCGAGCACGACCCGGAGCTGCTGACGGCGTACTTCGAGTTCTGGGAGCCGCACACCCTGACCGATCCCGAGGTCGGTCCGCTCTGGGAGGCGCTGCGCGCGGACGGCGTCAAGGTCGGCGTCCTCTCCAACACGATCTGGCCGCGGGCCTGGCACGTCGGGTTCTTCGAGCGCGACGGCGTCGCCGACCTGATCGACGGCGACGTCTACACCAGCGAGATCCCGTGGACGAAGCCGTCGCCGCACGCGTTCGCGGCGGCGATGGACGCGGTCGGCGTGACCGACCCGGCGCGCTGCGTCTATGTCGGCGACCGGCTCTTCGACGACGTCTGGGGCGCCCACCACGCCGGGATGCGGGCGATCCACGTCCCGCACAGCCGGATCCCGGCCGAGCAGGTGGGCCACACCGAGGGCGAGCCGGACGCCGTGGTGCACCGGATCGCCGACGTCGCGCAGGTCGTCCGCTCCTGGCGCTGACCCCGCCGTGATTGCACGTTTGTGCAATGCGAAAACGTGAGGGGCGAACTTGTCGCGGCGCTGACGTGGGCTGTTGCATGCTTTTGCAAGAGCGGTCCTCCCGCCAGTCCCCCCACATCCCGGCGGGAGACCCGCTCACCGGCCAACTGGCCTCAGCGGTCCGCGTGCTCGTCGGCCCCGGGGAACGTCTCGGGAGTTCCCCGGAAGGCGAGTTCGCGGACCGCTGTCTCGTTCAGCGCCTCGACCGCCCACCGGCGCCGGTCCTCGACCGTGCTCGCCACGAGGTAGGCGTAGGTCCGCGCGCAGGACCGCTCCAGGTCCAGACCAGCTCGCTCGACCTGGGCCGGCGTGTCCAGCGGCCGCGGGGGCTCGTACGCCGGGTCCGCGGCGACCGGGTCGACGCCGAGGTCGGTGAGCTCGCGGACCAGGTGGTCGCGTCGCGCCCGGTGCGCGGCGTACGCCGACGAGACGGCGTCGAACAGCTGCGGGGTCGCGGCGCGCGAGGTGCGGCCGCCGAGGACGCCGTACATGTAGACGGCGGCGTGCTCGGCGGCGAGCGTGGTCTGCAGGGCGGCGGTCTCGCTCATGCGGCCGTCCCGTCGAGGGCCAGCCGCTGGGAGACGGCCGCGCTCATGGACGCCAGGAGCCGGGCCAGGGACCCGCTGCGGGCGGCCACCGAGGCCTCGACCAGCCGGACCTGCAGGTGCTGCTCGCGGCGGCGTACGACGGCCGGGGTGGCCGTCCTCGACGTCCGCTCGGCCGGCGGCTCGCCGTCGAGCGCGGCGATGTGGGCCCGGTGCAGGGCGGCCAGCTCGAGGGCGCCGCCGGCGGTGGCGACCCGCTCCGCACGGCCGAGCTCGGCGAGCACCTCCTCGACCAGCGCGGCGTCGGGGTCGGGGTCCGTGCCGGGCGTCGAGGTCGGGCCCGACCGTGGTGCCGAGTCGCCCAGGTCACACCCGCCGACGGCCGCCAGGCCGGTCAGGCCGGCCAGCCCGGCGGCGAGCGCCGAGCGGCGGCGGAGGAGGGGACGGGCAGGCACGTCGCCGACCCTATCCACCCGCTCCGCGGGCGGCCGAACAGCCGCTATGGTGGTCGATCAACAACAGCACAAGGAGGTCGCCCACCCGTGAGCAGCGCCAACCAGGACGCCACCAGGGAACGGATCGAGGCCGAGCTCGACGACCCCCTGCGTGCCCTGGGCCTCGACATCGAGGCCGTCGAGATCACCCCGGCCGGCAAGCGCCGGATCCTGCGGGTCGCCGTGGACAAGGACGGCGGCGTGACGCTGGACGAGGTCGCCGAGGCGACCCGGGAGGTCAACCGCGTGCTGGACGGCTCCGAGGTGATGGGCGAGCAGCCCTACACCCTCGAGGTCACCTCGCGTGGGGTCGACCGGCCGCTCACCCTGCCGCGCCACTGGCGTCGCAACACCAGTCGGCTGGTCAAGGTGACGCTGGCCGACGGCTCGTCGCTGACCGGGCGGGTGCTCTCGTCCGACGACGAGAAGGCGACGCTGGACGTCAGCGGGCAGCGTCACGACGTCGCGTACGCCGCGGTGAAGAAGGCCCTCGTGCAGGTGGAGTTCAACCGCCCCAGTGGTTCCGGTGACGTCTCGGTGGAGGAGGAGGCCTGATGGACATCGACATGAGCGTCCTGCGCATGCTCGAGCGGGAGAAGGAGATCTCCTTCGACGTGCTCGTCGAGGCGATCGAGCAGGCACTGCTGACGGCGTACCACAAGACGCCGGGCGCCCACGAGAAGGCCCGCGTCGAGCTGGACCGCAAGACCGGGCACGTCACGGTGCTGGCGTCCGAGGTCGACGAGGAGGGCAACGTCGTCGGCGAGTACGACGACACCCCCGAGGGGTTCGGCCGGATCGCCGCCACGACCGCGAAGCAGATCATGCTCCAGCGGCTGCGCGACGCCGAGGACGACGTCCGGTTCGGCGAGTTCTCCGGCCGCGAGGGCGACGTCATCTCCGGGATCATCCAGCAGGGGCGCAACCCCGACGACGTGCTGGTCGACCTCGGCAAGCTCGAGGCGCTGCTGCCGACGGGCGAGCGGGTGCCGGGGGAGCGCTACGAGCACGGGACCCGGATCAAGTGCCTGGTCGTGTCGGTGCGCAAGGGCATGCGCGGCCCGCAGGTGACGCTGTCGCGCTCGCACCCCAACCTGGTCAAGAAGCTGTTCGCGCTCGAGGTGCCCGAGATCGCCGACGGCACCGTCGAGATCGCCGCGATCGCCCGGGAGGCCGGGCACCGCACGAAGGTCGCCGTCCGGTCGACGGTGCCGGGGGTCAACGCCAAGGGCGCCTGCATCGGGCCGATGGGCCAGCGGGTGCGCGCGGTGATGGCCGAGCTGCACGGCGAGAAGATCGACATCATCGACTGGTCCGACGACGCCGCCGAGCTGGTGGGCAACGCGCTCTCGCCGGCCCGGGTCACCTCGGTCGAGGTCGTCGACGCCGACGCCCGGTCGGCCCGCGTGGTCGTCCCCGACTTCCAGCTGTCGCTGGCGATCGGCAAGGAGGGCCAGAACGCGCGGCTCGCGGCGCGGCTCACCGGGTGGCGCATCGACATCCGCAGCGACGACGAGCAGCCGGCCCAGCAATCGGCCGAGCAGCCCGCCGAGCAGCCCGCCGAGCAGCCCGCCGAGCAGCCGGTCGAGCAGCCCGAGGGTGCCTGACCGCCTCGCCCCAGTTCGAAAGAGGAGGCGCTCGCGGGGTAGGCTTGACGATCAGTGGCGCGTGAACACATCTCTTCTGCCTGCCCGGACCGACCCGCACCCGTGGGGCCCGTCCGGACCTGCGTGGGATGCCGGACACGAGCCGCCAAGGCTGAGCTGCTGCGGGTGACCGTCGGCTCGGATGCGCACGGCCACCCGGCCGTCGTGCCCGATCCGGCAGCCACCGCACCCGGCCGTGGGGCGCACCTGCACCCGACGACCGAGTGCTACGAGCTCGCGGTGCGCCGGCGAGCCTTCGCTCGGGCCCTGCGCTTCCCTGGAACTCAGGGGCGGGGGAACGGGTCAGGGCTGGCCAGCACACCGCTCGGCGAGTACCTGGCTCGGCTGGCACCGATCGACCGACCGACAGAACCACCGACCGACAGAAACTGGAGCAGCAGCTCATGAGCACTCGATGAGTACTTCCCGATGAGTTTGCACAACCACTAACGGTCGCAAGTCACCCCCAGCACTGAACTGGAACCGGGTCTTGTGGCCAGAAGGAGAAGCGTGGCTAAGACCCGAGTTCACGAGCTCGCCAAGGAGTTCGGAGTCGAGAGCAAGTTCGTTCTCGAGAAGTTCAAGGAGATGGGGGAGTTCGTCAAGTCGGCGAGCTCGACCGTCGAGCTCCCCGCGGAGATGCGTTTCCGCAAGGAGTACGGCGACAAGCTGAAGGCCGAGACCTCGGCCGCTCCTGCCGCGGCGCCCGCCGCGCCGGCGGAGAAGGCCACTCCTGCCAAGAAGGCCCCGGCCAAGAAGGCCGCGGCCCCGGCTCCCGAGCAGCCCGCCGAGCAGCCGTCCGCGCCCGTCGAGGCGCCCGCGGCCGAGGCCGCGGCCCCCGCGGCCACGGCGCCGGCAGCACCGACGGCCCCGCGCCCCGGTCCGCGTCCCGGCCCGAAGGCCGACGAGCCGCCGGCCGCTGCGGAGCCCGAGGCCCCGGAGGCGCCCGAAGCGCCGGAGGCACCTGCTGCCTCGTCGCCGACCCCGAAGGCCCCCGCGCCCCGGCCGGTCGGCCGTCCCGGCGGCACGCCGCGTCCGGGCAACAACCCGTTCGCGTCGAGCCAGGGGATGGGTCGCCGTCCGGCGCCCACCGACCGGCCCGCCCCGGCCACCGGCGGCGGCGACAACCGTCCGCCGCGGCCGCCGGCCGCCGGCGGTCGCCCGGGCATGCCCCGTCCGAACCCCGCGATGATGCCCAAGTCCCCGGCCGCCTTCGGCCAGGGTCCGGGCGGTCGTCCCGGTGCCCCCGCCCGCGGCGGTGCCCCGGGTCGCGGCGGCGCTCCGGGTCGCGGTGGCGCTCCGGGTCGCGGTGGCGCTCCCGGCGCCGGTGCCGGTGCCCCGGGTCGTCCCGGCGGCTTCGGTCCGAGCGGCGGCGGTCGCCCCGGCGGTGGTCGTCCCGGCCAGCGTGGCCAGACCCAGGGTGCCTTCGGTCGCCCCGGCGGCCCCTCGCGCCGTGGCCGCAAGTCGAAGCGGGCCCGTCGCCAGGAGTTCGAGGCCATGGAGGCCCCGACGATCGGCGGCGTGCGCGTCCGCAAGGGCAACGGCGAGACCGTCCGGCTGCCCCGCGGCGCGTCCCTGACCGACTTCGCCGAGCGGATCAACGTCGACGCCGCCCAGCTCGTGCAGATGCTGTTCAGCCTCGGCGAGATGGTGACCGCGACGGAGTCCGTCAACGACGAGACCCTCGAGCTGCTCGGCGAGGAGCTCAACTACGTCGTCCAGGTCGTCTCGCCCGAGGACGAGGACCGCGAGCTGCTCGAGTCCTTCGACATCGAGTTCGGCGACGACGAGGACACCGACGAGGAGGACCTGGTGGCCCGGCCGCCGGTCGTCACCGTCATGGGTCACGTCGACCACGGCAAGACCAAGCTCCTCGACGCGCTGCGCAACGCGAACGTCGTCGCGGGCGAGGCCGGTGGCATCACCCAGCACATCGGTGCCTACCAGGTGCGCACCGACGTCGACGGTGACGAGCGGCGCATCACCTTCATCGACACCCCGGGTCACGAGGCGTTCACCGCCATGCGTGCTCGCGGGTCGCAGTCCTCGGACATCGCGGTGCTGGTGGTCGCGGCCGACGACGGCGTGATGCCGCAGACCGTCGAGGCGCTCAACCACGCCAAGGCGGCCGGCGTGCCGATCGTGGTCGCGGTCAACAAGATCGACAAGCCGGAGGCGGACCCGACCAAGGTCCGTGGCCAGCTGACCGAGTACGGCCTGGTGCCCGAGGAGTACGGCGGCGACACGATGTTCGTCGACGTCTCGGCCAAGTCCGAGCTCAACCTCGACAAGCTGCTCGAGGCGATCGTGCTCACCGCCGACGCGTCGCTCGACCTGCGTGCCAACGCGGGCCGGGAGGCCCAGGGCCTGGTCATCGAGGCGCACCTGGACCGTGGTCGCGGTCCGGTGGCGACCATCCTCGTCCAGCGCGGCACGCTCCACGTCGGCGACTCGATCGTCGCCGGACCGGCCCACGGCCGCGTCCGCGCGATGCTCGACGAGTTCGGCCACGAGCTGTCCGAGGCCGGTCCGTCGCGTCCGGCGATGGTGCTCGGCCTGAGCGCCGTCCCCGGTGCCGGCCAGAACTTCATCGTGGTCGAGGACGACCGGATGGCGCGTCAGATCGCCGAGAAGCGTGAGGCCCGCGAGCGGGCGGCCATGCAGGCCAAGCGGCGCGTGCGTCGTACGCTCGAGGACTTCATGGCCTCCATGGAGAAGGGCGAGAGCCAGGAGCTCAACCTCATCCTCAAGGGCGACGTGTCCGGTTCGGTCGAGGCGCTCGAGGACGCGCTGGCCAAGATCGACGTCGGCGACGAGGTCAACCTGCGGGTCATCGACCGCGGTGTCGGTGCGATCACCGAGACCAACGTCGACCTGGCAGCCGCCTCCGACGCGATCATCATCGGCTTCAACGTCCGCCCGCAGGGCAAGGCGACGGAGCTGGCCGACCGCGAGGGCGTGGAGATCCGGTACTACACGGTGATCTACCAGGCCATCGAGGAGATCGAGGCCGCGCTGAAGGGCATGCTCAAGCCGGAGTTCGAGGAGTCGACCCTGGGCCAGGCGGAGATCCGTGCGATCTTCCGCTCGTCCAAGATCGGCAACATCGCCGGCTGCATGGTCACCAGCGGGGTCATCCGGCGCAACGCGAAG
>NZ_JBGAHF010000033.1:0-20508 GCF_044226305.1 Nocardioides sp. | reverse complement strand
TGTGATGCCCAGCCAGGTTGTCCAACCGGGTGATGGGTGAGCGCTTACCGATGGCCGAGTGGGGCCGGTGGTGGTTGTACTGGTGGATCCATCCTGGCAGGGCGGCGAGTCGGGCGGTTTCGGAGGTGTAGAACTTCTTGAACGCCCAGCCTTCGGCCAGGGTCCGGTGGAACCGTTCGATCTTGCCGTTGGTCTGTGGCCGGTAGGGCCGGGTCCGCTTGGGTGTGACGCCGAGCTCGGCGCAGGTGTCTCGCCACAAGAACGAGCGGTAGCATCCGCCGTTGTCGGTGAGCACCCGTTGAACGGTCACGCCGCGCTCGGCGAACCAGGCGACCGCGTTGCGTAGGACCAACGCAGCGGTCTCCTTGGTCTCGTTGTCGTGGGCCTCGACGTAGGCGACTCGGGAGTGGTCGTCGATGACGGTGTGCAGGAAACAGGTACCGATCAGGGGCTGGCGGTACTTGCTCTTCGGAGTACCGGTTCGGGCCGCAGTGGCGGCGCGGTTGCGTTTGCCTTGTTCGCGCCCCACGTAGCGCCAGCCACCGCCGTCGGGGACCTTGCCGAGCTTCTTCACATCTTGGTGGAGCAGGTCACCTGGATGGTCGTGCTCGTAGCGGCGGATTGGCTCGCCGGTCGCGCGGTCGAGGTAGGTGAGCCGGTTGAGCCGGCACCGGGTCAAGACCGCGTGCACCGTCGAGGACGGCACCTGGAGACGGTCACCGATCTCGACCGGTCCCAGGCGTTGCTTCCACCGCAGGTGGACGATCTTGCGTACCACCGGGGCCGGCGTGCGGTTCGGCTGGCGATGGGGACGCGAGGACCGGTCGAGCATCCCGGCCGGCCCTTCGGCCCGATACCGGTCGGCCCACTTCTTCGCGGTCTTCCACGAAACGTCGTACCGCTCGGCAGCGCGCGGGACCGGCCAGTCCTGCTCGACGATCAATCGAGCCAGCTTGAGCCGGGCGCGTGGCGTCAGGGCAGCGTTGGCATGGGTAGCGTGGGACACGAAGGCCTCCTGGGTGTGAAGCGGTTTCTAGACAGCTCCACTCCACACCGGGAGGCCTTCACCCATCCACGACCTCAGACCGTGTCGTCACACGATCTCGACCAACGTGCCTGGGCATCACACCTAGAACTTCACCTCCGGCGCGTTCTCGTGGCCCTCGGGGGCCTCGTAGAAGTCGCGCTTGTGCACGTTCGCGATCCCGGTGAAGAACATCCACGGGATGGTCTGGGTCAGCTTGTTCAGGGTCGCCACGGCGTCGTTGTAGTACTGGCGGGCGAAGGAGATCTGGTTCTCGGTCTCCGCGAGCTGCTTCTGCAGGTCGAGGAAGTTCACGTTGGCCTTGAGGTCGGGGTAGGCCTCGGCGACGGCGTTCACCTTCACCAGCGCCTGGCTGAGGTCGGCGTCCGCGGCGGCCTTGGCGGGCACGTCGTCCCCCTTGGCCGCGGCCTGCACGGCCGCACGCGCCCGGGTGACCTCCTCGAAGACCCCCTTCTCGTGCGCCGCGTAGCCCTTGACCGTCTCGACCAGATTGGGGATCAGGTCGGCCCGCCGGGTGAGCTGGACGTCGATGCCGCCGAGCGCCTCCTGGGCACCGATGTCGGTGGTGCGCAGCTTGTTGAAACCGACGATCACGAAGCCGACCAGGGCCACGATCACGACGATGACGATGATGGCGATGAGCATGTGAACTCCTTGTTGGGGTCTACGTCTCTACGTCGAGGGGATCACCAGGAGCCGCCGCCTCCGCCGCCGCCCCCGCCGCCACCGGAGAACCCGCCGCCACCGGAGGAGGACGAGCGCTGGGTGGCCTGGTAGGAGGAGACCGCGGAGCTGACGGTGGACTGGAAGTCGTCGACCATCGAGCTGATCGCCGAGCCGGCGTACGCGCCCGCGTAGTAGCCGCCGAAGTACGACGGCACCGGGGGCTCGGCCCCCATCTCGGTGCGGTACTTCTCGGCCCACTGGTCGGCGCAGCCGAACGCGACCGCCCAGGGGATGTACGCCGTGTAGAGCTCCTGGCGGCTGGAGAAGTCGAACCGGTCCTGCGCCGACGGCGTGGACAGGATGCGACGGAACCCGCCGGCACGCGACCAGAGGTCGCGCCCGGTCTTGGTCCGCTTGGTCCCGGCGCCGGTCGCGGCGATGCCCGCGCCGAAGACCGCGAACAGTCCCGGGATCAGCGCGACCAGCGTCATGTCGAGCGGGTTCCAGATCGCGATCGCGATCACGCCGATGAAGCAGGCGCCGATGACGATGGTGCCCCAGCCGCCGAGCCCGCTCGCGACCATCAGCCCGCCGCGCTTGGCCCAGGACTTCGTGCGCTCCTCGAAGCTGGAGATCTCGCTCTGCAGACGCTTGCCCGCCGCCACGTCCTTGGGGGCGGCGGTGAAGGACGTCCCCGGGCCACCGAGCAGGTGCGCCACGCCGGCGGTCACCTCGTCGAGGCCGGCCCACCCCGCGGCGCCGTTCTTGTCGGTGATCGTCCACACGCCGTCGGCGTGGTTCAGGTCGATGGCACCCCGTTCGGCGGCGTAGAGCAAGGTGGCGACGTACTGCTCGTCGTCGACGTCCTCGGTCACCAGGTACGCCGCCTGGGCGGGGCCGATCCCGTCCGGCGGGGCGTACATGATCGGGAACTGCGGGTCCGACTCGCGGGCACGTCGGGCCAGCAGGTAGCCGCCGAGGCCGGCCAGGACTGCCAGCACCAGGACGGCCACCGTGACCGGCACGCGCCGGCCGAGCACCGAGTCGTACCGCGGCGTCCAGGGCAGCGTCGTGCCGGCGGGCGGCGTCGGCATGTCGAGGCCGGCCTTGACCGTGACCGGGGTGTTCGGCTCGAGGTTGCCGGTGCGGACCCGCAGCGTCTGGGTGCCCTCGCCCTTGGCGCGGCAGCCGCCCGTCTCACCGGCGCCGACCGCGCACTGGACGTCCTCGGCGGCGACGGGCAGGTGGACGGTGAGGTCGGACCGGTCGATCGACTGCTTCCAGCCGCCCGGGATCAGGTTCCAGTAGAACTGCGTCTCGTGGCCGTTCGTGCCCTCCTCGAGCACGCCGTCGATCTCGTAGCTGATCACGTAGGTGTGCTCGCCCGGGTCCAGCGTCGAGCTCGCGTCGCCGATCCTCGCGTTGACGTAGCGGCCGTGGCTCTCCGAGAGGAGCTCGACGGGGACGTCCTCCCCGTCCATCGAGACCTGGATGTCGTGCGGCACGCGGCGGGCGTTCGGGGCGCTGTTGTCCGCCTTGTCGAAGAACCGGAAGATGCCGTGCCGGTCGCCGGTCGGGAAGTCGACCTTGATCGTCTCGGTCGCCTTCATGTCGCCCTGGTCGTCGACGTCGAACTCGGCGACGTACGACGTGATGGTGGTCGGCTCGTAGCTGTCGCCTGAGGAGAGGTCGACGTTGTAGAAGGCCGCCGGCAGGAACACGGCGAGGAGCACCAGGGCCAGGCCGATCAGGTAGGCCACCGCGCGCTTCACGGGGTGAGCCTAGGGCGCGATCACCGGGTCCGGAATCCGCATGCGGCCTGTCGGCGGTCGCTGCCAGACTGGTCTAGATGAGCACGACACCCACCCGCGACCCCAAGCCGACCCTCGCATCGTTCTGGCACGACCTGCCGCGCGAGGGCAAGCTGCTGCTCTCCGTCGTCGTGTTCGAGTTCATCGGGACCGGCCTGGTCCTGCCCTTCCACGTGGTCTACCTCCACGAGGTCCGCGGCTTCGAGCTCGGCCACGTCGGGCTGCTCCTCGGCCTGCCGCCGCTGGTCGGGTTCCTCGTCGTCGGGCCGGGCGGATCGGCGATCGACCGGTTCGGCGCCCGGCGGATCCTGATGGGCGCGCTCGCCCTGCAGGTCGTCTCCAACACGCTCCTCGCGTTCTCCTCGACCGAGTGGTCGGCCGCCTTCGCCCTGCTCCTGTCCGGGGCCGCGTTCGGGGTGTCCTGGCCGGGCTTCCAGACCCTGATCGCGACCGTGGTCCCGGTCGAGCTGCGCCAGCGCTACTTCGGCGTGAACTTCACCCTGCTCAACCTCGGGATCGGGATCGGCGGGATCATCGGCGGCGTCTTCGTCGACGTCGAGCGGCTGGTGACCTTCCAGACGATCTACCTCGCCGACGCCCTGTCGTACCTCCCCGGGCTGTTCCTCCTCGCGGTCCCGCTGCGCCACGTCGCGGGCCGGCCGGAGCGTGCGACGTCGGACGGCGAGGACGGTCCGGTCGTGCGGGTCGGTTACCTCGAGGTCGCGCGGCGGCCCGCGGTCGCGACGCTGATGCTGCTCTCGTTCGTGTCCTCCTACGTCGGCTACTCGCAGCTGAACGCCGGCATGCCGGCGTACGCCCGGGCGGTCGGTGACGTCTCGACCCGTGGCCTCGGGCTCGCCTTCGCCGCGAACACCCTGGTGATCGTGGTGCTGCAGCTCGTCGTCCTCCAGCGCATCGAGGGCCGGCGCCGGACCCGGGTGATCGCGGTGATGAGCGTGGTGTGGGCAGCGTCCTGGCTGCTCCTCGGCGCGACCGGTCTGGTCTCCGGGACGTGGGGCGCGACGTTGCTGGTCGCCGCGTGCGCGTCGGTCTTCGCCTTCGGCGAGACGCTGCTCCAGCCGACCATCCCGGCGCTGGTCAACGAGCTCGCGCCCGACGACCTCCGCGGGCGCTACAACGCGCTCAGCTCGGGGGCGTTCCAGCTCGCGGCGATCATCGCCCCGCCGGTCGCCGGCTTCCTCGTCGCCCACGACCTCGGCGCACTCTACATCGGCTCGCTCGTCATCGGCTGCCTGCTGTGCGGCGTGATCGCGGTGGTCCGCCTCGAGCCGCAGCTCACCCCGGCCGTCAACGGCGTGCGCGCCCCGACCCGGCTCGACCCCCAGGAGCTGTCCTCGGCCTCGGCCAAGACGATCAGCGCCGCGACCGACTGACCTCCCGCGCGGCGGTGGGGCCGGCCCGGCGCCCGGACGTCATACGACCCGGTCGCCGGGGCAGCCACCACGTATGACCTCCCGCCAGGCCGACGCCCGGACGTCATACGACCTGGTCGCCGGGGCGACCAGGTCGTATGACGTTGCGCGAGGTGCGAGGGGTGCGCCGGTCAGTGGCGGCGGCGGACCACCCACCACAGCAGGGCGAGCACCGCGAGGAGGCCGACCCCCTGCTTCCAGTAGGTCCGCGCCAGCACCGGCAGCACCGTCGCCCCGAGGTCGATCGAGTCGTCCTGCGCCGGCCCGCCGGAGGGTACCCACGGACGATCTGGCTGCTTCGCGGGTCCGGAGACGACCGTCTCGTCCGTAGGTACCGCGCTGGCGGCGGCAGCGGCGGCAGCGGCGGCAGCGATCGGCTCGGTGTCCGGCTCGGCAACGGGCTCGGGAGCGACCGGCTCCTCCTGGCCCTCCGCGAGCCGGTGGTGCAGGCAGTCGACGAACTGGCCGAGCAGCTTGTCGGAGACGTCCTGCATCACCCCGCGCCCGAACTGCGCGGGCTTGCCGGTGATCGCGAGGTCGGTGACCACCTCGACGTCGGTGCCGCCGCCGTCGACCTCGGCCATGGTCAGGGTGACCAGCGCCCCGGCGGTGCCGTTGCCGCGCTTGTCCTTGCCCTTGGCGTCGACGACGAAGCGGTGCGCGGTGTCGTCCTTCTCCACGAACGTGCCCGCGCCGTTGTAGACGAGCGCGATCGGGCCGAGCTTGACCTTCACCGAGCCCGAGAAGCTCTCGTCGTCGACCGAGGTGACCGTGGCGCCGGGGAAGCACTGCGCCACCTGGGCGATGTCCTGGAAGTGCGCCCAGGTCTCCTCGACCCCGGTCGGGACGGTGAACCGATGGGTCAGGTCCACGCGCTCACCCTCCCGCGGCCGCGAGCACCGCGCGCCGGGTGAGGACCCGGGCGAGGTGGCGACGGTAGTCGGCGTCACCGTTGAGGTCCGAGGGCGGGTTGGTGCCCTCGGTGGCCTGCTCCGCGGCCGCGCGTACGGCGTCCTCGGTCGCGGGCTGGCCGGCCAGCGCCGACTCGACCGCCCGGGCGCGGATCGGCGTCGAGCCCATGTTGGTGAGCCCGATCCGTGCCTCGCCGATGGTGCCGCCGTCCATGCGGACGGTCGCGGCGACCGCGACGATCGGCCACTGGTGGGCGACCCGCACGAACTTCTCGTACTCGGCACCCCAGCCGCTGCGCTTCGGGACCCGCACCTCGGTGAGGATCTCGTCCTCGCCGATCGCGGTCTCGAAGAGGTCGACGAAGAAGTCGTCGGCCGCGACGGTCCGGGTGCCGCCGGCGCCCTGGATGACGAACTCCGCGCCGAGCGCGAGCGCCGGTGCCCCGAGGTCGCCTGCCGGGTCGGCGTGCGCGAGCGCGCCGCCGAAGGTGCCCCGGTGCCGGATCTGGGCGTCGGCGAGGTGCTCCACCGCCTTGGAGATCAGCGCCGCGTGCTCGGCGACCAGCGGGTCGCTGCCCACGACCGCGTGCGGGGTCATCGCCCCGATGACAATCGCGTCGCCGTCGTCGCGGATCCCGCGCAGGGACTCGATCTTCCCGAGGTCGATGATCATCTCCGGAGCGTTGAGCCGCATCCGTAGCACCGGCAGCAGGCTCTGCCCGCCGGCGATGATCTTGGCCTCGTCGCCGTGCTCGGCGAGCGCCGCCAGCGCCTCCTCGACCGAGGTGGGTGCGACGTAGTCGAACGCTGCCGGGATCATGCGCCGGCTCCTTCCGTGCTCGAGGTGCCGGGTTGCTCCTGGTTGCCGGTCGCGCCGCCGGACTCGAAGTGCGGCATCGCGGCACCCTCGGTCGAGCCGCCGGCACCGGAGCCGTGGATGGCCCGGTAGACCCGCTCGGGCGTGCACGGCATCTGGATGTCGGTGACGCCGAGGTGGCGGACCGCGTCGACGACCGCGCCGACCACGGCCGGGGTCGAGGCGATCGTGCCCGCCTCGCCGACGCCCTTGGTGCCGAGCGAGTTCGTCAGCGACGGGGTCGTGGTGTGCTCGATCTCGAAGCTGATGGTGTCGGCGGCCGTCGGCAGCAGGTAGTCGACGAACGACCCGGACACGAGGGTCCCGCTGTCGTCGTAGACCGCCTCCTCCCACAGCGCCTGGGCGATGCCCTGCACCAGGCCGCCGTGCACCTGGCCGGAGACGATCAGCGGGTTGACGATGTTGCCGATGTCGTCGACGCAGACGTACTTGCGCATCTTCACCGCGCCCGTCTCGGTGTCCACCTCCATCGCGCAGAGGTGGGTGCCGTGCGGGTAGTTGAAGTTCACCGGGTCGAACGTCGCCTCCGAGTCGATGCTCGGCTCCACCCCGTCCGGGAGGTTGTGCGCCGCGAAGACCGCCGTCGCGATCTCCGTGATCGCCATGCCCTGGTCGGTCCCGCGGACCGAGAACCGGCCGCCGGAGAACTCGAGGTCGTCGACCGACGCCTCGAGCAGGTGCGCCGCGATCGGCTTGGCCTTCTCGATGACCTTGTCGGCCGCCCGGACCAGCGCCTCACCGCCGACGACGAGCGAGCGCGAGCCGTAGGTGTCCAGGCCCTTGTGCGAGATCTGCGTGTCGCCGTGCAGCACCTCGACGCTCTCGAACGGCACGCCGAGCCGGTCCGCCACGATCTGGCTGAACGCCGTCTCGTGGCCCTGGCCGTGCGCCGACGCACCGGTGATGACCTCCACCGTGCCGGTGGCCAGCATCCGGACCTCCGCGTGCTCCCAGCCGCCCGCACCGTAGTCGAGCTGGCCGAGCACCCGGCTGGGCGCGAGGCCGCACATCTCGGTGAACGTCGAGATGCCGATCCCCAGCTGCACCGGGTCACCGGCGTCGCGGCGACGCTTCTGCTCGGCCCGCAGCTCGTCGTACCCGAACATCTCCTTGGCCTTGGCGGTCGCCGCCTCGTAGTTGCCGGAGTCGTACTCGAGCCCGGCCACCGTGGTGAACGGGAACTCCTCGTGCTTGATCCAGTTCTTCTCGCGGATCTCCAGCGGGTCCACGCCGACCTCGGCGGCGAGCTCGGACATCAGCCGCTCGATGGCGTACGTCGCCTCGGGCCGGCCGGCGCCGCGGTAGGCGTCGGTCCAGGCCTTGTTGGTGAGGACCGTCTGCACCTGGAAGTGGTAGGCGGGGAACTTGTAGATCGCGTTGAACATGAACGCGCCGAGGACCGGGACGCCGCCGCCGACGATGGCGACGTACGCGCCGAGGTCGGCGAGCAGCTCGACCTTGAGGCCGGTGACGGTGCCGTCCTTCTCGGCGGACAGGGTGAGCTTCTGCCACTGGTCGCGGCCGTGGTGGGCGCTCATCAGCGACTCGGAGCGGGTCTCGGTGTACTTGACCGGCTTGCCGAGCCGGCGGCCGACCGCCCAGGCGATCCACTCCTCCGGGGTCACCTGGAGCTTGCCGCCGAAGCCGCCGCCGACGTCGGGGGCGATCACCCGGATCTTCGACTCCGGGACGCCGGTGGTCGCGGCAAGCGCGAACCGGACGATGTGCGGGATCTGGGTGGCCGACCACATCGTGTACTGCTCGCCGGTCGGGTCGACGACCACGCTGCGCGGCTCCATGAAGGCGGGGATCAGCCGCTGCTGGCGGTACTCCCGCTCGATCACGATGCCGTCGGTGCGGGCCTTGGCGATCGCGTCGTCGACGTTGCCGCCGGTGCCGGCCTCGCCGGAGTTGAACACCCACAGCGCGGACTTGTTCGTCCCCAGGTCGGGGTGCGCCAGCACCTCGTCCGCGGCCGACTTCTTCAGGTCGAGGGCGGCCGGCAGCTCGTCGTAGTCGACGTCGACCAGCTCGGCGGCGTCCCGGGCCTCGGCGGCGCTGCGCGCGACCACGACCGCGACGATCTCGCCCGCGAAGGCGACCCGGTCCGAGGGCATCGGCGAGTGCGCCGGCGTGACCTGGTCGGGGGTGATCGGCCAGGCGTTGATGATCGCGCCGAGCTCGGCGCCGAAGTCGGAGCCGGTGTAGACGGCGACGACGTTCGGCGACTCCTTCGCCGCGCTGGTGTCGATGCGGGTGATCGTGGCGTGCGCGAACGGGCTGCGCACCATGGCGAGGTGCAGCATCCCGGGCAGCGTGATGTTGTCGGTCCAGCGGGTGCGACCGGTGATCAGCCGCTGGTCCTCCTTGCGGCGCCGGTCGCGGCCGATCTCGCGCTCGACCTCGTCGGCGGGACGCTCCTGGGTGGCGGTCATGCCTTCGCCCCCTGACCCGAGGCGTGCTGCACGGCCTTGACGATGTTGTGGTAGCCCGTGCAGCGGCACAGGTTGCCCTCGAGCCCGAGCCGGATCTCCTCCTCGGTGGGCGAGGGGTTCTCGTTGAGCAGGTCGACGCTCTGCATGATCATCCCGGGCGTGCAGAAGCCGCACTGGAGGCCGTGACACTCGCGGAAGGCCTCCTGCACCGGGTGCAGCTGCCCGTCCTGTGCCAGCCCCTCGATCGTCGTCACCTCGGCGCCGTCGGCCTGGACGGCGAGCACGTTGCACGACTTCACGCTGGTGCCGTTCAGGTGCACGGTGCACGCACCGCAGTTGCTGGTGTCGCAACCGATCACCGTGCCGGTCTTGCCGAGCCGCTCGCGCAGGTACTGCACGAGCAGCATGCGGGGTTCGACGTCGTCGGAGACGCGTGCTCCGTCGACGGTCAGGCTGATCCGGGTCATGGACTCTCCTCGAGGCATGGGGCCTGCTGTGGCCCACGTCACGCTAGGAGCGCCCGGTTGGACGATGGTTGGTCAGCGAGCGACGACCCGGGCGAGCACCGCGCCTCCGACCTCGGCGGCCTGCGTGCGGATCTCCGGGATCGCGGTGGACTCCCACAGCGTGCCCTTGCGAGGGGGCCCGACGGCCAGCAGTCCGGGGACGACGTCGCCGTCGCGGCCGAGCACCTCGCCGGCCGGGGTCGAGTCGATCCCGAGCCGGAGCGGGTCGGGGACGACGAGGCCGCGGGCCTGGAGCGCCTGGAGCAGCGGGTCGTCGCTCCGGCTGACGTCGGTGAGCGGGCCGGTGCAGTTGACGACCGCGTCGGCGAGCACCGGCTCGGGGAGCTCGGGGATCCGCAGCACGGCGCGCGCGCTGCGCACGTCGACGTCGGCGATGCCGCCGCCGACCACCGTCAGCCGCCCGGCGCGCCGGTAGCCGTCGATGCGCTCGGCCACCTCGGGCGCCATCCGGTGCCGGCGGACCTCCCAGTCGCGGACGTACCGGTCGAGGAGCCGTCGGCGCTCGTCGAGGTCGAGCCGCCGCCAGATCGCCTGGGTCGAGGAGCGCAGCCCGTCGACGACGTTGCGCCAGTCGACGCCCTGGAGCCGCGCGGCCTCGACCTGGGCGCGCACCAGCGCCGCCAGGCCGTCGGCCGTCAGCGGGCCGTCGGGCACCTGGGTCACCCAGGCGGTCGACTGCTGCTCGATGTGGCCGAACGGGAGCAGTCCGTGCCGGCTCACCATCACCGCACGCCGCCCGGGGTCGTCCTCGAGCAGCGTGATCACCGTGTCGATGGCGGTCAGCCCGGTGCCGACGACGGCGACGGTGGCGTCGGCGGGCAGCGCGCGGATCGCCCCGAGGTCCCAGGGGTTGGGCAGGTAGCCGGGCAGCTCGGCGAGGTCGGCGCCGGCGACCGCGAGCGCCTGGGGCTTCTGGTTGCCGTACGCGAGCACGACGGTCGCGGCGGTCGAGACCCGGTCCCGCGTGTGCAGCTCGAAGCCGCCGGGCACCGGCACCACGTCGTCGACGCGGCCCGCACTGATCGTCAGCCGGTGGTCGGCGACCGCGGCCAGCGTGTCCTGCAGGTAGGCGGCGTAGTCCATCCGCGGGAGGAAGCCGAGCGGGTCCGGGTCGCGGCCGGCGCGGCGGGCCCAGTCGAGGAGGTCGGAGGGGACGTCGGCGAACGCGCTCATGTGCCGGGCGCGGACGTTGAGGAGGTGGCGGGCGTCGGAGGTGCCGTAGGCGATCCCGCGGCCGAGGACGCCGGTCGCCTCGTGGACGGTCACGCACAGCCCCGTGTCGTCGGAGCCGGTGAGCAGCTGGAGCGCCGCGAGCACCCCGCTCGCGCCACCGCCGATGATCGCGACCCGGTGCCGGTCCGGTGTCGCGCTCGTCGGGACGGGCTGTTCGACCTGCGCCACACCGACCATGCCTCCAAGAGTAGTAAGTCGGTGGGGTTAGGTCGCAATCGGCGCGCTCAGAGCAGCTCCACGACCTGGCCGGGACGGCCGTGCGCGACCAGGTCGACCACGGCCCGGACCACGTCGCCGGTGGGGACCAACGGGTCGAGCCCGGCCCGCTCGTCCTCGTCGAGCGCCGCCCACTGCTCCTGCGCCCGCGGCAGCCCGATCCAGCCCGGGACCACCGCCGTCACCCGCGCGCGCTCGGCGGTCACCGGGTCGGCGAGCGCGGTCGTGAACCGGACCAGGCCGGCCTTGGCCGCGGCGTACTCCGGCGAGCCGTAGCCGTCGGTCCCGAGCGCCGCGCTGGAGGCGACGTTGACGACCGCACCGACGCGGTGCGGCCCGCGCCGCTGGTCGAGGCCCTCGAGGAACAGCTGGGTGAGCAGCATCGGCGCCCGGAGGTTGAGGTCGAGGGTGCGCTTCCAGGAGTCGTACGGCGCCGCGGGGTACTGCTCGCCCTCGCTCCAGCCGCCGGCGTTGTTGACGAGCACGTCCGCGCCGCCGAGGTCGCAGGCGCGGCCGGCCAGCGCGCGCAGGTCGGCCTCGACCGCGACGTCGCACTCGAGCGCCCAGCCGCGCACCCGGTGGGCGGCGACCAGGTCGACGGTGGCCCGGGCGGCCGCGAGGTCCCGGTCGGCGACCAGCACGGACACCCCGCGGCGGGCCAGCGCGACCGCGATCTCCCGCCCGAGGCCGGCACCGGCCCCGGTGACGACGGCCAGGCTGTAGCGGAGCTCCATCGGTCCGAGGGTAGGCGCCCGCGCCGACGACGCCGGCGTGCACGTCGCGCCGACTCGCGCCCTCAGCGGACGGCGGCGGCGAGCCGGCCCTTGAGCAGCGGGACCGTCGGGTGCGGCCGGCCGGCGAGGCGGGCCAGGCAGACCTCGACCACCTCGGTGTCGTACGGCGCCAGCTCGCTGTAGCGCACGACGGCGTCGGGCTCGGGGTCGGCGAGCAGCGCCTCGCGGACGGCGACGGCGACGTACTCGGCCAGCTCGTTGAGGGCCGGCGAGTTGGTGCCGGGCAGCAGGTCGCCGCCGTACGCGTCGACCGCGGCGCCGACCCGACCGCGGCGCAGCAGGGTGAGCACCAGGTCGACGTCGGTGGCGACGGGCATCGTGAGCCGGTAGGGGCGCGAGGCGAGCTGCCCGCCGAGCGCGGAGCGCAGGTGCGAGACCTCCGCCTTGAGCGTCGAGAGGGTGACGGCCTGGTCGCCGTAGACGCAGGCGTGCAGCTGCTCGAGCGAGAGCCCCTCGGGGTGCATGGCCAGCAGCGCCAGCACCTCGGTCTGGCGGCGGTTGAGCAGCAGCCGCTGGCCGTCCATCCAGGTCTCGGCGGTGCCGAGCAGCCGCATCACCAGGCCGGGCTCGGAGCGCTCGTCGAGCAGGCCGGCCACCGGGTGGTGGTGGGAGGCCGGCATTGCGGTCTCGATCAGCCGGGCCATCACCCGGGCGGTCGCCAGCCCGATCGGGTGGGTGCGGTCCCAGGTGGTCGACAGGTCGATGACGCCGAGCTGGGTGCCGGTCACCGGGTCGTGGACCGGCGCGGCCCAGCAGACCCAGTTGTGCACGATCGAGGCGTAGTGCTCGGCGCTGAAGACCATCTGCGGCGCGTCGAGCCGGTTGGCGAGGTCGAGGGCGTTGGTGCCGACGGACTCGTCGTCCCAGCGGGCCCCGGCCACGAAGTTGACGCTCTCGGCCTTGCGGCGCATCACCCGGCCGCCGTACGTCCACAGGATCCGGGTCTCGGGGTCGGTCACCGCGACGACGAGGTCGCCGTCCTCGGCGGTGCGGCGCAGCTCGGCCTCGACGCGCTCGACGGCGGTCTGCAGCGGGGAGCCCTGCCAGTACGACGCGGTCTCGGTCTCGTCGGCGAGAGGGGCCTCCCGGACGTCGACCGGGACGGCCGCCTCGGACCGGGTCCAGCTGGTCAGGATCTCGGGGCGGACCGAGGGTGCCCGCGGGTCGGCGTGCTCGACGAACGACGTCCACGCCCGCACGGCGTCCGTGCGACGGGAGTGGAGGTCGCTGCGCGGCATGCCGGCGACGGTAGCACCGGTCTGGTGACCTGCGTCACACGTCTGCTGAACCCCTCCGAGCGCTCACCCCAGGCCGCGGTGGATCCGGCCGTCCAGGCTCGCGAGCCGCTCGCCGGAGCCGCCCCAGCGGCCGGCGACGATCTCGGCGGCGATGCTGATCGCGGTCTCCTCCGGGGTCCGGGCGCCGAGGTCCAGGCCGATCGGGCTGGAGAGCCGGGCGATCTCCTTCTCCTCCAGACCGGCCTCGCGCAGCCGCTCGAGGCGGTCCTCGTGGGTGCGGCGCGAGCCCATCGCGCCGACGTAGGCGACCTCGGGCAGGCGCAGCGCCACCTCGAGGAGCGGCACGTCGAACTTCGGGTCGTGGGTGAGCACCGCGATCACCGTCCGGGCGTCGACGCGGCCCGCCTCGACCTCCGCCCCGAGGTAGCGGTGCGGCCAGTCGACGACGACCTCGTCGGCCTCGGGGAACCGGGTGTTGGTCGCGAAGACCGGACGAGCGTCACAGACGGTCACGTGGTAGCCGAGGAAGCTGCCGACGCGGGCCACGGCCGCCGCGAAGTCGATCGCCCCGAAGACCAGCATCCGCGGCTTGGGCGCGAACGCCCACACGAAGACCCGCATCCCCTCGCCGCGGCGCTCGCCGTCGGGCCCGTAGGTCAGCGTCGCGTTGTGGCCCGCGGCCAGCAGGCCGAGCGCGTCGTCGTGGACCGCGTCGTCGGCCCGGGCCGAGCCGAGGCTGCCCGCCGGGTTAGTCCCTGACGTTTGCGCCCCTGACACGCCGGTGGCCGGGGCCGAAACGTCAGGGACTATGCCCCCAGGAACGTCGGGCCGCACCACCAGCCGCCGGCCCAGCCAGGCCGGGTCGGGGTGCTCGATCACCGTGGCGAGGGCGACCGGGCGGCCGGCCTCGATGTCGGCGGCGATCTCCTCGAGATCGGGGAAGGTCTCGCGGTCCACCTTCTCGACGTACACGTCGAGGATCCCGCCGCAGGTGAGGCCGACGGCGAAGGCGTCGTCGTCGGAGACGCCGTAGCGCTCGAGCACGGGCTCGCCGGACTCGACGACCGACTGGGCGAGCTCGTAGACCGCGCCCTCGACGCAGCCGCCCGAGACCGAGCCGACGGCGGTGCCGTCGGGGCCGACCAGCATCGAGGCGCCCGCCGGCCGCGGGGCGGACTGGAAGGTGGCGACGACGGTGCCGACGCCGACGGTCTCGCCGGCCCGCCACCAGGCCATCAGCTCGGACAGCACATCACGCACGGGACACCACCTCCACCAGCTCCGCGAACGTCGCCAGCGAGTGCCCGGCGACGAAGTGGTCGCAGTGCGGCAGCGCGGCGACGACGCCCTGCTGGACGGGCTCGTAGCCGGCCTTGCCGCGGTGCGGATTGACCCAGACCACGCGGTGCGCGATCCGGCGCAGCCGGGCCATCTGCTCGCCCAGCAGGGTCGGGTCGCCGCGCTCCCACCCGTCGCTGAAGACCACGACGACCGCGCCGCGGGCCAGCCCGCGCTGGCCCCACCGGTCCAGGAAGAACCGCAGCGTCTCGCCGAGCCGGGTGCCGCCGGACCAGTCGGGCACGGTCTCGCCCGCGGCCACCAGCGCCCGCTCGGGGTCGCGCAGCCGCAGCGCGCGGGTCACGTGGGTGACCCGGGTGCCGACCGTGAACGTCTCCACCACCCCGCCGGCCTGGGTGAACCGGTGCGCGAGGCGGAGCAGCGCGTCGGCGTACCCGCTCATCGAGCCGGACACGTCGACCAGCAGCACCAGCCGGCGCGGGCGCACGCTGCGGCGGCGCCACTCGATGTCGGCGGGCTCGCCCATCCGGCGCAGCGAGGCGCGCAGCGTGCGCGAGGCGTCGACCCGGCCGCGGTGCCAGGTCCGGTGCCGGGCGGTACGACGCAGCGGGGGCCGCGGCTGGAGGGTGGCGAACAGGCCGGAGAGCCGGTGCTTCTCCGCGGCCGAGAGCGCGGCGACGTCGCGGTGCCGCAGCACCTCGGTCTCGCTGGCCATCGCCCGCACGACGTCCTCGTCGACGGCGTCATCGCCGGTGCCGCTGCCCTCTTCGAGCGGCAGCGTCGACGGCGTCGGCGCGGTGGAGGGCGGGGCGGGACGCGTCCGGGGCAGCCCGTCGCGAGCGTCGAAGAACGCGGTGAAGACCTGGTCGAAGCGCTCGAGATCGTCCGGCCCGGCGCAGAGCGTCGCGCGCCCCGCGAGGTACGTCGCCCGCCGGTCGCCCATCCCCAGCTCGGCGGCCGCGGCCAGGAAGCCCTGGGCGCGGTCCTGCGTCACCGGCACGCCGGCCGCGCGGAGCGCCCGGGTGAAGCCGAGCAGCACCTCGTCGCCGCCGCGCTGCGGCCGGAGGGCGTCGGCGGTCGTGGTCACGAGCGCAGCATCTGGTCGAGCGCGTGGCGGACCCGCTCGGCGTCCTCGCGGTACTTCACGAGGGCCCCGAGCGTGGCGGACGCCGCGGCGAGGTCGATCTCGGTGGTGCCGAGGTGCTGGAGCGCGCGCGCCCAGTCGAGCGTCTCGGCCACCCCGGGCGGCTTCTGGAGGTCGTCGCGGTCGCGCAGCTGCTGCACCAGCTCGACGACCTGGCGGCGCAGCGCCTCGGACACCTCCGGGGCGCGGCTGCGCAGGATCTCGACCTCGCGGTCGAGGCCCGGGTGCTCGATCCAGTGGTAGAGGCAGCGCCGCTTGAGCGCGTCGTGCAGCTCGCGGGTGCGGTTGGAGGTGAGCACCACGATCGGCGGCGTCGTGGCGCGGACGGTGCCGAGCTCGGGGATCGAGACCTGGTAGGTCGAGAGCACCTCGAGCAGGAACGCCTCGAACTCGTCGTCGGCGCGGTCGACCTCGTCGACCAGCAGCACGGCCGGGCTGTCCTGGAGCGCCTGGAGCACCGGTCGCGCCAGCAGGAAGCGGGCGTCGTACAGGCTCTTCTCGGCCTCCTCGACGCTCTGCTCCTTGGCGCCGCCGGCCGCCTCGAGCGCGCGCAGGTGGAGGATCTGGCGCGGGAAGTCCCAGTCGTAGAGCGCCTGGGTCGCGTCGATCCCCTCGTAGCACTGCAGCCGCACCAGCGGCAGGTCCAGCGTCTCGGCGATCGCCTCCGCCAGCGCGGTCTTGCCGGTCCCGGGCTCGCCCTCGAGCAGCAGCGGACGCTCCATGCGCAGCGCGAGGAAGGTCACCGTGGCGAGCGCCTCGTCGCAGAGGTAGCCGGTCGCGCCGAGGCGTTCGGCGACGGCGTCCGGGGACTCGAGGGCCATGCGGCCAGGCTACGCGGGGAGGTGTTGGCCGGAGGTTGGGCGACGACCACCGCGCGGTCACACTGACGGGGTGAGCGACCTCGACTCCCGCCTCGAGCAGGCCGTCCTCGACCTGCTCGAGCAGCGCCGGCCGGGGGCGACGATCTGCCCGTCGGACGCCGCCCGCGCGGTCGCGCCCGAGGACTGGCGGCCGCTGATGGACGCCGCCCGCGGTGCCGCCGCCCGGCTCGCCGACGCCGGCCGCGTCGAGGTCACCCAGGGCGGCGAGGTGGTCGACGTGCGGACCGCCCGCGGGCCGGTGCGGATCCGGCGCGCCTAGCCCTGCTCACGCCGGGTCTCGTGGTCGACGTCCTCGCCGGTGGCCAGGTCGCCGCACTCGACGACCTCGACGTCGTGGGTGGCCAGGTAGCCCCGGGCCCCGCGGTCGCCGTCGGTCTCGGCGGCGACGCCCGCCCAGTGGTCACGCCCGAGGACGACCGGGTGGCCGACCCGCCCGTCGTACGAGGCGCGGCGCAGCGCGCCCGGGCCCGGAGCGGGGTCGAGCAGCCGGCGGACGACGTCGGCGCCGACGTCCGGGAGGTCGACGAGCGTCACCACCACGGCGTCGGCCGCCGAGGCCTCGACGGCGGTGAGCCCGGCGCGCAGCGAGGCGGACATGCCGGCCGCCCAGTCGGCGGCGACGACCGGGCTCGCGCCGGTGTCGGCGAGCAGCGGCAGCGCCTCCTCGGCCGCGGCGCCGAGCACCACGTCGACCTGGGCGCAGCCGCCGTCGGTCAGCGTGCGGACCGCGCGGACCAGCCAGGGCTCCCCGTCCGTGCCGCGCACCAGCGCCTTGGGCGTGCCCATCCGCGACCCGGCGCCGGCGGCGAGCAGCAGGCCGTGCACCGTCACCCGAAGGCCTGCTCGTAGAGCGCGGCGAGCTGCGTGGACCACGGCGCGCTGAACCCGCAGATGGTCACCTGGCCGTTGCTGGCGCTGACGAGGTAGCGCCCGTCCTCCTGGAACCGGACCGCGCCGATCAGCCCCTGGAGGTCCTGCGGCGGGGCCTGGACCCGGGCGAGGTCGGTGTCGCCGCCGGCGTACCAGCGGGTGACGCGGAGCGTGACGACGCCGTCGGAGATGGCGGTGACGGTGCCGTCGAAGGCGAGCTGCTGCTCGGCGAGGGTCTCGGCGGTGGGGACCAGGCACTTGGCGGAGTACGCCGCCGCGCTCGGTGCGCCCAGCTCGGTGACGGTCCGGGCGTCGGCGGCGGTGGGCGGCGCCGCGGGGTCGTCGTCGTGGCCGAGGACCGCGAAGACACCGACGCCGGCGATGATGAGGACCGCCGCAGCGGCCACCAGCCAGGTGAAGGGGCTGCGGTCGTGGGTCCCGGTCGCCCGGTTCTCGGTGGTGAGCTCGGTGCTCATGACGTCCTCCAGGAGTCGGGCGACCCGCTCGGGGTCGGCCGCCGGCAGGGAGGAGGCCGGGTCCGCGGCCTGCAGGCGGCTGCGCAGCTCGTCGGTCACGGTGTCCTCCCCTCTCTCGACTCCTCATGTCCGGCACCGGCCCTGCTCTTTCGCAGCCGGTCCGCCAGCTTCTTCTTCGCGCGGGTCAGCCGGGTGCTGGCGGCGTTGGGGCTGATGCCGAGGACGACCGCGATCTCGGCCGGCGCGAGCTGCTCCCACGCCCACAGGCGCAGCAGCTCGGCCTCCTCGGGGCGCAGCGTGGCCAGGGCCTCGTCCAGCGCGGGGTCCTCGGGCGGGCCGGGGTCGGCCGGCTGCGCCATGATCCGGGCGGCGACCCGCTCCTGGCGTCGGGCCGCACGCTCGGCGTTGCGCAGGCAGTTGCGGGCCACGCCGTACACCCAGGGCAGCGGCTCCTCGGGCAGGTCCTCGGCCCGCCGCCAGCAGACGAGCAGGGTCTCGGCCAGCACGTCCTCGGCGGTCGCCGGGTCGGTGCGGCGGGCGAGGTAGCGGCGCAGCGGCTCGACCAGGCGCGGCGCCACCTGCTCGAAGAGGTCCCGACGGCTCTCGTCCACCGCTCCACCCTCACACACCGCCCTACCGCCAGGTCGAGTCGAGGGTTGCGTCCAGTCGAGTCGGGACTTCTGACCAGTCGAGTCGAGGTTTGTGACCAGCGCACCCGGACCCATCCGCGCTGGACGGTCCGGGGGGTCGAGGGTCAACTGAGACCGAGGCACTCCGGCTTCGTCGAGAGCGTGCCGCACCAGACGAGCTGGGCGCCGCGCAGGTTGTCGTAGGTGCTGTCCATGGGGTGGGAGACCTGCCAGGTGACCACGGTCGCGGTCTCGGCGAACGCGGTCGACGGGAAGGTCTGCGCGAGGCCGAGGCTGAGGTAGCCGACGTCGCCGGCCTTCATCGCGCCCAGCTCGCACCGGATCTGGACCGACAGGTTGGGTTTCGGGGTGAGCGTGGTCGCCTCGCAGTCGTCGAAGGGCGGCGCCGTCGGGTACGTCCCGGGGATGTGGGTCGGGGAGTCGCCGAGCATGAGCAGGTCGGAGATGCCGGTGACCTTCGCCGTGAAGATGCCGCCCTTGACCACGCCGGCCGGCCCGTTGTTCGTCAGGCTGAGGTTGACGATCGCCCGGACCTCGGGCCCGGCGCGGTAGTACTTCGTGGTCGGGATCGACGGGTCGACGAGCGACAGGTCGGCGTCGAAGTCACCGGAGAACCGGAACAGCACCCCCGTCAGGTCGGCGGCGGAGGTGTTGCACTTCTTCTGGGTCGAGGGCAGGGCACCGCGCACGACCGTGACGACGGCGACGTTCTTCCCGTCGCGGAACCGCTTGAGCGCCGGCGCCGCCAGCGTGATCGTCGGCCCGCTGTACGGCGAGCCGGTCAGCGGACCCTTCGCGACGGTGGCGCCGTTGAGCTGGAGCCGGAAGTTCTTGAACGCGCTGGCGACGCCGAACGGGTAGACCGGGGCGATCGAGAACGACGACGTGGTCGGCCCCCCGGGCAGCGTGAGCTCGCGCTGGAAGCTCACGGTCTGGGCCTTGCTCGAGCACTTCTTCGCCCAGACCACGGTGTCGGGGTCCCATTCCCCCTGCGGCTTGTTGAGCGGGTTGTTGCTGGCGTCCGCCGTCAGCTCACGCGCGGGGCTCCAGGACTTGTTGGCGGCTGCGTAGAACCGTTCGCCGGTGCCTTGGAGGTACGGCGGCGCGGGCGAGGCCGTGGTGAGGTCGGCGAACGACGGAGCGCCGAACGCCGACAGGACGAGCGCTGCCACGGCGAGCAGCACGGCCGCCC
Source organism: Nocardioides sp. (assembly GCF_044226305.1). Lineage (GTDB taxonomy): Bacteria > Actinomycetota > Actinomycetes > Propionibacteriales > Nocardioidaceae > Nocardioides. Next base: position 810 of record NZ_JBGAHF010000033.1, on the reverse strand, counting down.
GCCGCGAGCGCCGAGCCGGTCGCATCCACGGACCGTAAGCCGTGGGCCCGGCCAGCGGCGGCCGGCGGCCGAGATTTTGCCGACCGGTCCGGACCTGCGGTCGCGTCGACCGACTGGTCGGAACCCTGGACTCGACCGTCCTGGGACGACGAACGGCCCCCGTCCCGGAGGACAGGGGCCGTTCGCGTGCTTCGTGCTACGTGCTCCGGCTGCGCGGAGCGGAGCGGGCGGGACTCAGAAGTCCATGCCGCCCATGCCGCCGGACGGGTCGGCGCCCATGGGCGCCGCCTTCTCCGGCTTGTCCGCGACGACCGCCTCGGTGGTGAGGAAGAGCGCCGCGATGGACGCGGCGTTCTGCAGCGCGCTGCGGGTCACCTTGGCCGGGTCGATGATGCCCTCGGCGATCATGTCGACGTACTCGCCGGTCGCGGCGTTGAGGCCGTGGCCCGGCTCGAGGCCCTTGACCTTCTCCGCCACGACGCCGCCCTCGAGGCCGGCGTTGATCGCGATCTGCTTGAGCGGCGCGGCGGTGGCCACGCGGACGATGTTGGCACCGACGGCCTCGTCGCCCACCAGCTCGAGCTTGTCGAACGCCGTCGCAGCGGCCTGCACCAGGGCGACGCCGCCACCGGCGACGATGCCCTCCTCGACGGCCGCCTTCGCGTTGCGAACGGCGTCCTCGATGCGGTGCTTGCGCTCCTTGAGCTCGACCTCGGTGGCCGCGCCGACCTTGATGACGGCCACGCCGCCGGCCAGCTTGGCGAGGCGCTCCTGGAGCTTCTCGCGGTCGTAGTCGGAGTCCGACTTCTC
>NZ_JBGAHF010000032.1:0-21022 GCF_044226305.1 Nocardioides sp. | reverse complement strand
GCGCGCCCGCCGCCACCAAGGATGCGAGTCGCATCCCCCTCTTGCTGACCATTCCTCGACCTCCATGGCTTGAACCGGCAGCGACCGCTGTCTGTGACGACCGTCACCGGGTATGTTGTGGGCGACAACATACTCAGGACTCCTGGCCCTAGCAAGGGCCAATGGGCCCCTGTTTTGTTGCAGGTGAGAACGAACCCCTTCCGGAAGGCGCACGTGTGATGACCGAGACATCGAGCTTCTCCCCCACCCGCGACGACCGCTTCTCCTTCGGTCTGTGGACCGTGGGGTGGCAAGGCGTCGACGTCTTCGGCGGCGCGATCCGGCCGCCCCTGGACCCCGCCGAGGCGATCCACCGGCTCAGCGACCTCGGCGCCTACGGCATCACCTTCCACGACAACGACGTCTTCCCGTTCGAGGCCACCGCCGCCGAGAAGGAGCAGCACCTGGCGCCGCTCCGCAGGGCGCTGGAGGAGACCGGCCTGGTCGTCCCGATGGTCACGACCAACCTCTTCTCGCACCCGGTCTTCCGCGACGGCGGCTTCACCAACAACGACCGCGACGTCCGCCGCTTCGCCATCCGCAAGGCCGCCGACCAGATCGACCTGGCGGCCGAGCTCGGTGCGAAGGTGTTCGTCGCGTGGGGTGGCCGCGAGGGCGCGGAGTCCGGCGCCTCCAAGGACGTCCAGACCGCGCTGTCGCGCTACAAGGAGGCCTTCGACCTGCTCGGCGCCTACGTCCTCGAGCAGGGCTACGACCTGCGCTTCGCGATCGAGCCGAAGCCGAACGAGCCCCGGGGCGACATCCTGCTGCCGACGATCGGCCACGCCCTGGCGTTCATCAACGAGCTCGAGCACCCCGAGATGGTCGGCCTGAACCCCGAGGTCGGCCACGAGGAGATGGCCTCGCTCAACTACGCCCACGGCCTCGCCCAGGCGCTGTGGCACGGCAAGCTCTTCCACATCGACCTCAACGGTCAGCACGGCCCGCGCTACGACCAGGACCTGCGCTTCGGGGCCGGCAACGCGCGGGGCGCCTTCTGGACCGTCGACATCGTCGAGAACGGCGGCTACGACGGCCCCCGGCACTTCGACTACAAGCCGCCGCGCACCGAGGACATCGACGGCGTCTGGGAGTCCGCGCGGGCGTGCATGCGCAACTACCTCGTCCTGCGGGACAAGGTGCGGGCGTTCCGCGCCGACCCCGAGGTCCAGCAGGCGCTCCGCGACGCCCGGGTCGACCAGCTCGCCGTCCCGACCCTCGCCGCCGACGAGTCGTTCGCCGACCTGCGTGCCGAGGCCTTCGACCCCGACGCCGCCGGCCGGCGCGGGATGGGCTTCGAGCGCCTCGACCAGCTGGCGCTGGAGCACCTGTACGGCGTCCGCTGACCGGTCGTCCCTGACAGCTGCGTGGTCGGCACGGCCCGTCGACCACGCAGCCGTCAGGCGCCTGCCCCGGCAGCACGCGGTGGCCGGGGGCGTACTGTCGCAGGACGGGGCCGTTCAGGCTCCCTCCCAGAGAGATCCCTCATGAACGACAAGTCGCCCCGTCAGCACATGTCCAAGAAGGCCGGGAAGTCTCTCAAGGAGAAGCGCGCCGACAAGCGCGGCAAGGCCGCGGCCAAGGAGTCGCTCTCCGAGCAGATCCACGCACCGAAGAAGAAGTGACGCTCCTCGACCTCGGGGTCGTCGGGTCGTCGGCGAAGGAGAACGAGCGCCGGCTCCCGCTCCACCCCGAGCACGTCCCCGGGCTCGACGAGGACCTGCGCGCGCGGATCACCCTCGAGCACGGGTACGGCGCGAACTTCGGCGTGCCGGACTCGTCGCTCGCCGAGCACGTGGCCGGGTTCGCGACCCGCGAGGAGATCCTGGCCGGCTCGGACGTGGTGCTGCTGCCCAAGCCGCAGCACTCCGACGTGGCCTCGCTCGGTCCGGGACAGGTCCTCTGGGGCTGGCCGCACTGCGTCCAGGACGCTGAGCTCACCCAGCTCGCCATCGACCGGCGGCTCACGCTGATCGCCTTCGAGGCGATGAACCACTGGACCCAGGACCACTCCGTCGGGCTGCACGTCTTCCACCGGAACAACGAGCTGGCCGGCTACTGCTCGGTCCTGCACGCGATGCAGCTGGCCGGGATCACCGGGGACTACGGACGACGGCTCACGGCGGTCGTCATCGGCTTCGGCGCCACCGCCCGGGGTGCGGTGACCGCGCTCAACGCGCACGGCGTGCACGAGGTCGCGGTGCTCACCAACCGTCAGGTGGCGGCCGTCGGGTCGCCCATCCACTCGGTCCGGATCCGGCAGTTCGACCACGCCGAGGACGACGCCCACGTCAGCCACGTCATCACCGAGCGCGGTCGTGAGCCGCTGCCCGCGTACCTCGCCGAGAACGACATCATCGTCAACTGCACGCTCCAGGACCCGGAGCACCCGTTGACGTACCTGCGCGAGGAGGACCTCGCGGCGTTCCGCCCCGGCTCCCTGGTCGTCGACGTCTCCTGCGACCTCGGCATGGGGTTCGACTGGGCCCGCCCGACGACGTTCGACGAGCCGACGTTCGAGGTCGGCGACCACCTCCTCTACTACGCGGTCGACCACAGCCCGTCGTACCTGTGGAGCTCGGCGACCTGGGACAACAGCCTCGCGCTGATCCCCTTCCTGCGTCCGGTGCTGGAGGGCCCGGCTTCGTGGGAGGCGGACGAGACCCTGACCCACGCGATCGAGATCCGGGACGGGCTGGTGCGGAACCCGGCCATCCTCACGTTCCAGGGCAGGTCGGCCGAGCCGCCCTACCCGGTCGTCTGAACCAGGGACCGGGCGACGTCGGCGACGGCGGTCGGTGCGCCGGCGACGTGCCAGGTGACGCCCGCAGCGTCGACCCGGTCCGTCGCTCCCCCGACGCCCAGGACCAGGGCGGCCCCGGGCAGCTCGTCCCACGGCGGCACCGAGTGCTGGCACAGGACGTGCAGCCGGCCCTCCGCGACCGCGACGGCGTCCATCGAGCCCGACCCCAGCATCCGCAGGGTGGCGGCGCCGCCCGCCATCCGCACGAACGCGGCACCGACCTCGCCGGCGTAGAACGGCGGGTGGAGGTACGTCGCCAGGCAGGACGTGGCGAGCGGCCGGTCCGACAGCGGCCCCAGTGGGCGCCCGTCGACGGTGGTCGGCAGGTCGGGCCCGCCGACGAAGGTCCGGCCGGTCGCCGGGTGGTGGACGGCACCCAGCACCAGCCGGTCGCCGTCCGTGAGCGCGACCGCCGAGCACCACCAGTCCAGGCCGGCGACGAAGTTGTAGGTGCCGTCGACCGGGTCGACGACCCAGGTGCGTCCGGAACGGCCCTCGTGGGCCGTGCCCTCCTCGCCGAGCACCCCGTCGTCGGGCCGCTCGGCCGCCAGGGTCTCGACCACCAGCCGCTCGGCGGCGTGGTCCGCAGCCGTGACGACGTCGGAGACCGAGGTCTTCGTCTGCGTCGACAACCCCTCCGTGCGCATCCGGTGGGCGAGCGACCCCGCCGCGTGCACCAGCCGGGAGGCCAGCGCGGCGTCCTCGGCCAGGCTCACGTCCAGGCCCCGGCGAGCAGCTCGCGGGTGTCGGACAGCAGCTGGGGCAGGGTCTTGGTGCCGCCCAGGACCGTGATGAAGTTCGCGTCGCCGGACCACCGCGGCACGACGTGCTGGTGCAGGTGCTGGGAGAGCGAGCCACCGGCCACGCCCCCGAGGTTGATCCCGACGTTGAAGGCGTGCGGCCCGCTGACCTCGCGCAGCACGCGGACGGCCTGCTGGGTCGTGGACATCAGCTCGGCGGCCTCGGTGTCGGTGAGGTCCTCGAGCTCGGCGACGTGCCGGTGCGGGAGCACCATCAGGTGGCCCGGGTTGTAGGGGTGCAGGTTGAGGACGGCGAAGCAGGTCTCGCCCCGGTGCACGACCAGGCTCTCCTCGAGGGGCAGTGACGCCATCGCGCAGAACGGGCAGCCGTCGTCGCTCGCGGCGCTGGGCACGATGTAGGCCATCCGGTGCGGCGTCCAGAGCCGGTCGAAGCCCTCGAACCCGTCTCGCCCGTGTCCCGCCGGATCCGTCATGGGACAAACCCTAGGGTCAGGGTGTGGAGCTCCGTCCGGCCGTCCCCCAGGACATGGCGACCGTCGCCGACATCTGGCACCGCGCCTGGCACGCCTCGCACCCGGGCCACGTCCCGGACGGGCTCACCGCGGGCCGGACGCTCGAGGCGTTCCACGAGCGCACGCCCGCCCGCGTCGGCGACACCACGGTCGCCGTGGTCGACGGCCGCGTCGTCGGCTTCGCGATGGTCGACGGCGACGAGGTCGAGCAGGTCTTCGTCGACCCGGACCTCCATGGGCGCGGGGTCGCGGCGCCGCTGCTGGCCGAAGCGGAGGAGCGGGTCGCCGCCGGCGGCCACGACGTCGCGTGGCTCGCGGTGGTCGTCGGGAACAGCCGTGCGCGTCGGTTCTACGAGAAGCACGGCTGGGCGGACGCCGGCGACCTGCCCTACGAGGTCACCGCGCTGGGCGAGCGGTTCGTCTCGCCCTGCCGTCGCTACGAGAAGCGGGTCCGGCCGTGACCGTCCGGCGCGCCACGCTCGCCGACGCGGGCGCCGTGGTCCGCGTCTGGCACGACGCGTGGCACGACGCCCACGACGGCCACGTCCCCGAGGGCCTGGTGGCCGCGCGCACCCCGATCACGTTCGAGGAGCGCGTCGACGGGGTCCTCCCCCGCGCCCTGGTCGCCGAGGTCGACGGGATGGTCGCCGGCTTCGTGGCCGTCCTCGACGAGGAGGTGGAGCTGCTCTTCGTCGACGCCCCCCACCGCGGCACGGGTGTCGCCACCGACCTGCTCGCCGCCGCCGAGGCCCGCGGCGCGACCTGGCTCAGCGTCGTCGCCGGCAACGCCCGTGCCCGACGCTTCTACGAGCGGCAGGGGTACGCCGACGCCGGGCCCGACGAGGAGACGGTGACCGTCCACGGGGCGACGTACGTCGTCCTCGGCCGACGGTACGAGAAGCGACCGCACGTCTAGACCACCACCTCGTCCCGCCGCCACGGACCTAGCCTCGTGACCATGCTCGGGCTCGTCGCGACCCGTCGCACCGCGCTCCGCGCGGCGGCGTGGTCGGTCCCTGCCGCTCTCGCCGGATCGGCCCTCCGCGGGACGCCGGCCCTGGCGGCTGCGCCGGCGCGGTTGGCGGACCCGCGTGCGAACCAGGCGGCGAAGGACCTCGCGAACCTGCTCACGGGATTCTCCTCGGACCGGACGATGGCGGTGGGCCAGCAGCTCAACGTGAACGGCGACGCGCCGTTCGGGCCGTTGACGGCGCTCGACGCCGACGCCCCTGCGCTGTCCGGCCGGGTGCGCGTGCTCGGCTGGACCACCAACGAGTGGCACTACGCGGTGCAGCACGGCTACAACGAGGAGGTGCTGGACGACCTGGTCGCCCGGGCCCAGGCCGGCGACGTGCTCGTCACCAGCTGGTACCCCCGCAACCCGCGCACCCGCGCCGGCGCCCACGACTCACCGGGGCCGAAGGTCGTCCGCCGGGTGCTCACCGAGGGGACGGTCGAGCGGAAGCGGTTCCTCGCCGAGTTCGACCACCAGGTCGCGCCGTACCTCCGGCAGCTCCAGGAGGCCGGCGTCGCCACCGTGTTCCGGCCACTGGTCGAGGCCAACAGCTACTGGTTCTGGTGGGGCTGCGACAACGGCCGTGGCGGGAGCGCCGCCTGGCGCAGCGACGTGCGGAAGCTCTACCGCCTGGTCCAGAAGCGCGCCTCGGCGCGCGGGATCCACAACCTTGTGTGGTGCTGCTCGTTCGTGCCCGGGTCCGACTACCGGGCGGCCGACCCGGTCGCGACACGGCCGGCCGCCTACGACATCGCGGGCCTGTCGAGCTACGACTTCGAGTCGCACGCCGACGACGCCGACGAGCTGGTCCTGGGCTCCTACGCCGCCATGGCCGCCGTGTCACCGCGGATGGCGCTCGGCGAGGTCGGACCGGCGAACAGCGACGGGCACTGGGACCCCGCGGTCATCACCAGCGGCCTGCGCGCCGCGGGCGCGGCCCCCGCCTACGGCATGTTCTGGTTCGACGACGGCGAGCCCGACCCGACCAACACCGACGGCAGCCAGATCCAGGGCCTCAAGCAGATCTCCTCGCTCACCGGGGGGAAGACCTGGCTCGGGACGGCCAGCGAGGACGGGCTCGTCGACGTCGCGCCGTAGGCACCACCGCGTCAGTACTGCTGGAACCAGCGACCGAGCCGGGCCGACGTCCCCGGGCACGTGATGTCCTGGTCGCGGGCGTCCTCCACCCACTGGCCGAGCACCGCGGGACCGCCCTGGATCGACCAGTCGTCGCCACACCGGTCGCGGGCCTCGTCCCGCGAGGTCTGGCCCGCGGCCCGCCACTCCGGCAGGCCGAGTGCGAGGTCCCCGACGACACCGGCCCACAGGGCGGGCGTGGAGTAGATCCCGACCCGGTAGCCGGCGTACCGGTAGCCGCGCACGGCACCCTCCACGACCGCACCGTTCGCTGCGGTGTCGCTGCTCCAGTCGAAGTCCGGCACGGGCTCGACGTCCACCCACACGACCGGGGTCGCGAGCCCGGCGCGCCGCATCGTGACCACGTTGGCGAGCGCCTGCTGGTAGCCGGCGTTGGCGAGCGAGCCGAGCCGGGTGGTCCCGTCGTACGGCCCGTCGGTGCGGTGCTCGGCGACCGCCGCGGCGTCCGGCAGGCTCACGACGGCGTACGCCGCGGCCAGCAGCCGCCGGTCCTCCACCCACCGCACCTGGTCGGCGAGGCAGGGGTTGGCGGTGAAGCCCGGCCCGTTGGTCAGGCCGAGGACCACGAACTCCGCCGTCGGCAGCGGCATCGGGCTGCCCAGCGTGCGGCGCTCCGGGATGCCCATCCCCCGCGGGCACTGCGGCCAGCTCACGTCGGCCCCGAGGACCTCGCCGGTGCGGGGCTGCGCGGTACGCCGGGTGGGCAGCTCGGCCGCCGCCTGCTCCGCCAGGCGCGCGAGCGCCGTGAGCCGCGCGGTCTGCGGGTCCTGGGTGGGCTGGACGACCGTGGTCGGCCGGGGTGGCTCCGACGTCGCGGTCGGTCCGGTCGGGGCTGGGTCGGAGCCCGGGTCGCCGGCCGCCGAGCAGGCGGCCAGCGAGCCGACCATCGCACCGGCCAGCAGCACGGCGGCGAGGACCGGACCGACCCCCGCCCGCCCGAGCACGGCCGGATCGCCCTAGACCTGGGTGCGGCTGGCGACCGCGTCCGCGACCCGCTGGATCGCCTCCTCGACGGGCACGCCGTTGTCCTGGCGGCCGTCGCGGTAGCGGAACGAGACCGCGCCGGCGGCGACGTCGTCGTCGCCGGCGATCATCATGAACGGCACCTTCTGCAGCTGCGCGTTGCGGATCTTCTTCTGCATCCGGTCGTCGGAGTCGTCGACCTCGACCCGCAGCCCGGCCGCCTGCAGCCGCTTCGCGACGTCGTAGAGGTAGTCGTTGTGCCGTTCGGCGATCGGGATCCCCTGCACCTGCACGGGCGCGAGCCAGGGCGGGAACGCGCCGGCGTAGTGCTCGACCAGGACGCCGAAGAACCGCTCGAGCGATCCGAACTTCGCCGAGTGGATCATCACCGGCTGCTGGCGGGTGCCGTCAGCGGCCTGGTACTCCAGCCCGAAGCCCTTCGGCTGGTTGAAGTCGTACTGGATGGTCGACATCTGCCAGGTGCGGCCGATGGCGTCGCGCGCCTGGACAGAGATCTTCGGCCCGTAGAACGCGGCGCCGCCGGGGTCGGGCACGAGGTCGAGGCCCGAGGCGACGGCGACGTCCTCGAGCACCTTCGTCGCAGTCACCCAGTCCTCGTCGGAGCCGACGAACTTGTCGGGCTTGGAGTCGTCGCGGGTGGAGAGCTCGAGGTAGAAGTCGTCGATCCCGAAGTCGCGCAGCAGCCCGAGCACGAAGTCGAGCAGGTGCTGGATCTCGGCCGGTGCCTGCTCGGGGGTGACGTAGGAGTGGGAGTCGTCCTGGGTCAGGCCGCGGACCCGGGTCAGGCCGTGCACGACCCCGGACTTCTCGTAGCGGTAGACCGAGCCGAACTCGAAGAGCCGCAGCGGCAGCTCGCGGTAGGACCGCCCGCGCGACCTGAAGATCAGGTTGTGCATCGGGCAGTTCATCGCCTTGAGGTAGTAGCTGGCGCCCTCGAGCTCCATCGGCGGGAACATGGTGTCGGCGTAGTACGGCAGGTGCCCGGAGGTGTGGAACAGCCCCTCCTTGCTGATGTGCGGGGTCCCGACGTACTGGAAGCCCTCCTCGATGTGCCGCCGGCGGACGTAGTCCTCCATCTCGCGCTTGATCACCCCGCCCTTGGGGTGGAACACCGCGAGGCCGGAGCCGATCTCGTCGGGGAAGCTGAACAGGTCGAGGTCGCGCCCGATCTTGCGGTGGTCGCGGCGCTCGGCCTCCTCGATGCGGTGCAGGTGCTCCTCGAGCGCCTCCTTCGACTCCCACGCGGTGCCGTAGATGCGCTGGAGCTGCTTGTTCTTCTCGTCGCCGCGCCAGTACGCCGCCGCCGACCGCATCAGCTTGAAGGCAGGGATCCGCTTGGTGGTGGGCAGGTGCGGGCCGCGGCACAGGTCGCTCCAGGCGACGTCGCCGTTGCGCCGGACGTTGTCGTAGATGGTGAGCTCGCCGGCGCCGACCTCGACGCTGGCGCCCTCGGCCGCGTCGTCGGACTTCCCCGAGCCCTTCAGCCCGATCAGCTCGATCTTGTACGGCTCGTCCTTCAGCTCCCTGATCGCGTCGTGGTCGGTGGTGACCCGGCGGGAGAACCGCTGCCCCTCCTTGATGATCTTGCGCATCGCGGTCTCGATCTTCGCGAGGTCGTCGGGGACGAACGGGGTCTCGACGTCGAAGTCGTAGTAGAAGCCGTTCTCGACCGGCGGACCGATCCCGAGCCGGGCGTCGGGCCAGATCTGCTGCACGGCCTGGGCCATCACGTGCGCGGTGGAGTGCCGCAGGATGTCCCGGCCGTCCTTGCTGTCGATCGCGACGCCCTCGACCTCGTCGCCGTCGGCGAGCTCGTGGGCGAGGTCCTTGAGCTGGCCGTTCACGCGGGCCGCGATCACGGAGGGGTCCTCGGCGAACAGCTCCCACGCCTTGGTGCCCGTCGTGACCGTCCGCACCTCACGCGCGTCGGCGTGGGCGAGGGCGATCTTCAGGTCGGACACGGTGGCTCCTTGCGGTGGGGAACGGACCCGGCGATCGTATCGAGCGGTCCCGTCCGGCCGCGCGGCGGTTTCGGGCTGCTGGCGCCGGGCCACCCCGCGGTCACATGTCGCAGTAGCGCTTCGCGGCGGCCAGCTTCTCCTCGAGCAGCGCGGCGTCGACGCGGCGGGCGTGCTGCGGCGGCCACGAGGTGACCTCGCCGTCGACGTAGAGGCCGGCGTACGCCGCGGTGTCGCGCTGGAACCGCCAGCCCTCGGCCAACGGGCCGACGTCGTAGGCGTCGTAGCCGATGTCGTCGAGGAACGCGCTCACGGCGGACTTGGCGTCCGCGTCGTCGCCCGCGATCGCGAGCACGCTGCGGTCGGCGGCACCCTGCGGGCGGGCCAGGGTGCGGAGGAACTCGTAGTAGATGTTGTTGAACGCCTTGACGACCTTCGAGTCCGGGAGGTGGTCCTGGACGAGCTCGGAGGTGGTGGTCGACTCGTCGTCGAGCTCGGCGACGGCGCCGTCGCGCTGCGGGTAGTAGTTGCAGGTGTCGATGACGACCTTGCCGCGCAGCGGCTCGACCGGGACGTCGGCGACGTTCTTGAGCGGGACCGTGACGACCACGAGGTCCCCGGCGGCGGCCGCCTCCTCCGCGGTCGCGGCCCGGGCGTGCTCACCCAGCTCGGTCACCAGGTCGCGGAGCGTCTCCGGTCCCCGGCTGTTGCTGAGGACGACGTCGTACCCCGCGTCGACCGCGAGCCGTGCGACGGTGCTGCCGATGTTGCCTGCTCCGATGAGTCCGATGGTGGTCATGGGAGGGGAACGGTGCACCTCCCGGGGACATTCCGCGGATCCGGCCCGTGCCGCCGGAAGACCTGGTCCAGTCGGGACCATCTTCGCTGTCGCGGGACGCGGGTCCGGAGGAGGCTGGGCACATGGGAGGTGTGCGGTGATCGCTGAGGCGCGTCTCGAGGACGGCACGGAAGCGATCATCTGGCCCCTCCTCCCCGAGGACCGCGAGGCCGTCCGCGAGGGCTACGAGCGGCTCTCCCCCGACGCGCGCTACCACCGCTTCCTCGCCTCCGTCCCGCACCTGACCGACGCCCTGCTCGACCACCTCGTCGACGGGGTGGACGGCGTCGACCACGTCGCGCTCGCCCTGGTGTCCATCGACGCGGACCACGTCGGCGTGCCGGTCGGCGTGGCGCGGGTGATCCGCTACGAGCAGCAGCCGACGGCCGCCGACGTCGCCGTGACGGTGTTCGACGAGTGGCAGGGCCGCGGCGTCGCGACCGCCCTGCTCGACGAGCTGATGCGCCAGCGACCGGCCGGGGTCACCGAGCTGGTCACCACGATCACCGCCGACAACGAGGCGTCGCTGGCGATGCTGCGCCGGCTCGGGACGGTGAGCGTCACCCCGGCCGGCATCAACCACCTCGACGTCGTCGTCGACCTGACGACCCCGCCCCCCGGCCGGGCCCCGGACGCCACGGCGTCCCCCGAACCCCCTGAAGAACCCGAAGCTGGAGACCTGTGATGTCCGAGACCGCCCCCGACCCGATCGCCCCCCTCGCCGGCCAGACCACGTCCGTGCCCCGGATGCTCTTCGACCGGATCGCGGCCACCCCTGACACCGAGGCCTACCGGTTCCCCGCCGGCGACCGGTGGCAGTCGGTCACCTGGGCGGAGACCGGCGAGATCGTGCGGACCCTGGCGGCGGGGCTGCTCGCCCTCGGCATCCGTCCCGAGGAGCGGGTCGCGATCGCGAGCGGCACCCGGATCGAGTGGCTGTACGCCGACCTGGCGATCGCCTGCGCGGGAGCGGCGACGACGACGGTCTACCCGACGACGGGGGCCGAGGACGTCGGGTACATCCTGCGTGACAGCGGCTCGAGGATCGCGTTCGCCGAGGACGACGCCCAGGTGGCGAAGCTGCGCGACCAGCGTGACCGGCTGCCCGACCTCGGCCGGGTGATCACCTTCGACGGGACCGCGGACGGCGACTGGGTCCTGAGCCTGGACGACCTCCGCGACCTCGGCGCCAAGCACCTGGCCGAGGACCCCGACGCGGTCGACCGGGCCGTGGCCGCCGTACGGCCCGAGGACCTCGCCACCTTGATCTACACCTCCGGCACGACCGGCCGGCCCAAGGGCGTCGAGCTCCCGCACCGCTGCTGGACCTACATCGGCGTCGCCGCCGAGGGCCTGGACATCCTGACCCCGGACGACCTCCAGTACCTCGGGCTGCCGCTCTCGCACTCCTTCGGCAAGATGCTGCAGGCGGTGCAGCTGCAGGTCGGCTTCCCGACCGCGGTCGACGGCCGGATGGACCGGATCGTGGCCAACCTCGCCGAGGTCCGGCCGACGTTCATGGCCGGACCGCCCCGGATCTTCGAGAAGGTCCACGCCAAGGTCGTGCAGAGCGTCGAGGAGGAGGGCGGCGTCAAGAGCGCGCTGTTCGGCTGGGCCTTCGGCGTCGGCGACCGGGTGGCCAGGGCCCGGGCGGAGGGACGTCGGGTCGGTCCGGTCACCCGGGCCGAGCTCGCGGTCGCCGACCGTCTGGTCCTGGCGAAGGTGCGCGAGCGGCTCGGCGGCCGGGTCCGCTTCCTGATCTCGGGGAGCGCCGCGCTGTCGCCGGACGTCGCAGCGTGGTTCCACGCAGCCGGGATGGTCGTGCTCGAGGGCTACGGGATGACCGAGACCAGTGCCGGCGCCTGCATCGTGCGCCTCGACGACCCGACGTTCGGCAAGGTGGGCCCGCCGGTCGTCGGCACGGAGGTCAGGATCGCCGAGGACGGCGAGATCCTCCTGCGGGGGCCGAGCGTGATGCGCGGCTACCACCGCCAGCCCGAGGCCACGGCCGAGGTGCTCGACGCCGAGGGCTGGCTGGCCACGGGCGACGTGGGCGAGCTCGACGCTGCGGGCCGGCTGCGGATCACCGACCGGAAGAAGGACCTGATCAAGACCTCCGGCGGCAAGTACATCGCGCCGCAGTCGATCGAGATGCTCTTCAAGGCGCTCTGCCCGCTCTCCAGTCAGATGGTCGTGCACGCCGAGGGCCGCAACTACGCGACCGCGTTGGTCACCCTGGACCCGGAGGCGCTCGCCCAGTGGGCGGCCGCCAACGGCGTCACCACCACCGACTACGTTGAGCTGAGCCGGCTGCCGGCCGTGCGCGACTACGTCCAGGCCTCGATCGACCAGATGAACGCGCGGCTGAACCGCTGGGAGACGATCAAGGACTTCCGCATCCTCGACCGCGACCTGACCGTGGAGAACGGCGAGGTCACGCCGAGCATGAAGGTGCGCCGCAAGGCCGTGGAGACGGCCTACCGGCCGCTGCTCGACACGATGTACGAGGACGTCGCGAGCTGACGCCCCGCGCTACCACGAGACCACCCACGCGCCGGGCCAACGAGGAAGGCCGCCCGTCGTGGACGGGCGGCCTCTCAGCGGGTGGGCGATACTGGGTTCGAACCAGTGACCTCTTCGGTGTGAACGAAGCGCGCTACCACTGCGCCAATCGCCCGCTGTGCGGTCGCAGACTCTAGCCTACGGGTGCCTCCGTTTCACATTCGGCGTTCGGCGTCATGGCCCCGGACCCCGGCCGTCTCCTCGGCGTGAGCCAGCAGCCGATCTCCCGGACCCACGCCCAGGACCTCGTCCTCCAGGTCCTCGACGCGTGGGGGCGCACCGTCGACCTGAACGCCGAGTTCGCGTACGACGCGGCCGACCCGTGGGCGGTCATCATCACCTTCCGCGGTGCGAGCGGCCGCTCGACCGAGCCGGTGACCTGGGCGGTCGGCCGCGACCTGCTGCTCCAGGGGCTGACCGACCCGGCGGGTGAGGGCGACGTGCAGCTGTTCCCGAGCGTCGACGAGGGCGGTCGCGCGGCGGTGATCATGGAGCTGCGCTCCCCCGACGGCCGGCTGGTGACCCAGATGTGCTCCAGCGAGCTCTACCGCTTCCTGTCCCGCACGCTGATGATCGTGCCGCGCGGCAGCGAGTCGATGGACCTCGACCGGCTGGCCGAGGAGCTCGTCCGGCAGTCGGAGCCCCAGTAGCCCGGGCCCTCCCCAGAGCCGGCCTCAGAGACCGAGCAGCTCCGGCTCCCGCTCGCGCCAGAGCCGGCGCACCTCGGTCGTGACCGGTCCGGGGGCGACCAGCTCGCGGCCGTCCCACCGGGCCACCGCCTGCGCGTCGCGCGTCGTCGACGCCAGGAACACCTCGCTGGCCCGCTCCACGACCCCGATCGGCTCGTCGACCTCGCGGCCGCCGTACCACTCCAGGATCAGGTCCCGAGTGACACCGGCCAGGCAGCCGCTGGCCAGGGTCGGGGTGCGCAGCTCGCCGTCGACCACGTAGAAGACGTTCGAGCCGGTGCCCTCGCACAGGTTCCCGGCGAGGTTGGCGAACACCGCCTCAGTGGCGCCGCGGGCGTGGGCGTGGGCGAGGGCGACCACGTTCTCGGCGTACGACGTGGTCTTGAGGCCGGCCAGCGCACCGCGCTCGTTGCGCGGCCAGGGCACGGTGGCGACGGAGGCGGTGTCGGCCCACGGCCGCATCACGTCGGCGACCACGATCAGCGTCGGCGCGGCGTCGCCGCGACCGGACCCCATCGGCGCCGGGCCGCCGGTGATCGTGACCCGGAGCCGGCCCAGCGGCAGGTCGGTGCCGTCGAGGACCGCCGCGATGCCCTGGCGCACGGCGTCCTCGTCGACCTCGGGCAGCCCGAGCCCCTCGGCGCTGCGGTGCAGCCGCGCGAGGTGCTGGTCCAGCGCGAACGGCAGCCCGTCGACGATCTTGACGGCCTCGAAGACGCCGTCGCCCACGGTCAGTCCGTGGTCGCTCACCTGGACCGCCGGGGCGGTCGCGTCGGGCAGCAGATCACCGTTCATCCAGGCGCGCATGCGGCTCACCCTAGGGGTCGCGATCGGCTCCCGGACGGCCGGTGAGGGGGCGCAACGCGCCGTCCGGGACCGGATTTTGCATGGTCTGGGGCATCGGCTAGGGTTCTCACGCACGCCGACCGGGTGACCGGTGGGAAGCAAGCGGACGTAGCTCAGTTGGTAGAGCGCAACCTTGCCAAGGTTGAGGTCGCGAGTTCGAGCCTCGTCGTCCGCTCGGAGAGGTCTCTCCCAGGTTTGGCCTCCACGGTGGGTTGGCCGAGAGGCGAGGCAACGGACTGCAAATCCGTGTACACGGGTTCAAATCCCGTACCCACCTCCAGCAGTCCCCCACAACTCCAGACCCGGGCGATTGGCGCAGTGGTAGCGCGCTTCCTTGACACGGAAGAGGTCACTGGTTCAAACCCAGTATCGCCCACCAGCACGAGGTAGGCCCCGACCCGCGGAGATGCGGGACGGGGCCTTTCGTCCGTTCGGGCTCCCCGACTGCGCGACGGGCTGCCATGATGCGCGGATGGCTGGAGCCGCAGCGACAGAGGCCGGTCCCGACCGCGCGATCCGGGTGTTCGTCTCGTCCACCTTCCGCGACATGCAGGCGGAGCGGGAGGAGCTCGTCAAGCGGGTGTTCCCGCTCGTGCGCCGGTTGTGCGAGGAGCGCGGCGTGGCGTGGTCGGAGGTCGACCTGCGGTGGGGCGTCACCGACGAGCAGAAGGCCGAGGGCGCGGTCCTGCCGATCTGCCTGGCGGAGATCGACCGGAGCCGGCCCTACTTCCTGGGGCTGCTCGGCCAGCGCTACGGCTGGGTGCCCGAGGAGCTCCCGGACCACCTGACCGACCAGCTTCCGTGGCTCGGCACCCTGCCCGGCACGTCGGTGACCGAGCTGGAGTTCCTGCACGGCGTCCTCAACGACCCCGAGGCCGCGGGCCACGCGTTCTTCCACCTCCGTGACCCGGCCTGGGTCGACACCCGCCCGCCCGAGGAGCAGCTCGTCCTCGGCGAGCTCCCGTCGGCCGACGAGGTCGCCGCCCTGGGCGACGCCGGCGCCGAGGCCGCTGCAGCGGCGCGTCGGCAGCGCCTGGACGACCTCAAGCAGCGGGTCCGGGACTCCCCCCATCCGTGCGCGACGTACGCCGACCCGGCCGACCTCGGGCGCCAGGTGCTGGCCGAGCTGACCGCCCTCGTGGAGCGGCTGTTCCCGCTGGAGGAGGTGCCGGACGCGGCCGACCGCGAGGGTGCCGCCCACCGGGCCTTCGGCCTGGCCCGGGCCGCCGGCAGCCTCGAGCGTCCGGCGCTGGTCGCGCGGCTCGACGCGTTCGCGGCCGGGTCGGAGCCACCGCTCGTGGTGTCGGGCGCCGCCGGCGCCGACCTCACCCCGCTGGTCTCGACCTGGCTGGACGCGTGGCGCGCGGCCCACCCCGACCACCTCGTCGTGGAGCACCACGTCGGCGCCACCTCGGACTCGGCGGACTGGAAGAACCTCGCCGCCCGGGTCCTGTCCGCGCTGGGCCGGCCTGGCGACGACGGCGCGACGACCCCGCCCACCGGTGCCGCTCCGCTCCGGGCCGCGCTCTTCGCCGCCCTGGCGCGCGCCGACCTGCCCACGGTCCTGGTGGTCGACGGCGCCGACCTGCTGACCGACGTCGACGGCGCACCCGACCTGACCTGGCTGCCGGACCAGCTGACGACCGGGCTCCCCGCCACGGTCCGGGTCGTCGTGACGACCGCGGGCCCGCGCCCGGTGGACGCAGCCCTGCGCCACGGGTGGCCGGTGGTCGAGGTGCCGCCCCTCGAACCGGCCGAGCGGGCGGCGTACGTCGCGACGTTCCTCGGGCGCTGGTCGAAGGGGCTCGACCCGGTCCACGTCGAGGCCCTCGCGGCCTCGCCGCACACCGGCAACGTGCTCTACCTGCGCACCGTCCTCGACGAGCTGCGCCAGCACGGCGACCACTTCACCCTCGGCGAGGTGATCGCCGGCTACCTGGCCGCGCAGACGCTGGACGACCTGCTCGAGCTCGTGCTCGCCCGCTACGAGCGCGACTTCGAGGCGGACCGGCCGGGCCTGGTCGGCGACGCCTTCCGCGCCATCTGGGCCGCCCGGCGCGGGCTCACCGAGCCGGAGCTCCTCGACCTGCTCGGCGACGGGGAGCCGCTGTCCCACGCCGTGTGGTCGCCGCTGGTGCTCGCCGCCGAGGCCGGGCTCGTCACTCGCTCGGGCCGTCTGGGCTTCGCCACCGACGCGCACCGCCAGGCCGTCGAGGACCGCTACCTGGCGACCCCCGAGGCCCGGCGGGCCGCGCACGCCGCGGTGGCGGCGTACTTCGCCGGGCAGCCGCTCGGGCCCCGCGTGGTCGAGGAGCTGCCGTGGCAGCAGCTCGACGCGGACGACGTCGACGGGCTGGTCCGGACGATCTCCGGCCTGGCCTACCTCGACCTCGCTTACCCCCAGGCACCTGCCGACCTCCGCCAGCTGTGGGCGCGGGCGGAGGAGCGGGGCCGCTCCGTCGTCGACGGCTACCGCGCCGTGGTCGACGACCCCGACGCGCACCCCGACCAGGCCTGGGCGGTGGCGCGGCTGGTGACCGACGCCGGACATCCCGCCGAGGCCGTGCGCATCCACCGGCACCTGGTCGCGGCCTACCGCTCCGGGCCCGCGCCCCGGCTGCGGGGCGCACTCCTCAACCTGGGCGCGGCGCTCCAGGCGCAGGGCGAGCTCGCCGAGGCGGCCACCGTCCTGGACGAGGCGGTGTCCCAGAGCCGTGCGGCGGAGGACGAGGTCGTCCTGCAGTACGCCCTCGGCGACCTCGGACTCGTCCGCGCCGCCCTCGGCGACCTGCCGGGCGCCCTCCGCCTCCTCGAGGAGGCCCTGTCGCTGGCCCGTGCGGCCGGCGACGCGACGGACGTCGGAGCCGCCCTGGGCAACCTGGCGGGCGCCCGGCGGTCGGCCGGGGACGCCGCTGGTGCGCTCGCGCTCCTCGACGAGAAGGAGGACCTCAGCCGTTCGGTCGGTGACGCCGTCGGGACCGCCCTGGCCCTCGCCGGCAGGGCCAGCATCCGCGCCGACCTCGGCGACCCCCTGGCCGCGCTCGCCGACCTCGAGGCGTGGCGCGCCTCCGCCGAGGAGCGCGGCGACCTGACGAGCCAGGTGGAGGCCCTGGTGAGCGAGTCCAGCACCCTGCGCCAGCTCGGCCGCCACCCCGAGGCCGCCGCGCGCGCCGAGGACGCCGAGGCCCTCGCCCGGCGGCTGTCGGACGAGGCGCTCCTGGCCCGGGTCCTCGACGTCCGCGCGCGCAGCGCGATCGACGAGGGCCGGTGGGAGGACGCGCGCCGGCTCGCGACCGAGGCCGTGCTCACGGCACGGTCCGGGTCGGTCACCGCACCGCTGGGGTTCGCGCTGGGGTCCCTCGGCATGGCACTGCGCGAGCTCGGCGACCTCGCCGGTTCGCGGACCGCCCACACCGAGGAGCTGGCCGTCGCGCGGCAGGCGGGCGACGAGGCCGCCACCGCCATGGCGCTGGTCAACCTGGCTGCGGTCGACATCGCGAGCAACGACCTCCCGGCGTGCCTGCAGAAGTACGCCGAGGCCGAGCCGGTGCTCCGCGCCCGGGGCCTGGCGATGGCGCTGGTGCCGCTGCTCAACAACCGCTGGCAGGTGCACGCCGTGCTCGGCGACCAGGCCGCGGCGATCGCCGACCTCGTCGACTGCGGCGCCCAGTGCGCCGTCGTCGGTGCGGACCAGCAGCGGGTCCAGGTGCTGACCAAGGCGGTCGAGCTGATGTACCAGAGCGGCCGTCAGGCGGAGACCGAGGCGGTGTGGGAGGCGCTCGCCGACGCCTGCTCCCGCGTCGAGGACGACGCCGGGCTGCAGCGCGCCCTCGGGGAGCGGGCGATGCTGGTGCTGGCGCGTGGCGACCGCGAGGAGGCCGGCCGGCTGCTCGGCCGGCAGGAGGAGATCTGCCGGCGCACGGGCGACCAGGTCGGGCTGGCTGCCTGCGTGGGCAACCAGGCGATCCTGCTGCAGCAGCTGGGCGACCTCCCGGGGGCGCTCGCCCACCTCGACGAGCAGCTCGCACTGTCCCGCGCGAGCAACAACGCGCAGGGCGTGCTGTTCGCCACGGCGAACCGCGGGGAGGTGCTCGGCAACCTCGGCCGGGTCCAGGAGGGGCTCGACGCGCTCGGCGAGGCGCGGGCCATGGCAGCCCAGTGGGGCCTTGCTCCCATGGTCCAGCAGCTCGACCAGATGATCGCCGCGCTCCGCGCCCGGCTCAGCTGACGGCCGGACCCGCGGACGCCCGGGCGATCTCGAACCCGGCGCGCGCCAGCATCGGCTGGAGGGCACGCGCGGCATCGAGGTTGGTCTGCTGCACCGCCGGCGCCAGGTCGGCCCAGGGCACGAGCAGCGGGTTGGTCCGGGCGGCGTCGTCGCGGGTCGCGGCGTAGGTCCACCCGGCGGCCGAGCGGTCGTCGTACCACCGCTGGTGCTCGCGCTCCGCCAGCAACGCCGTCTCGTCGTCGGTCAGGGTGACCGCAGGCGCACCCCAGCGGCGCAGCGGCACCAGCTCGCAGCCGAGCGCGGCCAGGTCACCGACGATGCCGTCGACCCGGCGCCGGCTCAGGTCCCGCTCGTCGTCGTCCAGGTCGGCCCAGGGCCGCTGCAGCCCAGTGCCCGTGCCGCCGTCGGGCAAGGCGGCCAGGTAGTCCTCGTGCACCGACTCGGCGAGCTGCTCGCGGATGCCGCCGTCCACGGACTCGACCGTGCAGGTCCGGTCGAGGAAGGGGAAGACGGACACCCCGGGGAAGGCCCTCGCGGTCCCACCACCGACCGACTCCAGGAGCGTGCCGAGGCCGGCGCCGGAGCCCATGCGTACGACGACCGGCACCCGGCCCTCGGGCAGCCGCTGGTGCAGGAACACCGCGTTGGCCAGGGCGAGCGGCTCGTCGTCGACGACGACGGCGACCCAGCTCGGCGGACGCTCGGCGAGCAGGGTCGCGAGGGCTCCGACGCCGTCGGCCGACGGCCAGGCGAGGTCGACGTCGATCAGCTCCGGCTCGAACACCTCGGCGAGCGCCGGATGGCGCTGCGTCAGCTCCGCCCAGCGCCCGCCGGCGTAGGGGTCGACCAGGGTGAGCGGCGCGCGCCGGTGTCGGTGCTGGTGCGCCCACTGCTGGCCGAGGGCGACGACGAGGCTCCGCCCGAGACGGCCGAGCCCGATGACCATCGGGTGGTCCCCGGCGCCGGTGAAGGGCGGGTTCTCGGAGAGCAGCGACCGCGCCGCCCGCTCGTGCAGGCTGAAATAGCTCAGCCGCATGCCGCCTGCGGAGTCGAGGTCGGTGGCCCGCATCAGGGACGCCAGCTCGGCGTCGGTGAGCTGCACCGCGCAGCGCAACGCCGGGCGGCCGCGGGTCGGTCCGGCCGCCAGCGTCGCGGCGGCCGAGGCGGCGCGCACGTTGCGGGCGTCCTCGGGCCCGGCGACGACCAGGCGACGCGCGCGGTCCACCCGCACCCGGGCGAGCGTGCCCGGGTCCGTCGGGTCGCCGACCAGGCCGCGGAGCCGGTCGTCGCCGCTCGTCGCCGCCGCGACCAGGGACTGGTCGGGGTCCACGACTACGACCCGCTCCCCCGCGTCGGCGAAGGCGGACGCCAGCCGCTTGCCGACGTCGCCGAGGCCGGCGACCACGGTGTGACCGGACGACCGGCCGATCCGCAGCAGGTTGAGCTCGCCGGCGAAGACGATCGACGCGGTGATCAGCACGGTGCTCGCGGCCATGAGAGGGACGACGAAACGGCCGATCTGCAGCCGCCAGTTCATGTCCCCGGCGCTGCCGTCGTAGTCGAGGGTCGCGAGCTGGAGCGTGAGGTAGACGGTGTCGAGGCCGGACCTGTGCAGCCCGGCCTCCCGGCCCTGCTGGATGAAGCCACCGATCCCCAGGACGATGACCACGACCCAGAGCCCCGCGAGGACGAACCAGCGACCGCGCGGGCTGCGCAGGAAGGCGATCACGACGCCCGCTCCACCGGGACGACCTCCACGCGCCGGCCCGCCTCTCGTGCCTCGGCGACCACCTCGGCGGTGCCGCCCCGGCCCCGGGCGGCCGCGCCGTCCCACAGCGCGAGCAGGACGTCGCACGCCTCCAGCACGGCGGTGCCGGCGCGGGCGTACGCCGCCTCGCGGGAGGGATCGGCCGGGTCCGGCGGGACCACGGTCGCCAGGTCGGCGGCCGCCAGCAGGTCGGCGAACTCCGCGCGCGAGCCCGCGTCCACGAAGTCGGTCGCGTAGTCGTCCGCCGGCAGCGGCAGGACGGCCTCGAGCCGACCCCCGCGCGCGAGCACCCGCGCCGCGACGATCCGGTCGGCCCCCTCGGCCAGGCTCGACACCGCGACCAGGTCGCGGCCGGTCCCCACCCGGTCGAGCACCCGGTCGACGGCCGCCGCGACCGCGGCGGGGTCGGCCAGCTGCCGATGCCCCGACACGCCCACGCGCAGCTCGTCCACGCCCGGATTCTGGCAGAGCGGCCGGGCCTGCGGCAGTGCTGCGACAGCCGCGGCCGTCGGTGGCTCGCAGGTCGTCTCGGGTTGCGACCGGTTGCCGGATCGCGGTTGCTGGCACCGGTGGTCGAGCTCGTCGAGACCCCGGGAGGTGGGCAGGGAGGTGACTGCCGGCATCTCGCTGTCCGCTCCGGTTGCGACCGACAGGCAGCAACGACGGGGCGGCGAGCTTCTGGGTGCGGCTGACTTCCGGCTCACGGTCGCGTTCGCCGGCGGTCGAACAGCGAGCGCCAGCGAGCGTCGTCGAGACCCCAGAAGGTGCGCAGGGCGGTGGCTGTCGGCATCTCGTCGTGGTCTGGGGTTGCGACCGACAGGCAGCAACGACGGACACGGTCGGCGTCGGGTCGCGGTCGCC